>CAVYVX010000005.1:0-406777 GCA_963772155.1 uncultured Acidobacteriaceae bacterium | reverse complement strand
CCGCCACCGGAATCGGCCGCTCCGAATCCACCTCGAAATTTTCTCCGCCCCTGCCGCCGCGTTCGTTTCCGCCCCCCTCCCTTTACCCGCCCTAGCCCCCGCGCTTGCGATCTGTTTTCCCGTCGCCACCAGCGTCCAGTCCGCCGGATAGTGAAACTCCATGTCGAACTGCGCCGGGCTCAAGCCGAAATTCGGATACCACGTGCCGCGCTCGCCCACATACAACAATCCCTTTCCCGCCTTCGACAGCACATCGCCCGCATAACTGAAGCGCAGCTTCAATTCCTGGCCGGGCGCGAGCGGAGCGGGAAAAACCACCGCCACCAGATCGTTCCCTTTTCGCTGCAACTCGCTTCCTTCGATTGCCGGGTTCTGGATGAAATCCACCGGCCGCCCATCCGCCGCGACGGCATCCACCTTTAGATATCGCGATAACTCAAACAGCAGCGTCCTCTCTCCTCCGCTGCGAATTCAAACATTCATCTCCGTCGATGCTTGCAACCTGGTCGGAGGCTCGACCGACGCCCGAATCCGGAAGTCCGGATCGAACATCGTTTGCCAGCCGGGCCGCATTCTGCGCCGCCCGACTCCGCTGGGCGCAAACGAAGTCCAGACATCGAAGAACATAGATGCCGTCCTTCGATCGCGGCTGCCCAGCCCACAACGGCTCGGCGTTTGCCGCATCCCAGAACACTTCAAAACCTCCCAGTTTCTTGCCCAGCAAATGAGCGTGCAGCAGCGGCGGAAATTTTCCCTCCGGCTCGCGTAGTGACGGGCTTGCTCGCCCGTCCAGTGCGGAAGGAAATGACTGAAGTCCAGCAGCAAACGCAGGGCGTCGAACTCCGCCAGCGTCCGGCCCGTGCCGCTCCATTTCTTTATGAATTCCGCGCCCTCCGGCGCGGGCGTCAGAAACGGCCGCAAGACCTCTGCCGTGTCGTCGTTGAAGCGCAGATATCCCGAAGTGAACTGCTCTTCCAGAATCGCCATCCCCGTGAACAGCGCCAGCGATCCGCGCTCCACCCGGTTCGGCGGCCGCAGCCGTATCTCGCCCTCACCCTCGAAGAACGCGCCCGTAATCCGCCCGCAAATATCTTCCGTAAACGCCAGCGTGCCGTCGTCGAAATCAAGGTGGAGATTAGGCCGGTCAATCGAGGCTTCCCGAACCTGATACACCCGTTGCGGATCGAGTCCCACCGAGCGAATCCGCGCGTAAAGGCCGCTGGTAGTTTGCGGACACTCCGGGCTCGGCCCCGCCGCCTGCGCCCAAGCCGCCGCGGCCACGAGGCACCACGCCAACCCGATCATGCGCCGCGATCGAACCACAGCTAGCCTCATAAACAGTTCCCAGTTCTCAGTTCCCAGTTCTCAGTTCTCAGAAAAACCCAGGACGACCCGATTCCAACTGAGAACAGAGAACCGGGAACTGAGAACTGGGAACTGCGAACTCAGAACTTCCTACGCAGCACCTTGGTCACCTTACCGGCCCTCCGCGCGGTTGCTAGAATCAGCCCAGTGAGAGCCTCTGCTCCTCATTCTAGTGCTTTTCGCGGCGCTTCCCGCGCCCGCCGACGTCATTCATCTTAAGAATGGACGCACCATCTGGGCCGACCAGGTCCGCGAAAACAAAGACCGCGTCGAGTACGACCTCGGCGAAGATACCTACGCCATCCCGAAATCCTCCGTTGACCACATCGACGCCGGCGGCGTCGCGCCGTTCACGCCGTTCCGGAGCGTCAGCCAATGTCCCCGACATCACCCCGCCCGCGCCCTCATTCAACCACGAAGCCGACGTGCCGAAAAAGTCATTCGCGACGGCAAAGTCGATGCCGACGCGCTGGCCAGCCTCGGACAATCGTCCAATCCCGATCTCGCCGCCACCGCCTACTTCCTCGCCGGCAAGCACGAATCGGATCACGGCAACTTCCCGCAGGCCAAGCGCTATTACGAATCCGCCCTCGGTTTCCAGCCGGACAACTCCACCTTGCTGATCTACTACGCCGCGACCCTGATGCGCACCGGCCATGCTCCCGAAGCTTTGCCCTACGCCGAACACGCCGCCCGCATTGCTCCCGACTCACCCGACGCCATCGCCATGCTGGGGTTCGTGCAATTCGCCAGCGATCATACGCCCGACGCCATTCGTTCCTGGAAGAAGTCGCTCGCCCTGCGTCCCGACGCGACGGTCAGCCAGTATCTCGCCCGCGCCGAGCGCGAATCGAGCGCCGAATCCGATTTCTCGCAACGCGAAAGCAGCCACTTCAATCTCCACTTCGAAGGCAAAGACACCTCGGAAACCTTCCGCCGCGACCTGCTCGCGACGCTCGACTCCGAGTACGACGACCTGGTGGGCGATCTCGGCTACTCGCCCCACAACAACATCGCGGTCACGCTCTACACCCAGCAGGCGTTCTTCGACGTGACCCGCGCGCCCGTCATGGACCGGCGCCGTCAACGATGGCAAACTGCGCATCCCGATCAGCGGCGTCCAGAGCGTCACGCCCGAACTGGCCCGCGTCCTCAAACATGAACTGACGCACTCGTTCGTCTCTCAGATGTCGAGCAACCGCTGCCCCACTTGGCTCAACGAAGGCATCGCGCAGATCGAAGAAGGCAAGTCGTCCGCCGCCAACGGACGCCAGCTGGCGCACCTCTTCGCCTCCGGAAATGAGATCCCGTTCAATGTGCTCGAAGGCAGTTTCATGAGCTTCTCCGCCCCCGAAGCCACTGCCGCCTACGCCGAATCTCTCGCCGCCGCCGAGTACATCCGCGACGCCTACGGCATCGAGCGAAATCGCGCGCATTCTCGAACTCCTCTCGCAAGGCAGCTCCACCGAAGCCGCGTTGCGCGCCACCGTCCACTCCGACTACCGCCAACTCCGCGACGAAATGACCCGCACGCTGAAAGAAAAATACGGCGAATAGGAACGTGTGGCAAGTCCAGCGTGGGCGCGGGCCGTGTGGGCGCGGGCGACTCGCCCGCGCATCCGCGAACTCCCGCTCATTGCTCCGTCCCAAACTTTGTGTTACTTTCGCCCGTCATGAAGTCGTTCTTTTCAAAGCTCGGGTTCGGCTCAACGTTCGGCTCAACAGCGGAGGAACTTCCCGAAGTCCTTCAGGTGGACAGCGCCGCGCTTAATGGCGCGGAGATTGCGGTCGCCTATCTTTCCTCGCGCGCGGGAGGCGATTTTCACGATTTCCTGCGCGTCGGCCCCACCCGTTTTCTTTTCGGATTGCTCGACGTGGCCGGCAGACGCGACGCGAACCTGGGCGTGTTGCAAGCCGCGCAGGCTTGTTTCCGCTCGTCCGGCGAGGAACTCTTCGCCGCCGCCGAACTGAACGAATCGGACGCGATGATCGAATTGTCGCGCCGCCTGAATCTCGAGATCGTGCGCGCTGCCGGAGGCGTGCGCAGTTGCCCGGCCTTCGCCGGCTGCTACAACGAGGAACTGGGCACGCTTTGTTACGTCAACGCCGGCCACACTCCGGGCTTGCTGCGCGACGACTCCGGCATTGTCGAATTGCCCGCGACCGGCCTGCCGCTCGGCTTGTTCTGCGCTGGCGCCCAGCGACGCCCGCATCGTCGGCATGGGGCCAAACAGTTCGCTGGCGGTGGTTTCACGCGGAGTGGTGGAGGCCGAGTCGAAGCACGCCGAATTCGGTCTGGACGGAGTCAAGAGCGTCATGCAAGCCGCTCCCGCTTCGGCCAATAATAAAGACCTTTCCCAGCGCATCCTGCAGCGCGTCGAGGACTTCATGCGCATGGCCCCGAAGCACAACGACGTGACCGCACTGACGCTCACGCGGGGAAATTAGCCCGCTCCATTGGCTACCCTGCGGCTGGCGGCGTAAAATGGAAAAACAAATTTCTCGGGTGTGCCCAGGTTGCGAAACAAAGTTGCGAAACAACGTTTCGAGAGAGCCCCAATGAAGAAAGCCCGACTTGTCCCGCTCTTAGCTGTTGCATACGCGCTGTTGCTTCCGGCCGTTTTGCCGGCCGATAACGTGGTCGAAGAGATCGTCGCCCGCGTGAACAACGAAATCATCACCCGCTCGGAATACAGCCGCAGCCGGGATCAGGTCAAACAGGAAATCCAGCAACGGGACCCGGCCAACGCCGACCGCATTTTTACCGAAAAGCAGCGTGACGTTCTGCGCGATCTGATTGACCAGCAACTCCTGCTGCAAAAGGGCAAGGATCTTGGCATTACCGGCGACACCGAACTCATCAAGCGCCTCGATGAAATGCGCAAGCAGATGAACCTGGAAACCATGGAGGACCTGGAAAAAGCGGCCGAGGCCCAGGGAGCTTCGTATGAAGACTTCAAGCAAAACCTGCGCAACCAGATCGTCACGCAGAAGGTGATTGGGCAGGAGGTGGGTCAGAAACTGTCCATGACCAAGGAAGAGGAGAAGAAATTCTACGACCAGCACCGCGCGGAAATGGAGCAGCCCGAGCAGGTCCGCCTGAGTGAAATTCTGATCGCGCCCAAGACGGCCGCCAAACCGGCTCCCAGCGCGGACGCGAAGCCCGAGCCGCCATCGGAGGCGGAGACGGAGGCAGCGTGGGCCGCCGCCCAGGCCAAAGCGCAGGACCTGCTCGAACAGATCCACAAGGGTGCAAAGTTTGAAGACTTGGCGAAACGGTTCTCCAATGGACCATCGGCGAAAGACGGCGGTGACCTCAGCTATTTCAAGCGCGGCACTCTCGCGCAGGAACTGGAAGACAAGGTATTCGCGCTGAAGGCGGGCGAAGTCACGGATGTGATTCGCACCAAGCAGGGTTACGTGGTCCTGCAGGCGACCGAGCATCAGAAGGCGGGCATTCCCACCCTGAAGGAAGCGGAGCCGCGCATCCAGGATGAGTTGTACATGCAGAAACTACAGCCCGCGCTGCGCGTGTATCTGACCACGCTGCGCGAAGAGGCCTTCATTGACATCAAGAACGGTTACATCGACTCGGGCGCAAGCGCCAGGCAAACCAAGCCCGTCGAGACCACCGACAAAGAGGCCAAAGCGAAGAAGCTGAAAAAGAAAAAGAAGCTGGGCGTGTTTTAGACTGGGACTGGCCTCACCTAGTGCTATGACCGAGTGATAAGTCATACGGTGGAGCGACGGGCGTCTCGCCCGTCCCGCCGGGCGGGGACGCCCGGCGCTCCACCAATAAAAATGGATCGACCGTAGTAACAATCACGCGGTCACGGCACTAGTAAACTTGGGTATGTTTTTTGCGGGCTCGGCTTTACAACCTAAAGCCCCGTAGGGGCAAACTAACTTAGCCCAGCGCTTCAGCGCTGGGGAAAATGGAAGAAAGTGATACAAGTCCCGGAGGGACGGCCCAGTTCTCTCGCGCACCTTTGTCTCCGAGGACTAGAGCGTGTTTCAAAAATAGTTTTAGGGTAGGGCACGGCTTTAGCCGTGCCGCTTAGAGCCAAGAAAAATGCGGGCTTTAGCCCCTGAGGGACGCGCCTTCAGAGCTAAAAGGTGTTTTTGAAACACGCTCTAGGCATCTTTCCCGAAGATTTACTAAGGCAATCCGGTTTCGCGGAGGCCCATGAAAGAGTTCTTCATCTCCGAATGTTCCCAGCAGGAAAACAAGATTGTCACCTCCAGCTTCGTGGTGGCGTCGAAGCAGGTGAAGGCGAAAAAAAATGGCGAGCCTTACCTGGCGCTGACTCTGGCGGACTGCACCGGCCAGATCGAAGCCAAGATGTGGGACAACGTCGATGAATTCGTCGACTCCTTCGAGCAGGACGACTTTCTCAAAATTAAGGGGCTCGTCAATAAGTACAAGAACCGTTTTCAGCTCACCATCCACAAGTTGCGGCGCATGGAAGAAGCCGAGATCGACTTCGCCGACTACCTGCCCAAGACCACCAAGGACATCGGCGAACTCTGGCAAACGCTGGCCGGTTTTGTCGCCACCTTCCAGAATCCGCACCTGAAAGCGCTGGTCGAGCTGTTCATGGCGGACCCGGATATTGCCGAACGTTATCGCAATGCCCCAGCGGCCAAAACCCTTCATCATGCCTACATCGGCGGACTGCTCGATCACGTCGTGTCGCTCGTCCGCTCCTGCGATCTGGTGTGCCGGAACTATCCGCAGATTGACCGCGACCTGCTGTTGACGGGAGCGTTTCTGCACGACATCGGCAAGCTCCAGGAACTGACCTACAATCGCGCATTTTCCTACACCACGCGCGGCCAGTTGCTTGGGCACATGATTATCGAACTGGAAATGCTGCAAGCCCAGCTCGCAAAGCTGCCCGGCTTCCCCGCGGAACTGAAAACTCTGCTCGAACACATGATCATCAGCCACCACGGGCAGTACGAATTCGGATCGCCCAAGCTGCCGATGTTTCCCGAAGCGCTCATGCTGCACTATCTCGACGATCTGGATTCGAAGCTCGAGGCCATGCGCGCCCACTTCGAGCGCGAGTCGGAACTCGAAGGGCCGTGGACCAGCTACAACGCGTCGCTGGGCCGCCCGCTGTTCGATTCCAGAAAATTCCTGCAGGGGGAAAAAGCGCCAGCGCCGAAAAATGGCGCGGAAGATTCGGGCGCGCAGCCAGCAGCGCCTACAGAGATGGAACGCCCGGCTTCGACAGCGCCGGCGATTAACTTGTTTGGCGAACCGAAGCCGTAGAACGGATGCAGATCGGCGGGCTGGGTGAAAATCGCCGGTCGAAAATCAAACAGAGCCGAACCTTTCGTCTTCATTTACAATTCCTTTTCCACATGCTGCGCTATTTTACTTCCGGAGAATCCCACGGCGAGGCGCTGGTTGCGTTCCTCTCCGGGCTGCCTGCCGGGCTGGCGGTGGACCAGGCGTTCGTGGATCGCGAGCTCTGGCGGCGCCAGCAGGGCTTTGGACGCGGCGGGCGCATGAAGATCGAAAGCGACCGGGCCCATTTTCTCTCCGGCGTGCATCATGGCAAGACCATCGGCTCGCCGATCGCGGTCATGATCGAGAACCGCGACTGGCCGAATTGGAAGGAATCGCTGCCGGTGGAGGCGGGCGATCCGGCAAAACACAAGCGCGTGGCGTCGCCGCGCCCCGGCCATGCCGATCTTGCCGGAGCTTTGAAGTACGATTTTACGGATGCGCGCTATGTTCTGGAGCGCTCCTCGGCCCGTGAAACGGCGGCGCGGGTGGCGCTGGGCGCGCTCGCCAAGCTGCTGCTGCGCGAGTTGGGCGTGGAAGTCCTGAGTCATGTGATTGCGGTGGGCGCGGTTTCGATTGCCGACCGGGAAATTGCGTGGGAGCAAATCGAGCCACTGTCGCGCAAAAACGAGGTGCTGCTTTCCTGCGCCGATGCCGATGCCGAGCGGCGCATGAAGGAAGAAATCGATAAAGTTCTGCGCACCGGCGATTCGTTGGGTGGAGTTTTCGAGGTGGTGGCGCGCAATGTTCCGCCCGGTTTGGGCAGCTATGTGCAATGGGACGAGCGGCTGGATGCGCTGTTGGCTGCGGCGGTCATGTCGGTGCAAGCGGTGAAAGCAGTCGAAATTGGAAACGGAATTCAGGCGGCGTATTCACCGGGATCGGCCGTGCACGACGAAATTGGTTATCGGAGCGGCTCGGGATTTTCCGGCTTTACGCGCACGCGCAACAACGCCGGAGGCCTGGAAGGCGGCGTTTCCAACGGACAGGAAATTCGGGTCCGCGGTTATCTGAAACCGGTCTCCACGCTGCGGCGTCCCTTGCAGTCGGTGGATTTCACGACCCGCGAGCCGGTGAAGGCGGCGTACGAGCGCTCGGATGTGTGCGTGGTGCCCGCCGCTGGCGTCGTCGCCGAGGCCATGGTCGCGCTCACTTTGGCACGCTCCACGCTCGAAAAATTCGGCGGCGATTCCATGAAAGAAACGAAACGAAATTTCCAGGGCTATTTGGAGCAACTGAAAAATTACTAACTCAAAACTTGTAAACCCAAAATGATTTATCCAATTGTGAAATTTGGCGATCCCGTCCTGGAAACACCCGCGACCGAGGTGACCAGCTTCGACGACGGTCTCAAGAAGCTCATCGAAGACATGTTCGAGTCCATGTACGCGGCCCGTGGCGTCGGCTTGGCGGCCCCGCAGATCGGCATTTCCAAACGAATCGCCGTCGTGGATGTGACTTTCAAGGAAAACCCCGATGCCAGGCTGGTCCTGATCAATCCGGTCATCGTCGGCAAAGAAGGCCGTCAGCGGAGCAGCGAAGGCTGCCTGAGCATTCCCGAATTTCGCGAGGACGTCACGCGCGCCAAGACCGTGACCGTGCGCGCGCAAGACCTGAGCGGCAAGTTTTTCGAGCACACGGGAGAAGACCTGCTGGCGCGGGCCCTCCTGCATGAGACCGACCACTTGAACGGCAAGCTCTACATCTCGCACGTCAGCGCGCTAAAGCGCGACCTCATCAAGCGCAAGATCAAAAAAATGGTGAAGGCGGGCGAGTGGTAGGGACTCCTTCTTATGAGTTGTCATCCCGAGCGAAGCGAGGGATCTGCATCTTGCCGTGAACTACAGATCCCTCGCTTCGCTCGGGATGACAAAGTCTAGTCTGGCCGCATATCTATGATTCTCGTTTTTTGTGGCACGCCTAGTTTCGCTGTCCCGACTCTGGAGAAGTTGATCGAGGCTGGTCATGCCGTTCCGTTGGTGGTTACGCAACCGGATCGACCTCGCGGACGCGGGATGGAAGTCTCCGTTTCTCCCGTGAAAGATGCGGCAATCCGCTTGGGCATTGCCGTCGTGCAACCCGCCGCCATCAAGAACAACGCCGAATTCCGCGAACAGCTTATGGCGATTCGTCCCGATGCGATCGTCGTCGTCGGTTATGGGCGCATCATTCCACAGTGGATGATCGATCTTCCCCGCTTCGGAAATTTGAACCTGCACGCCTCTCTGCTGCCCAAGTATCGTGGCGCAGCGCCGATCCAGTGGGCAATCGCCAACGGTGAATCCGTCACCGGAGTCACCACCATGCGCATTGATGCGGGCCTTGATACCGGCGACATCCTCATGCAGCGCGAAACTCCGATTGGCGCGGAAGATACCGCCGAGACCCTGGGCCCGAAGCTCGCATCCGTCGGCGCGAATCTGATGGTTGAAACTCTGCGTGGACTCGACACCGGTCAAGTTCACCCAACTCCGCAGGACCATTCGCGAGCCACGCTCGCGCCGATTCTGAAAAAAGAAGATGGCCGTATGGACTTCGCTCGCAGCGCCAACGATCTGTTCAACCGCCTGCGCGGCTTTCAGCCGTGGCCTGGAGCGTTCACGACCTTCCGGGGAAAAACGCTGCAAGTTCACCGCGCTCAACCCTTGCAATATGAGGCTAAGTTGAAGCCCGGAGAAATCGAAGTCGAGGGAACGCGCCTGTTCGCCGGCTGCGGCAAAAATAAAGATAAAGATAATGACACCGGCACGGTGCTAGAACTCGTCGAAATTCAACTCGAAGGCAAGCGCCGCATGACCGCGCAAGATTTCATCAACGGTTACCGGCCCAAATCCGGCGATTATCTGGGACAATAATTTACGGGCGGACGGCCTCGTCCACCCAGCCAAGCAAGAACCACAATTGTAGGAGGGCATACAATCGAAAACGTGCAGCCAATCTGCTCCACTTGGCAAAGAGGCCCAACATGCCATTTAACCCTGATGTGAAACGGAAAATTGTTCGCGACCGAAAAACCAATGAGCACCTTCCGTGTGTTATGTGCGGTGTGAAATATCCCCTCCCTGATGCTGTCCACATTGTTGACGAACAGGAGTGGAAAAAGAAAGTGGGACATGATAGTCAATGCAACGGCATTCCGCTGTGCCCTAATTGCCATCGGGTCTTTGATGAGGTTTTGCGGCCATACCTATACAAGGCCTTAACGATATTTGGTGCCGCTGGGTTGCCTAATAGCTGGAAAAGCAACAATAAGATCACCGTAACGGAACAGCAACTTCCAATAGATGGTAGCGAGACATAGTTGTCTGGTCACTAGGGAATGACCGGGATGGAGTCGCTATAGCGATGGCCGTTTCTCCCGCTCGTGCTTCTCTCGCTCGATACGCGGCTTTCGAGGCCCTTCTCAGAGTCGAGCGCGAAGGCTCCTACGCCGCCGAACTGCTCCATTCCACGCAATTCGCGAAACTCTCCACCCGAGATCATGGGCTCGCCACCGAGCTGGTGATGGGAGTCCTCCGCTGGCGGTCTCTGCTCGATGAGCGGCTGGCCGCGGCATCGTCGCAACAGCTCGATCGACTCGATGCCGAAGTGCTGGCTGCATTGCGCCTCGGCGTGTATCAACTACAGTTTCTCTCCCGGGTTCCGGCGCGGGCGGCGATCTTCGAAAGTGTGGAGCTTGTCAAAGCCGCGCGCAAGCGCTCGGCGGCTTCATTCGTGAATGCGGTTCTGCGAAAAATTGCCCTTGCCGGCGCAGAAGACGTTTCGCGGAAATCGCCAAATCACCCGACGCAACTACGCTGGCTCGAAACGCCGCTCATCCCCCCTGGCTAATCGACCGTTGGATCGAGCGCTATGGACTTGAGGCGGCGCGCCGAATCTGCGTCCACGATCAGACGGTGCCGGCCACGTCGATTCACATTCACGACCATCAATCTAATCAAGATCGATCTAGCGAAGATCGGTGTGAAGCCGAACTTGCTGCGGCGGGCGTGCAACTTGCGCCGGGCCGGCTGCTGTCGGCTGCGCGGCGCGTTCTTGCGGGCGATATAACCGGCACGCGTGCTTACGAGGAAGGCTGCGTCTCCATCCAGGATGAAGCTTCGCAACTGGTCGCGGTGCTGGTCGGCCGCGGAGAAATGATTCTGGATTGTTGCGCCGCTCCCGGCAGCAAGACCGCTTTGCTCGCCCGGCGCAATCCGAGCGCCAAAGTATTTGCGATCGAGTTGCATCCGCATCGCGCGCGCCTGCTGCAAAGCCTTACTCGCTTGCCGAACGTCCACATCGTAGCGGCGGACGCGCGTCATTTGCCCTTCTCTTCTTCCCTCGCCTTTGACCGCATCCTCACCGACGTTCCTTGTTCCGGCACTGGCACTCTGGCCCGCAATCCAGAGATCAAGTGGCGGCTCAAGCCGGAAGACCTGCGCGATCTTCAGTCGCGACAGTTGGCCATCCTGAAGTCCACGCTTCGCCACCCAGCGCTTAGCGGGCGGCTCGTCTATTCCACATGTTCGCTGGAGCGAGAGGAGAACGAAGCGGTAGTGGAGGCTGCCCTCGATGGCGCCGCCGACTTCAAGCTCGTCGATTGCCAAGGTGAGTTGGAGCAACTGCGGCAGTCCGGTGAAATGTGCTGGCAGGATATCTCTTCGCTCCTCGCCGGCCCCTATCTGAGAACAATTCCCGGCGTGCATCCGTGCGATGGATTCTTCGCTGCGCTGATCCAACGGCGTTGAACGATGGAGCGACGGGCGTCCTCGCCCGTCCAGCAGCGCAGCGGCCGGGCGAGGACGCCCGGCCCTCCACCAGCTATAAGGCTTTTGTGGACCCTAACGCACGTCGAAGTCCACGGCGCTGCCAGCCACGATCTTTTGTCCGGGCGCCGGAGTCTGGCTCACGATCATGCTCGCCGCACCTGGCTGGGAGGCTGCGGACGGCACAACTGGCGCGGCTTGCGACCCGCCAATAGACGGCGGCGGAAGCACGCTGACTTTTCCAACCTTGAGGCCGGCATCCTCGAGCGCCAGCGTCGCGCTGCCGAGAGGTTGTCCGGTGAAATCCGGCATCACATAGGTTGGCAGCGCGGGGCCGTCGCCGACCAGCAGATTGATCTTTGGCGCGGACACGCCGCTGGCATTCGCGGGCGGGCTCTGCGAAATCACTTGATCGAGCGGCGCTTCCGGCAGGCTGACGCGCGCGACCGTCCCCAGATTGAGTCCGCGGCGCTGGATGTTCAACTCCGCGACCCGCTCGCTGCCTCCCGTCACGTCGGGAATCGCCACCCGCTGCGGCCCCAAACTCTGCGCTACGCGCACCGACCAGCCGCGCCGCACCTTCGTTCCCGGCGGCGGCACCTGGGTCATGATTTTTCCTTCGGGAATGTCGGCGCTGTAGAACTGCCGCTCGATGACTACTTGCAGGCCCGCGGCCGCGCCCGCGCGCTCCGCTTCCAGCGGCCCCATGCCCACCAGTTTTGGGATGGCCACCTCGCGCCCGTGGATGGCCATGTGCATGGTCGTGAGCGCCGAAATCAGCGCCACCGCCAGCAGCACCAGAGCCAAAAGCAACATGCGGAAGAATTGTCGCATTGCTGCCGATTATAGCTTCCCTGTAGAGACGCGGCTTGCCGCGTCTCCCGGGGACACGCAGGAGACGCGGCAAGCCGCGTCTCTACAAGCGGAAGAACTTACGGCTGCGCTTCGGATCGGCTGTCAGCTAACCTGCCAAATCGTATCCAGAACTGTGCCATCGACCCACTTCACCACCGCGCAGGGACGATCGCCCAACTTCGGACGCGCCGGCTTGCCGCAGATTTTCTCGACTTCGGCTTTGATGTCCTGCAGCGGACGAACCGGCAGCTTCGATCCCTTCACCGCATCGAGCAGGTCCGTGCGCAGCGGATTGATGGCAATGCCGCGTTCGGTCACAATCACGTCGATCATTTCGCCCGGCCCCGTCAACGTAGTGACCTCGTCCACAATCACGGGAATGCGGTCGCGGAACGAAGGCAGCGCGAGAATCGTGCAGCCCGAAAACAGGCAGTTCTGCCATCCGCCAATACCGTGCAGCAAGCGTCCATCGGAGTGCGTTACCACGTTGGCATTGAAGTTCACGTCCACTTCCGTCGCGCCCAAAACCACGGCATCGACCAGCGAAGCGAAGTTTCCCTTGCCGTGATAGTTGTAGGAAGTGAACGGCGAAGTCGCGACATGCCGCGGATCGTTCGCCATCGACTTTACGCCGTCGAGATCGAAGGTCTGCCCATCCAGGATGTAATCCGTCAGCCCTTCATGCAGCAACTCGACCAGGAATTTCGTCGAGCCGCCGCGAACAAAGCGCGCCTTCACGCCATCCTGTTTCATCATTTGTTTCAGATACTCTACGAAGGCCAGCGCGATTCCGCCCGCTCCCGCCTGGAACGAGAATCCGTTCTTCATGATTCCCGCCGCCCGCAGAAACTGCGCCACCAATTCCGCAATCCGCAGCCGGTCGGGCGAGCGCGTAATCTGCGTCGTGCCGGAAACGATCTTCGCCGGATCGCCAATCGAGTCCACTTCCACCACAAAGTCCACGTTGTTGCCCTGGATCTGCCAAGGCACGCACGGAAAGGGCACGAGGTTATCGGTAACCACGATGACGCGGTCGGCGTAGATCGAATCCGCCAGCGCAAAACCGAGCGACCCGCAGGCCGACTTGCCATGCGAGCCATCGGCGTTGCCGAAAAAATCGGCGGACGGCGCCGCAATCACCGCGACGTCAATATGAACGTCTCCATCCTGGATCGCCTGATAACGCCCGCCATGCGAACGCAGCACGCCCATGCCGCGCATCTTTCCCTGCGTGCAGTAATCGCCCAACGGCCCGTTCATCGAGCCTTCGATGTGATGGATCACGCCTTTTTCCATCAGCTCAATCGCGCTCTTCTGCGAAGGGAACGATGCGCTCGGGAACCACATCAGATCTTTGACGCCAATCCTGGCCGCCGCCTCCAGCGCCATCAGCGCGACTTTATCGCCGTCGCGCAGATGATGATGGTTCGAAATCACCATGCCATCGCGCAGCCCGCACTTCCGCAGCGCCGTTTCCAGATTAGCCACGCGCTTGTCGCCATTCTCCGGATAATCTTTGTTCGAGCAGATAATCGGCGCCGCCTTCCGCCCGTGCGGCTGATATTTTCCCGCACCCAGAAACGGAATCTGCGGCTTGCCATTTACCATCGCCGGCACCCTGCGGCCGACCGCGTTATGCGCCAGTTCCATGTGTTCGCTCAAAATATCGCTCACGAAATCGCCCCCATTGCCTTCGCCCGCTCGACCAGTTTCAGCGCCCGCAGTACGACCGGAGGATCGATCATCTTCGATCCCAGACTCACCACGGCCAACCCTTTGCTCTGCGCTTCCTCAAAAGCGGCAACCACTTTCCGCGCCTTCTCGATTTCGGCCGCGGTTGGTTGAAACGCTTCGTGGATCACGCGGATCTGTCCGGGATGAATGCATCCCATGCCTTCAAAACCCGCGGCCCGCGAGGCTTCTCCCCAGCGCCGCAGACCGTCCATGTCGCCGACATCGCCGAAGACAGAGTCGATCGCCTGCACGCCAGCCGCGTGCGCCGCATTCACCACGCGCCACCGCGCATATTGCGACTCACGCCCTTCCGCGGTCTTCACCACGCCCAAGTCAGCCGTGTAATCTTCAAGCCCAATCGTCAGCGCCGCCACGTTTTCGCTCGCCGTTGCGACGGCAAATGCGTTTTCGATCCCCAGCGCCGATTCCAGAATCGGCATGATCCAAATCGGCCGGATGATCTCGTGCCGCGCCTTGATCTCGCCGATCAGGCGGTCCACTTCCCGCACCTGCTCGGGCTCCTCGACCTTCGGAATCAGAATCAGATCGGGACTTTCGCCCACCACTTCCGCCAGATCTTCGAGCCCCAGCGGCAACTGGTTAATGCGCACCATGCGCTCGCACGCTCCGAAATCGACCGCCCGCAAAGCGTTTCGCACCAGTATGCGCGCGGCATCTTTCTCGCCGCGATGCACCGAATCTTCCAAGTCGAGAATTACGGCATCGGGCGCGTGCAACGACGCGTTGATGTAATACTTCGGCTCCGAGCCCGGCAGATACAGGCGCGACCGGCGCAGCCGGTCTTTTTGCGACGGCGGCGGCAGTGGATGCGGCTCTGGCAGCGAGCGTTTGCCAAGCGCGGTCCCCGCGCGCCGCACCGCGGCCTCGATGCGGGCCGCGATGATAAAAGGCAGCGCGCCTTCATCGTGGACCGCAACCCGCGCGTGCTTCACTCCGAGTTCCGCCAGAACTTCCCGCGTCTGTTCGAGGATCGCCAAGCCATAATAAGGCGCGACCCGCGACTCCAGCGAGATCTCGACCCCGCCGCTGTCGCGCGCCTCAAAGGCGACGTGCGCGTCCGTCCGAACTTCCTTGCCCCAGTGGCCTGCCTCGGCAGGACGCGGGGGCGTAGTCTCGACAGTGCTGCTCATAAAATCCTCAACTGGAGACACGGGCGACTCAAGAGCCGCATGGCCCTGTGGTCACCCGTGCTCCCCGTGGTTTACGCCAGTTTCTCCAAAATCGCGTCCGTCATCTGCAGCGTCGAAGCCGCGCCTTGACCGATCGCTTTCGGGCCGCCCGCAAGACGCATCATATCGTAGGTCCGGACCTTTCCTTCACGCACCACATCCGCAATTGCCTTGCGAATGCGATTCGCCTTCGCGTCTTCGCCAACACGATCGAGCATCATCGCCGCCGAAAGAATCATCGCAATCGGATTCACGATGGGCGGATTCAATTCGGCATACTTCGGCGCGGACCCGTGCGTCGGCTCGAACACGGCCACGTCATCCCCAATATTGCCGGACGCCGCAAATCCCAGCCCGCCCACCAGCCCCGCAAACGCATCGGAAAGAATGTCGCCGAACAGATTCGAGGCCAATATGACGTTGTACTCCTCCGGATTTTTGTTCAGCCACATTAATTGCGCGTCGATGTTGGTCGACCAAAGCGCAATTCCCGGATAATTCTTCGCAACCTCTTTGGCCACTTCTTCCATCATGCCCGAAGTCTCGCGCACCACATTCGGCTTCTCGCAAATGGTCACGCCCTTGAACCCGCGCTTCTTCGCATATTCGAAAGCCGCGGTGGCAATGCGCTGGGCCGCCTTGCGGGTAATGATGCGGCAACTCACCGCCAGCTCCGGTCCGGGCACGTTGGTAAAAGCCTTGAACCGCGTGTGGCTGTTCAAAGCGGCGCGCACGTTTTCGGGAGGGTTCGTCCACTCCACGCCGGCGTACATGCCCTCCGTGTTTTGCCGGAATACGGTGGTGTCGATACGCGGTTCCTCGAAACCGCCGTCCATTTTCTTCCGAATGTAATTCAGGGGATTGCCGGTGAACCCGACACACGGTCTCACGCAGATATCGAGATTGAATTTCTGCCGCATGGTCACGATCGGCGAGTAATAAACGTAACCTTTCCCCTGCAGTTCGGGCTTAAGTTCCGCTTGCGCCGCTTTGTTAGGCTTCGAGGTAATGGCGCCGAACAAGCCTAACTTATGCTTGGCTAGTAACTCGACGGTCCGGTCGGGCAACGCATTGCCCTGCGCGCGCCAGCAGTCCCATCCGATATCGGCGTGAATGTACTCGGCGTCAAAGCCGACCGCCTGCAAAACCCGCAACGACTCGGGCAGTACCTGGTTTCCAATGCCGTCTCCCGGCATGGTAATCACTGTGTATTTCGCCATAGTTGCTCCTTTAAGAATCGAAATTTACCGCCGAGACGCTGAGAAAACCAAACTAACTAATTGTCATCCTGACCCTGAGCGCAGCCGAAGGGGAAGGATCTCCGTATTTCCCGGCGTTCTCCGCGTCTCGGCGGTGAAAAACCTACGCCAAACCCAGCCGCTTCGCCACCAAATTCTCCACGCCGCCGGCTATCACCAGCGACTGCGGAACGCTGCCCAGGGCCGGGAAAGTAAACTTCTCTCCGCGCCAACTGATCGTGCTCGAAGTGAAATCAATATCGATCTCATCTCCGGGAATGATCGTCTTCTGCTTTGCCGAAATCTCCTTGGCAAACTGCTCGCGCACGCGCGCTACAAATTCCGGCACCTCGATGCACAAAAATCCATTGTTGAACGCGTTACGCAGATAAGTCTGCGAAAAACTGGCCGCGATTACCAGCGGAATGCCTTTCGCTTTCAGACATGTGACCGCCTGTTCGCGGCTCGACCCGGTGCCGAAGTTGAACTGGCCGACGATAACGTCGCCCGCGGTGGTGCGCGCGGCGAATTGTGGATCGTAATTCTCCATCACCACCTTCGCCATCATTTCCGGAGTCATGTCGTCGCGATAGGTGTAGTCCTTGCCATAGATCGCATCGGTATTGACGTTGTCTTGCGGCATGAACACCAGCCGCCCCTTCACGCGCTGCGGGAAGCCCGGCAGGATTTCAACTTTCTCCGCGGCGCCCGATGCCGATGCCAATTCGGTGTAGACGCGCTGCGGCGCGCGATCCGCGAACTCGCGCGGCCCGCGAATATAACCAGCAACGGCCGACGCCGCCACTACCTCCGGACTCGCCAGGTAGCACTTCGCATCGCGCGATCCCATGCGGCCCTTGAAGTTTCGATTGGTCGCCGAAATTCCGACCTCGCCCGCCTCAAGCAATCCCACGCCCAGCCCAATGCACGGCCCGCAACCCGGAGGCAGCGGCTGCGCGCCCGCAGCCAACAGCGTTTGCCAGGTGCCGCGCTTCTCCGCTTCTTCCTGCACCCACCTACTGGCCGCGCCCAAATAGAACTTGACGCCCGAAGCGACTTTTTGGCCTTTGAGCACCTTCGCTGCCGCGGCCAAATCTTCCAGCCGCGAGTTTACGCACGAAACCAGATACGCCTTCTGGATGGCGACTTTCTTCCGCTCAATTTCAGCCAGCGATTGCATCGCCTGCACCGTGTCTGGCCCAGAAACGTGCGGCGTCACTTGCGCCAGATCGAGCGTAATCCGCGCCGCATAGGCGGCATCCGCATCCGGCGCCAAAGGATTTTTCTCCCAGTTCGCGAGGTCTTTTTCCGAAAACCGCTCCGCACCAATCGTTTTCAACCGCTGTTGGACGCCGCGCAAATACTGGATCGTGACCGCGTCCACCGGGAACCAGCCGACCAGCGGGCCCCACTCCGTCGTCATATTCGAAATCGAAAGCCGCGCGTCCATCGAGAGCGACGCGACTCCCGGCCCGGCGAACTCGAGCGCCGCATTCAGGCATTCGTCGTGGTTATACAGCCCGCATAGCGTGATGATGACGTCCTTGCCCGTGACGCCCTCCGGCAACTTGCCTTCGAGCACGACCTGAATCGACCGCGGAATCTGCCACCAGAATTCGCCCGTGGCCCACACCGCGGCTGCGTCCGTGCGCACAATGGGCGTTCCAATCGCGCCCAGCGCGCCGTACATGTTGGAATGCGAATCCGACGCCACCACGAACGAGCCGGGGACCACATAACCGCGCTCCACCATGATCTGGTGCCCGATGCCCGACCCGGCAGGATAGAAGTCCACGCCCTGCTCTTTGGCAAACGCTTCAATGGCGCGATATTTTTTCAGGTTCGCTTCGTCACGGTTCTGAATGTCGTGATCGAGCGCGAACGTAAGCTGCTGCGGATCTTTTACCTTTTTCGCGCCAATGCCCTTGAACTTGCTCATCACCGCCGACGTGTTGTCGTGCGTCATGCAGCGGTGCGGACGGATCGTCAGGAAATCCCCGGCCCGCAGCGGCCGCGCCGGCCCTTCGGTCATGTGTTTTTGCGCAATTTTTTCAACGACGGTCTGACTAACAATAGTTTGGCCCATGATGAACTCCCTGTAACTCAGCCTTTCCGCTTCAACTCAAATGCCAAATACATCATCTGTCCAACATGATGATGCAGGTGCGTCGCGCACGACAGGACCATGCCGAATCTGTCACGGGCATCCGCTCCCATAGCCGTATATTCTTTCGACCAGTCGTCCGCCGACTGGCTCTTGATCGTGCCGACCACCATTTCAATCGCCTTATCGAATTTCTGCAACACTTCCGACTTGGATGGCCGCGCCGCGTCGATAAATTCCAGCGGACGATCGCGCACATAGCCCGTCGCCGCAATCTGTGCCCCGATGTAGTAATTCAAGTTACCCGTCAGGTGCAGCAGCAGATGGCCAAAGCTGTTCCCGAAGGCGAAAGGCTTGGCCCAAAACTGCTGGTCGCTCAACGGCGCCGCCAGCTCGTGGACCACGCCCGCCAATTTGGCGTAACGCGCCGTCAGGTCCGATGCAATTGTTTGTTTCAGGTCCGCCATGAATTTCTCCCGCGCACGTTTTAACGGCGCTTCTTTCCGGCCTTCTTGACGGCTTTAGCCTTCGGCTTCGCGGCCTTCGCGTGCGACTTCTTCTTTACATCCGCCTTCATCAGCGCCATCAGCTTAGAAACCGACGCGCACTTTTCCAGATTCCAAATCGCGTCAATCAGCTTGTCCTGCGCCTTCGCCGAAAGCACGCCGTCGGCCAGCGCGCGGAATTTCTCTTCGATCTCCGCATCGCTCAACGGATTTCGCGGATCGCCCTTGGGATAGTCGAGCTGCTCCGAAAAGTTCCGCCCGTCGGTGGTCGTGATGTTCACGATCACACGCTGCAACGCCGGGAAAACTTTCTCGATCTCTGGGTCCGCGATGACTTCAACTTTCTTGAGCTGCGCGCGAATCGTTGGGTCCATGATCTTCTTCATCGCGAATTGCGCCGGCGTTACTTGCCGGTCCACCAGCGCTGCGGCAATCACGTAGGGCAGCGAATGGTCCGCCGTTTCCTTGGTATGCGGATCGTACTTGCTCGGATCGGAAAGAATGTCGGCCGCGCGCGCCAGCGACCGGATCTGAATCTTCTCCACTTGCTCCGGATGCAGGTCGTTGCTCTTGACCAGGTCAAGCACCGCCGAAATTGGAGCGTGCGTCAGCGCCTCGGTCGGGAAAAATTTCATGCCGCACTGTGTGATGCGGAACGATTCGCCCAGTCCGTCCGTCAGGACGTTCTGTTTCCACTCCGGACCGTAGCAATGCACCAATCCTTCCTTGCCGTCAATGACGTGCTCGGGGCCGCTGTAGCCACGCTCAGCCAGCAGCGCAGCCAGAACGCCGCTCTGCGTGGCCAGCGGATCGACGGTGTTCTTCATCATCGTGAGCTTTCCCGCAGTCACCGCGCCCATGGTGCAATGCCGCGAAGCCGAAATCCCAATCGCATGTTGAATCTGCTCCCAACTCAGGCGCAGTGCGCGTCCCGCCACGATGGGCGAAACAAACGCCGTCAGCGTCGCATGATGCCAGCCGCGCTCGCGGATGCCTGGAAACGCCGCCTCGCACAAGCGCATTTCGAACTCGTGGCCCAGAACAAATCCGACGATCAATTCCTTGCCATCGCTCTTGGCGCGCTCGCAACACGCCATCGCGGCCGGAAAAATATCGGAAGGATGCGACGGGTCCTGCTTCCAATAAATGTCGTTGTAATCCATGCAGCGGATCATCAGCGCATTCGCCAGCGACGCCGAAACTGCATCCATCTTTACGCCGGTGCCGATCACGGTCGCCGGTCCGCGCCCGGCAATTTCTTGCAGCACTCCGAGCGCGATCGATCACGTCATGCTGCCGGTATCCGCCCAGCGCGCAGCCCACGGAATCGAGCAGAAAGCGCTTGGCCTGATACACCGCGTCTTCGGAAAGCTGTTTGTATTCGAGCCCCGCCGCCCAGCGGGACATGGTCGCGGTGATGGTTTCTTTGGTTGGGGTCATTTCTTTCGCTGCCACTGGTTTCTCCTTAAATCAATTCATGCGGATTTAGATAAAAAAGTTCCGATTGTCATCCCGAGCGAAGCGAGGGATCTGCAGTTCACAGGGTACAATGCAGATCCCTCGCTTCGCTCGGGATGACAAGGCTGTAGATAGATGACTGCCACAAAATCACTTCACCTTGACGTTCTTCGGATTCTTGAATGGCAAAAACGCCATGAAATCGGCGTGATGCACAATGAACGCTTCGGTCGTGCGCTTTACCAGATCGCCTTCGGCGGCGTGCGCGGCTATGATGTGGCACACCGCGTCCGGCACGCCGCACTCCATCGCCAGCGCGACTCCGGTGAACGGATGCCGCAACGCTTCTCCGCGCTCGCTTTGCCGGCTCTTCCCGTCCGGGCCGATCTCATACTCCAGCAACTTGCCAACGTCCGCCAGGATCGCGCCGGCAATCACCACGTCCGCGTCAATTGGCAACGCCCGGCCCATGAAGCCAGTCATCGCTTTCGCGCTGTCGCGCGCAATGTGCACCACGCAGCGTTTGTGCTCCATAAAAGTAATCGGACAATTCGGGACCAGCAGTGTAAAAGGAATCTGGTTCAGGTCTTCCGGCTTCAGCGCGCTGCGCTCCAGCGCCTTGATCCACGTTTCCTTCACCTGCTCGCGCAGCTTGGCATCGGCGATCCATTGAATCTCCGGCCACAGTCGTTCAACGGCCTCCCGCATGGGCAGAACCTCCCTCAGAGAACTAAAGAGAACTAATAGATTATCGGAGTTTATGCGGCTGCGTCGAGGGGACGGCGCACACGGCTTTGTGACTTGCGAACTCGACCCGAAATGAATAGATCACCGTAGAGACGCGGCAAGCCGCATCTCTACGAAGGACCCACGGATTTGCACTCACTTCTTCGAGCCAGCCGGCGCAGTCGTCGAAGAAGTTTCCTTCTCGATGGGCAGCAGTTCGATGCTGCATCCCGAAGCGCCGCAACTCAACAGCCCCCGGCGAACGATCTTCACCGACGACACATCTGGAAATCTCACTGGGAAATCTTTTTGCCGCAATTGCTCGCCCGCCGCGCGCAGACTTTCGTCACCGTCGAGAAACTCGGCGCGCTCCGGACGCGGCGAGCTGTCGAACACGAGGTTGAAGCGCGCCGAAGCTGGCTTACTCGGGATTGGATCGAGCTTGACACTTACCGTGCGCGCCTGAACCAACTCCGCTGGAGCCTGCGCGAGGTCTTTCTCCGCCGCTGCAATATCGCCCGCCAGTTTCGTCAGGCGCGCACGGGAATCCTGAACCTCATTATTGCTTCCACCCGCCGCCACGGCCAGCGCAAACATGTGACGCGCCTTCTCCGGCTGCCCTTGCTTTTCGAGCGCCTGCCCCAGACGGTTGGCGACCGTCCCCGATTCGCTCAAAAGCCACGCCGAGGTTAGAAACTGCATCGCCGCCAGATTTTCGCCGCGCTTAAATTTCGCCCAGCCCATCCGCGCCCATGCCAGTGCCACCAGCCGCATCGACGAAAACGCCGACGGCCCCAGTCGGTCCATCTCGCCCGAGTCGAACTGATCTCCAATGTCGTAGAGGACCTGCTGCGCGTCGCTTTCGGTTTGCGCCGGATCTATGTCGTCCTTCAACGCCGCCGCATAAATATCCTGGCCAGAATCCGCGCCCGCGCTGCCCGTCAGCCCCCTCAGCAACTCTTGCGCTTGCGACTTCTCTCCCAATCGCCCGTACACCTGCGCCAGTGCCATCTTCGTTTCCGGATCGTCCGGAGGAATCGCGGCGGCCGCTTCCAGCTCGGTGCGCGCGTCGGCATCGCGTCCCAACTGCGCCAGCAATACGCCGAGATTCTTCAACGTCGTTTTGTCGTACGGAGTCGTCTCCAACTGCTTGCGATAAGCGGCGATTGCCTCGTCGTTCTTTCCCGTCTGCTGCAACTCCATCGCCAGGTCGCCATTCGCGTGCTTGTGGCTGGGATCGAGTTCGATCTGCTTGCGGAACGCGGCGATTGCCTCCGCATGATTGTTGGCTCCGGCGTACGCCAGTCCCAAGTCATACCAGCCGTCTTTTATGCCCGCATCCGCCTCCACCGCGCGCTTCAGCAGATCGATTGCCGTGCGATAATCCTTGCTCTGCAGGGCTTTCACTCCCGCTTTGTGCAGTTCCTCGGGAGTTCCTTCCATCTTCGAAGCCGCCGTTTGCGTCCCTTGTCCCGACGGCGTAATGATCGTGCACGACAAGAGCTGGTCCTGATCGCTTTGGGTCGCGCTGCGAAACGATTCGTAGTCCGCGCGCCGCGCCGCCGCCAGCTCGTTCACCTTCACCACAAGTTGGCGCTCGCCTTCCAGAACGCCCTTGTTCTCGGAGTACGTCGATGAATAGTCGCCATAATCGCGCGACATTTTCACCGGCGTCGGCGTGTGCAACGTGTAATTGGAGGGAAATTGCAAGCGGACCCGGTAGTCCATTTCACCCGCGGGGCCTATGTCCAGCGGCTCCGTGCTCTTTTCCGACGCTCGAATCGCAGGCAGCCCCAGCGGCGGGATGGGACGAAAATTCACGCTCGCCGATGGCACCCTGAAAAACTCGTCCTGGCGCAGGCGATACTTAAGATGAAAAGGCTTGCTCGTATCCTCGATGGGATCGAGCTGAACGTCATCGACGTCACCCGGCAGTCCCCAACTGGCGGAGAGGACTTTCACAAAATCCTTCCACTGCGCCTGCGAAAATCGGCGAAAGCCCGCGCGCATCGGCCAATCGCGGTCTCCCTGGGCGGTGACGTCAATCGTCGCATCGAGCGCGCCGAATTCGCTGAACTTGCCGTCGAGCGTGAAATGCATAAAAGTCTTGATGGGCGAATCCGCTGGCGTCCGCTGCAATCCTCCCTCGCTGCCTTCCGACGCCAGCACCGCTTCCTTGTTTCGCAACTGGTACAGAATCAGCCCAAAAGGAGTCACTTCCGGAGTCGTGTCGAGCCACGTCAACCCCGTTCCCGTCCCCAGTCGAGCCGCCGTGATCACATGATCGAATTGCGCGGGCGAGGGAACGTCAACGTCGATTTTGCGCGAGCTGTTGATGAGCGCCGGATAGCTTTGAATTCCCTCCGCCCGCAGCAGCGCGGAAAACAGCGTGTGCTTATCCTTGCAGTCGCCGTAGCCATTCTGCAGAACGTCCGAGGCCGAGTGCGGCTGATAGCGCCCAATGCCCAGCGAGATGCTGACGTAACGCACATTCCGCGCCACGAAATCGTAGAGCCGTCGCGCCTTCTCCGTGGGTGTCTCCGCTCCCTTCGCGATCTCGTCGGCTTTTTTTCGCACGCTGTCATCCACCGTCATGCGCTCGCCCTGGAGCCTGGCGTACCATTCGGCGACTTGCTTCCAGCCGGTGAAAGTCGTTAGCTGCACATCCGGAACTTTTTCTTCCTCCGCCTCCTCTTTTTCTTTGTCTTTATCTTTGTCGCGTTCCGGCTGGATGTTTTTCACCAACCAGGTGTAAACGCGGCGGTCTTCAGTCTCCTGGATCTCCGGCTGCCGCGCCGGAGTTTTGAGCTTCACCTCGCGCGATTTCGGGATGTCTATCTCCAGCCGGTCTTCGTTGACCGCGATACCTTTCGGAAATGTGTATTCGTACCAGAAGTTTCCCGCGGCCAGCGGCGTGAGCACCCGCGTCACCGTGCGGTATTCCAGCGTGTCGCCGGGTTGCAGCGCCGCCACGGAAATATGCCGCTGCCGGTAGTCGCTGTACATCGGAGCTTCTTTCAGCACATCGGGGGCGAAATCCTGCGCCGTCGCCTCCGGCGTCGCCACCACCTGTCCGTCCGGCTTGCGCACCCGCACATATTCGACTTCCAGTTTCTCGGTGGCCGACGAGTATCCGAAAACCAGTTGGCCGAATTCTTCCACGCCCGCCTGGCTCTGAATCCGCACCACAGCCTCGGTCTCGCTCACTTCGGTGCCGTCGTTTTCAAAGCGGACACGATTCAATATCCGCTCAAAGACCGCAGCCTCTTCGGCGTTGTCCGTTTTCTGCTTGGAGGAAGCGGAAGCCTGCGCCAGAGCGAGTGCGCTCATCAGGCAGACGATCCAGCAGACGACCGAACCCACGAGTAAGCGGCGGAACGGAGCGTGCGACCCACGACAGGACATATTGCAGTTTTTACGCCCTACCCAGAGCAAAATCAACCAAACGTAAAGGCAAACGCCTGCACGCCTGGATCGAGAAACTCGATTTCGAACGTTCTGTCTTCCACCGTTCCCTTTTGCCGGATGAGCTGATACAGGCGGTGCTCTTGAACCGTGCCGGCGCCGTTCGCGCCGGCGTCGCTGCCGTGGTCCTCGCCGGGTGGCGTGCCGTCAAGCTTGACTGTGAAACGAACGGGCTTGCCGTCCCGCGCCGGTCCCAGCACCAAGTGGAGGTCGCGGGCATGAAATCGAAACACGATCTTTCCGGGTGCCGTCTGCAACACAGCGCTTTCCGCGCCTACCTTCCAGCTTCCAGCCAAGCCCCACTGATTTAGAGAGAGTCTTGGGAGCGGGGTGTAGGATTTGCCTGAGTTCTGGGCTATCGGCTCGGCGGAGGCAAAGCGCTCGGCGCGGCGGTATCCAACATAGGTTTCGGGTGAACGAACATTCCCGCTATCTGGAGCCGCTTCCACGCCATTTGCGGAAACGTCGATCGCGCCCTGCGCAAGCGATGGTGCGCCGTTCTCCTTGAGCAGTTGCCGAATGACCCGCTCGGACACGTCGTATTCGCCTTCGCCGAAGTGGTGATAGCGAATGCGCCCCTTGCCGTCGATGAAGTAGTGTGCGGGCCAGTATTCATTATTGAAGGCTTGCCAGATTTTGTAGTCGCTGTCGATGGCGACGGGATAACCAATCTTTAGATCGCGAACGGCCTTTTCTACGTTGGCGCGCTCTTTCTCGAAGGCGAACTCTGGCGTATGCACGCCGATGACGACCAGACCGGAGTCCTTATACTTTTCCGCCCAGCCTTCAACGTAGGGCAACGCGCGCAGGCAATTGATGCAGGAATAAGTCCAGAAATCGACGAGTACAACTTTGCCGCGCAAGCTGTTGCGGCTTAACGGAGCGGAATTGAGCCATGCCACCGCACCGCTCAGGTCCGGCATAGGCCCTTCGTCGCCAAGAGTTGGGGCGAGAGCGGACTGAGATTCGGCCGCGCTCACCGTAAGAACTGCTGAGTTCTCCAGGCCAAGTGCGTCGATCAGATGAGCTTCAGCCTTGGAGGTGTTAACGAAAGAGAGCTTCGTAAGCAGGTCCGCGTCCCACCCCAGTGCAATGGCTGCCACTCCCATGATTACTGCAACACCCAGCGCGCGGCGTATCCAGACCTCAAAAGAAAGCGAGCGTTTCAAAGCGGCAAACGCTTTGTTTCCCGCCAATAGCGCAATTGCGAGAGAAGCCGCGGCGCCCGATGCAAAAGACAGCAACAGGAAAGACGATCGAGCGCTGGGGCCCTGAATCGCCGCGCCGGTCAGGATCAAACCCAGGATAGGGCCCGCGCAGGGGGCCCAAAGCAAGCCGGTGGAAATTCCCATGACAAACGATTTGCCGATGCCGTGCTCCGCCGAAGGACTGCCCTGAAGCCGGCCGCCCGCGCGTACCAGCGGTCGAGCCAATGCTTCGGCAAGCGATGGAAACAGCAGGCTAACTCCCAGCACCAGGAATACGATCATCGCCACATAGCGTCCGCCCTGGTTCAGGCGCACTACCCAATGACCGCCGAATGCGGCGGCCGCGGCGACAACCGAAAATGTCAGCGCCATGCCCGTCAGGAGCGGCAACCCGGAGCGTCGAAAGGGTTGGCCGGCGCGAGCGAAAACAAACGGAAGTACCGGCAGAATGCACGGACTCATAATCGTCAGCATGCCGCCAATAAAAGCTGCCAGGTAGATCAGCATGGTATTTGTCAATTCCGGCCTCCGGCCTTCCTGCGCATTTAGTCATACTTCCCGCTACCACTTGTAGAGGCCTGGAAATATCCGGCGGAGATGCTCTACCTTGGCAGCGCTCGCCCTTTATTGGATTCCCATGCCCTGCGAAAGTTGCAGGTTCGAACGGCCTTGGTGAGTGTTCCATAGATGATCGATCGTCAGGTTACCCCTTCGCTGTCGAGCGTGGCCTGCTTCGGTAGTGGCTGAATTTGGCGTAAGCTCTGGGTAAGAGTGGCAAGCGGATTGCCCTACTTTGAAGGGAGAACCTTGTCCAGCTTGCGGTCGATGGCTTCCACTTTCTGTTTAAGATAATAAATCTCAGCCATGATGACCAACAACATAATCGTGACGATGGCGAGTGTCGCTTTATCCATAGCGGGAGTCCCTCTGTTGACAGGCATGATACAACGAAAATAGAAAAGCCCGGATTCACGGTCCGGGCCTTCGGTTCGATGCACTCAAAGCGAATCATCGCATGGAGTGCGTCACTTGGCAAACAATTTATCTTCACCGCCCTTTTCGAGCGCCATTCCGAGCACGCAATTACATTCCGCGCAAAAGAAAACCAAAACGCCATCACGAGAGGCTACATTTAGGGTCTTTACTGTGGACTTGCAAAATGGGCATACGGGAACAATCGACTTGCGTACTGCTTTCATGTGTCCTCCTAGGACAGTAGATTTGTCACGGGCCAAATTTGGTCAGATATGCCTGCTGCCATCGCTGGGGTCACGCGCAAGGACGAATGCACGCGGCAAAAATTATAGTGCGCGAAATGCAAAGCGCAAGCCGCTTTCAGGTGCCGGAGTCGCTTCGAGAAAGCGTTCGTAAGCCGCGTGAATCGGCGCATTTGCATTCTCATGGTCAAGTTCTGCCGTTCGATGTGCGACGTGCAGATGCGGGCCGGATCGGGATCGCCGTTTCGCACCTTGGATATGACCTCGACGATTGGGCTTGGGGAGTATTTTGCATCCGTGTCATGCTGTCCATACTGCCCGTAGAGCTTTATCAGTTGCGCGAAGTCAACCTCAGAGCCAAACGCTTCCTCGACGTGACGGTGATAGAACACATAGCCATCCGTCGTTAACTGAATCCGTGTAGAGACGCGCTCGGCCAGTTCATTGACGAAGTACCAGGTCGTTTCTTCGTTGCGCTTGCCGACCGTGTACACCGGCACCAGTTTAGTTTCGGCGTCCATTGCCACAAAAACCCATTGGCTCCCCATCTCAGGCGCATCGTCCTTGCGGATGCGCTTGTCTTTCTTGCCCACGTAGCACCAGATTTCGTCGGCCTGCACGAACTGGCAGCGGAGGTTCCGCATTGTGCTGTCCATGATCTCAGCGCAGCGGTCACCAGTGCGGAGCAAAAGCGATGCGATTGTGTTCCGGTCAACATCGGTCATGCGGCTGATAGAGCGGATGGAATTGCCTTCAACGAGAGCGGAGATTACAGCGATTTTCTTTTCAGTAGAGAGAGTGTTCATTTTGTCCTTGCCTTTCGGGTGAAGGCAAGCCAAAATGAGAGTCGAGGACTGGCATTCTGGCTTGCCGGATTGTCGGTTTAAGGGCCTTTAGAGATTCGCGTCTCTAGAGGCTCTTGTTATTTGCGGCTGTTCATCATGGCGGTTGCATAGACTCCTTTCCGGGTCACTCCGCTACGCTATCCTTCGGAGCTTCCCCTGCCCGGTATGAATATTTGTTTCCTTCCGGGCCGCGCTGTCTGCCAACGTCACAGAATCCGCCTTCGGCCAATCGGCGCAACGTGACATCGACGGAATTCTTTGAGTCCTCGGCGTCAAATTTATATCCGCCAATCGCGGCCAGATATTCAACTTGGCTCTTAGTCAATTCCTTGCCCGCGTGGTCAACGAGAATGTTCTTGCAGGTTGCTACAAGGGTAGTGCTAGCGAAGGGAGAGTTCTTGGCGTATTTAATATCCCATGAATCTTCCCAAGGGACATCATCTTCGATTCGCATTCCAATCGCGTCGAGCGTGGATTCGAGTGCGTAGGACTGTCGTTGCAGAGAACCAATCTGCCGCTGAATCTCTCTCATCTTCTCGACTAGTTTTTTGGCGGTAGCATCCATTTGTCGTATAGTCCTATTTACTAATGACAATGTACGAGCATTAGTCGTACATGTCAAGTGTTTTTCGAGTGCGGTCTGCATTTTTTCTCCTTCCAGTGTTTTGGGATTTACTTCTGTGGAAAACTTCTAAAGTTCAAATTCAGCCACTACCCCTGCTTCCCCTTTCTTGCTTTTTGAGGCCTCTTCCGCTAGATTTCATCTTTCCTTGATTTGACGAGCGGGCAGGATGAAACTTGCCTTGAGGAGTGGTGGATATGAAACCGAGCTGCATTGGGATCGCCTTGGGCGCGCTGCTGGCGGTGGGAGCCGCGTTGAGCCTGCCGAGTTGCGGCCACGACCAAAAGCTGGTGAGCCTCCAGGTTAATCCGTCTGGCTTTACTTTTCTGAAGCCAAATGCGGGAGCTACAGGACAGTTCACCGCGATCGGCACCTATATCCATCCTCCGGCGACGAAGGATGTGACCAGTCAAGCGACTTGGGCAGTTGACGATAATTTGATTACGATAAACGCCGGTCTGGTGACTACCACAGGAGCAGGTTGCGGTGGCGCGAATGTCTCGGCAACTGTACCGGAAGGCACGGGTGGTGCTTCGAACATCGTGATTGGTTATGCGACCGTGACCGTGAATGATCCGGCCGACCCGGTCTGCCCCGGAGGCGGTACGGAGGCCACGTTAGGCGTGCAGGTAGTCGGCCCCGGCACCGTGACAAGTTTGACGGGCGGCATTAGTTGCCCGACACAGTGTATTTCAGAATTCGCCGTAGGGGCGTCGGTGGGGCTTACGGCCACACCCGCATCAGGGCACAGTTTTTTCAGTCTGGACCGGTTGTACGTCTTCTTCGGGCAATACCTGCACGGTCACGATCCCGGTGGGTGGCGCCGGTGTCACCGCTACGTTCCACTGAGGGCCTAATATCCGAGTGGTCATTCCTCCGTCAGCAACTCGCCCAGCGTTGCCTTGTGCCGCTCCGGCTTCGTCTTCTTGGCCGGGACGAGGCGGGAGGGTTTGGGACTGCCGAGGCGTTCGCGGGCCATTTCGCGGACGACTTTCGCGGCGGAGAAGACTTTCTTCTTACGCTTTTTCGGCATAACGCTCGCGTGTCCAGTTCTCGCTCTAACCCGTCGCCTGAGACGCGGTGAACCGCGCCTCTACATCGCCTTCCTGTTTCGCTTCTATATATCGGCATCCGCATCTTCGCACATCCAGCGCGCAAAAGTGCAATAATCTGAGTTCGGCGTGGAGTTCCCGCCTTTCGCAAAGAAGAAGTGTCGCGACGGGCGAAGGCAAAGCGCCGCGTTAGCCTGAGAGCTTGTTGAAAACCTTCAGGGATTGTCATCCCGAGCAACGCGAGGGATCTGCAGTTTTTCATCAAGCTCCCGAATCCGGGGGCCTAATACTTTATGGACGAGCGCGAATTTTTTGACGAGCGGTCCGACAAAAAGCTGGCAAATTTGAGCTGTCCGCATTGCCATCAGCCGGCGGAGTATGAAATCCAGTGGCTGGTGCGCACCAAGAAGAAAAGTCTGCCGCCGCGGGCCGACGATCGCGACCGCGCCAAGTTCGCCAAGGCGCAGTCCTACATGCTGCGGCGCGACGACATGATGGTGTGCAAAAACATGCGCTGCCGCAAGCGTTTTGAGATTACCGGCGTGCAGAGCGTGGCGTTTCTGGAGTAACGTCGTTCGCTGTTCGCTATGCGTCCTTCGCAAAATGCAGATCCCTCGCTCCGCTCGGGATGACAAATTTAGATGGATTGCCAACGACTAACGACTAACGACCAACGACGAATTCGGGAGCCGATTCGTGAAGATCCTGGTTTGCATGAAGCAGGTGCCGCAGAAAGACGCTCCGCTCAAGCTGAATGAAGCGGGGACGTGGATTCGCGAAGATGTTTCCTGCGAAGTGAACGAGCCCGACGCCTTCGCGCTCGAAGAGGCGTTGCGGCAAAAGGAAAAGCACACCGGCGAGGTGGTGGTCGTCACGGCGGGCCCGGCGCGGGCGTCGCAGGTGCTGCGCGAGGCGTTGGCGAAAGGTGCGGACCGCGCCATCCATCTCGAAGACGATGCCTTCGCCGGCCTCGACGCTTTCAACACGGCGCGTGCCATTGCCGCCGCCATCGTTGTTGAGCAGAACAAGGATGAGAACTTCGACCTGATTTTCACCGGCCTGCAATCGGACGATTACGGCTATGCCCAGACCGGCGTGATTCTGGCCGAAATTCTCGGCTTGCCCCACGCCACCATCATCATGCAGATCGAAAGGACCGGCGGCGGCATCCGCGTGAAACGCGAGCTGGAAGCCGGGTTCTTCCAGTTCGTCGATATGCCTTTGCCGGCGGTGCTGACCATCCAATCGGGCATCAACAAGCTGCGCTATGCCACGCTGATCGGCATCAAGCAAGCCAGGACCAAGCCGATGCGCAAGGTAACGCTGGCTGAGGTGCAACCGGTGCTGGGCGGCAATTTGCAGAAGATCGAGAAGCTGTACGTGCCGCGGAAGTCGAAGAACACGGAGTTCCTCGAAGGCCCTCCAGCGGAAATCGCCAAGCGGCTGGTGGATAAACTGAAGAACGAAGCGCGGGTAATTTGAGGTCCCGCCCCGGTAGAGACGCAGCTTGCTGCGTCTCAGGTTGCTGAAGGACTCCGGCCTCGTATCAGGGCATCGCTTTAGCGATGCCATAAGTTGATCGAAAACAAACGCCCCTTTAGGGGCAGGGTCATAACATCCGAATTTTTTTCGCAGCCTGAGACGCGGCAAGCCGCGTCTCTACGAGGAATCTATGCTTGACACCATTCTCGTCGTCGTCGAGCAACGCGAGCGGAAACTGAACCGCGTCTCCTGGGAAACGATTGCCGCGGGGCAGGCGATTGCCGCGCAAACGGGATGGACGCTGGAAGCCGCAGTCATGGGCTCGGGTGTGGCGGCGATTGCGGGCGAAGTGGCGCGGAAGAAGGTCGGCAAAGTGTATGACATTGAGTCGCCCAGGCTCGATCCCTACACTCCCGACGCGTTTGCTTATGCGTTGAAAGAGTTCCTGGAGAAGCATCCGGCGAAGCTGGTCTTGATGCCGCACACTTATCAGGTGCGGGATTTTGTGCCCAAGCTGGCCACGGCCTTGCAAACCACGGCCATCAGCGATGCCATCGGGTGCAGGGTTGAAAATGGGAAGCTGCTGTTCATGCGGCAAATGTTTCAGGGAAAATTCGTGGCCGACGTGAGCTTCGCGGGTACAGGGCCTTGCTTCGTCACATTTCAAAACGGCTCGTTCCGCGCGGATAAAGTCGAAGCGGGTGCAGGGACAACTTCAGCGCCGGTTGAGGCCGTGAATGTCGAGATTCCCGATGGCGTCGTGCGCAATCATCCGCAGCAAGTTTTTCAGGAAGCGAAGCAAGCCGTCGATCTGACGCAGGCCGAAATTATTGTCGCCGTGGGGCGCGGCATCAAGGAACAGAAAAATATCGAAATGGCCAAGCAGTTGGCGGATACGCTCGGCGGCGAGCTTGCGGCGTCGCGTCCGGTCTGCGACAACGGATGGTTGCCCATGGATCGCCAGATCGGATCGTCGGGCCAGACGGTTGCTCCGAAGCTCTATCTGGCGCTGGGAATCTCGGGTGCGATTCAGCACATTGTCGGCATGAAGGGCGCGCGCAGCATCGTGGCCATCAACAAAGATTCCGAAGCTCCGATTTTTGAGATTGCGGATTATGCCGTGGTCGGAAACCTGTTAGACATCGTGCCGCCGCTGATCGAGGAAGTGAAGAAGGCCAAGGCATAGAAGACAAGTTTCAAAGTTTCAAGGTTACCGGGATTCTATCGAGCCTTCCCTCTTATCCAATCAACTCAAGCCGGTTTTTGGCTTGAGTGGGCGGGCAGCGCGGCGTAACCCCTTTAGTTTGTTTCATGTAAGGCTATTATATGTATACTATGATACGTACATAATCACCAGTACAAAGTGTTTCACGTGAAACATATCTCCGTTTTGCAAGCCCAAGACGGGACGTTCTGAAATCCGGTAGATTCCGCATGGCTCTCGTCCGCCGTGCTATATTCGCTCGTTCTATATTCGCCCGGCCGTGGCCCCGACCAAACTCTATCCGCGAACGGCGCTGGCGCTGCTGACGGCGCTGAACCTGCTCAATTACATCGACCGCTCCGTGCTGTTCGCGGTGCAGGACCTTGTCAAAGCGGAGTTCCATCGCAGCGACGCGGCGTTCGGCCTGCTCACCAGCGTATTTTTTATTTTTTACATGTGCGCGGCGCCGTTCATGGGGCCGCTGTCGCTGCGTTTCTCGCGCAAGCGCGTCATCGTCGCCGGGGCCCTGGTGTGGAGCGTGGCCACGCTGCTCACCGCCGTCACCAGGAACTTCGATGAACTGCTCATCCGCCATACGCTGGTGGGCATCGGCGAGGCCAGTTTTGTCATTCTTTCTCCGACCTTTGTCGCCGACATGTTTCCCGTCGAAAAACGAGGGCGCGTGATGGGCGTGTTTTATCTCGCCATTCCGGTGGGGACCGCGCTGGGGTATCTGTTGGGAGGCTTCCTGGGTCCAACGCACGGTTGGCGCGCTCCGTTTTACATTGCAGCCGCGCCCGGAGTGCTGCTGGCATTACTGCTGTTGTTGCTGCCGGAGCCGCCGCTCGGCCAATTCGATGCGCCCGAGAGCAAGGCGCCAGAGCGCGACACGCTGAAGAGCCTGACGCGCAATCCCGCCTTCCTCACGGCAACGCTGGGCATGGCGGCGATGACCTTTGCGCTCGGAGGACTGCAAGTCTGGATGCCCACGTTTCTGCACCGCGCTCGCGGTTACAGCCTGCTCGATGCGAACATCATTTTTGGCGTGAGCACCATCGTCAACGGCCTGGTTGCGTCCCTGGCCGGCGGCTGGATCTCCGATCGCCTGCTGCGGCGAACTAAATCTGCCCACTATCTCGTGTCCGCAGTCAGCCTGGGATTGGGCATCCCGGCCATGTGCGTCGCCTTGTTTGCCAGCGGCAGGCCCATGGTCGTGGGCATTTTCGTGGCCGAGTTTTTGCTGCTCTTGAATACCGGCCCGCTCAACGCCGCCGTGATCGATTCCGTCGGGCCGCATGTGCGCGCGGCCGCCCTGGCTGTAAACATTTTTATCTTCCACCTGCTCGGCGATGTGCCTTCCCCCGCTCTCATCGGCTACATGTCTGACAAATATTCGCTGCAACTTGCTTTTCTCGGGCCGGTCGCCGCCATCGCGCTCTCTTCTGCCATACTGTTTTATGGCATGAGATTTGCGCCGGCAGTGCACGTTGGCGAAGAACCGGCGGCGCCGCAACGTCACTAACGGCCCGTGGTAAAAATCGGGGAGTAGTGCGCGAGCCAGACTTTTTATGAATTGTCATCCCGAGCGAAGCGAGGGATCTGCATTTGGGGGGACTGCAGATCCCTCGCTTCGCTCGGGATGACAAAATCTGGTGGGTTGAGAGTTAAAGCAAAAAGACTCCACTTTCACCACAGGCTAAGCACAATGCATTGGCAAATCGTGAATTGGATTGCAGGCGGCACGCTCGCGCTGGCCTGGCTTTCGCGCGTCGTGGAAGCGGCCATCGGCATGCCGCGTGTCGCCAATATCGCGCGGCCCGAATGGGACCGCAGGCCTGCAACCGCGAATGGCGGGCCCAGAATCAGCATCATTGTTCCGGCGCGCAACGAAGAAGAAAATATCCGCGAGACGCTCGTGCGGCTGCTGGCGCTCGATTATTCCAACTACGAAATCATCGCCGTCAACGACCGTTCGACCGACCGCACCGGCCAGATCATGGACGAAGTTGCGGCGAGTCCTCAAGCGCGCGCTTCGCAATCCCGCGCCCTGCTGAAAGTGGTCCATGTTTCGGACCTGCCCGCCGGATGGCTGGGCAAAACCCACGCCATGTGGACGGCCGCGCAGCAGGCGAGCGGGGACTGGCTGCTCTTCACCGATGCCGATGTGCTCTTCAAGCCCGATACTCTGCGGCGCGCCATCGCCTATGCCGAAGCCGAGCGCGCCGGCCACTTGGTCGTTTTCCCGCACATGATTATGAAGCGGGCGAGCGAGAAAATGATGATCGCCTTCTTCCAGGCGCTTTTTGTTTTTGCCCACCGTCCGTGGAAAGTCGCCGATCCCAAGGCGCGCGACCACATGGGTGTGGGCGCTTTCAACCTGGTGCGGCGCTCGGTCTATGACGCGGTCGGCACCTATCGCGCCTTGCGCATGGAAGTGCTCGACGACATGAAGCTGGGCAAGGTAATCAAAAACGCGGGTTTCGCCCAGCGCAATGTTTCCGGGGACGACCTGATTTCCATCCACTGGGCCAAGGGCGCTTTCGGCATCGTTGACAATCTCACCAAAAACTTTTTTGCCGTGCTTTCTTTTCAGTGGCCGCGCACCGTGGCCTGCATCGCGGGTCTGGGTTTTCTGAATCTTGGGCCATTTCTTGGCGTCGGGCTGGCGCATGGATGGGCGCGAGTTCCTTACGCCATCGCGCTAGGTTCGCTGTTTGCGATTTATTGCGGCATGAGATCCAGGTCGGCAGTCCCGCCGTATTACTTTCTTCTGCATCCGGTCAGCACCAGTCTGTTCATGTACACGATGCTGCGCTCGATGCTCCACACCCTGTCGAACGGCGGCATCGTCTGGCGGGGGACGAAGTATCCGCTGGACGAGTTGCGCAAGGGGCTGGTGTGACGCAAATCACAAGACCTGGCTTCATAAATAGGCTTTGGGTAGGGCATGGCTTCAGCCGTGCCGCTAACGACGGCCAAAAATGTGGGCTTTAGCGACTGTGTGAGAACTACGATTTCAGAGTCGCGGTGGAATGGACCTCACGGTTTTCAGCCGCGAAGCGGCGCAAGAATGCAGCCCACGGCGTAAGCCGTGGGTTCATGTGGAAAAGGAACAAGCCCCAGCGGGGCGGAAGACCAGTTCTCACACAGTCTCTTTAGTCCCTGAGGGACGTGCCTTCCGACCTGAAAAGCATTTATAAACCAACACCAGTGACTGTGCCCACTTGCAGATCTCATCCGGGCCGAGCGATATTTTTCGGAATGTCAGTGTTTCTAGAGACGGTGCGGCTTGAGAGTCAGAGGCTCTTTTTCACCGCAAGAACCAGGGTTGCTTGCCTGGTTCCGGCCCAGGCGGGGTTACCAAGGTGTGTACCCCAGGGTCGCGTCCTTTTTGACGCCGACTCTGCTATAGGGTATGATTCAAACTGCATTGCAGCTATCTGAGGCTGGCGCAGTTTTTTTGCATGGCACGGCTGTTTCCGCATCCAGGTTGGAGACAGGAAGAATTTAATTTCACACTAAGGAGAGAATATGCAGAAGTTTTTCGTGTTGGTTGTTCTACTGGGTCTTCTGGCGCTTCCATTGATGGCGCAAGACAATCCCAAATTTGATGTGTTCGGCGGTTATCAGTTCATGCACCTCAGTAATGTCGGCGGCTACAACGGCTTAAACGCCAACCTCAATGGCTGGGACGCTTCCGCAAGCGCCTACTTCACCAAGCATATTGGCGTGACGGGGGATTTCAGCGGCAACTACAAATCCAAGACCGGAATGATCGATGACGTTTCCGGTACCGCTCACACTCACGTTTACAGTTACGCCTTCGGCCCTGTTGTTTCCATAAACCCCGGGGGCACGTTAAACCCATTCGCCCATGCGCTGTTCGGCGGAGCCCATGCGAGCCTGTCGGCATGCGCCACCGACGACCCATCGGACTGCCTTAGCGGCTCCCAGAACGGTTTTGTAATGATGTACGGTGGCGGCGCGGATGTAAAAATGAGCAAGCACATGGCGGTTCGCGGCCAACTGGACTGGGTTTACTATCGTTTCAATGGATACAGCAACAGCAGCAACGTCAGAATCGCAACCGGCGTTGTGTTCCACTTCTAGGTTTGAGGCAATTGACGGAAGGCTGCTTGAAGCCCCGCCGGGCTTGAAGTGGCCTTTTTTTGTTTTTTTGGCGCAGCGCTTCAGCGTTACGCACCAAAAAATCTGGCCAGTGACCGCAGCGCTGAAGCGGAAAGCGCCTTCGCCCAGTTGTCGGGAGTGGCGCAAGACGATCTCGGCGCGCCCGTCGTAGTCTTGAATCGTACCCTTGATTTCCACCTGCCGCCCTTCGAGTTGGCGGATGTCATCCATCTTTTTTATCGCCTGTGGTATATTTTCGGACGGTGGGCTGCACCGGCAATATGGTATGCTTCAGGCTGCATTGCAGCGATTTGAGGGTGGCGCAGTTTGTTGGCATGGCATGACGGCTTCCGCATCCAACAGGAGACGGGGACATCGATTTCACGGAGGAGAGAATATGCAGAAGTTTTTCGTGTTGGTTGCTTTTCTGGGTCTTCTGGCGCTTCCATTGATGGCGCAAGACAACCCTAAAGTGGAGGTGTTCGGCGGCTACCAGTACGAGCACATCGGCAATATCTTAAACACTGGCATAGACGTCAACGCTAATGGCTGGGACGGCGCCTTAAGCTATTTCTTCAGCAAGAATTTAGGCGTGACTGGGGATTTTAGCGGCGTCTACAAATCGGAAGACGGGGGTACCGCCCACATTTACACATACAGCGGCGGTCCGGTGTTTGCGCTGCGCGAGGGTAAAATCAACCCATTCGTCCACGCACTGTTCGGAGGGTCCAATTTGTGTGGGTGCCTCTCCGAAGGTAAAGTCTCCGTAAACGGTTTCACCATGATGATGGGTGGCGGCGTGGACTACAAAGTCAACAAGAGAATCTCGATTCGCCTCGGTCAATTTGACTGGGTTTACTATCGTGGGAGCTATGCTGGCTTTACAAAGAGTTTTAGCGACAACGTGAGAATCTCAACCGGCGTTGTGTTCAAGTTCTAGGTTTGAAACAACTGAACAACTGACAGAGGGCTGCTTCAAACCGCCGGGTCTGAAGCGGCCTTTTTTATGGCTCGTCCGGATCTTCGATTGAAACCGGCTTGCCCTGCGTGGTATGCGTCTTCTTGGCGGCTTTGGGGCGCTTGAATTTCCCGGCGCTATAGTGGCCCGCGCGCTCCACGTCGTAGTCCGTGGGCACCTCGGGATGCACCAGAAAAGCGGCCTGGCCCAGTTGTTGGGAACGCCGCAAGACAATCTCGGCGCGCCCGTCGTAGTCCTGAATCGTACCCTTGATTTCCACCTGCCGCCCTTCGAGCTGGCGGATGTCGCCCATCTTTTTGAGGTCGCCGGGAAACACAACCACGGTGAAGGGGCACGCCTTGGCGTCATTGCAGAAGTTAAGCAAGGTGACGCCTTTGCCGCCATTTTCCACATGCAGCACGGTCCCGCTGACGCACTGGGTCGATCCCACATGCTGGCTCGCTTCGGCGACCGATACGCAGTTACTCGGCGAGTTATTGCGCGCAGAGCAAATCCCGTTCAGCGCAAGAACGGTTGCAAGAGAGAAAGTCAGAGCAAGAAAACGCATAATGACGGAGGCGCGGAGAAGTGTGGCCTCGCTTTTATTCTAGGCGCGACGGAGAGACCCTACGCTGGACAGGACGAAAATATTCGCGACGGCATCCCAAAAAGGGAACGTGCCGCGCCGGATGCCGATGGAGAGCCGGACGTCCTCGCCCGGCGGGACGGGCGAGACGCCCGTCGCTCCACCGTATCCCTCGTTAGTTGGTCAGGTTCCAAGCACCGCGCGCCCGCTACCTGCCAAAAGCTTTTACGGCCGATGCTTCGTCCTCTCTCACGTCGAAGACGGTGTAAAGCTTCGTGATCTGCAGCAGGTCGTGCACTTTTTTGGTGAGGTTGAGCAGCTTGAGTTCGCCGCCCTGGTTCTTGCAACTGGTGAAGGCGCTGACCAGCTCGCCGATCCCCGAGCTGTCGATATAGTTCACCTCGGCGAGGTTCAACAGGATCTTTTTCTGACCCTTGGAAAGCAGGTCGCGCACGGTATCGCGCAAGACCACGCTGCCTTCGCCGAGAGTGATTCGGCCGCTGAGATCGACAATGGTGACGCCATCGATCTGACGAGTGCTGGACTTCATGCTCACTGATGAGCCTCCTTGGAATCCGCGGGGTTGCCGTGGACGTGCTTGATCATTCTAAGTTCGGTGCCTGTCTGGGAGGGGTGGATTTCCACCACATCCATGAACGAGCGTATCAGAAAAATGCCGCGCCCCGATGTTTTCATCAGGTTGTCGGGCGTCAAAGGGTCCGGAATCCGGCTGACATCGAGCCCTTTGCCTTGATCGCGAACGACGATGACCAGGTCGCCCGGGGTGCGTTCAAACGCCAGTGTTACTTTCTTGCCCGGATCGTAGGCATTACCGTGCAAGACGGCGTTGATGGCGGCTTCGCGCACCGCCATGGAAATCTTCATGACCTCCTCGTCGTCAAAGCCGGCCTCGGCGGCCATGCGGCCGGCTGTCTCCTCGGCGTCGTTTACCGTCTCCAGCGTCGAATCGAGCGTGTAGGAGACGCGGTCTGCGGGCATAGATTGAACGGTTTCTGGGCCGGCTTTCGTCGCGCTTGCGCGCTGACGCCGGGCCTAAAGCGCCCGTCCGAATGCGCGGGACGGCCGAAGTGTGAGTTTGCCTGTAGGCCCCGAAAAAGTCAACGCGCCGTATCGAGCCATGCGTGCGTTCATCCTAACCGGGTCATGAAGCCAACGCTACATCGCCAATAACTGTTTCATGGTGGCAATGTCGGCGCTGAGATCTTGAGACATGCGGGCGGCTTGCGACTGGGCAGCGCGGGCGGCTTCCGTCTGTCCCCGAATCTCGAGGACCTGGGCCAAAAGCAGGTAAGCGACCGGCGTGGGTTCGAGCGCAACCGACCGTTTGTAATCCTGGGTCGCCTGGGCGATGTCGCCCGCTCTCTGCGCCAACAGGCCCAGCGAGCGATAAGCGTCCGGGTTCCCCGGCTGCACGATCAGAACGGCTTCGAAATCTTGTTTCGCGTTGTCGTATTGTTTCAGCGCGATGTGCGCATATCCGCTGTCGAGGCGCGCGGTTACCACAAAAGAGGGAATGCCGGTGATTTGCAGCACTCTGGCAAAACCCTCGAGCGCGGCCCGATAGTCGCCGTGCAGACGCTCGTAGTTCGCGAGGTTGAGGTTGGCCGCTGGGTCGCCGGGCCGCAACCAGCGCGCCCGCAGAAGGTGCGGGAAGGCCTCCTCGTCCTTGCCCTCGACGAGCAGTGCGGTGGCAAGGTTGTCTTCGGCGGTGTAGTTGGGCCCAGTGACTTGGAGAGTGTGGTTCCAAAGCGTGACATTGTCACTCCAAAAACCGGCCTGGCGGTGCAGCGCCGATCCCAGCGCCAGCAGGATGGCGGCAGCGCAGAGCGCAGACACGGCCCTGGGAATGTGCCAGCGTTCTATCAGATCCGCAGCGCCCCAGCAGACAATTACGAAAATTCCGAGCAGTGGAATATAAGCGTAGCGGTCGGCCATGGACTGCACACCAGCCTGGACCAGTCCGATCATGGGAACGAGCGTTCCGAGGAACCAAAACCATCCCACAAAAAAAGGGCGGCGGCGGCGCAAGATCACGGCAACAATCGAAACGCCAGCGACGGCGAATGCGGATACTGCGACCGCCGGGATGCGGGTCGCAAGCTGTGTATACGGATAGATGGGCGCAAGATTGAGCGGCCAAAAGGCCTTTCCGAGATATTTGACATAGGAGATCGCCGCATTTCCCAGATGGACCGAGAGCGGGAGTTTCACCCAGGTTGCGCTGGCCTGCACCTTCATGGTGACGATCGCGCTCGCGGCCGAGAGCGCGAACCACGGAAGTTTCTCCCAAACCAAACTCCAGAACGACGGTTCGTGTGCAGTTGAGCCTGCCGTTTCGCCTACAACGCCGTGCGCGCGCGCCAGACGACACAAAGGCCAGTAGTCCAGCAGCAGCAGCGCGAACGGGAAGGTAATCACCTGAGGCTTGGTCATCAGGCCTAAAGCAAAAGCAAGAGTGACAGCCAGGTATCGTCCGAGGGCGGGGCGGCGCGCGTACCAGCCATAGGCAGCCAGCGCGACGAGAAAGAAGAACATGCTGAGGACGTTTTTGCGTTCCGCGATCCAGGCGACCGACTCGACATTGATGGGATGCAAAGCGAAGAGGGCAGCGACCGCGAGGCTGCGCCAAGCCATGCCCGTGGCGCTCTCCAGAATCAGGAACAGGAGCACGACGTTGGCGGCATGGAGCAGCACGTTGATGATATGGGGGCCGGCGGGGTGCACGCCGAACATCTGGCAATCGAGAGCATGTGAGAGCCAGGTGATGGGATGCCAGTTCGACGTTTCCGAGGTGCGAAATGCCCAAACGACGGTGTTCCAGGTGAGTCCGGCGCGGACCTGGAGGTTCTCGGTGACGTAAGCGGAATCGTCGAGATTGAGAAATGGAGCGCGGGTGACCGGGCTATACAACGCCAGCGTTGCCAGCACGAGAAGCAGGCAGAGAACCAATCTGCGCCTTTGCGGGAGCTGAAAAATATGGGAATCGCGGGGACGCTGGCCGGGGTTCGGGACCGTGGATTCCATTACACGTTAGCCTCAACCTTAACCGGCGGCAGGCTGGCTGGCCGGGGCGGCGGATTGCTTCTGGCTCGCCTTGCGCTCGCGGTGGATGGCGAGCAGATCTTTATGAAGAAGATCGAGAACGTTCGAAGGGTATCTCCGAGCCCCATTCATCCATCTCTTTTTCGTCCCAATAGCCGTTGAGGCGGAGGGCGGAGTCGGTCAGGTCCTCGGGAAATGCCTGGCGGTAATCGCCATCGCGCACGAGCACCTCGCCGAACTGGCGGCCGGTGTGCATCTCGTAGATGCGGCGGGCGGAACCGTTCCCGCTATTGTTGAACACCAGAAGCACTTCGCCTTCCTCGGGATAATCGGGGCGATAAAACCACGCCTGCGGCGCATCGGCCTTGGGACGGGCGCGTTTTCTGCCGGTGACGGTCACGACTTCCTGCTCCGGCTGCGTTTCATTGGCGGGAATGTAGTAATAGATCCGCTGGCACGACTCGCAGGCCATGACCGTTTCGCCATGGCGCGCTTCGTTGTAAATCTGGGGCCGCAGCATGACTTGGCAGCCCATGCACCTGTGGTCGCGGACTTCGGCGAGCCCGGTGCCGCGGTGCTTCATGACGCGCTCATAGTGGCGCAGCACGTCTTCGCTGATTTCGTGGCGCAGGGCGTCGCGCTTGGCGTTCCACTCGGCGAGCTTTTTCTCGTCTGCGGCGGTAATTTTTCGCGCTTCTTCTTTTTCTTTTTCGATCTCGGAGGTCTCCGCCTTGAGCTCGGCCTCGGCGGCCTTGACTTCTTTTTCGCGCGCCTCGACCGTCAACATCACTTCGAGAATGCGGTCTTCGTTGAGCCGGATTTCCTGTTCGGCGAACTGGATCTCGTGCAGCATGGCCCTGTACTGGTCGTTGGTTTTTACGTCGAGAGACTGGTCGCGATACTTGGAAATCTTGAGTTGCAGGTCCTTGATGTTGGCTTCGAACTTTTTGCGGTGGGCTTCGTCGTCCTTGGCGGCAACGCGCGCTTTTTCCAGGTGCGCCTTGGTGCCCGCCAGCTTTTGTTCGATGGCCGCCACGCGTTTTGGCAGGGCGGCGACTTCGTCCCGCAGCGTGCGGATCTCGTTGTCCGTGGCTTGCAGTTCCAGTAATTTCTCTATATCAGGAAGCATCGGTTCGGGGAGTCACCGTAGCGATTCTAGCACGCGAGCGCGGCGGGGCTGGCGGCAGCGTCGCACCCCGGTAAATTCACAACACAAAGTTGCGTTGTCATCCTGAGCGCAGCCGAAGGGTGCCGCCAGGAGTCGTAACGGGTTCCGGCTTTAGTCGCTGAGGGCGCGTACTCTACCCCTTCCCGAAAGCCGCTCTAGCATACCGATGTTTTATTTTATGGGGCGACGCAAACATTCCTTCTCCACGCGGAGATTGGACGAGTGGTTCTCGAGAGTAAACGCGGCTCAGAAGTGAAACGCGATGCCGGTCGACAAGCGCACGTTGTTCTGCGTCTTGCTGAAGAAGCGCGTCTGGAGGTAGTCCCCTTCGAAACGCAGCGCGATCGGGTGGAAGATGCGGTAATCGACGACGCCGCCCAACCCTGTGGCAAAGGATGTGTTGGATCCGGCGCCATTAGTACTGACATGTCCAACTCCGAACAGACCTTCGGCGAATGGCCGCAGCTTTCCTGTCGAGAACGACACGCGCGGGCCAAAGAGCATGTTGTACTCGTGGGCGCTGATGTTTTCGGACGGACAGCCTGAGCTGGGGCACGGAAGCGTAAGCAGTATTTTCTCATTGCCTAAGGTTTGGCTGAAATCCGCCACCATTCCGACGTGGGGAAAAACCCTGCCCTCCAGCGATGCAGTCCACCCATTCAGATTGGAGCGTCCCAAGGAGGACAAGTCGGCGTTGTAGTAGGAATATCCAAAGAAGACGTTGCCACTGGTGGGCACCTGGGCGGCCGCAAAACTCGCGAAGACGAGCGCGGCACAGCCAATGAATAGAGCCTTACGCACGGTAATCCTCCCTTCTTTTTTCCCCAGTAACACGAGATTGCCAACAACACTTTTGATGCGCCCGGATGCGAGCTTGTTGTCACCGGCGCAAGAAAAAATGGACGTTGGCTAATATAAATCAAGAGCCCCGCTGCCGAAAGGCTCAACAATTCATTTAGGTGTCATTGCGCGGAAGAAACCAGCGCGTGCAAGCCCACGGCACCGGCATGGGACTGGCCATCTGCAAAGCCATCGTGGAAGCCCACGGCGGCCGCCTAGGCGTAACCAGCCAGTTGGGACATGGGTCGGTGTTTTACTTCAGCTTGCCGGTGAGGTGAGAGAGAGGTCTGGTGGGCCCGCCTGGATTCGAACCAGGAACCAACAGATTATGAGTCTGCTGCTCTGACCGTTGAGCTACGGGCCCTCAGTTTTCGCCGCGCAGCCTCTAGTGCGCGCTGGGTGACGCGGGTGGCGCCGCCGGAGTAACCGCCGCGCCGCTGTTCACCAGGTCTTTCAATTCCTTGCTGGGCTTGAAGAACGGAATCTTCTTTGCCGGAACTTCCACGCGGTCGCCCGTCTTCGGGTTGCGGCCCACGCGCGGCTTGCGCTGGCGCGTGCGGAAACTGCCAAACCCGCGGATTTCAATCTTGTCGCCCACCCGCAGCGAGCGCACCACGCTGTCAAAGATCGTGTCCACGATTACTTCGCTGTCTTTGCGGGTAAGTTCCGCCAGCCGGGAAACTTCTTCGATCAAGTCAGCCTTTGTCATAAGCCTCTTTGCTCCCTTTCGGGCAGGATCCATTGCGGGCCTCGTGCGCCCGCAGGCCCTGCCGCCCCGCTGCCGCACTGCACCTGCCTACAACCTTCTCAAATTTAAGGGGTTCTGTGCAAGTACCTAAAAAGAGTTCTCAGTTCTCGGTTCTCAGTTCTCAGTAAAATCCCGTGGCCACTGGACTGAGAACTGAGAACTGGGAACTGAGAACTACGCTGCAACTTCGCCATTTGCTTCCAACGATAGTAAAAGCCGAACTTGCCGCTGCAACAGCTTCTCTCGCGTCGGCAAATAATCGGGGACGTCGCCAAACAGCAGATCCAGTACTCCATCTTCCAGAGATTCAATCTGGCATGGAAAACCCGCACCGTCTCCGTATTTACACAAGCAGCTTGACATCACCCGGCGCATTTGTTTCTTGCGGATCGCCAATGTCCGGTGCAAAATATTTGCATTCATGGTCGCGTCTTCCTCCGCCCCGGCCGCCAAACGCGCGAAACGAACGGGAGCCTCGCCTTCCTCCAATTTGCCTGTGCCGCTGGAGCAGCGAACTCTGCTGTTCTGCCTGGCGCTGATCGCGGTTGTGGTTGTGGCCTACAGCCCGGTAATTCACAACGAATTCATCTATGACGACTATAAGTACATCGCGGAAAACCCTCACGTAAAGGCGGGCCTGACGTGGGCGACCGTGGAATGGGCATTCACCACTTACGATGAGGCGAACTGGCATCCGCTGACCTGGCTTTCGCACGCGCTCGACCGCGAACTTTTCGGGCTGAACCCTGCCGGACCCCACTGCATGAATGTTTTACTGCACGCGGTGAACGCTGTGCTGCTGTTCTTGCTACTCAAGAGCGCGACGGGATTCCGCTGGCGCAGTCTAATGGTTGCCGCTCTGTTTGCGCTGCACCCCATCAACGTCGAATCCGTGGCCTGGGCGGCGGAGCGGAAGAACGTGTTGAGCATGATGTTTTTTCTGCTCGCGCTCTATGCCTACGTTTGGTACGTGCGCGTGCCTGGGGTGCGTAGATACGCCGCAGTGGCGTGTCTTTTTGCGCTTTCGCTGCTGGCGAAGCCGCAGGCGATCACCCTGCCATTTCTGCTGTTGCTGTTGGACTACTGGCCGTTAGGGCGGTTTGCCGCCGCGGCTGAGACGGCGCCAAGCCGGCACGCGCGCAAGTTATCGGGCGGATCGCTGGTACTGGAAAAAGTGCCACTTCTGCTGCTCTCCGCCGCCAGCGCGGTGGTAACGATGGAGGCGCAGAACAAAGCCATCGAAACCTTTTCTCAGTGCCCCCTGCTCTTGCGTGTGGAGAATGCGGCGATCTCGTATGTGCGCTATCTGGGGAAGGCGCTGTGGCCGGCGAAACTGGTGGCGCTGTATCCGCACCCCACGAAGCTCTATCCTATCTGGCAAATAGGCGCGGCCGTGATGTTATTGCTGCTCATCAGCGGCTTGGTTGTGCACGCGCGCGAGCGACGGTATCTCGCGGTGGGATGGTTATGGTTCCTGGGCAGCCTGGTGCCGATGATTGGGCTGGTACAGGTGGGATCGCAGGCGATGGCTGATCGCTACGCCTACATCCCGTTCATTGGCTTGTTTCTAATAGTGGTGTGGCTGGTGGCCGACTGGGCCAATGCTCGCCGAGTTTCCGCCCGGTGGCTGGCCATTTCCGCGGTTGCATGCCTGCTGGCGCTGGGGACGCTCACTTACCGTCAGGTGGGCTATTGGCATGATGCGGAGTCATTCTGGTCGCGCACGGTGGAGCTGACCGAGGGCAACTACGTGGCACACGGGGCATTGGCTCGCAGTCTGAACAGGCGCGGCAAAACGGAAGAGGCGGCCGCGCACTACCGCGCCGCGCTTGCCATTTGGCCGGACGATATGCCCGCCAATCTGAATCTTGGCGCCTATGAATACGACCGCGGCAATTTGCCAGCGGCCATCGAACGGTTTGAGAAGGTGGCTCAACACGCGGGCCATGTGGGCCTTCGCGCCAAAGCTTATGAGGATCTGGGAGGCGCCTATCGGCAAATGGGGCAGGCGCTGAAGGCGAAGCAATATTTTGAAATGTCACTGCAGCTTGTCCCCGACCAACCCAACATCCTCCTCATACTCGGCGTGATTGCCCATAAAGATGGCGACCTGGCGGAGGCCGTTCGGCTGTACTCGCACGCCATGGCGATGCAGCCCAGCGACGTTGGCTATTTGCTGCTGGCGCAGGCTCTCGAACAGGAGGGGCGCGCCGACGAGGCCAATGCGATTCTTCGGCGCGCGGCCCGCTCCTCGCCCAATCTCGCCGCAGCACGGAAGCGAGCCGAGGCGCTCCTGGCCGGGAAGTGAAGTGGGGTTTCTCAAGCGACGGTTTTTCCAAGCGCCCGCTGTCGAAAGCACAGGGATGGACGGCTTGCCGCCCGGGCCATCCCCCAGTAACCAAGGGAACTCGCGCGGCGCAGTTCCGTCTCGCGAATCCTCGATATCTGGTTCAAAATAGTGGCATCCATGAGCTCATTTTCCTCGGCTGTAGCAGGGCAACGTTTGGAAGGAACGGGAGTCTCGACTTCGTTGCGGTTGTTTCAGTCGCCCGCGCAACGCACCTTGCTGTTGTGTCTGCTGTTGACCGCCATGGTGCTTGTGTCCTACAACCCCGTGATTCACAACGGGTTCATCAACTATGACGACGATGCCTACATCAAGGACAATCCTCCGGTAAGAGCGGGCGTGACGTGGGCGACCGCGAAGTGGGCTTTTACCAGCTATTATGAGGGGAATTGGGATCCGCTGACTTGGCTTTCCCATGCTCTGGACTGCGAACTTTTCGGCCTGCACCCCGCCGGACACCACTGCGAGAATGTTTTGCTGCACGCGGCGAACACTGTTCTGCTCTTTCTGCTGTTGCAGAGCGCGACGGGATTCCGCTGGCGCAGCCTGATGGTGGCGGCTTTGTTTGCGCTGCATCCGATCAACGTCGAGTCCGTGGCGTGGGCGGTGGAGCGGAAGAACGTGTTGAGCATGATGTTCTTTCTGCTGGCGCTGTATGCCTACGTGGGATACGCGCGCGCGCCGGGACTCCGCCGATACGCCGCGGTGGCGTGTCTTTTTGCGCTTTCGCTGCTGGCTAAGCCGCAGGCGATCACCCTGCCATTTCTGCTGTTGCTGTGGGACTACTGGCCGTTAGGGAGGATGGGCGCGGCGGCTGAGAAGGCGCCAGGGCGGAACGCGCGCAGATTGTCGAGCGGATGGCTGGGGTTGGAAAAGGCCCCACTCCTGGCGCTCTCGGCCGCCAGCGCGGTGGTAACGATGAAGGCCGAGAAAGCCGGAGGCGCCGTCAATACTTTTCAGTACAGCCGGCTCTTGCGGCTGGAGACTGCCGTCATTTCGTATGCGCGTTATCTGGGGAAGGCGTTCTGGCCATCGAAACTGGTGGCGCTGTATCCGCACCCCACCAAGCTCTATCCTGCCTGGCAAGTGGGCGCGGCCGTGGTCTTATTGCTGCTCATCACCGCCTTGGCGCTCCGCGCACGCGACCAGCGGTATCTTGCCGTTGGATGGTTCTGGTTTTTGGGCAGCCTGGTGCCGATGATCGGGCTGGCACAGGTAGGCCCTCAGGCCATGGCGGACCGCTTCGCGTACCTTCCCTTCATTGGATTGTTTCTGATGTTGACCTGGCTGGTGGCCGACTGGGCCAAAGCTCGCCAAATTTCCGCCCGTTGGCTGGCCATTCCCGCGGTTGCTTGTCTGCTGGCGCTGGGGACGCTCACTTACCGGCAGGTTGGCTGCTGGCACGATACGGAATCATTCTGGGACCGCACGCTGGCGCTCACTGAGGACAACTACATCGCACAGGTCAACTTGGGAGAGTTTCTGTTTAGCCGGGGCAGAACCGAAGAGGCGGCCGTGCATTTCCGCGCCGCGCTTGCCATTAAGCCCGACGGCCTGATCGCCAACCTGAATCTCGGCGCCTATGAGGATAGCCGCGGCGATCTGCCCGCGGCCGTCGAGCGCTATCAGATGGTGGCTCGCCACGCGGCCGCCCCGGGCATGCGCGCCACCGCCTATAGCAGTATGGGATTTGCCTATCGCGCAATGGGCCAGCCGATGAAGGCGAAACAGTGTTTCGAAACGGCGCTGCAGTTGGCGCCCGATCGGGCCAGGGCAATGACCGGACTCGGCTTGCTCGCCCAGCAAAATGGCGACCTGGCGGAGGCCATTCGCCAGTATGCGCGCGGCATCGCGGCGCAGCCCAGCGAGGTCGGATACTTGCTGCTGGCGCAGGCTTTGCAGCAGGCGGGACATGCGGACGAGGCCAATGCCATTCTTGAGCGCGTGGCCCGCTCCTCGCCCAATCTCGCCGCCGCGCGGAAAGAAGCGGAGTTGCTGCTCTCCGGGAAGTAAGCGGCGCTTCCCAAATGGATCACGGGAACGCGGCTTGGAAGTTTTTCAGTCCGCTTTGCGCGCAAATGGTAGATGTGGAAGAAAGGAACTACAGGCAAAGTCCGGCGGATTATTACGCTGCTTGCGCTTGTCGCCGTTGGCCTGTTTTTCTGACGGGTCTTTCGCGTCCTGCTTCGGAAAGCTCTACTTGCCCGCCATCAGTTCGTCCGTCTGTCTTTGGGCCTCGTCAAGGTTGCGAGAAATCAGGTGGGCCTGCTGCCGCGCGGCCTGTGCTTCCGTTGAACGGCCAGCCTGTTCGAGTGCGTGGGCAAGCAGCAAGTATCCAATATCGGTCGGTTCCACTGCCATGGCATGCGAAAATTGCCGGATGGCTTGGGAAAAATCGCCGTCATGCTGCGCGACCAGTCCCAATCCGACTATGGCAATCGTACGCCCGGGCGAGAGTTGCAGCGCCGTTTCGTAGCACAATTTGGCGTGGGCATAATCCCCTAACTGCCGGTAAGCGGAGCCAAGATTGCCGTAGGCGTCAGCGCGCATGTCGGAATCCACGGCATACAGCGCCACAAACTTATAATGCTCGATCGCGGCCCGCAGGTCGCCGTGTGCGTGCTCGTAGGCGCCGAGGTGAAGGATCGCAACCGGGTCTTTCGGATTGATCGCGAGCGCGGCGCGATGATGGACGGCGGCCTCCTCGTCACGTCCCTGTTCGGCAAGAAAAAGGGCGAGCTCATCGTGGGCGATGAAGTTGTCCCGAGTGACCTCGATCGCGCGCAGCCACATTGTGGGTGTGTCGCGCCAGAAGCCGATCTGACGATGCGTCGCCACTCCCAGTGCAATCAGAATGACAGTCGCGGAAATGGCGACCCATGGGCCGCGAATCCGTCGGCTCTCCGCCCAGTCGCCCACTGTCCACGCCACCATCACGAACAGCCCGATGAACGGGATGTAAGCATACCGGTCGGCCAGGGCTTGCGAGCCCACCTGCATGAGCCCGATCATGGGAAACATTGATCCGAGAAACCACAGCCATCCCACAACCAGGTAGGGACGCCGACGCCGTTGCCAGACCGCAATCGCCGTCGCGAAGACGAGCGCCAGCACCGCCGCGGCCACTTGCCACGCCGGAAACAACCTTGTCGGATGCGGATAAAGCACGGCCAACCCTGACGGCCAGACGGCCATGCCTACATAGCGCACGTAAGAAATAAGGGAGTTTTCAATCCGGTTGAGCAGGCTGAAGTCGTAGGATGAACGCAGGGCCTGTCCCGCGCGCTGCGCCATTACGGTCACTACGGCGCTGGCCGCCGACAGGAGAAACAGTGGCGTCTTTTCCAGCACAAGAGAGCGGAGCGGAAATTGCGGCATTCCCGGATGGTCCGGCATCGCATCGGACGCTGGCCACGCGGTCACACGGCGCAGCGGCCAATAGTCCCAAAGTAAAAGAAGGAAAGGAAACGTAATCACCTGTGGCTTGCTCATCAGCGCCAGCAGAAACATAAGAAAAACCACGCCATAGCGGCGAAGTTGCGGCTGACGCGCGTACCATCCGTAGGCCAGCAGCGCCAGCAGAAAAAAGAACATGCTGAGCACATTCTTTCGTTCCGCGGCCCACGCCACCGATTCGACGTTGATGGGATGGACCGCAAACAGCGCGGCCACCATCAGGCTGCGCCAGCAGAATCCGGTGGCGCTCTGCAGCAGCAGAAACAGCAGGACAGCATTCGCCGCGTGCAGCAAAAGATTCACGTAGTGGTGTCCGGCGGGGATCAGGCCGAAAAGTTCGCAGTCGAGAGCGTGGGAAAGCCAGGTCAGCGGATGCCAGTTTGCCCGCTCGAACCTTGTGAAAGACCATTTCACCGTGTTCCATGTCAGTCCGGCGCGGACATGAGCATTCGCGGTAATGTACGTGTCATCATCCCACTTAAAGAACGCGTTGCGAGTGACGGGGACATATAGCGCCAGCGTGCCGGCTGTCAACAACAGACAAAGCACGAATGTGCGTTTGGCGGGAGAGGAAAACAACCCCGAGGCTTGGGAGTGAATCGGCATAGTCGAAGGCTAGGGCGTGTCATCAAATGAGCCAAATGACGGTGGCGGCGAGGTGGATGGCGGCGAGGAAGTTGCGCGCGGTTTTATCGTAGCGGGTGGCGATGGCGCGATACTGTTTGAGTTTGGCAAAGAAGTTTTCAATCCGGTGGCGCGCCTGATAGAGATCCCTGTCGTATTCGCGCTGGATTTTGCGGTTGGCTTTGGGCGGAATCACCGCCACTTTGCCCGCCTGCGCCAGCGGAATCAGAACCCGCTCATCGGCATCGAAGCCTCGATCGGCGAGCACGATGTCGGCCTCCACCAGCGGCAGCAGCACGTCGGCTCCCTCCAGATCGCACGCCTGTCCGGGCGAAAGATGAAACCCGGTCGGGTTGCCGAGGGCATCGACGGTGGCATGAATCTTGGTGCTCAACCCGCCCTTGCTGCGTCCGATGGCCTGGTCCGAGCCCCCTTTTTACGCGCCCCAGCACTGTGCTGATGCGCGCGCACGATGGTCGAATCGATCATCGCGTATTCGTTGTCCGCATCCGCCGCCAGATGCTCGAATAACTTCTTCCACACCCCGCGCCTCGCCCACCGACTGAACCGCGTATGCACGACGCGGAAGTCGCCAAAACGTTCCGGCATGTCCCGCCATGGAATCCCGGCCCGATAGCGATATAACACGGCCTCGACAAACAACCGATTATCCTCGGCCGGACGGCCCACCGAACCCCTTCGACCCGGCAACATCCCTTCGATCCGCTCCCACTGATCGTCCCGTAACCCGTAGCGCCGCACTCCCATCCCACAAATCTATCGGCAACTACTCCTCACCGCATATATCCAATTTGATGACACGCCCTAGGCTTACCGTTTCGATTCGTCTTTGGCGACCACGCCGTCCTTGAGATGGACGATGCGATGCGCGTACTCGGCTATGTCGTGCTCATGGGTGACGAGAACGATGGTGTTGCCTTCGGAGTGCAGGCGATCGAACAGCGCCATGATCTCGTTGCCGGTCTGAGAGTCGAGATTGCCGGTCGGTTCGTCGGCCAGGATGATGGCCGGCTTATTGACCAGGGCGCGGGCGACGGCCACGCGCTGGCGCTGTCCGCCGGAGAGTTCGTTGGGCTTGTGGTTCATGCGGTCTGCCATGCCGACCGAGGTCAGCGCGGCTATGGCGCGCTCGGCGCGCTCGGCGGCGGGAACTCCGGCATAGATCAGCGGCAGTTCCACGTTGTGCAGGGAAGTGGCGCGGGCCAGCAGATTGAAGGTCTGGAAGACGAAGCCGATTTCCTTATTGCGGATGCGCGCCAGTTCGTCGTCGTCGAGCGCGCTGACCAATTGTCCGTTGAGCCAGTATTGGCCTTTGGAGGGCGAGTCGAGGCAGCCAATCAGATTCATCAGCGTCGATTTGCCGGAGCCCGACGGGCCCATGATGGCAACGTATTCGTTGCTATGGATGCGCAGGTTGATGCCGCGCAGCGCATGCACTTGCTCCGAGCCCATATCGTAGGTCTTCCACAGGTCCTCGGTTGCGATCATGCAGGAATTGGACCCAGCCCCATTGGTGGGCTTATCGATTGGCAATATGCCGGCAGTCGCCATCTTGCTCTCCTTGTCGGGCTCGGGCACGCAGACTCCTATGGTCGTTCTAACTCGTCGGAACTTAGTGGAGTACCGGGCGTCCTCGCCCGGCTGGACGGGCGAGGACGCCCGTCTCTCCACTAACTAACTTTCTTCTTCTTTTTTCGGGGCCGCGTTATCTATTTTGACGCTGGTTCCCGGTTTCAGCGTACGCAAAACCTTGTAGCTGCCGGTGATCACTTCGTCGCCTTCTTTTACTCCCTTGGTGACCTCGATGTCGGTGGTGCCGCTGATGCCGGTTTCCACGGGAACGAATTCGGCTTTCTTGTTGCGGACCACAAACACGCCCTGCACTTCTTCTTTCAGCTTCGATGCGTCCACGGGAGGGCTGGTGGCGGCCTGTACATTACCACTGCCTTTGCCCGCATCTTTGTCCTTGTCCTTGGGCGCGAGGTCCGCCTGCGTGCGCACGGTGAGCGCCTGAATCGGAATGCTCAGCGCGTTGCTCCGCGTCGCGGTCGTGATCTTGGCGGTCGAGGAGAGGCCGGGGCGCAGGTCGGCGGGCGGATCGGTCAGGGTCACGACCACCTTGAAGTCTTTCGCTTCTTCGCTGGTCGAGGTGGCCTGTGAGGTGGCGACACCGGTCGAGCGCACGATGGCGTTGTCTCCGATTTCGCTGACCACGCCGTGAAAGACCTTGTGCGGGATGGCGTCGATGGTCACTTCGGCGGGCTGGCCAAGATGCACGTTGACGATGTCGGTCTCGTCCACCTTGACCTCGGAGGTGATCACGGACATGTCGGCGATCGTCATCAGGGTGCTGCCCGGCGAGTTCTGGATCCCGATGACCACCGTCTCGCCTTCACGCACGGGAAGATTGGTGATGACGCCGTCAAAAGGAGCTTCGTAGGTGGTCTTTCGCAGCACATCGGCGAATCGAGTCAGGTTCGCCTGGTCTTGCGTGATGTGCTTGTCCGCCGAGTCCTTTTGCGCCTTGGCTTGGGCCACGCGCGCTTCGGCTTGCGCCAGTCCGGCATTGGCGGTTTCCCACGCCGCTTTTTTTACGTCGTAATCTTGCTTGGCGATGAGGGCTGCGTTGTACAGACCTTGGGCGCGGTCCCAGTCGAGCTTGGCGTGCACGGCGTCGCTCTTGGCGCGGTTCAGGTCCGCGAGCGCAGTGTTGAGGGCGGCATCGGCGGCGACCGCGTCGGTTTCCGCCGCTTGCACCGAAGCGCGCGTGGCATTGACGTCGGCCGAGGGCTGCACGTTCTCAAGCTGGGCCAGTAACTGCCCCTTCTTTACGCGGTCGCCTTCCTTGACGTGCAGCTTGACAATCTTGCCGAAGGCATTGGCTCCGATGTTGACGTAGGTCTTGGGCTTGATTTCACCCGAAGCGCTGACCACCGCGGCCAGGTCCTGCTTTTGCGCTTTTCCGGTCTGCACCGTCACCAGATTTTTCCGGCTTTGGTAAACCGTGACGCCGACGATGGCGGCGAGAGCCAGGGCCGCGCCCACAGCGATCAATACTTTTTTCCAAGTCTTCATAGCGAAGTCTTCATGACTAAGTCTTTATCGCCGTCCCGATTCCCGGCCCTCCTCGTTTCCGGCTTGCGCTTTGACTTACCCTTGGATTCTGGCCATAGATCGGCGAAAACGCACGGTCATTGCGCAAGAATAGTTACGTTCGAGCGCGAGGGGAAGTTCCCGAATCTCCGCGACGCAGGCCGCTTCCAATGCCGCTTCGGCCGGGTGGCGGAGGAGAGACCGGCAACGCAAATCCATTATATCGTGCCCAGGGTGCGAGCGTCGGGCCTCGGAAGCGCGTGTCGCTCATAATCTGTTGGGCCGCAAGAACCGGATTCTCAAGGGGGTTAGAAGCCGGTCTCGGCGCGGGAAATCTTCATTGAGGCAAGCCACTTCTTCTTGCCTTGTGGTATCCAATGAACATAGAATTAGGCAACTGAAGTTTCTCGTGAGGTAAGCCCTTCTATGTTTTTCGCGGGTTTTCGCAAACGGCTTTCGGTGGCTGTGCTGACGAGTGCGCTGGCGCTCGGTTTTGCCGCGGTTTCCCCAGCACAGGACGACAAGGACGCGAAGACTCCCAGTTCCGATGACCACGGGGCCTCTGCCCAGGAAAGCCAGACCGATCCTCTCAAGCGCCCGATCTCGGACAAGCAGAAAAAGGCCAACGCCAAGGAGCTTAAGAAGGAGTTAGGCAAGACTTACCGGAAGTGGCTGGACGAGGATGTGCGCTGGATCATCACCGACGAAGAAAAATCCGCCTTTATGCAGCTCTCGAACGACGAAGAGCGCGACCAGTTCATTGAGGCCTTCTGGCAACGCCGCGATCCCACGCCTGACACCGAAGAGAACGAGTTCAAGGAAGAGCACTACCGGCGCATCGCCTACGCCAACGAGCACTTTGCCGCCGGTATACCCGGTTGGAAGACCGACCGCGGCCATATGTATATCGTGTATGGGCCGGCGGACGAGATCGACTCCCACCCCTCCGGCGGCAGCTACGAGCGCCCCATAGAAGAAGGCGGTGGCGAAACCTCCACCTTCCCGTTTGAAACCTGGCGCTATCGCTACATTGAAGGCATTGGCCAGGAAGTGATCATCGAGTTCGTCGATACCTGTATGTGCGGCGACTATCACATGACGATAGACCGCTCCGAAAAAGACGCCTTGAAGTACACGCCGAATGCCGGCCTCACACTCTACGAGCAGATGGGCAAGTCGAGCAAGGTGGACCGGTTCAACGGAACTGGCCTGGAGCAATTGGGGGCCGGGCCGCTCAGTGGCAATTTGCAGGCCAAGGAATTCGACCGCCTGGAGCAGTTCGCCAAACTGCAGGCGCCGCCGGCGGTGAAGTTCAAGGACCTGGAGGAGGTGGTCACGCACAAGATCAGCGTCAACCTGATGCCCTTCGATGTGCGCGCCGACTTCGTGAAGGTCACCAGCGACACCGTGCTGGTTCCGCTCACCATTCAGATCAAGAACCGCGATGTCACGTTCCAGAACAAGGACGGCGTAGAGCGGGGCACGGTCAACATCTTCGGGCGCGTGACCACGCTCACCGGCAAAATCGTGCAGACCTTTGAAGACACGGTGCAGGTGGATGTGCCGGTGGAGCTGCTGCCCAAAACCGCCGAAAATTCTTCCGTCTACTGGAAAGCGCTGCCGCTGCGCATCAGCCAAAATCGCTATCGCCTCGACGTTGTCGTCAAGGACGTGAACGGAGACCGCACGGGAAGTTGGAGCCACGCCATCCAGATCCCGGATTTCAGCGAGGACAAGTTAAGCAGCTCAACCCTCATCATCGCCGACCAAATGGAGCCGGTGGCGACCAAGAACGTGGGCACCGGCAATTTCGTGATTGGGACCACCAAAGTGCGGCCGCGCGTGGCCCCGTCCGACGGCAAGCCGATTTCTTTCAAGCGCGATCAGAAGCTTAATTTCTGGATGCAGGTTTATAACCTCAGCGTGGACGAGAAGACCCACAAACCTTCCGCCACCTTCGAATACAATGTGACCGACGCCAAGAACAAGGCCGTCATCCATAGCGTTGAATCGACCGACACCATGGGCAATGTGGGCGATCAGGTCACGCTGCAGAAGACGCTTTCCGCCGCCAGCCTGCAGCCGGGCCTCTACAAGATCGAGATCAAAGTGAACGACAAGCTTTCCAGGCAGACCGTGGATCCCACGGCGACCTTCGCCGTGGAGTAGACTTCTGTTTAGCTTCCCAGGGGTGATGGGCGAGATGTTGCGAAAGCTCGGGTTCCTTGTGGTCGTCGCCGCTATGGTCGCGGCTGTGTCTGTTCCGGTATGGTCCGGGACCGGCTCGGGCGCGATCCCGGGTAGGATATCCGGCTACGTCCGCGATACGAGCGGAGCGCCGCAAATGGGCGCGGCGGTGGAAATCCTGGGCTCGGCCGCCCAGGCCCTCAAGGTTTTTACCGACGATCGTGGATTCTACTCTGTCGCCAGTCTGCTCCCCGGCACTTACAGCGTGAAGGTGAGCGCGCCTTCGTTCCTGCCGTCCCTGCGCGAAAAAATCGCCGTGCGCGGCGGCGCCAAGCTGATGGTCAATATCACCTTGACCTCGCTTTTCGAGGCCATCCAGCTAATTCCCCTGCGCAATCCAGTGGACGACGACGATTGGAAGTGGACGCTGCGCTCGGTGGCCAATCGCCCCATCCTGCGCGTCCTCGAAGATGGCACGACCGTGGTCGCAGAGACAGAGAACGGCGAGTCCGGCGGCCACGATTTGAAAGGCGCCTTGACCTTCCTCTCCGGATCGCCGGGGCAGGGTTTCGGCGGTTCCTCGGATATGACGGCCGGTTTTGCCGTCGAGCGCTCACTGTTATCGAACGGCACTCTGCGACTGAACGGCAACCTCGGTTATGACGCCGACGGCCAGGGCCTGCCGGCGGCGGTGCTCCGCACCACTTACACCGGCCGTTTCAACGGCAGGTTCGAACCGGCCCTGGCGATAACCGCCATCCGCCTGAATTCGCCCGGCTTCAACGCCATGCCCGGCGCCACCCTGGAGGCGCTCTCGGCGGCCAGTTCCGAGCGCGTCGTTATTGGCGACAAGCTGGAGATGAAGCTCGGCAGCGAATTGCAAACCATCCAGTTCATGGGGCACATCCGCGCCTTCAAGCCCTTCGGCTCGGCCGATCTGCACATCGCGCCGCACACCGTGCTGGAATATCAATACTCGAGCTCGGTTCCGAATCTGGGATTGGCGGATGGTGCAGGCGACGCCCGCTCAGGCGCAGACGATGAGAGTCTGGCTGCCGCCGCCGCCGGCCTGAGCGAAGCCGCGCCGCGCATGAGCATCGCTGGATTTTTGCCGGCCGTCGAGCAGGCCCATCACCACGAAGTGTCCATCTCCCAGCGTATCGGCAAGAACAATATGCAGATCGCATTTTACGCGGACAGCCTCGCCGATCCCGTGCTCACCGGAGTCGGCGAAATGACGCCTGAAGAAATGGCCGTCGCGTCCGGCGATGTGCTGCCCGATGTCTACTCCGGCACCTTCAGTTATCGAGGCAATAATTTCACGACGCGCGGAATGCGCGTGGTGCTCCAGCGCAAGCTGTTGTCCGATCTCACGGCAACCTTGGATTATGGCTACGGCGGCGTGCTCGACCTGTCGCGCCCCGACGTTGAACTGCAGGACGCGCGCCAGTGGATTAGCGCCGAGCAGCGTCAGTCCGTCGCCGCCAAGTTCAGCGGGACCCTGCTTTGGGCGAAGACGCGCTGGATTGCCTCCTATCGTTACACTGGCGGTGGCGCATTGACGCCGGTCGATCTATTCGATACTTCCCCCGGCCACTCCGGTCCTTACTTGAACCTCTTCCTGCGGCAACCGGCCCCAGCCAGCTTCCTCGCCGGACACATGGAGATTCTCCTCGACCTGAGAAATCTTCTCGCCCAGGGTTACGTGCCCGTCATGGCCCGCGACGGACACACTCTCTACCTCGTCCAATCCGCCCGCTCCGCCCGCGGCGGGGTCGCCTTCAGCTTCTAGCCAGCAGATGGAGCGGGGCGAGCTCGGGATTGCCGTGCTCGGAGGCCAGCTCGTTCGCGCGCTGCACGGCCTCTTGCGCCTTTACTGTGAATTTGTCCCAACGAATTGCCATAACTAAACCCTTTCTGGCTAACTTTATTTGTTCTGTTGGATATAATTCAGAGTCAGGTCTATCTCATGTATCAGTTCTGCCGCCTTCCCAACTGGGTCCGATTGAGTCCCTAAAATTCTGTAGAAGCTGAGAAGTGGCGAGTGGAAGCGAGCCACAGGCGGCGGCTCCTTAGGATGTTGTTAGCAACGGCATTCACCAGGAGGACGACAGCGATGGCTCGCAAAGGACAGGGTAGTGAGATTCTGCAAGGCTGGCAAGCAGGGGTTGGGGGCGAGGATTTTCTGCGCGGGTTGGTGGAGCGCGTGGTGCAGCAGGTTTTAGAGGCCGAGATGACGAGCTTTCTCGGCGCGGCGAGTTATGAGCGCGGCCCGGATCGTCGCGGCTGGCGCAACGGTTACAAGCCGCGCACGCTGAAGACGCGGGTCGGCGAGTTGGAACTGATGGTTCCCAAGGAGCGTGACGGCGAGTTCCAGAGCGAGCTGTTCGAGCGCTACCAGCGCAGCGAGAAGGCGCTGGTGCTGGCCCTGCTGCAGATGTACATCGAGGGGGTTTCGACGCGCAAGGTGCGCTCGGTCACGGAGGCGCTGTGCGGGCTGGAGGTGAGCAAGAGCCAGGTTTCGGCCAGGTTTCGGCGCTGACGGCGAAGCTGGACGCCGAGATTGCGGAGTGGCGCGAGCGTCCGCTGACGGAGGAGTATCCGTACCTGGTCATCGACGCGCGTTATGAGAAAGTGCGGCGCGGCGGGGCGGTGGTAAGTCAAGGCGTGTTAGTCGCGGTGGGGATAAGTGCGGCGGGTTATCGCGAGGTGCTGGGCGCATGGGTGGCGGACTCGGAGTCGGAAGCGAGTATCTGACGCCATTGACTCCCCCGCCCGCCCGCGCTACGCTGAATTCAAATGGTTGGCGACCGCCCCGTCGCCGGGGTACGCAATCCGGTCTGCTCCACTTCCATATCCATCTTTTTGCGCACAAAAATCGCCGGCGCCTTTCAGCTCGGGAGGCACGTTCCTCAGGGGCCAAAGCCCGTATTTTTTCAGGCCCTAAATGGCACGGCTAAAGCCGTGCCCTACCCAAAACCGATTTATGAAACACGCTCTAGTCGTCCTAATAACGCACGTCCTAATGACGATTGTCCTAATCACGCCCGTCCCGATCACAACCGAAGAGTGAGCCCTATCCCGCTGCTGGAGGCGGCGCTGCATTCTGCATTCCGATGAAAAAAAACATTGAACTCACCCCCGACATCGAGACCCTGTTCGGCACGCGCGATGAAAATCTCCACGTGCTCGAAGACGGCCTGAACATCAATATCGATCTGCGCTCCGACAGCATTGAGCTGGAAGGCGCGCCGCGCGACGTGGCCCGCGCCGAGCAGCTCTTCGCCGACTACGAGCATCTCCGCCGCACCGGCCATCAGTTCCAGAACGGCGACCTGAGCGGCATGTTGCGCGTGGTGGTCAACGACCCGAATACGACTCTGCGCGGACTGGCCGAAGCCGGACGCCAGCGGTCGTTTGGCCGGCGGACGGTGCAGCCCAAAAGCCCCAACCAGCGCCGCTATCTTGAGGCCATCGAGAAGTACGACATGGTGTTTGCCGTCGGGCCCGCCGGCACCGGCAAGACCTACCTCGCCGTGGCCATGGCCATTTCCGCGCTGCTCAACAAGCAGGTCAACCGCATCATTCTGGCGCGTCCCGCGGTCGAGGCCGGCGAACGGCTCGGCTTTCTTCCCGGCACTTTGCAGGAGAAGATCGATCCTTATCTGCGGCCCTTGTATGACGCGCTCTTCGACATGCTCGATCCCGAGCGCGTCGAGCGCTATCTGGAAAGGAATATCATCGAAATCGCGCCCATTGCTTTCATGCGCGGACGCACATTAAACGACTCCTTCGTCATACTCGACGAGGCGCAGAACACCACCTCCGAGCAGATGAAGATGTTCGTTACCCGCCTGGGATTCAATTCCAAGGCGGTGATTACCGGCGACGTGACGCAAATCGACTTGCCCAGCGGGCGCCGCAGCGGCTTGATCGAAGTGGCCGAAATTCTGCAAGGCGTAAACGGCCTGGCCTTCGTGCACTTCGACGAAAGCGACGTGGTGCGCCATCATCTGGTGCAGCGCATCATCCGCGCCTACGACGAGCACAAAACGCGTTTGGCGGAGCAGCAGTTGTCGCTGCTCGAACCAAAGTCGGTCGAACCGAAGCCCGTCGCGCCGCCGTCGCCGCCCGAAGAGTCGCGCCTGCGCAATTAGGAATGTGTAGCGCGGACACTAGCTTAAATTTGTCATCCTGAGCGAAGCGAAGGACCTATGGATTTGGCCGCGGAATGCATAGATCCTTCGCTTCGCTCAGGATGACAATTAGGATGGAAACTTGGTCATCTTTCACAAAGCGCGTCGCCGGTCTAACCGAGTTAGCGCTCGGCCGCTTCCTCGCGCGCGCCCGCCGCGCCGCCGGATTGAAAGGCGCGGTCAACGTGTTACTAACATCAAGCGCCGAGATGAAGTCCCTGAACCGCCGTTTCCGCGGAAAAGACAAGCCCACCGACGTGCTTTCCTTTCCCGCCGAGTCCGGCGCGCAAAAGCAATTCGCCGGCGAAATCGCCATCTCCGCCGAAATCGCAACGAAAAATGCGCGCGCCCTCGGACACTCGCCCGCCAAAGAAGTTAAAATTCTAGTGTTGCACGGCGTCCTGCATCTGCGCGGCTACGATCACCAGTGCGACAATGGACAGATGGCAAGGCGCGAAAAACAGTTGCGCGCGAAGCTCCACCTTCCGATCGGCCTGATTGAGCGCGTCCCAGAGGAAGCAATAACTAATGATCGGCGTCGGCATTGCTCTCGTGCTCCTCATCGGCCTGCTCACGCTGGTCTCCTACGTCGACCGTCTCTATCAGGAGATCGGCAAATTCCTCGCCCGCGAATTTCAGGACAACATCGACGCCTTCGAGCAAATCGTCGAGCCGCGTCTCGGCGTGGCCCGCGCGCGCGCCGCGCTCTCCATGGCCATTCTGACGCAACTCGTCACCGCCGCCATTGCCATGATCGTCGGCTTCACCGTATTTCGCGACCGCGCCTGGAGCATTTACGAAGTCTTCGAAGCCACGCTCAGCCTGGTGCTGATCGTCATCTTCTTTAACCGCCTGCTCCCCTTCGTCTTTTTCTCTCGGACTCAGGGACGCTGGCTGGCGGACTGGACGCCGCTTCTGCGCATCCTCATCTACGCGGTTCTGCCCGTGACCCTGGTGCTGGGATTCTGCCAATCTGTCACCGCGCTCACCCGCGAGCACGCCGACGCCGAACCGGAAACTCCCTCCGAAGCCGTTGACGCCTTGATTGAAGCGGGACAGGAGGAAGGCATCATCCAGGAAGGCGATCGCGACCTGATCCAGTCGGCGGTCGAGTTCAGCGGCAAGACGGTCCGCGAGGCCATGAAGCCGCGGCCGGAGATGGTGGCCGTTCCGTCCGGTACCACCGTCGAACAGATAGTCGAGTTACTCCGGGGTAAGCATTTCTCGCGCATCCCCGTGTACGAAGGTTCGATCCACCATATCAAAGGCATTCTCCACACTCAGGATGTGCTGCAAGTGCCCGACTCCGACGCGCACACCCGTACCGTCGCAGCCCTAATGCGGACGGATGTTTATTTTGTCCCGGAAAGCAAGTTAGTAAGTGACTTACTGCGCGAGATGCAGCGCAATAACATCCGCATGGCAATCGTAGTGGATGAATACGGAGGCGTTGCCGGCCTGGTGACCATCGAGGACCTGGTCGAGGAAATCGTCGGCGAAATCGGCGACGAGCGCGAGAAAGCCGACATCGTGCGGGAAAACGGCCACTCCTACATAGTCCCCGGCAACATGGATATCGACCGTCTGGATCAACTCTTTGGCATGAGGCCCGAAGGCCACGAATCCTCCACCATCGCCGGCCTGGTCAGCGAACTTGCCGGACGCATCCCCAAGCAAGGCGAAGTCGTCGAAGACGAAGGCCTTAAATTCGAGGTCCTCGACGCCACCGATCGCCGCGTCGAACGCGTGCGTATCACAACCGCCGGGCCGAAACAGTTGAGGCTGATCTAGGGGCTGCGGGAAAAGTCTTTCCCAAGCAAGAGCCGTGACCTCAGCGGCTTGTATGTTCGATTTATGGTAAAGAGGCATGGGGCATAAGGCACCCATGTTCCGGGGAAGGCCGATCAGCGGCGAGGCCCGATCTTCGATCGGAAGCCTAGGCTTTAGATGGGCCCCCCGCCCTAAAGCCGCACTCAAAATAATGAACTTACCGCAGCGCTGAAGCGCTCCACCCCATCACGCCAAAACCGGGCGTGATGGGGCCCCCGGCGCTGCGCCACCCAAAAACAAGCGTGAGATCGAGTTTTTCCGCAACCTGCTAGAGCGTGTTTCATAAATACCTTTCAGATCCAAAGGCGCGGCCCTCAGGGGGCTGAAGCCCACATTCTTCTTGGCCCTAGGCGGCACGGCTGAAGCCGTGCCCTACCCAAAACCGATTTATGAAACACGCTCTATGAACTCACGGTAACCGATGACCCGAATCTTCCGCTCTTCCAGAAACCGCCGCAGCTCCACCGAAAGCAGCAGACGGCGCTCGTCTTCGCGAGAATCGAGCAGCCGGGTGCGGGTGGCGCGCAAATCGGCGTCGTTATAGCCGGGATGGCAGACCAATTCCCATGTGCCCTCGGGCAGGCTGGCGAGCGTCTGGCGCAGCAGGGAACTGTAGGCGGAATTCTGGCCAGGACGATCGAGCGATCCGGTTTCGATCACACCAATTACCCCATCGGGCGTGAGCAGTCCGGCGCGCCGGGTGCGCCGGAGGAATTGGGCGGAGAAAGTATGCAGCATGCGCACCTGGCCATAACGCTTCCAGAGAGCGCGCTTTCCCCTGAATAGCCGCGCGGGCATCGCTGCCACGGGAACGAAGGGATTGCGGATGGCGCGCACGCCGCAAATCCGCGCCGCCCGCAGCAGGGCCACCAGAATCTCGGGGAAGATGTGGGCATGCTTGTGGGTATCGAGATGAGTTACCTGGAGGCCGGTGGATTGGATCTTCCTGATTTGCGCGGTGATTTCCGCGACCAGTTGGCCGGGATCGAAGCCACCGAGCAGGGCGCGCGCGGCGAAGGCCGAAAGGCTGGAGCAGAACTTGCCGGGCTCCGGCGAACGAAGCGCCAGCAGCGTATCCACCGTGCCGGGCGGCGAAACGGGCGATCCATCGACCAAGACGACGTGGCATCCCACGGAGAGACTCGGCGCCGAGCAGGCCGCAATGGCCGCTTCCTCGAAGCGGGCGCCGTTGGCCATCAAGGTCGCCGACGACACGACTCCAGCGGCGTGGGTTTCAAGAATGGCCCGGTTCACTCCCGCAGTCAGGCCGAGATCGTCGGCGTTGACGATTAAGTTTCTCACCGGGAAAGTGTAACAGCACTGGTTTGACCGGGGAGGGAAGCGTCCAGTATTCTCAAAACAAGTTTTTGCGGAAAACTTTTCGCGGGAGGCGGGATAAGACGCCTCCGCGGCAAGCGGGCGGTTAGCTCAGTTGGTTAGAGCGCCTGCCTTACAAGCAGGAGGTCGCAGGTTCGAGTCCTGCACTGCCCACCAAGTTTCGATCTCAGCTATCCGCATGCAGATATCAGAGGCCGTCGATTTTGGCGGCTCGCCGCGATCCGCGGATCCCTTCCCTTCGGCTGCGCTCAGGGCCGGGACGACCATAGCATTTTCACCGATAGTGTAAGGCAAGGCATCTTCACGGTTGCTGTTGGCCTTGCCGTCGACAATCCCTCAGGGGCTAAAGCCCGCATTTTTGGCGGCCGTTAGCGGCACGGCTAAAGCCGTGCCCTTCCCGATTCTGGTTGTGGCTTACAGCAACTTTGAAAATGCTCTAAATCATTGTTCTTTGTCCGTTTACCGGAAAACATATCAAGATGGATACTCGAGGGGCAAATTTGTCATTGAATGAGCCGGAAAATGTCGCTGTAGTCATCCGTCCAAAGACGCGGAGGAACCTGCATATTGGCGGGAGGCGGTGTCTGCTTCAGTCCTTGGATATTGAGTACGCCGGGATGCCGCGCCAGCAATACCCAAGTGTTCGTCTCAAAGGGATATTTACTGTTGTCGACAGCGATTACTAAATCGGCGTGGAAGTATGCGCTCGCTCCCTGCAGCACCGGAAGCAGGTTAATGTGCCGGCTGCTGACGTGCACTGCGATGATGCCACGCTCCGGATCCAGGTACTGCCAGTAAGTTTCAAAAGCCTCTCGCGTGAGTAGATGGACGGGGATTGCGTCTCCGGAGAAAGCATCAAGCACAAGGACATCGAACTTCTGCATTTCCCCCTGCGCCAGTTCTCGTTCCAGCAGAAGACGCGCATCGCCAAGTTCCACGTCCACGCGGGCGGCCGAGTCACGAAGGTAGGTGAACACCGGTTGTGGACCCGAGGAGAGCTTGACAACGTCAGGGTTGAGTTCGTAGTACCGGAAGTAATCGCCGGGCCGTCCGTACGCCGCCAGAGTTCCGGCGCCGAACCCCACCAGCCCTACGCGAAGGCCCTCCCCGGGGATGCTGCGTTTGGGATGGTTCTGCAGCAAAATCCCGATTCCGCTCGCCTTGCCGTAATAGGTGACGGGCTCTTTGTCGTTCGGCGGATCAAGCTGCGCACCATGCAAGGTCCGGCCGTTCGCCAGCACCTTAGCGAGCCCGACACGGTAGACGCGAAGCGCTCCATAGAAGTTACGCGAGCTCAGATAGGGTTCGGGTTTACCCAGGGTGCTGTAATAGAGCGCGACCAAGGCCAGCACCGCGATGCAACCAACGTATACCTGCACCGGCCACGCTTTCAGCGGTCCGCGCTTATTCGGTTGCGTTTCTGGCTTCCCACGCCGCTTCACGCGCGGGCGGTGACGAGAGCTCTGGCCTCTGCCCAGCAGGAGCGTAACCAGGACGACAACGGCGCCGGCCACCAGCGCGACGGGGTAAAAATACAATTTGTCGAGCAACTCCGGTAAACGCGGCAAGCAGAGGCCGCCAAGCAAGGCAGCGAGGATGGCTCCGCCGGTGATCGCGGCCGGCAGCCAAAAGCCGCGTTCGAAGATCCACGAGTCAGGGTCGAGGAACAAGCAGACCAACAGCAAGACGACCATGGCGCCCAGCGTCACCTGAAACTCAGTAAAGAACTTGAATAGATGGGGCGCGGCAATGCCCACGAAGATGCCTCCCGCAGCACCGCCCGCGGAAATAGCCAGGTAGAACGAAGTGAGCCGCTTCACGCCGGGCTTCAAGCGCACCAGTTCGCCATGACAAATCATGCAGCCGAGAAAGAGCAACACCGGAAGGAGGATCGCCTGGGTCTGCGTGTCGTTGGCGATCAAACCTGCGCAAGTCAGAAACAGGATGACGGCAAAAAGCGGATGGAAAAGCCAGCGCCGGTACCAGCGCGGGTTATCAAAGCACAGAATGAAGCTGAGAAGATAGAGAGAAAGCGGCAATACCCAAAGCAGCGGAACCGTCGTCACCTCCTGGCAAAGCAGGTTGGTAGTGGCCAACAGCAGCGACGATGGGCACGCGGCCAGCAGAAACCATAGCGCATACGTGGAAACACTGGTGTGAGTTTCGGCAGTCGTGCCGGCCATGTTTTCAGCAGGCTCGGCCGCGTCGGTTGCGTTTCTGGCTGTCCATGCGCAGATTCCACATCCGGCAATGAAGCCGCAGAACAGGAGCGACCAGAAGCTGCCCTGGGTCTGGAGCCGAAGCATGGGCTCCAGCAGAAAAGGGAAAGTCAGAAGTCCCAACAACGAGCCCACGTTGGAGATGGAGTACAGCTTATAGGTTCCCGAACCCCCGCCCAAACGGGCGAACCAGCGCTGTAGCAGGGGTCCGGTGGTGGAGAGAACGAAGAAAGGAAAGCCCGCCGAAATCAGGATGATGACCACAACCTCGCGCGTCGGATCTCCGCCCGCCTGCGGTTTCCACGAGGCGCCCGGGGTGATTGCCGATGGCCACAGGAAAGAAAGCTTGAGGACCGTCAGCAGCGCGATAAACAGCAGCGCGAGATGAATCCTGGTTTGTGCAAGCGCCGAAAGCCGGACCGAAATCACATGGGAGTAAATGTATCCTCCCAGCAACAATACCTGGAACACCAACAGGCTCGTCGTCCACACGGCAGCGGAACCACCGAACCAGGGCAGAATGCTCTTGCTGACGATCAATTGCATCTGGAACAGCAAAAATGCGCTCAGGAACACCGTGGATGCGAAGAGCAATCTGCTGGCCGGCGTGGGTTTGGAGTGCAAATCGGAATTTGCGGTTTGGGAAGAATCGGCTTTACTTGAACTCAAGCTGCTCTCCTATAAGAATCGAGTGATCGGTGCGAAATTCGCCGTCAGGGAGCCGCTGGAGCAGGTCAATCGCTGCCATCGAAATTTCGTGTTTGGCCCCAAGAACAGCTGTCATTGTCAACCCAAATCCCCGCTATCGTCAATGTGAAACGGCTCCTGGCGCGGGCCGATTGCTCGATCTATCGCGGCAGCGCTAGCTGTTCCCTTCGCCCACCTTCAGCACCGCCAAAAACGCTTCCTGAGGAATATCCACGCGGCCGATGCGCTTCATCCGCTTCTTGCCTTCCTTCTGTTTTTCGAGCAGCTTGCGTTTGCGGGAAATGTCGCCGCCGTAGCACTTCGCGATCACGTTTTTGCGCATTGCCGGCACGGTTTCGCGGGCAATGACCTTCGCCCCGATCGCCGCCTGGATGGCCACTTCAAACATCTGCCGCGGAATCAGTTGCTTCATCTTGGCCGCCAGCGCCCGTCCGCGATCATAGGCGAAATCGCGATGGATAATGGTCGAGAGCGCATCCACCGGCTCGCCCGCCACCATGATGTCGAGCTTGGCCATGGGCGATGTCCAATAGCCCGACAAGTGGTAATCGAGCGAAGCGTAGCCCCGCGACACCGACTTCAGCCGGTCGTAAAAGTCGAGCACGATTTCATTGAGCGGCAGTTCGTACTGCAGCATCACGCGCGAAGAGCTTACGTACTCAAAACTTTTCTGCTTGCCGCGTTTTTCCTCGACCAGCTTCAAGATGCCGCCAACATACTCTTCGTTGGTCAAAATCACGGCCAGAATCACCGGCTCTTCCACCTTCGCGATCTCGCTGGTGTCGGGCCAGCGTGAGGGATTGTCCACCTCGATCACTTCTCCGTCCGGTCTTGGTGATCTGGTAGCGCACGCCCGGGGCCGTGGTGATGAGCTCGAGATTGTATTCGCGCTCCAGCCGTTCCTGGATGATCTCCATGTGCAGCAGGCCGAGAAAGCCGCAGCGGAAGCCGAAGCCAAGCGCCACCGAACTTTCCGGCTCGAAGAAGAACGAGGAATCGTTGAGCTTCAATTTTTCCAGCGCCTCGCGCAGCGCCGTGTGTTCATGCGCGTCCACCGTGTACAGCCCGGCGAAGACCATGGGCTTTATTTCTTCAAAGCCCGGCAGCGCCTGCAGCGAAGGTCGGTCGTCGTCGGTGATGGTGTCGCCGATCTTCGTATCCGCGACGTTCTTGATGTTGGCGACGATGAATCCAACTTCGCCCGCCACCAACTCGTCCACTTCCACCGGCTTGGGCGTGAGCGTGCCCAGAGTCTCCACCTGAAAAACCCGTCCGTTCGACCACAGCCGGACCTTCTGCCCCTTGCGCAGCCTGCCCTCGAAGACCCTCGCCAGCACCACCACGCCGCGATAAGGATCGAACCACGAATCGAACAGCAGGGCTTGAAGATGGCGTTCCGGCGCGCCTTTTGGCGGCGGAATCCGCTTCACGATCGCCTCCAGCACATCCGGCACACCCTGGCCCGTCTTGGCGCTGATGAGCAGAGCATCCGCCGCATCGAGGCCCGACCGCGCCCTCGATCATTTCTTTGGTGCGCGGAATGTCGGCGCTCTGCAAGTCGATTTTGTTGATTACGGGAATAATTTCCAGCCCGTGATTGATCGCGAGATACGAGTTCGCCAGCGTCTGCGCTTCGACCCCTTGCGATGCATCCACCACCAACAGCGCGCCTTCGCAGGCGGCCAGCGAGCGCGAGACCTCATAGGAAAAATCCACGTGTCCCGGCGTATCGATCAGGTTGAGCTGGTAAATCTGTCCATCCTGCGCGGGGTACAACATGCGCACGGCGTGGGCCTTGATGGTGATGCCGCGCTCCCGCTCCAGGTCCATCGAGTCGAGGACCTGCTCCTGCATTTCGCGCATGGCGAGGGACCCGGTCAGCTCCAGCAGCCGGTCGGCGAGCGTGGATTTCCCGTGATCGATATGCGCAATAATCGCAAAATTGCGGATGCGAGCGGCTTCCATGAAGATGGCTCGATTCTATCAGGGTGTGGCGCGGACACTGTTGTCCGCAAAATCACTTTGACAGCGCCCCCAGCGCCTCGCGAAACAGCACTTCGAAACTCTGCGGACTCTTCCCCGCGCGCGCCTCGAGCAGCGCCTTCTCCGCCAGCGCCCGCTGATAGCCGAGATTTACCAGCGCGGAAATAACGTCTTCTTCCACCGCACTCACGGGCGCGGCGCGGGTTTCCAAGCCTTCCGCCGACGGCAGCTTGTCGCGCAGCTCCAGCACCATGCGCTCCGCCGTCTTCTTGCCGATTCCCGGAATTCGTGTCAGCCGCGCCAAGTCGCCTCCGCGAATCGCTTCCACCATTTCGCCCGCCGCCATGCCGCTCAGGATCTTGATGGCGAGCGTCGGCCCAATCCCGCTCACCGTCAACAGCTTCTCGAAAAGCTGTTTCTCGGCCAGCCGCAAAAATCCGTACAAGCTCAGCGCATCCTCGCGCACATGGGTATGAATGTGGAGCGCGACCTCCGACCCCGCCGCCGGCAATTCCGTGAACGTGGGCACAGAGATCGCAACCTCATAGCCGACCCCATGCGTTTCCACAATCGCCTGGTTCGGATGTTTCGCCAGCAACGTTCCTCGAAGATGAGCAATCATCGCGCCTATTGTACGGCAGCCTCGCCGCCGCGAATAAAAATGCACTTTTCGGTAGTGGGCTGTTTTGAAATTTACACAGATTTACCGTGAAACCACTCCCAGATCTTTCCAATAGCGAAGAAAGCAACTCCATAGATGAGAGCGTTTGAGATTGTAATAATTGAGACGATCATCACATGGACGGATAGAGTCACTCGCCCTAGTGGCAGCTCGTATATTATCGAAGCTGGAGCCAAACAAAGGTAAGGGGTAGAAAAATTGTAGAAAAACGGAGGCGGATAATAGGCGAATGCAACCATAAGCAGTGCCAAGCAAACTCCAACCCCTATGCCAATTACGCCAAATTTTTTCGGCTTGCTCATGCCACGGCTCCAACAGTCCTAGTATCCAATAATCACATCAATTCTTCTAAACTCCAAATGTGATCTGTCAGCCAAGCTTCCACTTTTCCTTTCCCTTCCACAGGAAGTTTCACCGCTCCACAGTTTTTACACAAGCGCGACCCACTTTGCCGTTGCGTTAATTCCCCGGCTGCCGCAATGTGCTTGCAGTCAAAAGCGCGAGATGTTCCGAATCCGTTCCCGTGAGGGTTCGGCGTAGCCGGCGATTTTCTAGAGAGTGGATCGCCGGGGGAGAATCGGCGCACGTCGAGTGTGCCGGCGCCCGGGCTTTGCGGCCTCCTCGGAAGTCCTTCTTCCAAGAAGGATGGAAGCGTCGAATCCGAACCCTGAAGCGCAAGCCTCAGGCCATCGCCGCTGCTTAACACTCTTGCGAGTGGGCGAGCGATTGTGCGGCGATCTTTCGCGGCAGCGAAAGACGGCATTCAGATTGTCCGCGATAACAATGCGGCCCGGGTGGCTGGCCCAGGCCGCATTTGTTTTTGCGGCCGCGGTCCGAGCTTCCCCGCTTCACCGCACCGGGCCGCTGCAGAAAGGATGGTTTGACGCTGTTCCGGTAGGCTCCGTATAATGTGGAGCGTCCACACCCCGATCGCCAGGTTGCGGTCCGGCGTGGGGAGGTCCCGGCATGGCACGCGCCGTGCGCGCTGGCTGCGCTGGTTTCCGGTGGTTAGTTGCAGGTCATGCCTCAGGACTTATTACCGGCAGGCTCGGGTTGCGATCAGCCTCGTTGAGCCCAGCGAGCTGCAAGCTTCCAGCATTTGAGAAAAATCCGAAGGAGTTTAAGGATCCAATGATTAAGAAGTTTGCGAGCATCATCGCGGCCGTTGTTTTCGGCCTCTCCCTCTTCGCTCTGGCCCAGAAGGACCAGGCGGCCACCACCCCGAACGCTCCCTCCGCCGCTCCCTCCGCCGCTGCGGCGCCCAAGCTTACTGGCAGCAAGATCGGCGTTCTCAACGTCGAAATGGCGATCTTCACCTCCTACGAAGGACGGCGCGATTTCGAGGCGCTCGGCAAAAAGTTTGAACCCAAGCAGAACGAACTGAAGGGCATGAACGACGAAATCGACGGCCTCAAGAAGCAGCTCGATACCCAGAAGGACAAGTTGAATGACGAAGCGCGCGAAAAGCTGGTGAAGCAGATCGAGACCAAGCAGAAGAGTTTCGAGCGCGCCCAGCAGGATGCGCAGGAAGATGCCCAGAACCAGCAGCAAGAGATCGAAGGTAGAATCCTCAGCAAAATGGAGCCCGTAATTGTGAAATATGTTAGCGACAACGGCTACGGTCTGCTCCTGGACAGTTCTCAGCCATGGCCACGCGGCCAGGTGATTTTGGTGGGTCCGGCGATGGATATTACCGGACCAGTGGTGGAAGCCTACAACGCTCAATCCGGCGTTCCGGCGCCAGCGGCGAGCGCAACTGCCAAGCCGGCGGCCAAGCCAGCGCCCGCCAAACCGGCTGCGCCCGCGAGCACTCCGCCGAAACCATAGCGGCAGCCCTCGGAGAGTTTCAGTTCCGCTGGTAGGGACGGGGCTTGCCCCGTCTCTACACGAGCGGGGTACAGCAACACTGAATCCGCTCTACTGGAAATACTACCCGCGCTCGAAGGCGTGTTTTTCGTCGAGGCGCCGCCTACAGTCCCGCGCTCTTCTCCGCGATCAGCCGCTTGATCTTCTCCACAAACTCCGTCGCCGCCATGTCTTGGGTTTTTTCCTGGCCGCGAGTGCGGACGTTGACTTTGTCCGCCTCTGCTTCTTTGTCGCCGACCACCAGTAAAAACGGCACTTTCTGCATGGCGTGTTCGCGGATTTTCGCGTTCATCTTTTCGTTGCGGGCGTCAACTTCCACGCGCACCCCGGCCGCCCGCAGTTGCGCAGCGACTTTTTCCGCGTACTGCGAATGGCGCTCGGCGATAGGGATCATCGCCACCTGCACCGGCGAGAGCCATACCGGAAAGGCCCCCGCATAGTGCTCGATGAGCACGCCGAAGAAGCGCTCGACCGATCCGTAGAGCGCGCGATGCACCATCAACGGCTGCTTGCGCGAGCCGTCTTCGGCCACGTATTCGAGCTGGAAGCGCTGCGGCAGGTTGAAATCGAACTGCACGGTTGAGAGCTGCCACAGGCGTCCGATGGCGTCGACGAGTTTTACGTCGATCTTCGGCCCGTAGAATGCCGCTTCGCCGGGGATGGTCTTGTATTCGATGTTCAGCCTCTGCAGCGCGCTTTCGAGCGAGTGGTTGGCCAGGTTCCACTGGTCTTCCGTGCCGAGGAAACTTTTCTTGTCGTTCGGGTCCCAGGTGGAAAGCTCGGTCTGGAACTTGTCGAAGCCGAAATCTTTCAGCACTTCGAGCGCGAACTCCAGACAGCCGACGATTTCGTTTTCAATCTGCTCGGGAGTGCAGAAGATGTGGGCGTCGTCCTGCGTAAAACCGCGCACGCGCAGCAGGCCGTGCATCACGCCCGAACGCTCGTAGCGATATACGGTGCCCAGTTCGCCCAAGCGCACCGGCAGGTCGCGATAGGATTTCAGCGAATCTTTGTAGATCAGGATGTGACCGGGGCAATTCATGGGCTTGAGGCGATATTCGGCGTCGTCGAGTTCCATGGCGTCGAACATGTTCTGCGAGTAATAGCCCTCGTGGCCCGAGGTGTGGAACAACTGGCGGCGCGAGACGTGCGGCGTGCAGACCAGCGAGTAGCCGCGCCGCAAGTATTCTTCGCGCATCCAGTCTTCCATCTCTTTGCGGATGATGCCGCCCTTGGGATGCCAGAAAATCAGTCCCGGTCCGGCGAGTTCCTGAATGGAAAACAGGTCGAGCTGCTTGCCCAGCACGCGATGGTCGCGCTTCTTCGCTTCTTCAATGCCGTTCAGGTAGGCGTCGAGGTCTTTCTTCGAGAAAAACGACGTGCCGTAGATGCGTTGCAGTTGCTGGTTCTTTTCGTCGCCCAGCCAGTACGCGCCGGCAATGTTAAACAGCTTGAAAGCCTTGATCTTCCCGGTCGAAGGCAGGTGCGGGCCGCGGCAGAAATCCTGAAATTTGCCGGTCTTGTAGATCGAGATTTTTTCATCGGGCTTGGTGAACTGCTCGATGAAATGGCACTTCATGAAGTCGCCTTCGCCCTTGAACTTCTCCAGTCCTTCCTTGCGCGGCAGAAATTCGCGCGCATAGGGCAGGTTCTGCTGGACGAGTTCGTGCATTTTCTTTTCGATCTTTTCGAGGTCTTCGGGCGTGAACGCGGTCGGGCGATAAAAATCGTAGAAGAACCCGTTCTCGGTCGCGGGGCCGTGGCCAAGCTTGGTTTCGGGGAAAAGTTCGAGCACCGCCGCAGCCATCAGGTGCGCGGACGAATGCCGATACACTTCAAGCGCTTCTGGGTCCTTCTCGGTGAGGATGCGCAACTCGGCGTCGGCTTCGAGCGGCCGGGTGAGGTCGATGAGATCGCCATTAGTTTTGGCGGCGAGCGCGGCGTCGGCCAGACGCGGGCTGATGGACTTGGCAACGTCGAGCGCAGTCGTGCCCTTCGCGACTTCCACGACACTGCCGTCGGGGAGCTTCAGATGAATGCTGTCAGACATGGATAGGCCTTGTATTACGCTGAATTTTTTAAGTTTATCATTTGACCGCGTAGGGGAAGGCAAGGGTACCTGCCCCTACGCGAGCTTATCTACCACCCCACCTTCTTTCCCTTGTTCTGCTCGTCCAGCCATTTCTGCAAAGGGGCGAAGTATTCGAGAATGGCGCTGGCATCGACCTGCCGCTCGCCGGTCAACGCTTCCAGCGCGTCTGGCCAAGGTTTGCTTTGGCCCATGGCGAGCATCTGGTTGAACTTGGCGCCGGCGGCTTTCGAGCCGTAGAAGGTGCAGCGGTTGAGCGGCCCGGTGTAGCCCGACTCGCGGCAGAGGGCGCGATAAAACTGGAACTCCAGAATGTGCGCCAGGAAATACCGCATGTAGGGGACGTTGGCCGCGACGTGATATTTCGCTCCCGGATCGAAATCGGCTTCACTGCGCGGCATGGGAGGCGCGATGCCCTGATATTTCAGCCGCAGGTCCCACCACGCCTGGTTGTAATCCGCCGGCGCAATCTCTCCGGAGAACACTTTCCAGCGCCACTGGTCGATCATCAGTCCAAAGGGCAGGAATGCCACGCGTTCCAGCGCCTGCTCCAGCAGTTCGGGAATATCGTTGCTTTCCTCGGGCGACTGCTCCAGCAGGCCGACTTTATGCAGATATGCGGGCGTGACCGCCAGCGCGATCGAGTCGCCAATCGCTTCGTGGAAGCCGTCGTTGGCTCCATTCTTAAACATGAAGGGCTGGTCCTTGTAGGCGCGCTGGTACATGTTGTGCCCAAGTTCGTGGTGAATGGCGACGAAATCCACGTCGCGCACCTGGATGCACATCTTGATGCGGAGATCGTCGAAGTTGTCGATGTCCCACGCGCTGGCGTGGCAGACCACGTCGCGGTCGGCGGGCTTGGTGAAAAGCGAGCGCTCCCAGAAAGTCGGCGGCAGTGGCGCGAAGCCCAGCGACGTGTAGAAGCCTTCGCCATATTTCACCATGCCCTTGGCGTCGAGATTTTTCTTCTGGAGCAGCTCGGTGACATTGACCCTGCTTTTGTCTTCCCGCACTCCGAGTAGGTCGTAGATGTTCTCCCACTCCTGCGCCCAGGGATTGCCGAGCAAATGCGCGGGGATGGGGCCGTCGCGTGGGACCACGTTGGGGCCGTATTTTTCCACCAGTTTGGCGCGCACAAACGTGTGCAGCGAAAGATAGAGCGGCCGCACCTGGTTCCACAAATGCTCCAGGTCGGCGGAAAATTCTTCGGGCGTCATGTCATACCCGGCGCGCCACAACACGCCGGTGTCTTTGAATCCAATTTCTCGCGCGCCTTGATTGGAGAGCTCGACGAAGCGCGCGTAGCGCTTCCGCATGGGCGGCGCAATCGCGTGCCATCCCGCCCACACTTCTTTCAACTCTTCCGGATCGCGGCTGGTGGACATCAGCTTTTCGATGGCGGTGATGTCGAGGCACTCGCCGTTCTTGCGGCAATACTTGCCCTTGCCGTAGTCGCCGTCGAGCGACACGCCAATGTCGGTCATCTCCCGCCGCAGCGCGGCATCTTTCGGCGCGGGCGCGGTGAGCGAGAGCTTCAGCAGCAAAAACTTGCGCGCCAGATCCGGCGGCAGCTTGAGGCCGTCAAATCGCTTGGCCTGTTCCACCAACTCGGTAGTGACCGCGGTGTCTTCGTCGATCGCGTCGGACTCCATGGCCTCGGTGTCGTCGGTAATGAAATTTTCCTGCACCCAGGAAGCGCGGTTCTCCTTGACGCTGAGGTCGGCGAGCTGCGCTTCGGCTTTATTCATGAACTGCTCGGCTTCGGCAACGGTGGGCGCGGCGGTTTGCGCGTAGACGTTCATGGCGAGAAATAAGAAAACCAGACCAAGGGATTTCATGACACCTCCTGTCGAACAGGAGATTATGACGGATAAGGAAGGAAATTGTCAGCCATCCCTACCAGACTGTGGTGTAAATGAGAATCCGCCACTTAACCTTAAATCCACCAGATTTTGTCATCCCGAGCAAAACGAGGGATCTGCAGTTTGCCGCTAAAATGCAGATCCCTCGTTTTGCTCGGGATGACAATTCATGAAAAGTGTTGCTCATCCGTCGCTCTCTGACTTTCACCACGGGCTGCTACGCATCTCTGGGCCCGGCGTGCAGCGCTTCAATCGCCGCCTTTACCTTGGCGGCCACTTCGTCTGTATTGCGCAGAGTCAGCCCCGCCGTCGGAATGATTTCCCCCACCCGCATCTCCAGCGGCTGGCACTTGATGTGGTAGGTGTTCATGGGCAGCAGGTCGAAGGTATCGACCAGCGTGATGGGCACGATATCGGCCTGCGCCTTGATGGCCAGAAAAAATGCGCCCGGCAGGAAAGGTTGGATCTTGCCGTCCCGGGTGCGTCCGCCCTCGGGGAATATGACCAGCGGCATGCCACTGCGCAGGCTCCTCAGCGCCGATTTGACCGCGCCGATCGAGGCCGCCGGATTTTGCTGGTTGATGCAGACCTGCCCCGAGCGCTTCAGATGCCAGCCGATGAATGGATACGCCAGCAGCTCGCTCTTGAAGACTATGCGGAACTGAAATGGCAAATAGACGTAGAGAATCGGAATGTCGAGCGCCGAGGCATGAGTAACTGCGTACACGCGAGGTTTGGACGTGTCGATCCTGTCCTTATCGATGCTCATGCCCGTGACTGTCACCGGCGAGAGAATCGTCTTCATGATGAGCCGCGACCAGAAACGCGCCAGATTGTGCTGCACGCGCCCGCTGCGGTCGAAGAGCGAACACAGCAAAGAAAGCGTGCCCAGAACCAGCGTGTAAGCCCAGATCAGCGGGGCAAGAATGAAATACGAGCGCAGACGGCTCGGCCAGCCATGGCGGTTGACGGGACGAACTGCCTGCGCCCATGCAGGGACCGCCGCCCCCGTATGTCCAGCCGAGGGCAGCCCGGCGCTCTCCTTTTCCAGTTCCGCAATGGCATCGATCTTATTCAAGGTCAACGATCCAATCTCTTTCGCGCCACCCGCACTTAGATGCGAAGGCCGAGTATTCGCATCGCTTCTCCAACAATGTATATCGAACCGGTCACAACGACCAAGCCGGACGACCCTGCGACTTGGCGCGCCCGGCCGAGCGCCGCCGCCACATCCTCGGCCTCTTCCATCTCCACCCCCGCAGCCACGCGCGCCGCTGCCTGCCGAATTTCATGGGCGCTCGCCGACCGCGGATTGTTGGCGTGGGTCAGGATCGCGTGCCGGGCGATGGGGAACAGAATCTCAACCACTTCGCGCACAGCTTTGTCGTGCATCACGCCAAACACAAGCGTGATCTCGCGGCCGCCTGCCGCGCCGCTGCTGTCGAGGTCCCGATAAGCGTCCGAAAGCGTGGCCCGCAGCGCCCAGGCCCCAGCCGGATTGTGCGCGGCATCGAGCACATACTCCGGCTCGTCTCCCACCCCCGGCAGCACCTGGAAGCGCCCCGGCCAGTGCGTTTCCCGGATGCCGTGCGCGATCGTCTCGGGCGTGATCCGCGCGTTCCCCTGATTGTGCAGTTCCACCGCCGCCGCAATCGCCAACGCCACGTTCCGCACCTGATGCCTTCCCCCCAGCGGCGACTCGACCATGATCGTCTCGCCGCAAACCTCCAGCGGATACCGTTGCCACTGAGAACTGAGAACTGAGAACTGAGAACTGACTGGCGGCACATACGGCACGGCGTCAACCGTGCGCGCGCCCGCCTGCAAGATGGCGGTTGCGATCGCGTCGTTGGCTTCGGGCAACTGCGGCAGCGTCACGACGACACCGCCCGGCCGGACGATTCCAGCCTTCTCGCGGGCAATCTCGGCGAGGGTTTCTCCGAGATATTTTTGATGATCGAGCGCGATGTCGGTGATGATGCTGAGGCGCGGCTCGACCACGTTGGTCGCGTCCAGGCGCCCGCCCATGCCGACTTCCAGCACAGCCATGTCGGGCCGGCTGCCGCCGAAATACGCAAAAGCAATCGCCGTCAGCATCTCGAAAAAGCTCGGATGCCACGGCAGATCGCCCTGCGCAACCAGGCGCCCGGCGGCGCGGGCGGCCACGTCATGGAGCGCCGCGAAATCGTCGTCGCCGACCGGTTGGCCATTGAGGCGAATGCGCTCGTTAATCCGGAACAGGTGCGGCGAAGTGTAGAGTCCCGTCTTCAGCCCCGAAGCCTGCAGGATGGAGGCGAGGGTCGCGGCCGTCGAACCCTTGCCGTTCGTGCCCGCAACCAGCACAGACGAAAATCTGTTTTCCGGATGGCCGAGCGCGCGAAGCAAGGCGCGCATGTGCGCCAGGTCGAACTCGTGAGAGGGCGTCTGCGCCAATTCGTGGCCCAAGTCGTACATCTGCGCGACTGCGGATTCGTAGGACATTCGGTCTTCGTCGTTGGTTGATAGCCGCCAGCCGCCTGTGTTTACAGCGATTCTGCGTTCGCTATGGCCGTTCGCCGCTCATCCCAGGCCGCTCGCGGGAGTTCGTCTTTCAGAATAGCAAGTCCGAACAGCCGTTTCGACTCTCTCTCATCGGAAAGGCGCTGCGCGAGGTCAAAGCGCATCCTACGGGCCTTGAACAGGCCTGCGAAACTTAAGCCGCGAGAGAAACACTTTGCCAACGACCAGCGGCCTGTGGTGAAACTCCAGCGCCCAAAACCAGCGCCTAAAGGCGCTCTCACAACAGCGCACTTACGGTATGCCTACAGCTAAAGCCATGCCCTTTCAAAACGATTTATGAGTTAGAGCGGTCCTAAATTAAGTGCATACATATCCAGAAGAGGCGAAATAATTTGAGCATTCGTTTGAGGAGAGGGCGCTGAGCAGGATGCCGATTTCCTTCCAGAGTTCGTCGAGCGATCGTTTGGCGGCTTTGCGGAGCAGCGCCTTGAGTTTGGAAAAGAGTTTTTCGATCGGGTTCAGATCAGGCGAATTCGGAAAACTGGTGCGCACCCCCGTCTTTCGCTCTCGGCCCCGCACCTGATAAACCCAAATGCGGCTCACCTCGAAGCGCCGTGCAATTTCCGTCGGACGATCCCCGCGATCCAGCGCTCGCAACACGCGCTCCCGCAAATCCTGCGAATAGGCTCGCATCTGCGCCTCCCCTCTACCGGTAGGAGTATTATCGCACAAAATGTATTCACTTAAATCGAAAATGCACTAGAGCGAGACAGAACGGATATGAGAAGGACGCAATTGCCCACACCATAGATGTAAGGCGACTGATTGACAGTCGGTGGATGCGCATACTGGATTAACGACGCGCAGACATAAATGGCCAAGTAAACAAGGTTCACAGCGTTACGCATCTGACCTCCTCGCATGATCTTGCACCTGCGGCAAAGCTCCGGCTCATTGGCAGTTGTTTCCAGTGCAGTGTGGTGTTACCACTTATGAAACCAGCTATATTTAAGAAACCAATCCTACTCTCATTGGCTCGGTTGGTGAGTGGCGACTGGTAACCCTCACCCCGCCGGCAAGCTGAAGTAGAACACCGACCCGTGGTTTAGCTGGCTGGTGACCCCAAGCCGCCCGCCGTGGGCCTCTACGATGGCTTTGCAGATGGCCAGACCCATGCCGGTGCCGTGGGCTTGCACGCGCTGGTTTCTTCCGCGATAAAACTTTTCGAAAATGAGCGCCTGCTCGAAATCGTCGATGCCGGGGCCGCGATCGGCAATGCTGACGGTGAGCGTCCGGTCTTTGTCTTTGGCTTCGGCGGTGATGCGGATGGGGGCGTCGGCGGGCGAGTATTTGGCGGCGTTCTCGATCAGGTGCACCAGGACTTCCTTGATGTGGGCGGGATCCATGCGCGCGTTGGGAAGGCCAGCGGGGATTCTAACGTCCACCGGATGCTGGACGAGGAGTTGCTTCAGTTCGTCGAGCGCTTGCTCGACGACGTTGAGGATGGGCGCGGAGACGAGGCGAAATTCCACTTTGTTGGCGTCCAACTGCGCCATCTTGGCGGCTTCTCCGACTAGCCGGTTCAGCCTGTCGCTCTCCTCGTCGATGATGGTCAGCAGTTCCCGTCTCTCCTCCGGCGAATGACCCTGCGGCGCACGACCGTCCGGCGAATGCCACTCCGCTGCATCGCTCGGGCTGCCCAGCAGCGAGGTCACCGACGCCTTGATGCAGGTGAGCGGAGTGCGAAACTCATGCGTGACCGAATCTAGCAGCACGGAGCGCAATTGCTCGCTTTCGCGGGCGGCCTCGGCGCGGCTGAGTTTTTCGACGGCGTCGGCGCGCTCGATGGAGATGGCCACCAGGCTGCCGATGGCCTCCAGCGTTTGCCGCGAAAGCAAGGAGCCGGAAACGCCCAGGCAGCCCACTACGCGCACGCCCATGCGCAGCGGCATAAAGGCCAGCCGATGGGCAGCGTCGATTCGCGGTTCGCCGCGCACGCCGACCGATTGCAGATCGCTCGATTCCAAGCCGTCGATGGTGGGGCCGGAGCGATAAACGTCGTTGCGGTTGGAAAGCGAAATCGCCGCCGAGCGGATGCCGAAGGACTCCACGATGTAGCGGGGAATCAGGTTCAACAACTCGGACGGTTTGTCGCTCGAAAGCAGCAACTGGCTGAAGGCGTAGAGGCGCTCCAGTTCCTGACGGCGCTCGACGGCGGAACGCGCGCCGCGCCGGGCGCGCTCCGACAGCTCGCTGGCGGTGACCGCGGTGACCAGGAAGGCGAAGAGCGCGATCCAGTTCTGCGGATCGGCAATGGTAAAGGCGCCGATCGGAGGCAGGAAAAAATAATTGAATGCGAGGGTGGCGGCCACCGCCATGAAAACGGCTTGGCGCAAGTCCCAGAGAGCGGAGATTCCGAGGACGCCCAGCAAGTACGCCAGCGCAAGCGTGGTCGGATTCAGATGGAGCCAGCGGTAGCCGGCGAAAGTGATGGCGGCGACAAACAGCGCCGCGATCAGGTATCCGAATCCGGATCGGGCTGTGGCTTTCACGAGCCGATTGTAGCCGAAAGGCAAGGTTTCAAGGTTGCAAAGTCCCAAGGTTTCAAAGTCATCTGCGAACGTTCAAACTATTTCTGTCCTTGAAACCATGAAACTTTGAAACCTTGAAACCTTTTTCTGAGACAATAATCGCGATGCCCAAGACTCCCGAGCAATGGCTGGAGGAATGTTCGCCGACGACCAAGGGAGGCAGGTTCAAGCTCTTTCTTGGATACGCTCCCGGCGTGGGCAAGACGTACACCATGCTGACGGAGGCGATCCGGCGCCACGCTCGCGGCGAAGATGTGGTGATCGGAGTAGTGGAAACCCACGGCCGGGAAACGGTGGCGAAACTGCTTACGAGCCTGGAAACCGTGCCACGCAAGACAATCGAGTATAAGGGCGCGCTCTTCGAAGAGATGGACGTGGACGCCATTTTGGCGCGCAAGCCTCGCGTGGCACTGGTGGACGAACTGGCGCACACCAACATCGAGGGCAGCAAGCATCGCAAGCGCTATGAAGACGTGTTCGAACTGCTCGACGCCGGCATCGACGTTCTCTCCACCATGAACATCCAGCATCTGGAGAGCGTGACTCCGACGGTGCAGGGAGTCACCGGAATACAGGTGCGGGAAACCGTTCCCGACTGGGTGCTGCAACGAGTCAACGAAGTGGTGATGATCGATCTGACTCCCGAGGCGCTGCAGAACCGCATGCGGCGCGGCGACGTGTATCCGCAGGAACGCGTGGGGCGGGCGCTGGAAAACTTTTTCCGCGAGACCAACTTGATCGCGTTGCGCGAACTGGCGTTGCGCCAGGTGGCCCAGGTGGTGGATATAAGTCTGGAACAACACCGCGAAGAACAAGCGGAAGATCGGGCGGCGGTCGCCATCCGCGAACGCATCGCGGTGTGCATCAGCTCGAACCCCGCGGCGCAGTATCTGGTGGCGCGCGGCGCCCGCATGGCCCAGGCCATGAACGCCGACCTGTTTGTCGTCTATACGGATGTCGGGCGCGACACGAGCGAAGCGGACCAGCGGACCTTGGCCGCCAACGTGCACTTCGCGGAAAACGTAGGGGCAACGATTGTGCGGCTGAAGGGGAAGAACGTGTCCGCGGCGGTCGCGGAATTCGTCAACCAGAACCACATCACGCAGGCCGTTTTCGGACGCTCGGCGACGCGCGGCTGGAAACGATATTTCTACCTTAAGGCGATCCACGAGTTTTTGCGCGCCGCCCCATCGGTGGATGTCCATATCGTGACGCAGGAACGCTGATCAGACATGGTGGACCATAAACACATTCTCGTGGTGGACGACGAACCCCAGATCACGCGCGTTCTGCGCACCACTCTTTCCAGCCACGGCTACGACATCCGCGTGGCCAACGACGGCGAGACTGCGCTCGAGATCATGAAAGACTGGTCGCCGGATATGGTCATCACCGACCTCGCCATGCCCAACATGGATGGGCTGGAGTTGTGCCGGCGCGTGCGGACCAAGACGCAGATTCCCATCATCGTGCTCTCGGTGCGCGGCGAGGAGCGCACCAAGGTCAAGGCGCTCGACGCCGGCGCCGACGACTATGTGACCAAGCCCTTCGGCATGGAGGAACTCTTGGCGCGCGTCCGCGCCAATTTCCGGCGCGTTCCGGCGCCTGAAAACGAACAAGCGCCGCTGATTGAGATTGGCGATTTCCGCATAGATCTGGCGGCCCACAAAGTCGCGGTCCGTGGCCGCGAGGTCCACCTGACTCCCAAGGAATTCGATCTCCTGACCTATCTCGCGCACCATCCCAACAAAGTCACGACGCACCGGATTCTGCTGGGAGCGATTTGGGGCGGACAGAGCACCGAACAAGTCGAGTACCTCCGCGTCTTTGTTGGCCAGCTCCGCAAAAAGCTGGAGCCGGAAGCATCTTCGCCCCGTTACATCGTTACCGAGCCCTGGGTAGGCTACCGCTTCGAACCGGCGGGATAGATTTTCAGGTAGTTACAAAGACGGTCTTCTTTACGAAATCCTTACGAACCGTTTAGGCAACCTTAACGCTCGCGGTCGTCAAATGATGGTAGCGGCGCTTCCCGACAATTGCGCCCGGACGGTCGAGATGAAACTGGTCCTGGAATTGTTGTGCTCAGGTGCGGTGGCTTTCATGCTGTGGTTTCTTGCCGGTATTCTGAAGGAAGGGAGGAGCTGTCGCCGCAACTGATAAGAATCTGTTTCACGAAGTCCAATCCAGCTAAGCGAAGTTGAGAGCGAATCATTTATGAATGTTAAGAACTGTGTGCGCAAATCCCCTGCGGTAACTGGCAAGTGGATGGTCCTCATCGTAGTAATCGCAGCGGTGTTGTCGCTGCCGCTCTTTGGTCAACAGAATGTTCAGCAAACAGGGAAGGATGCTCCGGCCAGTGCTTCGGGGTCGCCCGGCCAACCGGCGAGCGCTGCGGAAACGGCTTGCGGCAGCCCCGGCGGCGTATGGTTTCCCGATCTGCGCAGGGACGAGTCGTTCATTGACATGGATATCATGGTTAAATTCTGAATGGTCAAATTCCGATCGTGACTAAAGTAGTTCGCGCTTGAAGGAGGTCGTGTGCAAGACCTGATCTTTGTCGTGGTTGCGATAGCGTTCTTCCTGCTGTCGCTAGGTTATGTGCAATTCTGCGATCGAATTCGCTAAAGAATGAAGATAAATCGCCTGAGGCAAATCCATTATGAATGCTGAATCGATAGTCATGCTGATCGTAAGCGCAGGTTTGATGGTCTACCTGCTCTATGCGTTGCTGAGACCGGAGAAATTCTGAAATGACAACCAATGGCTGGATGCAGATCATTGTATTTCTAGCTCTGATCCTGGCGATCACGAAACCGCTCGGCGTATTCATGGCAAAAGTGTTCAGCGGTGAGCGCACATTTCTCGACCCAGCGGTCCGGCCGATCGAGCGCTTGCTTTATCGCGTCACCGGCGTCGATGAAGAGCACGAGATGCGCTGGACCGAATACGCCGTCTGCATGCTGCTGTTCAGCGGTGTCTCCATGCTGCTGCTTTACTTGCTGCAGCGTGCGCAGCATCTGCTGCCTTGGTGGAATCCGCAGAAGTTTGCCGCCGTGCCGCCGGCGCTCGCCTTTAATACCGCCGCGTCCTTCACCACTAACACCAATTGGCAGAACTATTCGGGCGAGTCCACCATGAGTTATCTCACGCAAATGGCCGGCCTTGCCTACCATAACTTCGCGTCGGCGGCGGTGGGGATCGCGCTCGCCATCGCCTTAGTTCGCGGCATAGCGCGCAAGGAAAAGGAGACCATCGGCAATTTCTGGGTCGATATGACCCGCTCCACCCTGTGGGTGCTCCTGCCCGGCTGCATTGTCTATGCACTGCTTCTGGTTTCGCAGGGAGTGGTGCAAAATCTCAAGCCGTATGATGCCGCGAAGCTGGTCGAGCCGCAGCAGGTCCAGAAGACCGGAACCGACGGTAAGCCGATGGTCGGCCAAGACGGCAAGCCGGTGATGGATACCGTGACCGAGCAGACCATTGCGCAAGGGCCGGTTGCTTCTCAAGAGGCGATCAAGATGCTGGGCACAAACGGCGGTGGATTCTTCGGCGCCAACAGCTCTCATCCTTTTGAGAATCCGACTCCACTTACTAACTTGCTACAGATACTTTCTATCTTCGCTATCCCGGCAGGTCTAACTTACACGCTGGGTAGAATGACAGGATCGCAGCGCCACGGCTGGGCGGTCTGGGCGGCGATGGCGGTCCTCTTCCTATGCGGAGTTACAACGGCTTACTGGGCCGAGTCCAAAGGCAATCCTCTGCTGCACGGAGTTAATCAACACGCCACCGCGCAGCAGCCGGGCGGCAACATGGAAGGCAAAGAAGTCCGCTTTGGCATCGCCAATTCCGCGTTGTTCGCCACCGTCACCACCGACGCGAGTTGCGGCGCCATAAACGGTCAACACGATTCCTTTACTCCGCTGGGCGGAATGGTGCCGCTGGCCAACATCATGCTCAGCGAGACCGTTTTTGGAGGAGTGGGCGCGGGCCTGTACGGCATCCTGATCTATGTGGTGCTGGCGGTGTTTATTGCCGGACTTATGGTAGGACGCACGCCTGAATACCTCGGCAAAAAGATTGAAGCCTACGACGTGAAGATGGCGATGCTGGTCACGCTGGTTTTCCCGCTGATCATCCTCGCGCTCACCGGCATTTCTTCGGTCGAGGGATTTGGCACCTCGAGCATCAGCAACGCCGGCCCGCACGGTCTGACGCAAATCCTATACGCGTTCACGTCCCAAGCCGGGAACAACGGTTCGGCGTTCGGCGGCTTGAACGGCAACACGCTTTGGTACAACACCGCAGGCGCGATGACGATGCTGGTCGGGCGCTTTTTCATGATCGTTCCCATGCTGGCGATTGCCGGCAACCTGGCGAAGAAGAAAACGGTGCCCGCTTCAGCGGGCACATTTCCGGTGACTACGCCGCTGTTTTCCATTTTGCTGGTGTCGGTGATTGTGATCGTCGGCGCACTGACATTTTTTCCGGCCCTTAGTCTGGGGCCTGTACTTGAACACCTGCTGATGATGGCGGGGAAAACTTTTTGAGACGGAATACATGGAGCGACGGGCGTCTCGCCCGTCCTGCCGGGCGGGGACGCCCGGCTCTCCACTAACGAACTCTGAGGCGGAACTTTCTGAGGTAATACATGGCAGAAAAGAAAAGCAAGAGTTTGTGGGACGCAAAAATCATACGGCGCGCGCTGGCCGATGCCGTGGTCAAACTCGATCCCCGCACCATGATGAAAAATCCCGTGATGTTCGTGGTCGAGGTGGGCGCCGTGGTGACGACCGTGCTTTTGTTCCGCGATAAACAGAGTTTCGCCTTCAATTTGCAGATCACTCTCTGGCTGTGGTTCACGGTGCTGTTCGCGAATTTTGCGGAAGCCATGGCCGAGGGCCGCGGCAAAGCGCAAGCCGATACGCTGCGCAAAGCCCGGTCTGAAACCGTGGCCAAGCGCTTGCTGCCAGATGGCGCGACAGAGACCGTGGCCAGTTCCAAGCTGCGCTTGGGCGATGTGGTGATGGTGGCCGCGGGCGAACTCGTTCCGGGCGATGGCGAAGTGATCGAAGGCGTGGCCTCGGTGGACGAGTCCGCGATCACGGGAGAATCCGCGCCCGTCATCCGCGAAGCTGGAGGAGACCGTTCGGCGGTCACCGGCGGCACGCGCGTGCTTTCCGATCTCATCAAAGTCCGCATCACGTCGAATCCCGGCGAAACTTTTCTCGACAGAATGATCGCGTTGGTCGAGGGCGCCGAGCGCCAGAAGACTCCGAACGAGATCGCGCTCAACATTTTGCTGGCCGGCCTGACCATTATTTTCCTGCTCGCCGTAGTTACTCTCCAGCCCTTCGCCATCTACTCGGGATCGCCGCAGACCGTGGTTGTTCTCGTCTCTCTGCTCGTCTGCCTGATTCCGACCACCATCGGCGGCCTGCTTTCCGCCATCGGCATCGCCGGCATGGACCGCCTGGTGCAGCACAACGTGCTCGCCATGTCTGGGCGCGCCGTGGAGGCGGCCGGCGACGTCAACACCTTGCTGCTCGATAAGACGGGCACCATCACGCTCGGCAACCGCCAGGCGTCCGAGTTCATTCCCGCACCGGGCATTACCATGGCCGAGATGGCCGACGCCGCCCAACTTTCTTCGCTCGCCGACGAAACGCCCGAAGGCCGCTCGATCGTTGTGCTGGCGAAAGAGAAGTACGGCCTGCGCGGACGCGAATTCGCTTCGCGCGAAGCCGTGTTCGTCCCTTTCACCGCGCAAACCCGCATGTCGGGCGTGAATCTCGACGGCCGCGAGATCCGCAAAGGCGCGGTCGACGCGATCGCCAAATACCTGCAAAAGTTCGGCACCTCGCTGCCGCGCGAGATCCAGGCCAGCGTAGATCAGATATCGCGCTCGGGAGGAACTCCGCTCGTGGTCGCCGAGAACCGGCGGGCGCTGGGTGCGATCCATCTGAAAGACATCGTCAAAGGCGGGATGCGCGAGCGCTTCAATCGACTGCGCGCCATGGGGATCAAGACCGTCATGATCACCGGCGACAATCCCTTGACTGCGGCCGCCATCGCGCGCGAGGCCGGCGTGGACGATTTTCTAGCGGAGGCCACTCCAAAAGACAAGATGGACCTGATTCGCCGCGAGCAGGCCGACGGCAAGCTCGTGGCCATGACCGGCGACGGCACCAACGACGCGCCCGCCCTCGCTCAGGCCGATGTGGGCGTGGCCATGAACACCGGCACGCAAGCCGCAAAAGAGGCGGGCAACATGGTGGACCTCGATTCCAATCCCACCAAGCTCATCGAAGTAGTGGCCATTGGCAAGCAACTTCTGATGACGCGCGGCGCGCTTACCACCTTCTCCATCGCCAACGACGTGGCCAAGTATTTCGCCATCATTCCGGCCATGTTTGCCGGAACGTTTCCCGTGCTGAATGCGCTGAACGTCATGCGCCTTCAGTCGCCGCATTCGGCCGTACTTTCCGCCGTAATTTTTAACGCGCTCATCATCGTCGCCCTGATCCCGCTGGCGCTGCGCGGGGTCAAGTACAAAGCCATGAGCGCCGAATCCCTGCTCCGGCAAAATCTGCTGGTCTATGGACTCGGCGGCCTGGTGGTCCCATTCATCGGAATCAAGTTGATCGACATGCTTATCACCGGCATCAAGCTGATTTAGGAATTTGTAATTTGTGGTTTGTAATTTGCAATTTAGAAGCATCGCTGTCGATATGTTGAGCTTAGAGAGCGGCTGAATCGAGTTCTTAAATTACAAATTACAAATTACAAATCGCAAATTACAAATGAAATTCGCTCACTGACAGAGAAATACAATGAAGAAAAATCTCATTACGGCAATACTCATGACGATCGCAACTACAGTCCTGTTGGGAATTCTGTATCCCCTCGCGGTGACCGGACTCGCGCAACTTATCTTCCCCAGCCAAGCCAACGGCGAACTCATCCACGGGAAAGACGGAGTGGTAATAGGCTCGCGCCTGATCGGGCAGCCGTTTTCTGGCCCGGGCTATTTTCATTCGCGGCCATCCTACGCGGGCGCAGGCTACGATGCCAGCGCCTCCGGTGGCTCAAATCTCGGCCCAACCAACGCGCAGTTGATCGCTCGCGTCAATGGAGACGTTGCCAAGCTGCAAACCGAGAATCCCGGCACGCCCATTCCCGTCGATCTAGTGACGTTGTCGGCTTCCGGACTCGATCCCGATATCTCACTCGCGGCGGCCGAGTTCCAGGTCCGCCGCGTGGCGTCGGAACGCAAGATTTCGGAAGCTGAAGTTGCGCGTTTGGTGAGTGAACACACCGAGAACCGGCAATGGGGATTCCTGGGCGAGCCCCGCGTCAACGTCCTGCAACTAAACATCGCGCTCGACGCGCGCTACGGCCGCGTCCACTAGTACCGCGACCGCGTGAAGTTTGCCGTTTCCGGCTTGATCTTGATGGTGGAGCGCCGGGCGTCCCCGCCCGACGGGACGGGCGAGACGCCCGTCGCTCCACTTCTTCACGCGGTCACGGCCCTAGCGCGATCTTTCGCCCATTATGTTTGGAAATTGTGGTTAGATAATACTGTGATGAAATACTGCCGATTCCAGCTCGACCGTTCCATCCACTACGGATTGGTGGAGTCTGTCGCGGGCAGGGACGAAATCACGCGCCTGCTCTTGCAGGCTCCGCAGAATAGCGATGGCGACGTGGAAAGCCTTCCCAGCCGGTACATGGAGCGGATCCCGCTGGCGCAGGCATCTCTGCTGCCGCCGGTCGAGCCTACGAAAATAGTCTGCGTCGGCCGGAATTATCGCGAGCATGCCGCCGAACTCGGCCACGAGGTTCCGCGCGAGCCGCTCTTATTTCTTAAACCGCCTTCATCGCTGCTGCCGCCGGGTGGAACGATTCTGCGGCCCAGAGTTTCCCAGCGCACCGACTACGAGGGCGAACTCGGAGTCGTGATCGGGCGGCGCTGCCACCGGCTCACCGAGGACGAAGACGTGGGCCCCTACATCCTCGGCTACACCTGCGTCAACGATTTCACCGCCCGCGATCTGCAAAATAAGGACGATCAGTGGACCCGCGCCAAAGGCTTCGATACCTTCTGCCCGGTCGGGCCCGTGGTCGCCGACGGCATCAATATCGACCCCTGGGCCGGCGTCAGGGTCGAAACCCGCGTCAATGGCGAGGTGCGGCAATCCGGCAACACGCGGGATTTTATTTTCCCGCTCGACGTTGTCATCCGCTACATTTCGCAAATCATGACGCTTGAACCCGGCGACCTGATCGCCACTGGCACACCCAAGGGCGTGGGGCCGGTGGTCGCCGGCGATGTCATCGAGGTTTCCATCGAAGGCATTGGCCAGTTGCGCAATCTCGTCGCCGACCAGACATAGCCATCAGCCGTCAGCTATCAGTTTTTCAGAAAGAGCGGCTTTTGCTTTCGCCGTTGCTGAGTACTGGCTAGGGCGTGTCATCAAATGAGCCAAATGACGGTGGCGGCGAGGTGGATGGCGGCGAGGAAGTTGCGCGCGGTTTTATCGTAGCGGGTGGCGATGGCGCGATACTGTTTGAGTTTGGCAAAGAAGTTTTCAATCCGGTGGCGCGCCTGATAGAGATCCCTGTCGTATTCGCGCTGGATTTTGCGGTTGGCTTTGGGCGGAATCACCGCCACTTTGCCCGCCTGCGCCAGCGGAATCAGAACCCGCTCATCGGCATCGAAGCCTCGATCGGCGAGCACGATGTCGGCCTCCACCAGCGGCAGCAGCACGTCGGCTCCCTCCAGATCGCACGCCTGTCCGGGCGAAAGATGAAACCCGGTCGGGTTGCCGAGGGCATCGACGGTGGCATGAATCTTGGTGCTCAACCCGCCCTTGCTGCGTCCGATGGCCTGGTCCGAGCCCCCTTTTTACGCGCCCCAGCACTGTGCTGATGCGCGCGCACGATGGTCGAATCGATCATCGCGTATTCGTTGTCCGCATCCGCCGCCAGATGCTCGAATAACTTCTTCCACACCCCGCGCCTCGCCCACCGACTGAACCGCGTATGCACGACGCGGAAGTCGCCAAAACGTTCCGGCATGTCCCGCCATGGAATCCCGGCCCGATAGCGATATAACACGGCCTCGACAAACAACCGATTATCCTCGGCCGGACGGCCCACCGAACCCCTTCGACCCGGCAACATCCCTTCGATCCGCTCCCACTGATCGTCCCGTAACCCGTAGCGCCGCACTCCCATCCCACAAATCTATCGGCAACTACTCCTCACCGCATATATCCAATTTGATGACACGCCCTAGAACTGTCTCATAAATAGTTTTCCGGGCGAGCTGCCTGGCCCGCAGGGGCTAAAGCCCGCATTTTTATTGGCCCTGAGCGGCACGGCTGAAGCCGTGCCCTACCCAAAGCCATTTATGAGACCGGTTCTAACCGGTACACACCTTTGGGACGATGCAAACTCCCCCCACGTTACCGGCGATTGTCATCGAAGAAGCTTGTTATCCGATCTGTGCATCTAACCGTCTATAATTAAACAAAGGCCAAGTTTCAGCCTAAAGACTGAAGATCAAAATTATGTCAACGAAGTTGAAGGTCGCTGTCATTGCCAGTTCGCTGGCCATTTTGCTGTTCACCATCGTGGGCGGTTTTGTCAACGTGCGCGCATCGTCGAATGAGGGCGCGTATCGCCAGTTGTCGGTGTACAGCGAAGTGCTGTCGAAAATACGGCTGGAATACGTGGAAGAGCCCAATATCGCCGGCGTCACCGACGGAGCGCTGCACGGCCTGTTGGAGTCGCTGGACGCGAATTCCAGCTACTTGTCGGCGGACGAGTACAAGCGCTACAAGCAGGCGATGAAGAGCGGCGGCAAGGCGGACATCGGCGCCGCGGTCTCGAAGCGCGCCGGCTACGCTGCCGTGGTCGCGATAGTTCCCGGAGGCCCGGCGGACAAGGCCGGTGTGGAGAACTACGACTTCATCGAGTCAATCGAGGGCAAGAGCACGCACGAAATGTCGCTGGCGGAGATTCGCAGCCTGCTCTCGGGGGAGATCGGATCGACGATCAATGTGGCTGTAGTCCGGCCACGGAAAGCGGAACCGCAGAAGATCACGATCACCCGCGACGTGGTTGTCATCCCGCCCGCCAGCGAAAAGATGCTCGCGGACAACGTGGGCTATATCCAAGTGGACGCGTTGACCGAGGGCAAGGCGCAGGAGATTGCCGCGAAGATCCGCGACCTGCAGAGGCAGGGAGCGAAGAAACTCGTGCTCGACCTGCGCAACTGCGCCAGTGGCGCGGAGTCTGAGGGCGTCGCCACGGCCAATCTTTTCCTCGATCATGGCACGATCGCGTATTTGCAGGGGCAGAAGTATCCGCGGCAGGCCTTCAATGCCGATCCCGCCAAGGACATCACCAAGCTGCCCCTGGCGGTGCTGGTGAATCGCGGCACGGCGGGCCCGGCGGAGATTGTGGCCGCCGCGATCCTCGAGAACGCCCGCGGCGACGTGGTCGGAGACAAGACCTTCGGCGACGGCTCGGTGCAAAAACTGATCGAGATGCCGGACGACTCCGCGCTGATTCTATCGGTCGCGAAATATTACTCGCCGGGCGGAAAAGCGATCCAGGATGTGTCGGTCACACCGAACGTGCTGGTCGCCGACGCCGCGGACGACGACCTCGGAGCGCCCGACGAAGAACAACCTTCGGCTCCCGAGGAAAAGCCCAGCGACAAGAAAGAAGTGAAGCCGAAGAGCCAAGTGGACGACCAGCTCAACAAGGCGCTGGAAGTGTTGAAGAACCGGGATACGAAGAGTTAGGAAAGACAAGGTTTCAAAGTTGCAAGGTTTCAGGGTTTACGATCGCTCGCTTTGGCGGGCGATTTGTTTTGCTCGGATGTGATAGCCAGGACTTGATCTTGCACACGATGCTGTCGGATGGGGTCGCTACCGTCAGACTGGCTGTTGGGAGGGGGGTGAGCGCAATCGTCTGGTTGCGACAGTTGACCTCCGAATAGCCCCTGACTGGTCTCCAAATGGACAGCTATGGCCGTGAGTCAACAAGCGGCAGGTCGCTGTTGTAGATTTCCCACAATACCTTCCAGGCTCCGTCCGATTGACGCTGAAAAACCACGATCCATTTGGCTTTTTCCACGACCGAATTACCACCTGACCTGGGGCTGGTCCTAGTTTCTTGCGTCCCCCTCGCAACCGCGAGGTTTCCAGAGATACGGAGGTCTTCCAAAACGCTGTGATTCTCCTCCCTGAAATGTTCGAAGTATCTCTTACTCGAAGCGCGAATAGCATCCCTGCCCACGCGAGCGGGCTCGTTTGGCCCCATTGCTATAGCATCCGCAGTGTAAAACGATGCTAACAGTTCGGCATTACCAGCATTCCGGGCCTTGTCCCATGCCGTAACGATCTCCCTGACAGCCCGCACGTCAGCGGAGTTATGGATCTCCTGAGCACAGGCACAAGAGACCATCAGCAGCACACAAACGATCAATGCATTATCGGGTTTCATGGTTTCACTTTCCATTCACAACACTGGGTTAACACAATCGCGTTTTCTACGCAGTGATGGAAGCAACCCGGACCGTGAGGTAGAACACAACACAGAATGCTAGGAAAGCGGGAACAAATCGGCAAGCCCAAACTTGCGTTGTTGGCGATAAATCGCCATAACGCTCAAAACCCCAGCCGGGCCGGTCAACTTGGCGCGCCGGTAAAGCTGGGGTGCTGGGATTCGGGGACAGAATTCTGTCTGTGTCCAATACATGAAGTCTTGCCAACCCCGTCCGCAAGGTCGACCTCAAACTATTGCAGCTCGGAAGATTTCAGCGCGATATCGACACTCCCGAGAACATTGAAACCTTGAAACTCTGAAACCTTGAAACCTGCCTTTGGGATACCATTGAAACGTTGAAACTCTGAAACCTTGAAACTTGCCTTTGAACATCTTCCGGCGATGGAAATTGGCGGACTCAAGCTGGTGGGACGCGTCTTGTTCGGAATGCTCGTCCTGCTCTCCGCCGCAGTGGGCGCGGCCTCTGGGCTGCTGCTGGTCTACTCGACGGGCCTGCCGCAGGTCGAAGAACTGGAACGCTATCGCCCCATCTCGGTCACCGAACTTTATGACGTACAGGGCAGAGTCATCGGCACGTTTGCGTTGCAGCGCCGCGTCATCGCCGCTTACGACGATTATCCCGAGGTCCTCCGCAACGCGCTCGTTTCGATTGAAGACAAGGATTTCTACCGACACTCGGGCATCAACGTCTGGCGCATCGTGGGCGCGGCGTATCATGATATCGCATCCGGCGGAAAAGTGCAGGGAGCGTCCACGCTCACCATGCAGCTCGCGCGCAATCTGTTTCTCTCGCCCGACCGCTCGTTTTATCGCAAGGTGCAGGAGGCGCTGCTCGCCATCCAGATCGAGCGGCGGTTCACCAAGCCGCAGATCTTCACGCTCTACGCCAACCAGATATTTCTGGGCCACGGCGCTTACGGCTACGAGGCCGCGTCGGAATACTATTTCAGCAAACCGGCAAAAAAACTGACGCTGGAAGAAGCCGCGCTGCTGGCGGGATTGCCAAAAGCGCCGCAATATTATTCGCCGATCAACCATCCGGAGCGCGCGCTCAAGCGGCGCAACCTGGTGCTCAACGCCATGCTTGAGGACGGCAAGATCACCGCGGCGCAGGCTGCCGAGGCCAGGGACAAGCCCATTGCGCTCAACCTGCAAAAAGACCCAAATTCGCTGGCGCCGCACTATGTGGAGGAAATCCGGCGGTATCTCGAAGCGAAGTATGGCAGCGACCAGGTACACGAAGGCGGGCTGCGGGTTTATACATCGCTCGACATGGATCTGCAAAAGTCGGCGCGGCAAGCGCTGCTCGACGGCCTCGCCGCCTACGAGCGCCGGCATGGATGGCGCGGAAAACTCGCGAACATAATTTTGCTCGGCCAAAAGCTCGACAAATACGAAGATCCGGATTGGGACGAGGAAGCCGAAGCCGGCGGATACACGCACGCGCTGGTCACGCAAGTTTCAGCTGGGCGCGACGGAAATCCGCTTTGGGCAGCACAAAGCCACGCTCTCGCAGGCCGATGTGGCTTGGACGAAACTTAGGCTTTTTGACTTGCTCAATATCGGCGACATCGTCTACGTCAAAGTGCTCGCCCTCGATGCGGGCGGAAAGGCGCGCGTCAGTCTGGAGCAGGATTCAGGCGCTGAAGGAGCGCTCGTCGCCATTGACAACGCGACCGGAGAAATCAAGGCCATGGTCGGCGGCCGCGACTTCAATCTCTCGAAGTTCAACCGCGCTACGCAGGCCCTGCGGCAGGTTGGGTCGTCTTTCAAACCGTACGTCTATACCACTGTAATCGACCAGGGCGGCAGCCCCGACGACACGATTCTGGATGCGCCGGTAACTTTTCAAACCGTTTCCGGCCCTTATTCGCCGCATAACTACGACGGAAAATTCGAAGGCACGATCACGCTGCGGCGGGCGCTCGCGCAGTCGAGAAACATTCCCGCGCTCAAGCTGGCCGACCGCGTCGGCATTAAAACCGTGATCGACTACGCGCACCGCTTCGGCGTTACGTCGAACATCCCCGCCTATCTTCCGGTGGCGCTGGGCTCGGCGGAGATCACGCCGCTGGAGCAGACTTCGGCCTTCAGCGTGTTTCCGAACGACGGCGTGCGCGTGGCTCCGCGTTACATCACGCGGGTGACCGACTATGACGGCCGCGTGCTGGAAGAAGATTATTCCGACATCAAGGACGTGGTCAGCTCGCGCACCGCGCGCGTCATGACTTCGATGCTGCGGGAGGTGGTGCTGCATGGCACCGCGATTGCCGCCGCCAAAATGCCTTATTCGCTGGCCGGCAAGACGGGGACGACCAACGATTTCACCGACGCCTGGTTCGTAGGCTTTTCTCCGTCGCTCACCTGCGGCGTGTGGATCGGCTACGACGAGAAAAAATCCCTCGGCGAGAAAGAGACCGGAGCCCGCGCCGCGCTGCCCATCTGGATGCAGTTCATGAACGTCGCACTGGCCGGCAAAGAGCCCGGAGAGTTTCAGCCTGTGCCGGCGCAAGAGAACACGGCCGTTGCGCAGAAGAAAGTTGACACCCCCGATGTCGCACCGGGCGACGGGGAATTGCATTAGCGGCAGCGTATTTGGATTTCCCGTAGGGACGCGGCTTGCCGCGTCTCATGTTGCCGCGCGCTTGGAGACGGGGCAAGCCCCGTCTCTACAGCAGGAGAACTTACGGCAGCGCTTTCCGCATCTATCGCCAGCGGGCGTTACAGCACGCTTCCGGCGGCGGCGTTGTGGCTGCGCCTTAGATCGACGACCGCTTCCGCGCTGGCCAACTGCTCCAGGATGCGCTGCAAGCCGGCGCGGACCTCGTGCGTCGTTTCGCAGAACTTCAGCGCCGCGCCAATGCCCATGTCCATGCGCACAACCTCGCTCTCAATGGTCACGTTCGTATTTTCGTGCGCGAAGGTGAGTGTGCATTTCGAACCGGGCGGCAGGAGACCGCTCGTCTCGACGTAGCAACCGCCCAGGCTCAGGTTGGCGACGATGCCGAGCAAGGTCCCTTCCTGCCCGTTTCCAGAAATTTCCGTGGTGACCGGGCCGCGTACGCGCGGATAGAAGCGGCGGTCTTTTTGTGACGACCGGCGCTGCTTCTGCAGATACATGCGCTTGTCGGCTTCCGATAAGATTTTTTCGGCATCCATTCCGTCTTCGGGATAGACGGTTTGGCCCACGCTGAGCGATAGAATGTCCTCGTTGCAAACGTCCTTTCCCGCTTGTTTTGCCAACTGCCGCATCTGTTCCGCTTTGCGCGCGGCAGCTTCGGGCGTGAGTCCAGGAGCGATGACCACGAACTCGTCGCCACCCATGCGCGCGACATAGTCGTACTCACGGCTGGTTTCCTTGAGGAAACGCGCAAACAGCCGCAACACGCGGTTCCCTTCCAGGTGTCCAAAGCGGTCGTTGATCTGCTTGAAGCCGTCCAGGTCGGTGACCATTACCGTCAGCGTGCCGCTGTCGCGCTTGCAGCGCGCCAGTTCCCGGTCGAGTTGCAAAAACAGCGAGCGCGCATTGGGAAGGCCGGTGAGATAATCCGTGACCGCCGAACTCTCCGCCTGCTCGTACTTCATCGCGTTCTCGATGGCGAGCGCCATCTTGGAGCTGATCGCGAGCAAAATACGGAGGTGGTCGGAAGTAAAGAAATCTTTTTGCGCATGGTACAAAGCGACCACGCCGACCACGCCTTGCAAGCCTTCGAGGGGAACGGCGAGCGCCGCGTTCAGCGTGCTGTACTTCGCGGGGTCGTTGACGTAGCCGGGTTCGAGCGAAGGATTGCCATTGAGGATGGGCTTGAGATTTTGCGCGACCCAGCCCGAGAGCCCCTGCCCCATCGGAATGCGCAGCGATGAGAGCAGCCGGAAGTTGTCGCCATTCACGTATTCCGGCACCAGCTCATCGCCATGGCGCACGTAGATGGCGATCACATCGTAAGGCATGGCCCGAAGCAGCTTCACGGCGAACACGGAGAGCGTTTCGTCCAGGCTCAGCGAAGCTCCCAGGTCCTGGCTGAGTTCAAAAAGAGTCTGCGCTTCCTGGCGGGCCGCCGCGATGGAGCCTAGAAAACTGCGCTGCGGCGATAGCCGCCTGCCTTGCGCCGCGAACCCGGATGCGGGCCTGACGGCCGATTCCGCCTTTGCGTCCTGGTCTTTGACTTCCGTGGACAACTTCTGCTTGCCCAGGCTGTCGGTGCGTTCGTGGACCAGTTGTTCAAGCTCCGCGTATCTTCGTTGCAGTACGCCGACCACTTGCGGGTCAAAAGATTTTCCCGATTCATCCACCAGCCGCGCCATTGCTTCATCCAGCGGCAGCGCCCCCCGATATTGCCGGTCGGAAGCGAGCGCGTCCAGATAATCCACCGCCGCCAGGATGCGGGCGCCGATCGGGATCTCGGTCGCACACAACCCTTGCGGATAGCCAGTCCCGTCGTACTTTTCGTGGTGGGCCCGCACGATGGGGACGACCGGATAGGGGAAGCGGACGCGTTCCAGAATCTCCGCTCCCACCAGGGGATGAATTTTCATTTTCTCGAATTCTTCGGGAGTGAGGCGGCCAGATTTCGAGACAATGTGCTCGGGAATCGCCAGCTTTCCGATGTCATGCAGCAAGGCAGCGGCCTGCAAGGCCTCCATTTCGTCCGGTGCAACTTTGAGTTCCTTTGCGACCTCGACGGCGTAGATGCGGACCCTTTGCAAGTGATCGTGAGTGGTCTGGTCCTTGGCCTCGATGGCGAGCGCCAGCGCCTCGATCGTGCGCATATGCAAATCGGCCACTTCTTCCACGTGCCGCTTCTCGTCTTCCAGTTTGCCGAGATAGAGGCGGTAGGAACGATAGATGAGATACACCACTGGGACTATCAGCAACGACGTTTGCCAGTCGGTGAAACCGTGCAGCCAGCTCATCATACCGGCCAGGCCCGCGCCCGCCAGATAGTAGGGGAAGCTCCAGAAGTAGCAGTCTGTCCAGACCTTGCGCAGCGACTTGCGCTCAGTCAATGAAATGACGGTGGCCGCCGGGACGGTATTGGCCACGAAGTAAACGCAAGCCGCCAGAAGTAACAACGTGGAGGGGCTGTTCACCGCGGGATGCAGCCAGGGATGGTGATACAAGGCAAAGGTCACGGCAATGGCCAACGCGGTCGCGCAGACGTTGAAGGCGACTTGAATCAGAGTCGGATCGTCGCCCACGCACTGCACGAGCACTGCCACGCAACCCAGGGCCATGGCTTCCGCCAAACTGAGCTCCAACACACCCAGCAGCAAGACCAAAAATTTCACCGACATCGTTCCGGCGATACCGGGCAGCTTCACCTTGAGTCGCGAGGCGGCCAGCGCAATCGCCAAATAGCAGAGAAACTTGACCGGATTCTCGCTCCTGCCGTGCCACACCGACCAGGTCAGGACGGCCATCCCGCAGAGCACGACCACGGCCACAAAAAATCGTGGCGCGGCGCTCATGTCCCTCCAGGATTGTGGGCGAGTTTGCATTTCGTCGAATTCCCAACAGGGAAACCGGGTACAATTCCCCCGAGAAGAGACAAGGGGATATTCATTGATAACAGGCGCGGGACGGGCGGAAAAGGATTCTGGTACGCGGACGTAAACTTCTGTAACTAGGGAAGGTGACCTTTGTTATTGCGCCGGCGCTATTGCGATCCACCCGGCAAGGGCCACATGGGAATCGGGCAAAAATTGCTTGACCAGCGCAGCTTTCGCGGGAAAAGCGCGAACTCCAATGTTAGAATGACTTCTGCCTTATGGACACTCAACTCACCGCTTCTGCTCTCTTTACCGGCTTGAAAAGCCGCATTGATGCGCGCCAGGCGCGGGTCGGAATCATTGGACTCGGATACGTGGGATTGCCGCTGGCCCTGCTCTACAGCGAGCAGAGTTTTCCCGTCACCGGCTTCGATATCGACCGGCGAAAAATCGACACTCTGGCGAGCGGCGGCACCTACATTTTCCGCATCACGCCCAAGGAAATCGCGGCGGCCAAGCGGAACGGCTTCAAGGCCACGGACGACTATTCGCAGATCACGGCCATGGACGCGATCATCATCTGCGTGCCCACTCCGCTCGACGAATATCACGAGCCCGATCTGAGCTACATCACGAATACCGCCCACGCCGTCGCGCCCTACCTGCGCGCCGGACAGATCGTCATTCTCGAGAGCACGACTTACCCCGGCACCACCGAGGAAGTCCTGGTTCCGATCCTTGAAAGGGAAAATAAGGCCGGTCTGAAAGCTTCGCGCCAGGGCGCAGCCGGTGACAACGAAATCTGGGTCGCATTCTCGCCCGAGCGCGAGGACCCCGGCAACACCCAGGTGGCTCGTCATGATATTCCGAAAGTGATTGGCGGACTCGATCCCCAGGCCAGCGCAATCGCCGCCGCGCTCTACGGCTCCATCTTCCGGCGCACCGTTCCCGTCTCCTCGCCAGCGGCCGCGGAGATGACCAAGTTGCTGGAAAACATTTACCGCTGCGTCAACATCGCGCTGGTCAACGAACTCAAGATGCTCTGCCTGCGCATGGATCTCAACATCTGGGAGATCATCGACGCCGCGGCCACCAAGCCTTTCGGCTTCCACCCGTTTTATCCTGGGCCGGGCCTCGGCGGACACTGCATTCCGGTCGATCCGTTCTATCTTTCGTGGAAGGCGAAGGAGTTCGACTTCCGCACACGCTTCATCGAACTGGCCGGCGAAATCAACGTGGCCATGCCCTACCACGTGATCGCGTCCACGATCTCCGCGCTCAACCGGCAGAAAAAGGCCATCAACGGTTCCAAGGTCATGGTTTTGGGCATCGCCTATAAAAAAGACATTGACGACCTGCGCGAGTCACCGGCGCTCACCATCATCGAGTTGTTGCAAAAAGAGGGGGCCGTGGTCAGCTACAACGATCCCTACTTCCCCTTCGTCGGGCGAGGACGCAAGTACGACCTGCAGATGAAGTGCTCCTCGCTCGACAATCTCGGCGAGTACGATTGCGTGCTCATCGTCACCGATCACTCCGATTACGACTACAAGAAGATCGTCAACGAAGCCAAGCTGGTGGTGGATTCGCGTAACGCCACCCGCGGCATCAAGAGCGACAAGATCGTGCACTGCTAGAATTCAGCCGTCAGCCGTCAGCCGTCAGGTAAAACCGGTCCGGCCGGAAAGCGCCGCGTGTGCTAGTATTTTGCGTAAGCCCGTAATAACGTCCTCGTTGCCGGTTGCGTCCATACGGTGTGCCGATGAAAGATACGCTTGGAATCTTGCTCGCCGGAGGCGCCGGCGAGCGCCTGTACCCGCTTACCAAAGACCGCGCCAAACCGGCCGTGACCTTCGGCGGCAACTACCGCATCATCGACATCACGCTCTCCAACTGCGTCAACTCCGGCCTGCGCCGCATCTACATCCTCACCCAATACAAGGCGCTCTCGCTCAATCGCCAGATCCGCGAAGGTTGGAACATTTTCGGCCGTGAAATCGGCGAGTTCATCGAAATCCTGCCCCCCATGAAACGGGTCAGCGAAAACTGGTACATGGGGACAGCCGATGCGGTCTATCAGAACATTTATTCCATCGGAAGCGAGCAGCCTAAGTACGTCATCATTCTCTCCGGCGACCACATCTACAAAATGAATTACGGGCGCATGCTCAAGCAGCACCAGGACGCCGCTGCCGCCGCCACCGTCGCCACCCTGCTCACCGATCCGGCCGAATGCCAAAAATTTGGCGTGGTCGATATCGACCGCAACCATCGCATCGTCGGCTTCCTGGAAAAACCGCAACAGACGGAGCTGCGCTCGCCCTACGATCCCAGCAAAATTTCAGCATCGATGGGCATCTATATCTTCAACACCGACGTGCTCATTCCGGTGCTGCTCAAAGACGCGGAGGACCCCAACTCCAGCCACGATTTCGCCAAGGACGTTCTGCCCAAGATGCTGGACGACTACCGCGTCTTCGCCTTCAATTTTGTCGATGAAAACAAGAAAGAAGCGCTTTACTGGCGCGACGTGGGCACGATCGAAGCCTACTACGAAGCCAACATGGACCTGGTTTCGGTTTCTCCCGTTTTTAATCTTTACGATGAGCAATGGCCTATCCGCACGCACCAGCGTCAGTATCCACCGGCAAAATTCGTGTTTGCCGGACCCGAACGCATAGGCCACGCCCTCGATTCGCTGATTTCCGCCGGCTGCATCATTTCCGGCGGCTCCGTCCAGAATTGCGTTCTTTCTCCCGATGTGCGCGTCAACTCCTACAGCGAAATCGAGAACAGCATTCTGTTCGCGCATGTGAACGTGGGACGCAGTTGCCGCATCCGCAAAGCCATCATCGACCGCAACGTGCACATCCCCGAAGGCACCACCATCGGCTACGACGCCGACGCCGACCGCCAGCAGTACTTCGTTACCGACAGCGGCATCACCATCGTCACCCGCGATTACTCGCTGTTTGAGAACCCGGTGAGCGTCGACTACTTCACCAGCGAGTAGGGCGGGTATAAGGTCTTAGAACCTGTCCAAAAACTCAAGATTTGAAGGTGACGGGCTTCAGCCCGTCCGTTCAATACTGCAGAAGGATGCGGCTTTCAGCCGCTGAGGGAATGGGTTCGCGAGCCATGCCGCCCCTCAGTGATTTCATGACGAGATCGGCTCCCCGACCCGAGTAGAGTTGTTTTGCAGCAACGACCAAGGCTCGGGAGAAGGAGCCGACATGTGGATTATAGGCTGTGATTATCACCCGAGGTTTCAGCAAATTGCAATGGTGAACACGGCAGGAGGAGAGTGCGGCGAGCGGCGGCTGGAGCACGTGGAGCAAGCGGAACAGTTCTACCGCGCGCTGCGGGGCCAGGCGGTACGCGTAGGCATGGAGGCCAGCGGGCATGCGCGCTGGTTCGAACGGTTGCTGGCGGAGTTGGGGATGGAGTTGTGGATCGGCAATCCGGCGGCGATTCGGGCGGCGGAGCCGCGCAAGCAGAAGACGGACGCGCGCGACGCCGAGCATCTGCTGCGGTTGCTGTTGGAGGGGCGGTTCGAGCGGCTGCGGATATGGGTGCCGCGGGCGGAGGAGCGGGACCTGCGGCAGTTGGTGCTGCATCGGCACCGGTTGGTGCAGATGCGGACGCGGGTGAAGAACCAACTGCGGGCGGTGGCGCTGAACGAGGGGATGGGGCGTCAACCGGGGCTGTGGAGCCGGAAGGGGCAGGAGCAGTTTCGGGCTTTGGCCCTGCCGGCATGGACGGATCGGCGGCGGGCGGACAACTTGGAGTTGCTGGCGGAGTTGGTACGGCGCACCGGTCCGCTGGACCAGGCGGTGGAGCAGGAAGCGGCGCGGCGGCCCGAGGTGGTGCGGTTGCGGACGCATCCGGGAGTGGGTCCGATCACGGGGCTGGCGTTCGTGCTGACGATGGGAGATCCGACGCGCTTCCAGTGCGGCAAGCAGGGCCTGTCCTGAGCGAAGTCGAAGGATGGCCAGCTATCTGGGGCTGATTCCGGCGGAAGCCAGTTCGGGCGGGCGGCAGCGGTTGGGGCACATTACCAAGCAAGGCAACGTGCTGTTGCGAGGATTGCTGGTGGAGGCGGCGCACAGCGCGGTGGCGGGCGATGCGGAACTGGGATGATGCTACCGTCGGCTGGCGATGAAAAAGAATCGTTCGATTGCGGCGGTGGCGGTGACGCGCAAGCTGGCGGTGCGGTTGTGGTGGATGTGGAAGCGCGGACTCGACTATGGGCAGTGGCGCGAGTCCGGTTCGCATGCAGGGTAAGCCCGGTTTAGCCGGTGGGGTGAAGTGGATCCTCGATTCAGTGAATGGGCGCCCTGCCTCCCTCGGGAGCGAGGGAGTTTGAAAAAACTAATCATGGTTCCACGCGGCGGGATCGAATACCTGGCTGGTGGAACTGGGTTCCACCCAACGATTGGAGAGCGAGCCTTGGTCGGCAAAAGCAAGAGCAAAAACACTGGGGAAGAGGAAAAGCAAAAGCAACACCAAAAGCAAAACCTCACCCCTACGCCGAAGTGTGCTTGACAACGCCGATCTCGTCATACAAGGGCTAAAGCCCGCGTTTCGATTGGCTCTGGGTGGCACGGCTGAAGCCGTGCCCTACCCAAAACCTATTTTTGAAACACGCTCAAGTCAAAGACGGCGGCTCCATGACCGGCAAAGCCGCCGAATCTCCCGCCGAAGCCCTCTACCGCGCCCCGCCTGCAATCGAGGGCACCAACAATACCTCATCGCCATCCTGGAACACATACGAAGCGCCCCCCAGAAACCGAATATCTTCCTCATTCACATAAATGTTCAGGAACCGCCGCGTTTCTCCCGCCTCATCCCGCAAATGGAGCTTCAAGTCGGGAAACTGCCGGTCGAGCTCCGAGAACAGCTCGCTGAGATTCGCCACCGAGCAGACAACGCGTGGTGTCCCCGCTGTAAGCCGCCGCAATGCCGTAGGAATTTGAACAGTAATGCTCATGAAATAACCTCCCGGGCAAAAAGCCCGTAGCAAAATTGAATTTGTCAGTCGTTAGTCGCTGGTCGTTAGTCGTTAGCAAGCCCGGCCAATTTCGAAACCGCCGCAAGCGTTTGCGCCCCGCGAACGACTAACGACAAACGACCAACGACGACTGTCTCGCAAACGACAAACGATCAATAACTGGTGCCCAACGACTAACGACTAACGACCAGCGACCAACGACTCCGCCGCCGCATCCGGCGCCACAAACGCCGCCGGCAAACTCGCCGATTTCGCCGCCAGATACGCTTCAAACGTGGCCAGCTTCGGAGCGATTGGAGTTTCCGCTTGATACTTATCGGCCAGCACGTCGGTGGTCTTAAGTCCATTGCCCGTTATGCAGAGCACCGTCGTTTCATCGGGCAGAATGCGGTCCTGTTGCACGAGCTTGCGCGCCGTGCCCACCGTCACGCCGCCCGCCGTCTCGGTGAAGATGCCCTCGCTCTCCGCCAGCAACTGGATGGCATTGACCACTTCGTGGTCCGAAATGTCTTCCGCCCATCCGCCGCTTTTCGTGATCGCCTTCACCGCGTAATGTCCATCGGCTGGATTGCCAATCGCGAGCGACCGCACAATCGTCTTCGGCCGCTGCGGATCAATCTCCGTCGAATACTGTTTGATCGCCGTCGAAATCGGCGAGCACCCCGTCGCCTGCGCGCCGAAAAATTTCACCGGCTTGGGATAGACCAGCCCCAGCAGCATCAGCTCGTCAAAAGCCTTTTTGATCTTAGTAATTAAGGACCCGCCCGCCATCGGCGTCACCACGTTGTCGGGCAATCGCCAGCCCAGTTGCTCGGCGATTTCGTAGCCCACCGTCTTTGAGCCTTCGGCGTAATACGGACGCAGATTGACGTTCACGAATCCCCAGCCACGCTCGCCGGAAAGATGCTCGTCGGCGATCTGCGAGCACAGCCGGTTCACCTGGTCGTAGCTGCCGTTGATGCGCACCAGCTCCGCGCCAAAGACCTGCGTGCCCAAAATTTTCGCGGGCTCCAGATCGGAAGGAATAAATATCCACGCCTTCAACCCTTCGCGCGCCGCTTGCGCCGCAACGGAATTTGCCAGGTTGCCCGTGGAAGAACATGCCACCGTATCGAACCCGAAGCCGCGCGCATTGGCCAGCGCGACCGCAACCACGCGGTCTTTGAAGCTCAAAGTCGGCAGGCACACTGCGTCATTCTTGACGAAAAGCCGCCGCGATCCAATCTTCCCGCCCAGCCGCGGAGCGCCGACCAGCGGGGTATATCCAACCGGGAGGGAAGGCTGATAGCCCGCGGGCAGCGGCAGCAACTCGCGATAGCGCCACATGTTTGGCGCGCGCGAGGCAAACAGCTCACGCGAAACGCGCGGGCGGAGCGAATCGTAATCGTAGGTAATTTCGAGCGGCGAGAAACACTCTTCGCAGATGCTGCGGGGCTGGTTGCCCCAGGTCTTGCCGCATTCGCGACAGCGGAGTTGATAGGTGCTCGTCTCCATTTTGCGACTTCTTTCCGTGACTGTGGGACGAGCCGGGGAAAATTCCCCGTTTAATACAAAACCCCTTCTCCGGATTGGAAAAGAGGCTCGGGATACGCGACAAATTGTCATCACCCCGAATCTCATGGTCCCCGTTGCCGGGCGAGAGTTGGCACCTGTCGGTCGGAATATATAAGTCCGATCCGGTTGCCGTGGCGTCCCAGGGCTCGTCCCTCAGCCACTCTGCATGAAATTCCAGCTTGCTCAAAAAAGAGCAAACTTAGTTTCAGATACTATAAGCGGCCAAGCGGGCTGTCAAGGGCGATTTCATTTTGGTGACGTTCAAGCTGCTTGTGTAAATAGCTTGAGGGTGCGGTTTTTCCATTCCAGGTTAAAGCGCTGGAAGATGGAATAGATGATTCGGTCGACGCTGGCAACGTTGACAAAGCACACCATCGGCCGAGTCCGTCTTCGCACCTCCACAAAACAGCGCTCGATGATGTTAGTGGTGCGCAGCTTCTTCCACAGGTGTCGGGGAAAGGTGAAAAACGAGAGCAACTCGGGCAGATCGCGCTCCAGTCGCCGCACCATGGCACCGTAGTCGCGCTGCCAGCGGCGGCGAAAGTGACGAAAAGCCGCTTCCGCCTGGCGTCGGCTGTCGGCCCCATAGATCGCCTGGGCATCCCGTTTCACTTCGTCATAGTCGCGCTTGCGCACGTGCTCCAGAATGTTCCGCATCTTGTGCACCCAGCAGCGCTGATGCAGCACCCGCGGGTAGACCGTCGGAATCGCCGCCGCCAGTCCGGCGCAGCCGTCGGTGACGATCAGCAGCAGATTCTCGCCCCGCAGTCCGCGCCGATACAGGTCCCCGAGCAACCCCTCCCACGCGCTTTGGCTTTCGCCCGAACTGCGCAGAAAGGCCAACAGTTGCCGCGAGCCGTCGCGCCGCACGCCGTAGGCCACCAGCATCTGCACCCGCTGCCGGCCGCTCGGCCGACGCACCCGCAAACTCACGCCATCCAGAAACAAGTAGGCCCACTCGTCTTCGAGCGGCGCCTGATGGAACTGGCGCACGGCTTCGTCCAGGTCGCGCGTGAGCCGCGAGACGGTTTGCGCACTCACCACTTCTCCGGTCAGCGTGCCCACGAGCCGTCCCACCTGGCGCGTCGAGATCCCGCGCAGGAACGCTTCGCGGATGAGCAGGCAGACCTCGTCGGCCCGCCGCTGAAACTTCCCGATGACCTGGGGCAGGAACCCGCGTTTGCGGCTGCGCGCAATGCGCAAGCGCAACGTCCCGAAGCGGGTGACAAAATCCCGCAGGTAGTATCCGTTGCGATGATCCTTGCGGGCCGACGATCGGCCATAGCGCCGATCCACCATATACCGGTCGCGTTGCCGCTCGCTCAACAACTCGAAGAACTTCTTGGCCGCCCGCTGCACCTCGCCTTGCAGGTCGCCCCAAAAACTCTCCTTCATCTCCGCCAGAAAATGTTGGAAATGCTCGGTGATCGGGATTATCTTCGCCATGGGGTGTAGGTCTCCTTTCGGATCGGCTTCTGCTTGTCAGGCAAAAAGCCAACTTACACCCTCTCGCTTTTACACAATCGACTTTACGTCACCTTCATTTTCGCGTTTGACACTCATCCGAAGCGGTTGCTATAGTCGAAGAGTCCCTATTGGACGCGGGTTCGAACCAGCTGGAATTGTCCCAGGGCCGTCCGCCAGGTCGGCCTCAACGCAACCTAAAGACCACGCCAGCAGTTTGCAATGCCACGTCCCGCACGTCGCGCGCGAACGCGCGTCCACACCGAGGTTATGAACTTGTTAGACGACAGCACCGCCCACGATCTTGAATCCAGCATTGAACCCATGACATCTTCCAACCACTCTGAAACCGGCGGCTCGGCCGTAGTAGACGCACCCGAGCAGGCACAACCCTTGGCAGCGGAAGCAGAGGTTTCCGCCCCTGACGCTCCTCAAGCGGAACCCCAAGCTGAAGCTCCTCGCGGTGACGCGCCCGAGGACAACGCGCCTCAGCATAGCGCTGCTGAGGACAACACGGCTGAAAATTCCGCCATCGAGATGGGCGCGCCTCCGAGCGACGTGGCTGCAAGTTCCGGCGCGGCAAGCGCGGCGGCAGGCAGCGAGGCTCCGGAGAATAGGGCTTCTCAGAATGACGCGCCTCAAGAACCCGCCGCCGAGAATACCGTAGCTGGCAGCGACGACTTCGCCGCCGCGCTCCACAGTTTCGAGACCGAAACCGAGGAAGCGGTGGGCGGCGGCCACGTCATCAAAGGCACGGTGGTGAAACTGACGGCGACGCATGTGGTCGTCGATATCGGGACGAAATCCGAGGGCATGGCGCCGCTGACGGAGATCCTCGATCGCGAGGGCAAGCCCAAGTTTCAGCCCGGCGACGAGATCGACGTATTGCGGGAGAAGGGGCAAACCGAAGAGGGCTACGTCAACCTCTCGCACCTCAAGGCGCAGCGGCTGCGCTCGTGGGATGAGATTGAGCGGGCGTACAACGAAAAGAAGCCGATCCAGGGCGTCGTCGTGGAGCGCATCAAGGGCGGCCTGACCCTCGACATTCAGGGCGCGCACGCTTTCCTGCCCGGCTCGCAAGTGGACCTGCGTCCCATCCGCAACCTGGATGGCATGAAGGGCCAGACGATGGAAGTGGCCATCATCAAGCTCAACAAGAAGCGCGGCAACATAGTGGTCTCGCGCAAGCAGCTTCTGGAAGAAGAGCAGAACCAAAAGCGCGGCAAAACGCTGGAGCACCTCGAAGAAGGCAGCGTACTTACGGGCATTGTCAAGAACCTGACCGAATATGGCGCGTTTGTCGATATGGGCGGAATCGACGGCCTGTTGCACATCACCGATATGTCGTGGGGACGGCTCACGCACCCGCGCGACCTGGTCAACGTCGGCGACCAGATCCAGGTTAAGGTGCTGAAGTACGACCCCGATAAGCAGCGCGTCTCACTCGGCTTCAAGCAGCTCACGCCCGATCCCTGGCTGGACGCGGAGCACCGCTATCCGGTGGGCGCGCACGTCCACGGACGGGTCATCAGCGTGACCGATTACGGCGCTTTTGTGGAGCTCGAACAGGGCATTGAAGGGCTGGTCCATGTGAGCGAGATGACGTGGTCGAAGCGCATGAAGCACCCCTCGAAGCTGGTCAACGTACACGACGAAGTGGATTGCGTGGTCCTGAACGTGAACCCGGCCGACCGCCGGATATCGCTCGGCATGAGGCAACTGGCGTCCAATCCCTGGGACACGCTGCACGACAAATATCCGGTGGGAGCGACAGTCGAGGGCCGTGTGCGCAACCTGACCGAATTCGGCGCTTTCCTGGAAATCGAAGACGGGATCGACGGCCTGGTGCACGTCAGCAATTTGAGCTGGACGACCCGCGTGAAGCATCCTTCCGAGGTGCTCAAGAAGGGCGACAAGGTCAAGGCCATCATCCTGGCCATTGAGCCGGACAAGCGGCGGCTTTCGCTCGGCGTGAAACAGATGCAGCCCGACGTTTGGGAAGCGTTTTTCGCGCAGCACCGCATCGGCGACATTGTGCATGGCAAGGTGCTGCGCGTGGCGGCCTTCGGCGCATTTATCGAGATAGCCCAAGGCATCGAAGGCCTCTGCCATAACTCGGAAGCGGTCGATGCCAACGGACAACCCATGCACTTGGAACCCGGCGCCGAATTCGACTTCAAGATCGTCAAGATGAACCAGGAAGAGAAGAAAGTCGGATTGAGCATTAAGGCGGTCGGCGAAGAAGCGTCGCGCCATGAAGTAGAGTCTTATAAGCACCCGGCCTCTTCCTCCAAGAGCACCACCATCGGCGACTTGATTTCCTGGAAACGCGCCGGCGGAGACAGCAACTAGGGCCGTGACCGCGTGAAGAAGTACACGGTGGAGCGACGGGCGTCTCGCCCGTCCCGTCGGGCGGGGACGCCCGGCGCTCCACCAGCAAGATCAAGCCGGAAACGGCAAACTTCACGCGGTCGCGGTACTAGAGCGGTTTTCGTGATGGTGTAGAGTGCACACCCTCAGCGGCTAAAGCCGGAACCCGTTATAACTCATAACGGCACGGCTGAAGCCGTGCCCTACCCATTCCCGGTTCCCTCTATAGCAACTCGAGAAATGCTCCAACTTCCGCTCACTAACATCGAGATACTTAAGGCCACCGGCAGCGGTGGCCTTTTTCTTGAAGTGGGCAGGCGGAAGCAAGCGCGCTTACTTGGCTTCGATTTTCAGGCTGAGGTAAATCTGGGTGCGATCGTCGAATTGGCTGACGGTTTTGGTGCGGCTCTTGCGGTTGTTGTACTGGGCATAGACTTCGTAATCGACGCTGGGCTGGAGCGCGGGAAAGCGGTAGGTCCCATCCGCGCCCACGATGAAAGTCTTCACCGCGCGAGTGCGCGTGTTGGTCAGGTAGACGACTGCATTCGGCAAAGGATTGTCGCCGCCGTCGAGCACTTTGCCGGTGAGCAGGCGCGTCGAGTCGCGCTTCGATGAGGCGCCAAACTGGGGCGCAGGAGCGGCCAGGATCGAGCTCGAAAAGGCCGGCGACGGCAACACCACCAGCGACAACATCACCGACAGCGAAGCCGCGATCATCGTTTTCTTCATGCGCGTCCTATTCTCATCGGTGATTCTCCGGGCGGGCTGCCCGGCCCTCAGGGGCTAAAGCCCACATTTTTCTGGCCTGTAGTGGCACGGCTGAAGCCATGCCCTTCCCAAGACAATTTACGAGACCGATTCTAATCACTACCAGTCTAAATGAAGACCGATGTCGGAACGCTCGTCATTATCTATGTGCACGGTCACTTCGGGGCCCGGCTTCAACTTTTTGCCCGAGGGCAGCTTGCAGCCCTTCACGTCCGCCCAAACGATGTAGTCGGACGGGCCGACGGGCACGCGTTGGGCGAACTCGCCGGTGTGATTGGAATAAAGCTCCCAGCGGGCTTTCGTCTCGCCGGCCCGGCGGATCTTCACCTTGACCCCGTAGAGCGGGCGCCCGTCGGGGTCCCAAACCGTCCCAAAGATCAGCGCGTAGGGTTGCGGTTTGTCGCGGCCGCTACTCCGCGCGCGCACTGGGGCAAGCAGCGACGCCAAAACCAGCGCGAACGCAGCCACCACGGCCAGACGCCGGATCGCCCGAATATGTGCGGGATTCTTCAGGAATCCTTGTCCTCATCCTCTTCGTCGCTGGCGTCTTCTTCGTCCTCGTCTTCGTCGATCTCGTCTTCGCCGACGAGTTTCAGTTCAATGGGATTCACTGTGACCACCTCGAAGTCCGTGCCGCACTCCGGGCAGGAGACGACCGCACCTTCATCGACCTCATCTTCGTCGATGTCGAGGTCCATCTCGCATTCAGGGCAGTACACCATGATTTCCTCCACGTTCGGGATACCCTGTTTATATTTAGTTTCTTCGCGAGGAAAACGTCAAGTGGGTGACGAAAATAAATGTGCCATCGGCGAGTCCTCCCGTTTTGGCAGTCCCGCCACAGGTGAGATGGCAGCCGTGGCGATTGCCCTGGCGCTGGCGGCCAGCGTGCAATGCTGAAGGTTTCGCAGGATAATGAGATGTCCGGTTTCAGAGTTTCAAGGTTTCAAAGTTGAGATCCAGGGACACTGGGTTTTTCCTTGAAACCCTGAAACCCTGAAACCCTGAAACCCTGAAACATGGAACCTACGTGAGACGCGGGCAAACCATCTCGTTCAGCTTTCCCCCATTTGCAGGATGGGTGCGGCGCATCATTTTGGCTTGCACCGGGATCTACCTGTTTCAGGCGGCGATGCTCCGGTTTTCCCCGGACGTTGTCGCTCAGATGCGGGAGTGGCTGGCGCTGATCCCGGCGGCGGCGATGCACGGCAAAGTATGGCAAGTGGTCACATACTCGTTGCTGCACGCCAGCTTCAGCCATGTGTTCTTCAACATGCTCACGCTCTGGTTTATCGGCGCCTACCTGGAACGCGACTGGGGGCCGCGGCGATTCATCGAGTGCTACACGTTCTGCGTAGCGGGCGCAGCCCTGGTGACGATTGCCGTCTCGTACGCTCATTTCCTGGGGATGAGGCCGGGCATGGAAACGGTGGGCGCGTCGGGCGGAATTTTTGGACTGCTGATGGCGTTCGGCGTTCTTTATGCCGATCAGGAAATGTATCTGTTTCCGCTGCCGTTCTCGATCAAGGCCAAATACCTGGTCGGCATTTGGGTCGTGGTTGCGATCATTGCGATTTTTGAACCGTCGCAAGGCGGGGTCGCGGTTTTCGCTCACCTTGGCGGATTGCTCTTCGGCTTCCTGTTCGTGAAGTTTCTGCCTTCTCGCGGCTTGAGCTACGCTGCGTCCGAGCGATATTTCGGCGCGCGGAATTCATACTATCGCTGGAAGAGGCGGCGCGCTACGCGAAAATTCGAAGTTTATATGCGAGATCACAACCGCACCGTCAACTTCGACGAGCACGGAAATTACATCCCTCCCGACGATGACGACAAGCCCAATGGCGGATCGAAATCGGGCTGGGTGAATTAGCCGTCAGCACTCAGCCGTCAGCACTCAGCCATCAGCCGTCAGGAAAATCTACTTCTGACGATCCTCAAAAAACTCCAGCCGCAGAGGCGCGGCTGGCCGCGTCTCTGCTTCGCCGTCAGCGAGCTTCGTCTATTCTTGGAGGCGGAACTTTCGCGAGGCCGCGCGGGAAGAGCATGGCATTGAACTCGGCGCCAATCAGCACCACCAGCGAGATCAGGTACATCCAAGCCAGCAGCGCAATGCCGACGCCGAGCGAACCGTAGATGACGCTGTAGTCGACATAGTGCTGCAAATACCATCCAAACAATGCGGTGGAGAGCAGCCACAGGGCGGTCGCGAGAACAGCACCCGGCAGAACCGTGTGCCAAGGCTGGGTGCGGGGCACCGCGTTGTGGTAGATGAGCTGGATCACGGCAATGCTGGTCAGGATGGCGATGATCCAGCGGATGGCGAGCCATAACAAGAGGATGAGAGGCCCGAACTCACGGCCGAGGAGAAACATGATCCGCAATTCAATGCGGCTGCCGAAGGCCACCAGGACGGTGGCGAAGGTCAGCGGCAGGCCGGTCATCAAGACCAGAGAAATAGCAATCACGCGCTCCTGCAGCAACCCCCAGGTTTTGGGAAGCTGGTAGGCGCGGCGAAAACCTTCCATCCAAGAGATGATTAAGCCGGACGCGCTCCAGATCGTTAGCAACGAAGCGGAGATAAGCACGCCCACCGACCGGTTGGCGCTGCCTCTGAGGTAGGCCAGCGCGGTGGCGGTGCCTGCGGGCAGGATGGCGCCCAGGGCATAGGAGATCTCGCGCAGGTAGACTTGGCCCCGGCTAAGGGTGGCAAGAATCGAGCCGAGCACCAGCAGGGCCGGGAAAAAAGTGAAGATGGAGGAATAGGCCGCGGCTTTGGCGATGGCGAAGGCATCGTGCTCGAAGGCGCGCCAGACCGACAAGCGGAAGAGGCGCCAGAAGCGCCCCAGGGCCGGGGCCAGGATGAGTCCGCCGGGGACCGGCTCCCGCGCGGCATTCGGATCCCGAGGCTGATCGGGCAAGCGCTGCTGCTCCAGTGCTGAGGCCATGGGATTTGGACAGCGTCTTTTTAATTCAGCGTCATTCTATACCCAACCCAGAGTTGCCGGGGCTGCCGAGCTGCGCTCGGCTTGGACGGGCGAGGGCACCCGTCCCCACACGGGCAAAAACTGAGGGACGACTCGCGCCGCCCCCTCTGGATTCGTCACGTCTTACTCCGCGGCTAGTTCCTCGGTTTCGCCTTCGTGGCGCATGAGTTCGAGCTCGCGCTCGGCGCGTTCGAAGGCTTCCGAGACTTCTTCCTGCACCTTGCTGGCAGCCTCTTCCATTTCCGGAGAGAGGCGCACGTTGCGGTAATATTCCATGCCCGTGCCGGCGGGAATCAAGCGGCCCACGATTACGTTCTCCTTGAGGCCGCGCAGATGATCGACCCGGCCATTGATGGAGGCTTCGGTGAGCACGCGCGTGGTCTCCTGGAAGGAGGCCGCGGAGACCCACGAATCGGTGGAGAGCGACGCCTTGGTGATCCCGAGCAGCAACGGACGCCCGGTGGCCGGTTTGCCGCCGCGCGCGATGACACGATCGTTTTCCTCGTGGAACGCGAACTTGTCCGTCTGTTCCTCCAGGAGGAACCTCGTGTCGCCCACATCCTCGACCTTCACCCAGCGCATCATCTGGCGGACGATCACCTCGATGTGCTTGTCCGAGATGTTGACGCCCTGCAAGCGGTAGACTTCCTGGATTTCATTCACCAGGTAAGACTGGAGCTCCTTTTCGCCGAGCACCCGCAAAATGTCGTGCGGGTCGAGCGGCCCGTCCATCAGCGGCTCGCCTGCCTTGACGCGTTCGCCTTCCTGCACATTGATGTGAACGCCGCGAGGCACGGAATATTCCTTTTCCGTGCCGTTATCGGCGGCCACGTAAAGTTTGCGCTGTCCCTTGGCCACCTCGCCGAAGCGCACCACGCCATCGATTTCGCTGATCACGGCGGTGTCGCGCGGCTTGCGGGCCTCGAACAACTCCACCACGCGGGGCAAGCCGCCGGTGATGTCCTTGGTCTTGGTGGTTTCGCGCGGGATCTTGGCCAGCACGTCTCCCGGAAACACCGTGTCTCCGTCCTGCACCATGAGGTGGGCGCGCAAAGGCATCAGGTAGCGCTTGCTGGCCTTGCCCTTGACGACGATGGCCGGCTGACGCTTCTCGTCGGGCGAATCGGCGACGACGTGACGCGACAGGCCGGTGACCTCATCCACCTCTTCGTGCAGCGTGATGCCTTCCTGCAGGTCCTTGAACTGCGCCGTGCCGCCAATTTCGGTGAGGATGGCAAAAGTGTACGGGTCCCATTCGACAAGGGCCTGGCCGAGTTGCACCGGGCCGCCTTCGGTGACCTTGACCTTGGCGCCATAGACGACCGCATAACGCTCGCGTTCGCGGCCCTTTTCGTCCACCACAGCGATCGAGCCCTGGCGGTTCATGACCACCAGGTCGCCCGTCTTGGACTTCACGGTCTGCAAATTGACGAAGCGCACGGTGCCGTTGCTCTTGGCGTCGAGGCGCGACTGTTCCGAAACTCGCGACGCCGTGCCGCCGATGTGGAAGGTGCGCATGGTGAGCTGCGTTCCCGGTTCGCCGATGGACTGGGCCGCGATCACGCCGGTGGCCTCGCCGAGTTCGACCAGCCGCCCGGAAGCCAGATTGCGTCCGTAGCACATCACGCAAACGCCGCGCCGCGACTCGCAGGTGAGCACCGAGCGGATCTTCACGCGCTCGATGCCGGCAGCCTGGATCGCCCCGGCCAGATCTTCGGTGATCTCCTGGTTGATGTCGACCACGACCTGGCCTTCGTAATCCTTGATTTTTTCGAGCGAAACGCGGCCCACAATGCGGTCGCGCAGCGGCTCGATAATTTCGCCGGCCTCGACGATGCCGGAGACGAAAATGCCGTCCACCGTGCCGCAGTCGTATTCGCTGATAATCACATCTTGCGCGACGTCCACCAGACGGCGCGTCAGGTAACCCGAGTCGGCGGTCTTCAACGCCGTATCGGCCAGGCCCTTGCGGGCGCCGTGGGTCGAGATGAAGTATTCGAGCACCGTCAACCCTTCACGGAAGTTGGCGGTGATCGGAGTCTCGATGATTTCGCCGGTCGGCTTCGCCATCAGGCCGCGCATTCCGGAGAGTTGACGGATCTGCTGTTTCGATCCGCGAGCGCCGGAATCGGCCATGACGTAAATCGGGTTAAGTATGCCTTCTTTGTCCCGTTTCTGCATCTGGCCAAACATTTCATCGGCGACTTTTTCCGTGATGGCCGACCAGATTTCGATGACCTTGTTGTAGCGTTCGCCGTTGGTGATGGCGCCGTCCAGGTACTGCTGCTGCACGGCGATCACCTGCTTATCGGCGTCTTTGACCAGGGACTTTTTGTTGTCCGGGATGACCATGTCGTCAATGCCGATGGAGAGGCCGGCGCGCGTGGCATAACGGAAGCCGAGCGACTTGATCTCGTCGAGCATCTTGACGGTGACTTCGAGGCCGAACCGCAGATAGCAGTAGTTGACCAGTTGGCCGACGCCCTTCTTCTTGAGCAGGCCGTTGATGTACGGCATGCTCAAGTTGACGCCGGGCACGGCCTTGGGCAGATGGTCGTTTAGAATTGCGCGGCCGACAGTGGTGTTCAGGAACTGGCGCGAAACATGGACGGGCTCGGTATGGTTAACGTCCTGATCGTCGTAAGCCTGAGTGAGGTCGATGAGTTCGCCGGTGTAGCGCAGGCGGATCGGGGTGAGCGTTTCCACCTCGCCCATTTCCAGCGCGATCAAGACTTCGTCGATGTTGGCGAAGGAACGGCCTTCGCCCTTCGCGCCCGGTTTCGCTTTCGTCAGATAGTAGAGGCCGAGCACCATGTCCTGTGTGGGCACGGTGATGGGCTGGCCGGATGCCGGCGAGAGAATGTTGTGCGACGACAGCATCAGAACGCTGGCTTCCACCTGCGCCTCGGGCGAAAGCGGAATGTGCACCGCCATCTGGTCGCCGTCGAAGTCGGCGTTGAACGCCGTGCAAACCAGTGGATGGATCTTGATGGCCTTGCCTTCCACCAGCACCGGCTCAAAAGCCTGTATGCCCAGGCGGTGCAGCGTGGGCGCGCGGTTCAGCATGACCGGATGGTCCTTGATGACCTCTTCCAGAATGTCCCAAACGATGGGGTCCTGCTGCTCCACCATTTCTTTCGCTTGCTTGATGGTGGTGCAGTTTCCCGTTTGTTCCAGCCGGTGGTAAATGAACGGCTTGAACAACTCGAGCGCCATCTTCTTGGGCAGGCCGCACTGGTGCAGCTTGAGTTCGGGGCCGACCACGATCACGGAACGCCCGGAGTAATCCACGCGCTTGCCCAGCAGGTTCTGGCGGAAACGGCCCTGCTTGCCCTTGAGCGTGTCGGAGAGCGACTTCAGGGGCCGGTTGTTGGCGCCACGCAGGATGCGGCCGCGGCGTCCGTTGTCGAACAAGGCGTCGGCCGCTTCCTGCAACATGCGCTTCTCGTTGCGCACGATGACTTCGGGAGCGTGCAGGTCCATCAGCTTCTTCAGCCGGTTGTTGCGGTTGATGACGCGCCGGTAAAGATCGTTCAGATCGGAAGTGGCGAAGCGTCCGCCGTCGAGTGGGACCAGCGGACGCAGCTCGGGTGGAATCACCGGCAGCACGTCCAGGATCATCCATTGCGGCTTGTTGCCGCTCTTGCGGAAGGCCTCGACAACTTTGAGCCGTTTGGTGTGCTTGAGTTTCTTCTGCAGCGAGGTTTCGTTCTTCATCTTCTCGCGCAGTTCGGCGGCCAGCCCATCGACCTCAATGCGCTTGAGAAGTTCCTTGATCGCTTCCGCGCCCATCATGGCCTTGAAGCCGGTGGGGCGATATTGCTGGTCGAGTTCGCGGTACTTCACTTCGTCCTTGATGACTTCCCGCTCTTTTGCCGGAGACTCGCCGGGATCGACGACCACATAAGCCTCGAAGTAGAGGATCGCTTCCAGGTCGCGCAGGGAAATGTCGAGCAGGTGGCCGATGCGGCTGGGCAGTCCCTTGAAGAACCAGACGTGCGAACAGGGCGAAGCCAGCTCGATGTGGCCGAGACGCTCGCGGCGGACTTTGGAGAGCGTGACTTCCACTCCGCACTTGTCGCAGATCACTCCGCGATGCTTCATGCGCTTGTATTTGCCGCAGAGACATTCCCAGTCGGTTACCGGGCCGAAAATGCGGGCGCAGAACAAGCCATCGCGCTCCGGTTTGAAGGTGCGGTAGTTGATGGTTTCCGGCTTGGTAACTTCCCCATGCGACCAGCTCCGGATTTTTTCCGGGGACGCCAGGCTGATGCGAATGGCGTCAAAGTCGGCCACGGGGCTGGCCATATCGAACGGACTCGATCGAAACATGTTCCTCCGCTTTCCTGCGGGACTGACGCGACCGCCAGCGGCCCTCGACTTCAGTTCTCAGTTCCCGGTTCTCAGTTCTCAGTAAAAACCGGTTTGAGATCGTTGCCTTGTCCGCGGCCTGAGAGCGAGTGCCGCGTTGGCCAATTGAACAAAACTCCTTGGACATCTCCCGGCTCCATGCTCTCCTCAGATCTCAACCACTGAGAACTGGGAACTGAGAACCGGGTACTGCTCCTAATCCGCCATGACCGCCAACGGCTTCTTCTCCGTGGACTTGATCAATTCGACATCGAGGCAAAGCGCCTGCAATTCGCGAATCAGCACGTTGAACGATTCGGGTACGCCCGGCTCCATCGCGGCCTCGCCCTTGACGATGGCCTCGTAGATCTTGGTGCGTCCGTAGACATCGTCCGACTTCGCCGTCAGCAATTCTTGCAGGATGAAGGCCGCGCCGTAGGCTTCCAGCGCCCACACTTCCATTTCTCCGAAACGCTGGCCGCCGAACTGCGCCTTGCCGCCCAGCGGCTGCTGCGTGATCAGCGAGTACGGGCCAATGGAACGCGCGTGGATCTTGTCGTCCACCAGGTGCGACAGTTTCAACATGTAGATGTAGCCCACCGTGACCGGCAGTTCGAACCTCTCGCCCGTCATGCCGTCGCGAAGGGTGGTCTTGCCCGAAGTGGGGAGGCCCGCGCTCGTCAGCAGCGCCTTGATTTCCGATTCGCGGGCGCCGTCGAATACGGCCGAGCCCATGAACACACCATTCATCAAAGTCGGGGCCAGCTCTTCGAGTTCGTCGTCGCTCATATCGGCGATAGTCTCCGCCACCACCGTGCCCTTGAACAAGGTTTTGAGTTCGCGGCGGACAACCTCCACGCGATTGTTCTGCTTCAGCAATTCCGCGATCTTCAGGCCCAGTTCATGACCAGCCCATCCCAGGTGGGTTTCAAGAATCTGTCCCACGTTCATACGGCTGGGCACGCCGAGCGGGTTCAGCACGATCTCAACCGGCGTTCCATCTTCGAGGTACGGCATGTCCTCTTCCGGCAGAATGCGCGCGATCACGCCTTTGTTGCCGTGGCGTCCAGCCATCTTGTCGCCCACGCTCAACTTGCGCTTCATGGCGATGTACACCTTGACCAGCTTGATCACGCCCGGCGGCAGCTCATCGCCCTTGGTCAGCTTGTCTTTTCTTTCGTTGAGGATCTTCTTGAGCACGTCGATCTGGCGCGAGGTCATCTCCTCGATCTCGTCGATCTGCTCGTTCACCCGCGGGTCCTTGTCGGCGTACTTGATGCGCTTCAGGTTGCGGGTCGAGATGCGCTCGATGGCGTCGCGATCCAGGACCGTGTCCTTGGTCAGCAGCCGTTTGTTGGTGCGCTCGTCGTGCAGGTCGGCCTGCACTTCCTTGCCGCCCAGCAGGCCCTCCAAACGCTTCAGGCGCTCGTCGGTCAGAATCCGGATCTCGTCCGACAAGTTCTTTTCGAGCTTGGCGATTTGATCCGCTTCAATCGTCTTGGCGCGCTCGTCCTTTTCCTGGCCTTTGCGCGAGAAGATCTTCACGTCCACCACGATGCCTTCGATTCCCGGCGGGCAGTAGAGCGAAGCGTCGCGCACGTCGCCGGCTTTTTCGCCGAAGATGGCGCGCAGCAGTTTTTCTTCCGGGGTCAGTTGCGTTTCGCCCTTGGGCGTAACTTTGCCGACGATGATGTCGCCCTGCCTGATGCTGGCGCCGATGCGGATCACGCCCGCTTCGTCCAGATTGCGCAGCGTCGATTCACTCACGTTCGGAATGTCGCGTGTCACTTCCTCGGGCCCCAGTTTCGTGTCGCGGGCTTCGAGTTCGAATTCTTCGATGTGGACCGAGGTGTAGTAATCCTCTTTCACCATCTTTTCCGAAACCAGAATCGCATCCTCGAAGTTGTAGCCGCGCCAGGGCATGAATGCCACCAGCACGTTGCGACCGAGCGCCAGCTCGCCAAAGTCGGTGCATGGGCCGTCGGCAATCACTTGCCCCTTCACCACGCGCTGGTTCTTCTTCACGATCGGCTTCTGGTTGATGCAGGTGTTCTGGTTCGAGCGCTTGAACTTGGTGAGCTGATAAATGTCGCTGCCCACTTCGCGCGAAAGCTGCATGGGATGGTGCTCGCCCTCGACCCGGACGATGATGCGTTCGGAATCGACCGAATCGATGATTCCGCTGCGCCGCGCCAGCACCACCGCGCCTGAATCGCGCGCGGTCACGCCCTCCATCCCCGTCCCCACCAGCGGGGCCTTGGCCCGCAGCAGCGGCACCGACTGGCGCTGCATGTTCGCGCCCATCAGCGCGCGGTTGGCGTCGTCGTGCTCGAGGAATGGCACGAGCGATGCGGCCACCGAAACTAACTGTTTGGGGCTGACGTCCACGTAGTCCACTTCGTCGCGGTTTACCAGCGCGAAGTTGCCCGCCTTGCGGGCGTTGACCAGCTCGCCGGCGATACGGCCCTTATCGTCGAGCTCAATGTTGGCCTGCGCGATAGTGTGCCGGTCTTCTTCCCAGGCCGACAAATAGAAGGAAAAGGGCTCGACCTCGACCGGCTTCTTGCGCCGCTCTTTCAGATCGGCGTTGACCTTTTCCATCTCGCTCTTTTCGGCATAGTCGCCGACCTTGTAGCTGCCGTCACCGGAGTTGACGACGATGACGTAGTCCACCACGCGCGCGTTCTTCACCTTGCGGTACGGCGACTCGATGAAACCGTAGTCGTTGATGCGCGCAAAGCAGCTCAACGACGAGATCAGTCCGATGTTCGGGCCTTCCGGCGTTTCAATCGGGCAGATGCGTCCGTAGTGCGTCGGGTGCACGTCGCGCACTTCGAATCCGGCGCGCTCGCGCGACAGTCCGCCCGGCCCCAGGGCCGACAGACGCCGCTTGTGGGTGATTTCCGACAGCGGATTCGTCTGGTCCATGAACTGCGAGAGCTGCGACGATCCGAAGAATTCGCGGATCGCGGCCATCACCGGTTTAGCGTTGACCAAGTCGTGCGGCATGGCCGTCGACATTTCCTGGTACACGCTCATTTTTTCCTTGATGGCGCGCTCCATGCGGACCAAGCCAATACGGAACTGGTTTTCCATCAGCTCGCCCACGGCCCGCACCCGGCGATTGCCGAGGTGATCAATGTCGTCCACGGCGCCGATGTTCTTGCGCAGCTTAAGCAGGTATTTGATGGTCGCGTAGAAATCGTTGGGTTCGAGCGTCCGCTGTTCCAAGCTGGTCGCATCCTGGTTTTCGAACAGCTTGATGTTGAATTTCAGCCGGCCCACGCGCGAGAAGTCGTACTTGCGCGGATCGAAGAACATGCCCTGGAACAGCGCTGTCGCCGTGTCGAGCGTGGGCGGATCGCCCGGCCGCAGCTTGCGATAAATCTCGATCAGAGCTTCCGAGGGGCTGGTGATGGAATCGCGGCGCAGGGTCTGGCTGATCACCGTGCCCACGTCGTCGCGCTCGGGGAAGAACACGGTCATCTCGATTACGCCCGATTCCAAAATCTTGGCGACCTTGTCGGCCGTGATTTCCGAGTTGGCCTCGAGCAGCACTTCGCCGGTGGTGGTGTCGACAATATCGCTCGCCGCCCACGCGCCCTCGAGGTCGGTCGTGTCCACTTCGATTTCGGAGACTTTCGCCTTCTGAATTTCTTTCAGGATCGCGGCGTTGAGCTTGCGGCCGGAGTGCGCCACTTCCTCGCCCGATTTCGATTTGACGCTGTGCGCGAGCTTCATGCCGATCAGGTTCGTGGGCTTGTCGCCCGCCGCATCGAGCGTCCAGAACAGCTTCTTGTCGCGGATCGCCAGGCGGTCAGTGGTGTAGAAAGTTTTCAGAATGTCTTCGGCGGAACGCAGGCCCAGGGCGCGCAGGAAAATCGTGCCCAGGAACTTGCGCTTGCGGTCGATGCGCACGTAGAGAACGTTCTTCTGGTCGTATTCGAATTCCACCCACGAGCCGCGGTAGGGAATGATCTTTCCCAAAAAGTAGGTGCGGTTGGCCGCCGTCTCGAAGAACACGCCCGGCGAGCGGTGCAACTGGCTGACGATGACGCGCTCGGTGCCATTGATGATGAACGTGCCGTTCTGCGTCATCAGCGGAATGTCGCCGAAGAAAACTTCCTGCTCCTTGATGTCGCGGATGGAACGGTTGCCGGCCTCATCCTTGTCCCAGATGGTGAGCCGCATCGTCACTTTGAGCGGCGCGGAATAAGTCATGCCGCGCTCTTCGCATTCCGCCACGTCGTACTTCAACTGCAATCCCACCGGATCGCCGCACTTGTTGCAGAAGTCGGGAGTGTTCGCGTTGTAGGTGCCGCACTTGTGGCAAAGCACTTCGCCGGGATGAAACGGGTCAGTGATTACCGTCGATCCGCAGTTTTTACAAGTCGTGCGCAAGTGGTGCAGCCCTTTCAAGTGGCCGCACTTGCACTCCCAGTTGCCGATGGAGAAGTCGACAAACTCCAACTGAGAGATGTTGCGGAAGTCGGTGATGGGAAACACCGACTGAAATACCGCCTGCAGTCCGCCGTCTTCGCGCTCGCTGGGCAGTTTGTCCATCTGCAGGAAGCGGTCATAGGAACGCTTCTGCACCTCGATCAGGTTCGGGATCTGGATGGTCGCTGGAATTTTTGCGAAATCGAAACGTTTGCGGTGTATATTGTGCTTTGCCATTCTCAGGAGCTCCTGCTTTCAGGCAGCCTGGGGCTGCGGTACAAGCGGAATGAGGGCGCAAAAGTGGCGCCGAAGCACTGCTAACGGGCGGTGTATGTAAAAAAAAGACACTGGCCCCCGCGGAGACATGCTTGTCCGCGAGCGCCGTCTGCGACGCTTATTCTTGAATAGCTTGTAAAATTCCGCGCCAGTTCCAAGGCCTGTTCCGTCCCGCCGCCCGCGGGACCGGCTGCCATACTTCTATTCCAGCGACCCAATTCCGTTCCGCTTCCTGGGTCTATTTGGAGGATACGGGTCGCTGTCGCCTCACAGTGATGCCAGGGTAAGCGGGTTATTTATAAGATATTAACACCGTTTGCCCCAAATCGGCTACTGTTCGGTCAAATAATTGCAAGTGGGTAGCTGAAACTAGGCCATCCACAAAAACCGCCGTTCGCTGTTCGTCGTTCGCTTCTCGCCTCGCCCATCGGCACCGGTTACTGGAAGCGAGCAGCGAAGGACGAATAGCGAACAGCGTTAGTTATTTCACTTCGACAGTTGCTCCGGCTTCCGTAAACTTCTTCTTGATGGTCTCGGCTTCTTCCTTCGAAACCGCTTCCTTGATGCTCTTGGGAGCGCCATCCACCAGGTCCTTTGCCTCTTTCAGGCCAAGACTCGTGACCTCGCGTACCGCCTTGATTACGTTGATCTTGTTGGCTCCAACTTCCTTCAGAACGACGGTGAATTCGGTCTTCTCTTCAGCCGGCGCCGCCGCGCCCGCCGCCGCGCCACCAGCCACCATCACCGGGGCCGCGGCTGCCGCTGAAACGCCCAACCGCGATTCCAGTTTTTTCACCAGCTCTGCCGCTTCCAGCAACGACAGGCCAACGATCGATTCTTCCAACTGCTGTAGATCCGCCATATCAATCTCTCCGCTTTTTTGTAAGATTTGCGATTTCGCCATCGCTTTGCCAGGTTTCCAGTGCGCCCAGGCCTTCCATCCGAACGCCAGACAACGCCCGAACTTCCAGCCGCGCCACCCCTCGCTCGGCAACAGCTAAATCTTTTTTCGAGCAGCATCGCTGCTCAGAAACTTTTTCGATGGAGTGCCGGGCGTCCCCGCCCGGCCGCCTCAAACTGGACGGGCGAGGACGCCCGTCGCTCCACTGGAAGCCTCACGCTTCCTTGAACTTCTTCTCCTGCACTCCCTGATCCAGGACCACCGCCAGGTTCCGCCCGACCGCATTCATCGCCGTAACCAGGCGCTGCGCCGGAGCGTTCAACAGGAACAGCAATTTCGAGTAAAGCTCTTCCTTCGACGGCATGGTGGCCAGCGATTCGATGTCCTTGACCGTAAGCGCGCGCCCTTCAACCACTCCCGCCTTGAATTTAAATTCCGGATGCTCCTTGGCGTACTTCGCCAACGCCTTCGCCAGCGCCGCCGGATCGCCTTCGGTGTAAGCGATCGAGGTCATTCCCTGAAGTTTCTTCAGCGCCGCCTCGACCCTCGTGCCCTTGCCGGCAATCTCGGCCAAAGTGTTTTTCACCACGCGGTATTTCGCCCCGGTCGGACGCAACGCCTTGCGCAATTCGAAGTCCTGCGCCACCGTCAGCTTGGAATACGTCGCCACGATCATGCTCGAAGCGTTCTTCAGTTCGCCGCCGAGCTTCTCGACCTGTTCTATTTTTTTTGCTCTGGTAACCGCCATGTCAAAACCCTTTCAGAACTTCGATGTCTTGTGTGGGGACGGGCGACTCGCCCGTCCTGCGCGGGCGAGGTCGCCCGCGCCCACAATAACCTATGCTTTCGCCGCAACCTCGATCGGAGTCGTATCCAGCGCGATCCCCGGCCCCATGCTCGAACTCAGGTAGCACGCCTTGATGTACTTGCCCTTGGCCACCGCAGGCTTCGCCTTGATCACGCTCGAAATCACGGTAGTCGCGTTTTCGACCAGCTTGTCGGGCGTGAAGGAAATCTTCCCCACCGGCACGTGCACCAGCGCCGTCTTGTCGGTGCGGAATTCGACCTTGCCGGCCTTCACTTCCTGCACCGCGCGCGCCACGTCCATGGTGACCGTGCCCGTCTTGGGATTGGGCATCAGACCCTTCGGCCCGAGAACTTTGCCCAGACGGCCCACCGATTTCATCATGTCGGGCGTGGCAATCAGCGCGTCGAAATCGGTCCAGTTTTCTTTTGTGATTTTCTCGACCATGTCTTCGCCGCCGACAAAATCCGCGCCCGCCGCTTCGGCCTCGCGCACTTTTTCGCCGCTCGCGATCACCAGGACTTTTTTCGACTTACCCAGTCCATGCGGAAGCACGACCGTGCCCCGCACCATCTGGTCGGCATGTTTCGGATCGACGCCCAAACGCAACGTCACTTCCACCGTCTCGTCGAATTTTGCGTATTTCACCTTCTGCAAGAGTGGTACCGCTTCCTGTAGCGTATATGGCCGCGGCGCAACCGCTTTCCGCGCCTTGGCAATGTTCTTTCCCGATTTCTTCATTTTCACCTCAGTCTCCCACCGCGCTTCCTAATTCCGAAGAGCCGTGGTGTTTGCGACATCTGTTTATGGAGCGCCGGGCGTCCCCGCCCGGCCACCGAACCGCTGGACGGGCGAGACGCCCGTCCCTCCACCAACAAACTCTATCCCACCACTTCAATGCCCATCGAGCGCGCCGTGCCGCGCACGCTCTTGATGGCGGCATCGACCGACGCGGCGTTCAGGTCCGGCATCTTCTGCTTAGCAATGTCCTCGACCTGCTTCAGCGTCACCTTGCCGACCTTGTCTTTATTGGGCGTGCCCGATCCCTTGGCGATGCCGGCCGCGCGCTTCAGCAGCACCGACGCCGGCGGCGTCTTGGTAATGAACGTAAATGTACGGTCGCTGTAGACCGTGATCACGACCGGAACAATCAGCCCTTCCAGTTCTTTCTGCGACGTGCGGGCATTGAACTGCTTGCAGAACTCCATGATGTTGACTTGCGCCTGTCCCAGCGCCGGTCCCACCGGAGGCGCCGGCGTGGCCTTGCCCGCCGCAATCTGCAACTTTACCGATCCTGTAACTTTCTTTGCCATGATGCCTTTCCCGTACCTGAACTAATCTCCAGCCCCGAGTCTAGGATTTTCGGCCCGGCGCATAACCCTTATAGAGTTTCCTTTGTGTTTCCCTGTGTCCTCTGTGGTCCAAGCTCTTTGTGTTACGCGACTTTCTCCACCTGCCCAAATTCGAGTTCCACCGGAGTCGCCCGCCCGAAGATGACGACCATCACTTTCAAAGTCTCGCGGTCCTCGTTTACGTCGTCGACCACGCCCGTAAAGGTCGCGAACGGCCCCTCGCCGATGCGCACCGTCTCGCCCTTTTCGAATTTGACCTTGAGCTTCGGCTTTTCCCGGCTGTCGGCCACTTTATAAACGATGTGATTGACTTCTTCTTCCGATAGCGGAGTCGGCTGCTGCCCCGTGCCCACAAATCCCGTCACCCGCGGCGTCGATTTCACCACGTGCCACACATGATCGTCCATGTCCATTTCCACCAGCACATAGCCGGGATAGAACATGCGCTCCGAGGTGTACTTCTTGCCGCCGCGGACTTCGGTGACCGACTCGGTCGGAATCAGCACCTTGCCAATCCTGTCCTGCAATCCGAAAGCCTGCACCCGCGATTCCAGCGACTCCCGCACCTTGCGCTCGAATCCCGAATAGGCGTGGATGATGTACCACTTCATCCTCGGATTGCGCGCCGGTTCGCCGCCCGGAACTGCATCGGCAGGCGGAGGCGGCGGTGGCTGCTGGACTTCCTGGCCAGTGTCCGCCGCAACGCTTTCGTTCGGTTCTTTATTGTCGTCCGTATCCGGCATCGATCGCTTCTTTCGCTCGCCGCCTAACGGCGCGAGAAATAATGCAGCATCCGCTCCAGGCTGTTGCTGATCGCCAGATCTGTCAGGAAGAAAAACAGCCCGAACAGAAACACGGTAATGATGACGACCGTCGTCGTTCCCTGGACTTCCTTGCGCGAGGGGCACGTCACCTTCTTCGTCTCCGTGCGCACGTCGCTGTAAAACGCCTTGATCCGCTCCGGCCAGGACCTCAGCGTGGTTACAATCGCGTTCTCTTCCGCCGCTGTCGCCATAACTTCCCGCTTTCCTCGACTGCTCCCTCTCCGGCCTGAACTCTGGCAGGGGCGGAGGGATTCGAACCCCCAAGTCCGGTTTTGGAGACCGGCAGTTTAACCGTTGAGCTTACGCCCCTAAAACAGTTCCCAGTTCCCAGTTGCCAGTTCTCAGTAAAACCAAATCACTGGCAACTGGCAACCGGCCACTGGCAACTGGCTATTTAACCTCTTTGTGCAGCGTGTGCTTACGGCACCGGCGGCAGAATTTCTTCAGTTCCAAACGGTCTGGCGTCGTTTTGCGGTTCTTGGTTTTGGAATAGTTCCGCTCTTTGCAGTCGCCGCATTGCAACGTAATAATTTCTCGGGGCATTTCAACAGCTCCTGGCTTCTAGCTCTTGGCTCTTAGCTTTCTAAAATCTTGTCATCCTGAGGCGGCCTCAGCCGCCGAAGGACCTCTGCATTTCTGTGTGGGGACGGGCGACTCGCCCGTCCTGCGCGGGCGTGGTCGCCCGCGCCCACACAGTTACTTAATAATTTCCGCGATCGTGCCCGCGCCCACCGTGTGGCCGCCTTCGCGGATGGCGAACCGCAGTCCCTTTTCCATCGCCACCGGCGTGATCAGCTCGATCACCAGGCTCACGTTGTCTCCCGGCATCACCATCTCCGTGCCTTCCGGAAGCTCCGCGATCCCCGTCACGTCCGTCGTGCGCAAGTAAAACTGCGGACGATACCCCTTGAAAAACGGCGTGTGCCGCCCGCCTTCTTCCTTCGTCAAAATATAAACTTCCGCCTTGAACCGGGTGTGCGGCGTGATCGACCCCGGCTTCGCCAGCACCATCCCGCGCTCCACTTCGTCTTTCCCAATGCCGCGCAAGAGCAACCCGGCGTTGTCGCCCGCCATGCCTTCGTCTAACTGCTTCTTGAACATCTCCACGCCAGTTACCACCGTCTTACGCGTCTCGCGGAAGCCGACTATCTCCACTTCCTCGCCTACCTTGACTTTTCCGCGCTCGATCCGGCCCGTCACCACCGTGCCCCGCCCCTGGATCGAAAATATATCTTCAATCGGCATCAGAAACGGCTTCTCCAGCTCGCGCGCCGGCTGCGGCACGCTCTTGTCCACCGCCTCCATCAGCGCGTCGATCTGCTTCTCCCACTTCTCGTCCCCGTTCAACGCCAGTAGCGCCGACATGCGCACCACCGGCACGTCGTCGCCCGGAAACTGATAACTCTTCAGTAACTCGCGCACTTCCAGCTCGACTAAGTCGAGTAACTCGGGATCGTCCACCGCGTCGCACTTGTTCAGCGCCACAACAATGTAAGGCACGCCCACCTGGCGCGCCAAAAGCACGTGCTCGCGCGTCTGCGGCATGGGACCGTCGGTGGCGGCAACAACCAGGATCGCGCCGTCCATCTGCGCCGCGCCCGTGATCATGTTCTTGATGTAATCGGCGTGGCCCGGGCAATCCACGTGCGCGTAGTGCCGGTTCGGCGTCTCATACTCGACGTGCGCCGTGGCAATCGTGATGCCGCGCGCCTTTTCTTCCGGAGCGTTGTCGATCGAATCGAACGACCGGAACACGATCTTCGGGTTGTGCTTCTGCAACACCTTGGTGATGGCCGCCGTCAACGTCGTCTTGCCGTGGTCGATGTGCCCAATCGTCCCTACGTTGCAGTGCGGCTTCGTCCGTTCAAATTTTTCTTTCGCCATAATTACGTTTCCTCGCTAATCAGTCGATATTGACTCGATAATCCGCTCAGTAATACTGATACAGCTTGTGAAACTTCGCCCGCAGCGCCGGATCAACCTCTTCGATCTTCAAGAGATAATACTCCCGCACCTGCGCCTGGTCCGAAACCGGCAGCGAACTGTACAAAGCTCGCGCCGTTCCCGCCTTGTCTCCCGCCGCCCGGTCGATCGCGTCCGCCGCGAACGCCGCATCCAGGTTGCGAATGCGAATCCCGCGGCGGTCAAGCTCTTGCAAATACTTCGCGACCTGGCCCGCCGCGAACGCCTTCTCCATCGCGGCTTTCAGGTCGCCGAACTCGCGCTCTTTCTCGATCCTGATCGTGCCTTGCTCGAACATTGCCGATCGCCGTTCCACCCAAAATGCCGGATTCCAACCGCGCGCTCAAACTCTGGAGCGGGAGACGGGGATCGAACCCGCGACCAACAGCTTGGAAGGCTGTGACTCTACCACTGAGTTACTCCCGCGAAAATTAGCTGTCAGCCATCAGCCGTCAGCTCTCAGCAAAACCTCAGCGGCTAAAGCCGCTCGCATCTGTGACTCGAAGCGGCACGGCTAAAGCCGTGCCCTTCCCAAAAACCTGCGCGAATCAAAGTTTTTCCGCAGTTTGTGAAACCGTGCCCTTTCAAAAATCGCAACGTAAAATTCTGGAGCCGATGATCAGGATTGAACTGATGACCTCTCCCTTACCAAGGGAGTGCTCTACCAACTGAGCTACATCGGCCCGAAACTCAGCCATCAGCCATCAGCCGACAGCCTTCAGGCAAAACCGCCTGCCATAAAAGCGGGCGCCTTCGCCCACTCAACTTTCAATCCACCGAAGTTGATCGGTTCCGCGCTTCCTCGATCCGCGTCCGCCAATAATACAGCGCCGCCCGAAAGGCGAACAGTCCCAGGACGATCAGCGTCCCGGTGCGCAGTCTCACGTTCGCATTGAAGACTCGAATCGGATCGTCCGACAGCGTCGTCCACGCCAAAACGCCCAGCGCCGCGTAGGCGATCAGGGCCAGCACGAACTTCTTCTTGATCGTCAACGCAAATTCCATGTTTCAAGGTTCCAAGGTTTCAGGGTTTCAAGGGACTCAAATGCGCGAGCCTTTACTTTGCCACCTTGAAACTTTGAAACCTTGAAACCTTCATTCTGGTGCACAGGGGAGGATTCGAACCTCCGTACCTCCTGAGAGGGACAGATTTACAGTCTGTTGGCTTTAACCACTCACCCACCTGTGCAAATCCGAAAACCTCGGGCCGGACAAAAACACCCGCGCAAAAACCGCATCGGCACCGCTCAGCACTTCTCAGCTCGGGAAATAAAACGCGAGAACTCCCGCCTGACACCGCCTCGCCGGAAAACGGCCCGCCGGAAAATACCCTATATGGAGTGCCTTTATGCTGCGCCGCCAGCGCGCGTTGCCGCGCCCAACCTCTTCTGTTTCCGGAATCTTGTTTTTCTGGAGCTGGCGAAGGGAATCGAACCCCCGACCCTCTGATTACAAATCAGATGCTCTACCGACTGAGCTACGCCAGCAGGTGGAAGCAAGTCCAACCGGGCACAGTACTTCCTTGGTCCCCTCCTGAAGTCCGGGACAATTATCTAAGCTATCACAAGGGCAATTCAGGCGCAACCGCTGGTCTGCCGCTGGTCCGCTCCCGACAGGGCAAAGGCACCCCGAATTATGAGCAGGCGGGGGCGTCCGCGCCACGCGCGCTCACCGCTGCAACAAATCCACCGGTTCGCGCACGTCGTGGACGCGGAAATATTTTGCCAGCGCGGGGTACTTTGCGGCGACGGCTTCGTACATGGCGTATGCCACGTTGCGATAGGAGGCGTGTCCGGCGGGCGTGGTGCGCAGCTCGGAGATGTAGACGGCCTCGGCGAAGTCCATCTTAAACAGCGCGCGCTTGCGGAAAGCGAAAGGAATGGCGTACTGCGCGTTTTGCGCAGCTTCCTTGCCGCCGCGGGCGGAAAGCTGGCGCACGGCGGATTCCGCGCGCTGCATGGCCGAATCGTAATCGGCGCGGACTCCGGCGGCTGCGACCTCGGGCGGCGCGTCGAAGCCGTGGACGGTCGTGAAATCCTGCATGATCTGGACGCAGCGGCGATGGCGGTGCATGTCGCGGAAGCCGCCGATATCCATAAGAATGTCGAAGCGGAACTGCTGGCCGGCGGAAAAGGGACGCAGCAGTTCATCGTGCTGGCCGCGATGGCGCAGGCCGAGGTCGACGATCTCGCGGCGCCGCGCCGCGCCGGAGGCTTTTATCGTTTTGCGAAGCTGGCGGTAAGAATAATGACAGTGGCCGTAAACGAGCGTAGTGGCGAGTTCGATCTCGAAGGCGTCGTCTTCGCGCAGGCCGTTGTGCGGAAGATCGTTGCTCAACACATCGTTGTCAAGAAGATCGACCAGCGGCGCGGACTCGATGGCCGCGCCTTGCAGCAGTGCAGCGGCGGCCTGCTGGAGTTCGCGGCGGGTCTCGATTTCGTAAGGATTCGGATCGGCGTACTTGACGAGGGTGGGCGCGACGCGGACTTCGCGCAGGAGTTCGCGTTCGGCGCGCTCGGCAATTTCGGGCGACACGGCGCGGATCTCGGCAACCAGCGCGCGCAGCGCTTCTTCGTTTGCATTGTAGGCCGGAGAGACGGCGGCTTGCTTCAGCAGCGCTCCCAGATCGCGGACTTCCTTATGCGGCTGCGAGAGCAGATGGGCCACTTGGTTTTCCAACGTCCGGGCGTTGACGATCTCGCCGACTGAAGTGTTGGTGGCGAGCGGCAGCAGATAGCGCGCAACGTCGAAGGCGCGGGCGCGCAGGGTGCGCTCGTAAGCGTCCGGCTTCATTTCGGCGGGGCGCGGCGCGATGCCGGCGAGATAGTCGAACGTCCGCTGGGAAACTTTTTCGTAGGTTGCGAAGAGCGACTCGACGGTCTCGCGATAGAGCGTTCTTGCGGCGGAAGCGTCCGCCGCCGCCGCGTCATGGCTGGCAGCGCCGTTGCTGGAATCGTCATTCTCAAAGGCGTCATTCTGAAAATCAGGCGTGTAGTACCCGCTCTTCCTGAAATCCTGATAGCGAGTGGAGCGCTCCTGGCCATCCCAGCGCTGCTCGTCGGCAACGGCGATGGCGGCGAGGACGGAGAGGCGCTCGATGGCCAGCGCGATGTGGGCGAGGTCGGCGATGGAGCGGTGTCCGTACTGAAAGTAGAAGGTGTTGAGAAATTCTTCCGCCTTTTGCAGGGTGATTTCCTTCAGCGACTCTTTCATCGAGAGCGCCGAGCGCGAATATTTGGCCATGGCGTAGGCCTGGATTTCGGGCTCGACGCCGTAAACCGCGAATACCTCGACGGAAGTTACGGGAGAATTTGCGGAGGAAACGGGATGCGGAACCGTGGGCGCGGTTGAAATTACTTCAGACATGGGAGTGAGGGAATCTTAATTGCGCGGGTGAGTCGGGCGCAAACGGTCGCGCGGCCTCACTCGGTGGGTGGCCCTCACAAGCCATTATTTGGCTTGAGTGGAAAAGTTCTCAGAACCTGTCCAAAAACTGCTGGGTCTTGAAGGGTACGGGTTTCAGCCCGTACGTACAAGCGCAAAATGACAGCGGGCTTTAGAGACTGCGTGAGAACTACGATTGCAGAGTCGCGGTGGAATGGAATTCACGATTTTCAGCCGCGAAGCGGCGCAAGAATACAGCCCACGGCGTAAGCCGTGGGTTCAAGTGGAAAAGGAACAAGCCCCAGCGGGGCGAAAGATGAGTTCTCACACGGTCCCTTTTGCCCCCGGGGGGCGGCATGGCTCGCGAACCCATTCCCTCAGCGGCTTGTATGTTCGATTGTATGTTCGATTTTATGGTAAAGAGGCATAGGGCACAAGGCACCCATGTTCCGGGGAAGGCCGATCAGCGGCGAGGCCCGATCTTTGATCGGAAGCCTGGGCTTCAGATAGGCCCCCCGCCCTCTAAAGCGTTCGAGCAACATAGCTGTTGTGGGGGGAAATCTGTGCTGAACTTGGGGGATGATCGAAGAACAAGTTCAACCCGTAGCGCGGGCGCAACTGCATCGACGAAATCGAGCGGAGGCGACGCGGTTGGTGGCGGGATTCCAGGTCGGCGGATTCAGCCATCGGGAGTTCTGCTGCATAACTGGGCTGGCTTTGTAAATGGGCCTCCGGCTCAGGACGCTGGCTGATTTCCATCTATGGCGGCGTAATCAACCGCACGGCCACGGGAGACGCGCCGTTGCCAAGGATCGGCGTTCCGGTGGCGCCAGTTCCGCAACCGGCCAGGTTAATGACTTGGGTGCGTATGTGACCACTATGGGAGGCTGCCCCGGTTGGATTTAGAAAAAGCTGCACAAATCCAATGATCTGAACGGTAGGGTAGCCAGCAGGCGGCCAAGCCGAAGTGTCGATGACTGGCACGGTCACCAGCGAATCGCTGACCATGATAGGGGCTCCATATTGAACGACAGGATTGTCCGCGCCTGCCAGAAACTGAAACGGCTCGTTACCAAAGGGAGGCATCCACACGGCGGTGTCGACGCTGTCGCCCCCGCCACCGAAGGTCGAGTGGGTCAGACCATTCACAGCCGTAGCTGTTTCGAGGTCAGTCACGTCGCCAGCTTGATCAATGTGCACGGTGCTGTTGCAGGAGATGGGAGTTTGCACGCAGCCCGCAACACTCAACTCGTAAGCCGTAGTGCAGCTTGGGCATACGACGGACGACGCGCTGGGGGCCGGAAAGTCGCCGGAGGGATCGGTGGTGGCGGGGTAATACTTCCACGGGTTCGGTGGTGTCGATGATGGATCGCAGTTTGTTGGTGCGCCACTAGCGAGAGCGCAATCGGTCCTCAGCCGAACCGCCGTTGAACCGCCCCCAGGCGGAGTCACCCACCCCAGCAGGTTTGTATCGAGGATGACTCCCGTCGCCGGGTCGAAAATCTGAGGCGCCGTGGCGCCAGTGTTTGGGCTTATGTTCGGCAGCAACCACGGCTTTACGCATGTCGGCGCGACCGGGATCGCAGGCTCGCCAAAGGCTGTCGCGCTCGAAGGATTGTAAGCTTCCGCCGTGGCCGACGCGGCCACCGCGATCTGCTTCCATCCCCACATGCGCGCGAAGAATGTGGGCAGATCGGTTCTTTGCACCCTGACAGTCACATGCGGGTTGGTCCCAAATGTCGGCGCGCTGTCGTTGAAACAAACGCTAATTTCTCCGCCCCCCGCGCATGGCCCGCCGGGAATCAAGTTTCTGCCGCCGACGGTATTGCTAGCCGCCACCTGCGTCGCGACCGTCTGGGCCAGTATTTCCGCATTCGACGCGAGCATCATGTCGTTGGGATCCGAAGTCATCCCCGAGTTGGCGAGCGCGCGCGCCGCCGCCAGGGCTGCGGCATCGGCGGCCAGTTGCGCCTCGCTGCGCGCGGTGTAGAGCGTCACCACGTCAATGGAGAGCGCGGCCATCGCTCCCACGACAAATAGCATGAACACGGCAACCAGCACGATGACGATGCCTTGCTCGCGGTTGCGCCGCAAGCCAGGTCTCAAGTTAGTCCGCAAGTTGGTTCGATGGTGTCGCAAGCATCCCTCACATCTGGTTGTGGACCGTGGCGCTCTCGGTCACGCTGCGTCGTAGCCGCATAGTTTGCGCCCGGAACCAACAATTGGATCACACTATTGAATCGCCAATGGTAGGGATATGAAACCGTAACCATGGTGCCGACAGCCATGGCGGCCCGATGGGCGTGGCGCAGTAGATCCACATACCCATCCGCGGTTGATGACGATTGACCAGATCGTCGGGGCATGGCGAAATCTTGTACTGCCACGTCAGGTTCGGGCCGTCCGGATGCCGCACCCGGTGGCGCGCAACTTCCCTTGGGCAGCACTCCACTGCCGGCGAGCGAATTGAAAATCGCGGTCACCACCGGCTGTAGAGAATCCGGGCGTGCTGCCGTTGCTACCCGCTTGCAATGTCGCTCATCGGCTGAGCGCCGGCAATGATCGCGCCTTCCTGCGCCGCCTGCTCGATCTTCTGCTTCTGGTTGAAAGCGCCGCTGAAATCGTAGATGCCCACCACGAACACCACCAGAAGCGGCAGGGTGATGGCAAACTCCAGCAGGGCCGAGCCCCGCGCGTCCTCCAACAAATCGACTTTCGCCGGGTGCCCCGCTTCTCGCGCTTTTCGAGAAGTGGGAACCTTTGCAGCAATGGGACGATCGGAAGCCGACGCATCTAGTTCTCCATCCTGCTTTGCGCTTGCGCCGACAGCACAATCTTCTGCATGTTGAGGGAAGTGAAAGGCAGATAGAACTGAAATGGATATTGAAAGCTGACCATGGTTCCACATTGCAGAGGCTGGCCCGCTGGATTCAGTTGCACGTTGCGGCAGACCCGATGTTGTCGATCGTCGGTGGTGGGCACCCGCCACCAGGGGGAGACGGGCACGGCAGACAGGCCCGGATTCCAAGTCTTAATCTGAGTCGGATCGAGGTTGGAGGCTTTCAGCACACCTTCAACCACACCTGTAACCGTGGTATCGCTGGGGAAACTGGTCGTACCCCAAGGGCTGGCCTGGCTGCAGGTGGCGCATGACGGCCGCGCCGCGGTGATCGCTCCCTGCTGCGCCGCTTGCTGGATGGTGGAATAGATGTTGAAGGCGCGTCCAAACCAGACGATGCCGAGCAGCAGCATGAAGAGCAAGGGCAGCACGAGCGCGGCCTCGAGAATCTCCGAGCCATCGGCGGCTGCGAGTTGGCGGGCGATGCGCTGGATGTTCAGCAAAGTGCAGATCCTTCGCTTCGCTCAGGATGACAAATCATAAATGAAATTACAAATCGCGAATCCACAAATCAAAACTTCCCCAGCGCTCTGGCCATGGCGCAGAACAATACGGCAAGCGCCATGGCCACGCCGAAGGGGATTTTTGCCGACTGCGGATCGTCGAGCGATACTTCGGACGCAGGCATGTGCAGGCTGAACAAGGCCGCCAGCAAGCGCGCGATATTCGCCAGCGTCCGCTTAAGCCGCCCTTTCCAGACGACAACAACCAGCGCCATGACTCCCGCCACCAGGACCGTGTCCGCAAGCACGGAGAGCAGTTGCGACGGGCCAAGACACGCTCCCACGGCTCCGGCCAGTTTCCAGTCGCCGGCGCCGAGGCTGCGCAGCAATACAAAAGGCAACAGCAGGCCCAATCCCAGGGCCGTGCCGAGCAGCGCGGCTTTCAGTCCCGGCCAGCGATAGAGGACCGTGTTGACCGCAATCCCCGCCGCCATGCCTGATAGCGTCAGCCAGTTCGGAATGCGCCGGTAACGCCAGTCGAGAATTCCGGCGCATACGGCCAGTATCGCCGCGACAATCCAGGCGGCGAAAATGCGGGGGGCGAAACTCCAGTGGGCAAAACTCCAGGCCCCGGATTGAAACATGATGACCGCTGGCAGACAGTCGCCTCCGCGCGTTTCGCTTCCAGTACTTTAGGGCTTTCCGGGCCCGCACTCAAGTGGGAACTACGAAGCTCGCCGCACGCTACAGGCGAATTTTCTGGGTTCGACCCTTCTCGTGCAACCAAAGAAGCATCCCAAAAACGGGAGCCGGCTTCCATAATTCATAGCCACTGCCGCTAATCCTCTCTATAATTATGGAAGTCAATATGTAGCAGTAACTTGCCGAATCTCTACAAAGTTGGGAGGTGGCAGTGAAGTTGCTAATGTCTAAGCCGCGAGCGCCTAGTCACGCCGTAGCGAAGCTGCCCCAGCCCATGAACCGCGAATTTGAGGTCCGATTTACCGCCATACTCCTGACTCTGCTGACGGCGGCGGTGGTGGTTTTCGCCGGTTTCAACTTCAAAGTCGATCACCAATACCAGATTCCGGACGATGGCGCGTGGTGGATGGAGAAGGGCCGGAACGGCGGCTTGGTGGCCGACCGGCTGGAGCCGAACGGGCCGGCCGAGCGGGCGGGAATTCGCCGCGGCGACAAGATTGTCAGCATCAACGGCCGGGCGGTTGACACGGCGGCGGCGGTAACGCGGCAGCTCTACGATTCCGGCGTTTGGTCGAAGGCAACCTACTCGTTGATTCGCGGCTCGGTGCCGTTGGATGTGGAAGTGGTGCTGGCTCCGGCCGAGCGCTCCATGAACGATTGGCTGCGGCTGATCGCGCTGATTTACCTGGGAATTGGACTTTATGTGTTGCTGCGGCGCTGGACGGCGGCCGGCTCCACGCATTTTTATATTTTCTGCCTGGTGTCGTTCGTTTTCTACTCGCTGCACTACACCGGCAAGTTCAACGCTTTTGACTGGGCCGTCCTGTGGGCTAATGAAGTCGCGTGGCTGCTGCAGCCGGCGCTGTTTCTGCACTTTGTATTGACCTTCCCGGAACGGCGGGAATTCGCCGCCGAACATCGCTGGCCGATTCCGCTGCTCTACCTGCCGGGACTGGCGCTGCTCGGAATCCAGGGGCTGGCGCTCGAGTACTTGAAGGCCAGCGCTTCGCTGCTCTTCAATCTCGACCGCGTGCACTGGGCTTATCTGACGATCTTTTTCGTTTCGGCGGCGGCGGTTTTGTGGCGCAACTACCGGCAGGCGACGACTACGATTCTGCGCCAGCAACTCAAGTGGATCACGCGCGGCACCATCCTGGCGATCGCTCCGTTCACGCTTTTTTATGTTCTGCCGTATCTGTTCGGAGTGATGCCTTCGACCGCCATGAAGGTATCGGTGGTGTCGCTGGGATTGTTGCCGCTGACATTTGGCTACGCCATTTTCCGTTACCGGTTGATGGACGTGGACCTGATCTTCAAGCGCGGCATGGCGTACACGCTGGCGGCGGCGGCAATCGTGGGAGTGTACTTCGCCAGCGTGGCCGCAATTGCGGAGCTGGTGCACACGCACTTCGCCAGTTCCGGTCCTTACGGGTTGATAGTCGCCGTCGTGGTCACGGCGCTGCTGTTCGATCCGGTGCGGAAATGGATACAGGAGAAGCTCGACCGGTTTTTCTTCCGCACCGGCTACGACTACCGGCGCACGCTGATCGAGTTTGGACGCGAGTTGAGTTCGGAGACCGACCTCGACAAAATGCTTTCCTCGCTGGTGGACCGGCTGGCGCGCACGCTGCTGGTGGACCGCATCGCGATCTTCCTCGCCAACAACGACTCCTCGCGCTTTGAACTGGCGAAATCGTTCGGGACCATCCCCGCCGCCGGTCTCGACCTGTCGTTCCTGACGAAGCCGCGCATCGAGGACGCCGCCGGGCACATCTTCTTCGAAAACACGCGCCAGTTGCCGCGGGAGAATGCCGCCGCGCAAGAGGCCATCGGACGCCTCGATCTGAACTACTACATTCCCTGCCACGCCCGGCAAAAGACCATCGCTTTCCTCGGACTGGGCAAAACCATGCAAGGCGACTTCCTCAACAGCGAAGACGTGGAGCTGCTCGAGGCGCTGGCGGGGTACATCGGCATTGCCATTCAGAACGGGCGCCTCTACGCCTCGCTCGAACAAAAGGTCAGCGAGTACGAGCGGCTCAAGGATTTCAACGAGAACATTGTCGAGTCCATCAACGTCGGCGTGTTGGCCGTGGACCTGCAAGACCGCATTGAGAGCTGGAACTCGCAGATGGAAGTCATGTACGCGCAGCCGCGTTGGCAGGTGGTGGGGCGTTCGTTGCGCGAGGTTTTTCCGGCCGCTTTCGTCGAGGAGTTCTATCGTGTCCGGCAAAATCCTGGCATTCACAATCTTTATAAGTTCCGGCTGGCGACTCCCACCGGCGAGTCGCGCATCGTGAATGTAGCCATGGCGCCGCTGGTGACGCGCAAGTTCAACGTAGTGGGGCGGCTGGTGATCGTGGACGACATAACGGAGCGGATCGAACTGGAAGTCCAGCTCACCCAGGCCGACAAACTTTCTTCCATCGGCCTCTTGGCTGCCGGCGTTGCCCACGAAGTGAATACGCCGCTGGCGGTGATCTCTTCTTACACGCAGATGCTGGCCAAGCAGTTGCAGTCGGACCCGCAGAAAGCGGGGCTGCTGGAAAAAATCACCAGGCAAACTTTCCGCGCCTCGGAGATCGTCAATAATCTGCTGAACTTTTCGCGCACCACGGGCACGGAATTAGCGGAAATCAGCCTGAACAAAGTGATCGCGGACACGCTGGCGTTGCTCGAACACCAGTTCAAAGTGGCGCACATCCAGGTGCAGCCCGAACTCGACGAGAATCTTCCTCCGATCCAGGGCAACGCCGGGCGACTGCAACAAGTGTTTCTGAATCTGTTCTTGAACGCCAAGGACGCAATGGCAACGACCGGGGGCGGAGTGCTGAACGTGGCGACGTTGAACGGCGATTTCGTAAGCGTGCGCGTCTCCGACACCGGCTCGGGCATTGCGCAGGAAAACATTCAGCGCATTTACGATCCATTCTTCACCACCAAGACGTCGTCCGCGGAGGGCCAGAACCGCGGCACCGGTCTTGGACTTTCCGTCACCTACGGCATCATCCAGGAACACGCGGGCAATATCCGCGTGGAGAGCCGCCCGGGCAAAGGCACCACTTTCACCCTGGATTTTCCATTGATATCGACAACGACAACGACCAGAAAGGCAGTCCATGTCTGAAGCCGCAGTGTCTGAAATCGCCACCGTCCCGCGCCGGAGCAGGCCGGGAACCGCGCAACCGCCGGGCGCGGGCCGCGTCCTCATCATTGACGACGAAGCGGAAATCCGGGAGTCGCTGGAGACGCTTCTTCAGCTCGAGGGTTACACGGTCGCGGTTGCGGGAAGCGGGCAAGAAGGTCTGGCGCAGATTGGACAAAGCAGTTTCGACGCGGTCCTGCTCGACTTGGCGCTCCCCGATAAGAACGGGATGGAAGTGCTGGCGGAGATTCGAGTGCTGCATCCGGAGCAGCCGGTCATCGTGATTACCGCCTACGGCACGGTGGAGAACGCGGTCCGCGCCATGCAATCCGGCGCCACCAACTTCATCCAGAAGCCGTGGGACAACGAAAAACTGCTGGCCGACGTGGGCGCCGCTGTCGCCCGCCAGAAGGCGGAAGAAGAAAATATTCAACTGAAGCGCGCGCTCAAGCAGCGCTACAACTTTGAAAACATCGTGGGCAAGAGCGAGCCCATGCTGAAGATTTTCGATCTGGTCGCGCAAGTGGCGCCCAGCCGCTCGACGGTGCTGCTGCAAGGCGAAAGCGGGACGGGCAAGGAACTGATCGCCAAGGCGATCCATTTGAATTCTCCGCGGCGCGACCGTCCGTTCGTGCCCGTCAACACCGGGTCCACGCCGCCCGACCTACTCGAATCCACGCTGTTTGGGCACGTCAAAGGCGCTTTTACCAGCGCGATTGCGTCGAAGAAGGGGCTGTTTGAAGTGGCCGACCACGGCACGCTTTTCCTCGACGAAATCGGCGCCATGAGCCTGGACACGCAGAGCAAGATCTTGCGCGTGTTGCAAGACCGCAAGTTCATGCACTTGGGCGGCGTGCAGGAAATTCAGGTGGATGTGCGCATCATCGCCGCCACCAACGTCGATCTTCGGCAGATAGTGAAAGAAGGCCGCTTCCGCGAAGACCTGTTCTACCGGCTCAATGTCATCAGCATCGATCTGCCGCCGCTGCGCCAGCGCCGTGAAGATATTCCGCTGCTGATACAGCACTTCCTGAAAAAGTATTCCGAGGAAAACAATCTGCCCTTGCGGCGTATGACCACCGAGGCCTTGCGTCCGCTGTTGAGCTACTCCTGGCCCGGCAACGTCCGCGAGTTGGAGAATGCCATCGAACGCGCCGTAGTGCTCTCTTCCGATGCCGATATTCGGCTCGATCTGCTGCCCGACCACGTCGTGGGCCGGGGCAACTCGATTCCGGCCTTGGAAGCGAGCGCCGGAACCACGCTGTTCGGCATCATGGAAGATTGCGAACGCCGCATCATCGTCGACATGCTGGAAAAATGCGGCTGGAACCAGACCGAAGCCGCCGAACGCTTCCACGTCCCGCTCTCCACCCTGAACCAGAAGATCAAGCGCCTGGCCATCGAGATCAAGAAGAAGAACCGGGAGTGAGCAGGGCATCGGGTGATCGGATCAAGTAGGATCGGGTCATCTCACCATCGGGTCATCGGGTGATCTAAAATGCAAGAGACATTGCTGTTTCAGATGACCCGATCACCCGATCATCCGATGGCCCGATTCTTATGGCGCTTGAACTCGAACTGATTTCGCCCATTGATATCGCCAAAGACATGGCGCTGGCGGTGCAGGAATACACGCTGCTCGCGGCGCAGTCGCTCGGGAACTTCTTCCGCCGTCCCCTCTACATGGGCGACATGCTGCATCAGGCGGACCTGATCGGCGTCGGCTCCCTGCCCATCGTGCTTCTGACGGGACTCTCAGTGGGCGCGCTCTTGGCGTTGAACTCAGCCAGCACGCTGCAACGCTTCGGCGGGGTCACGCTCATCGGCCAGCTCGTGTCGATCGGCATGGTCACCGAACTCGGCCCGCTCATCACCGGACTGATGGTGGCTGGGCGCAACGCCTCCGGCATGGCCAGCGAACTCGGCTCGATGGTCGTGACCGAACAGATCGATGCCATGCGCGCCCTGGGCACCGATCCCACCAAGAAGCTGGTCACGCCGCGCGTGGGCGCCACCGCCTTCATGCTGTTTTTCCTGACCATCATCGCCGACCTGCTCGGGCTGTTCGGCGGCTATGGGGTCGCGCATTGGCTGTTCGGAGTTGACACGCAGCAGTATTGGACCTCCGTATGGCAAGTCCTGGTTTTCCGCAACGTCTTCACCGGCCTCATCAAGCCGGTGCTGTTCGGATTCATCATCGCCACCGTCGGCTGCTATTACGGAATGTCCACGCGTGGCGGCACGCAGGGCGTTGGCCGTTCCACCACCCAGGCCGTGGTCGCTGCTTCGGTGCTGATTCTGGTGGTGGATTTCTTCGTGACCAAGTTGATCTTCGCGATTTTCGGTTACAGATAAGCCATGCCAGTGCCCACTTTGCCCAGCGAAAATCCGGCGGCTGCGGTGGTGAGTCCATCCGGCTACGCCCTGGAGTTCGACAACGTTTCCATCGCGTTCGATGAGAACGTCGTGCTTGACGGCGTTTCCTTCCAGCTGCCGCATGGCGAAACCAAGGCGCTGTTTGGCGTCGCCGGATCGGGCAAGAGCACGCTGCTCAAGCTGGCCATCGGCCTGCTGCGGCCCGATAGCGGCCGCATCTTCGTGCTGGGAGAAGAAATTACGCGCATGCCGGAACAGGAACTGTTCGAGCTGCGGCGGCGCGTGGGCATCGTGTTTCAGGAGAGCGCGCTCTTCGACTCGCTCAAAGTGTACGAAAACGTCGCCTTTCGCCTGATGGAAGAAAAAATCCCCGCCCAGGAAATCGAGCGGCGCGTGCGCGAGGCGCTGCGCTTTGTGGAGCTGGAATCAACCTACGACATGCGTCCGTCCGAACTCTCGGGAGGCATGAGAAGGCGCGTGGCCATCGCTCGCGCCATCGTCACCGCGCCCGAGTTGCTGCTTTACGATTCGCCCACCGGCGGACTCGATCCGGTAACCTCGAACACTATCATCGAACTTATCGTGAAACAGCGCGACGTCTATAAAACCAGCGCCCTCCTGGTGTCCCACCGCTTGCAGGATGCCTTCACCATGGCGACCCACCAGTTCGATAAGGCCACCAACCAGATGGCCGCTCTGCCCATGGGCCCACTTAGTAAGAAAAGCGGCGAAGTGCCCATGAGCTTTCTAGTCCTGCGCGACGCCAAGGTCATCTTCGATGGCGACGCCCACCAGCTCGCCACTTCGCGCAACGACTATATTCGCGAATATATTTCGTAGGATTCGTAGCGGAAGTGGGAACTTGCTGTTCGACGCTCAATTCACAAAATCCTGTCATCCCGTCGGGTATCGCCACCCCCCCGATTTTGTCATCCCACCAGATTTTGTCATCCCGAGCGCAGCGAGGGATCTGCATTTTGCAGCGGACTGCAGATCCCTCGCTTTGCTCGGGATGACAATCCATAAAGGATGTCGACCATGCAAGGGTGCCCTAACATTCACCACTGGCAGGATTTCACGACTTTTTCCCGCCGCGCTTCTCGCCGCTGCTCTTTTCTCGCCCGCCCTTTCCCGGCAACGCCGCCGGATTTTCGTGCGTGCGTTCGCGGAAGCCGCCTTTCATGCCTCGGGCCAGGCCAATCGCCGATTCTCCAAACTTGTCGCGCAGATGGTCGGCGGCGGCCAGCGCCTTCTGCCAGCGCTCGTCCCGCGCCGGCGCCAGCAGATCGAGTTGAGTGGGACCCGATGCGAAATTCGACGCTTGCACTCCCAGCAAACGCACCGGCGCGCCCGGCTTCCAGTTGGCGAAAAACAGGCGCCGCGCCTCGTCGAAAATCTGGTTGTCCATCTGCGTCGGCTCGTCCAGCGATTGCGCTCGCGTGATGGTCGAGAAATCTTTGTAGCGCAATTTCAATTGCAGCGTGCGCGCAAAATATCCACCTTCGCGCAGCCGCCGTCCCACCATTTCGCTGAGCCGCATCAGCGTGGATTGCAAGCGCTCGGCGTCGCCTGTGTCCTCGTCGAAGGTGTGCTCGTGGCTGATGGATTTCGCGGCGGCGCTTTCTCCCACTTCGTTGTCGAACCATCCCCCCGCATCCTCGCCCCGCGACTTCCCGGCCAGCGCCAGGCCCCATTTTCCGAAGCGGCGTTCGAGGTCGCGCTCGTCGAGCCGCGCCAGGTCGCCCACTTTCTGAATGCCTATGGCGTGCAGCTTCTGCTCCATCACCTTGCCCACGCCGGGAATGTCGCCGACCGCGAGCGGCGCGAGAAACTTCGCCTCTTCTCCGGGCAAGCACCCAGAGCACTCCGTTGGGCTTGGCTTTGGCGGAGCAGACTTTCGCGATCAGTCGCGAGGCGCCGATCCCGATCGAGCAGTTCAATGCGGTCGCCGCCTTCATCGCGTCATGCAGCCGCTGCGCGCTCGCCAGCGGAGGCCCGTGCAGACGCTCGGTCCCGGTCATGTCGAGATAAGCCTCGTCCACCGAAGCCATCTCGACCAGCGGAGAAAAGTGGCCGAGCACTTCATGCACCTTGCGCGAATATTCGCGATAGCGCTCGGGATGGCCGTTCAAAAAAATCGCCTGCGGACACATCTTCGCCGCCGTCCGCAGCGGCATCGCCGAATGCACGCCAAACTTCCGCGCCGCGTAAGATGCAGCCGAGACCACTCCTCGTTCGTCGCGCTGCCCGCCAACAACAACCGGCTTGCCCTTCAGCGACGGATCAAACAATTCCTCGACGGAGACGAAGAACGCGTCCATATCGACGTGAAAGATGGTGCGGGAAATCGGGCCATCGGCTGATCGGGTCATTGATCGGGTCACCGGGTGATCGGAGTGCCTTGCAGAAGTGTACCGCGAGTTGGGCGGTAACTTTGAAGAGCGTGGTGGTAAGCGCACCCAACATTCGCAAAGAATGCGAATTTGTGGGGCACCCGGCGGGAAGCGAAGACAGTCACCGCCCTATTTCGCTCGACGCCCGCCTTTATGATCTGGGCGTTAGTGCGATCACCCCAACAACTCCCGCTCCAGTGCCCTTAAATCGTCGTCTGTGTCCGTGAACGGCATTAGTTCCGCCTGCTTCATCTTGTCGAGGATTTTGCTGTCCCACTTCACAAACTGGTACTCGTCAATAATGGCGCGGAGAAGCAGCTTGTATAACTGTGCGGCGAGATAGTGGTGAGACGAAGCCAAAGCTTCAAAAGACGACGCCTTCAGGTCGAACCCCGTCAGCCCAGCGGCGTGCGTGTACCAACTCAGTTGCGGATACTTGACTTCGTACACTTCCTCGAATGGCTCCTTAAGCCGCGCGGCCCGTTCCTTGACGCTCAGCCCTGACCAGTGACTCACCTTCGCTTTCTCTCCCCAAACGGTTTTACGTTCCGCTTCGATTCTGATCGCGTTGTTTTTGATGAACAGGGCGGGGACTGTCGCATCAACGGACGCAGATGGATGACCTGTCTTGAAGGCTACTATCTTCCTGGCTGCACGTAGCTTTTCCACTTCGGAGAAGGTTGCGATCTTGAGCACGGCGTCCGGGATTTCTTTGATCAACTTCAAGTCAACCGCTAACTCGAATAGGCCGCGTGTAATCATAGCAATCGCCTGAAAATCCTTCGCATACTTTAGAGATAGGAGGCTCTCAACATTCGCCTTGGCGCGTAGGTAGATACCCTTGAAACAACGGTCCCGATCTGTTTGCGCCACAAGCCCAGACATGACACCGTGAATCTCCTTCTTGTCGAATTCGTTTAGGCTCTTGATAACTGTGTACAACCGCTCGCCCAGGGTTGCTGAATCCGGCCCAATACGGAGAGAAAGTTTGCGGAATACACGCATCGCATCGTGCGAAGTGAAGCCGCCCCTCTGCATACCAGTGACATGTGCGAAGGCTTGCTTGATCGGGAACATGACACCCTCCACTTCGACGTAAAGTTCCCTGATGGTCTCAGGCTCTACACCGTGCAAACGGAGCTTTACATCTGTTGTGCTCAGGGCGAACTCGGTTCCCCCAACGGTGAATTTCATTCTTTCGTCCATACGGCACCTCACCACCTACTATACACCACCACCTACTATATCACCACTTTTTTGCTATGGAGAAAATGAGGGAGGGGGCAGGATCGCCGGACGCCCCACTCATCGCGCACCTTGCGATGAGTCGGATTCCGTCCCATAACGAAACGTGGAAAAGCCTCAAGCGCCAACCGCGGGGTCAGTGCGGCCTTGGATTCAAGAGGCGCTCGACGCGTTCGGGTGCGCGCGCAATGACCTTTAGATAGGCTTGGGTTGGCTGGTCCGGTTCCGCGCGGCCTTGCTCCCAGTCCCGGAGCGTGCCCAGAGGGATGTGGTAGCGGACGGCGAATTCCTCTTGCGTCAAAGCTAACGCTCGGCGAATGATCTTCGCCTGCGACGTCCGCTTCATCCGCTTAAGATCGCCGGGAGTCAGCGGCTGCGCGTCGCGGTCGGCGCGAGCCGCCGCCTCGATGGCCTCGGGCGTCATGGGCCTAAGCGTTTTGCTGGAAATAGTCGTCTTGCTCATTTATGGTTATTCCAAAGGCTGGGATTCCCTGCTGCCCAGCCCCTAAAGGGGCATTGATCTTTTAGCCTGCGGTATCGCTAAAGCGATACCCTGATACGAAACTGCGGTGCTTAATCGGAAATCTCTACCCCAGCACTGGCTCTTTTTTCAAGTCCGCAGTGACTGGGGTGGCTCCCGCGGCGGCGCGGGCTTGTCGCGCGCGGTTGTAGATCTTGCCGTACTCGCGGGCCGACGTTCCCCAGGAGAAATCGCGGGCCATGCCGTTACGCATAAGGGTTTGCCACGACTGCGGATCGCGATAAGCCTGCAAGGCTTGTTTGATGGTCCCGAGCAGCGCCTCTCCCGTGTAATCGGAGAACTTGAAGCCCGTGCCCTTGCCGGTGCGCACGTCCCAAGGCTCGATAGTGTCGTCGAGGCCGCCGGTGGCGCGCACGATGGGGACCGTCCCGTACTTAAGGCTGTAAATCTGGTTCAGGCCGCAGGGCTCGTAGCGGGAAGGCATGAGGAACATGTCGGCGCCCGCTTCGATTTTGTGCGCGATAGCGTTGTCGTACGCGACCTTGACCGCGATCTTGTTGGGAAATTGCTTGTGGAGCCGCTGGAACAATTCTTCGTAGGGCTTGTCGCCCGCGCCGAGCGCGACCACGATCATTTCTTCGCGCGCCAGGCGGTCCATGATCTGCGCGATCAGGTCGAAACCCTTCTGCGCGGCGAAGCGCGAAACGATGCCGATCACCGGGACTCTATTATTGGAATTGGCGTCGGCGTTCGCGATGCCGAAGGCGTTCAGCAAATCCTGCTTGCATTTCAGCTTGCCGCCCAGGTCCTGCGGCGAAAATTTCGCGACGGCGAATTTGTCGGCCTGCGGGCTCCACTCGTCGTAGTCCACGCCATTCAGAATTCCGGTGACGGTTGCCGCACGCTGGCGCAGCACGCCTTCCAGGCCAAATCCGTATTCGGTGGTCTGAATCTCCTGGCTGTATTTCTTGCTGACCGTGGTGACGAAGTCGGAGAATATGAGCGCGCCCTTGAGAAAATTCACCTGGCCGAAAAATTCCATCTTCGAGATCGTGAGCAGCTCCCAGGGCAGCATCAGCAGCGGCAAGGTGTCGGGCGCAAACAAGCCCTGGTATCCCATGTTGTGGATAGTGAAAACGGTGGCGACTTCGCGAAACGCGGGATCTTCGGCGTAGATCATGCGCAGCATCACCGGCACCAGCGCGGATTGCCAGTCGTGGCAGTGGAAAACGTGCGGCACGCCCAGAATCTTCGAGGCTTCGAGCACCGCCCGTGAGAACAGAGCGAAGCGCTCGGCGTTGTCCGGATAGTCGCCGGCGGGGGTGCCGTAAAGCGCAGGCCGGTCGAAGTATGGCGGATAATCGACAAAATAAAATCGCACTCCGGCGGGCGTATTCGTGTCCGCTGTCACCACCGAGCAGAAGCGATACTTGTCGTCGAAAGGGACGGTGACGCTGCGCACGACGGTTTGCGGATCGGTGAGTTTGGTTTGGCGATAGCGCGGGAGGTAACACGCTGACTTGATGCCCCAGGGCGGCGAGCGCGCGCGGCAAGGCGCCAACCACGTCGGCGAGGCCGCCGGTTTTGGAAAAAGGAACGCACTCGGATGCTGCGAAAGCGATATGCATTGCGAAGGAGCCTCCTGAACGAGAACCCGATATGCCTCGCCCACGGTATGATTAAGGTTCCGTGGAGAAGCGGCTGGCCATTTGCAATTTGTAATTTGCAATTTGTAATTGAAGATCGTTGCCCGAATTTTTCAATTACAAATTACAAATTGCCACTTACCAATTTATTTCAGTCTAAATGCCGGAAAGAAAGAGGGTCAACGTGACCAAGGGCACTAGCGCACAAACCAGTTCACGCAAGCCCAAGCTCGGACAGCATTTCCTGGCGAGCGACGCGGCGGCGCTGCGGATTGTGGAGGCGCTGGGCGATGTTTCCGAGGCCGCGGTGCTGGAAATCGGGCCGGGCCGCGGCGCGATCACGGAATTGCTGGCACGGAAGGCGCGGCGGCTGATCGCCGTGGAATTGGACCGGGTGCTTTCGGCGCAGCTCCGCATGAAATTCAACATGCAGCCTAATGTGGAGATCATCGAAGGCGACATCCTGAAGATCGAGTTTGACACCATATTCGGCGCGAAGCCGGGCAGCCTGCGCACGGGGCTGAACTTCGCGCCCGAACCGGCCCGCGCCGTCGGCAACCTGCCGTACTACATTACCTCCGACATTCTGCTGCGGCTGCTGGAGTACAACCGTTATTTTTCGACGGTGGTCGTCATGGTGCAGAAAGAAGTGGCCGACCGCCTGGCGGCATCGGCGGGAAGCCGCGACTATGGCTTGCTTTCGGCGACGGCGCAGCTCTACGGACGGATCGAGCAACTGTTTACCCTGCCGCCGGGAGCGTTTGCGCCGCCTCCCAAGGTGCATTCCAGCGTGGTGCGCATTACGATCAAGCCTCGGCTGGAGTCGCTGCGAGTTCCCGAGGCAGAATTTATCGCGTTTCTGAAACTCTGCTTTGGACAGAAACGCAAAACTCTCTGGAATAATCTGAAGGCGCGGTACGATGAAGATGCGCTGCGCGCGGCGCTGGAAAAAAGTGGGGTGGAACCCGCCATCCGTGCCGAAGCGCTGCCGCTGGAAAGGACCGCCGCGTTGTTCCGCGCACTCGGCAACGGCGGTTCGTAATTCTTGCGGGCTAATTCTTGCGACGCCGATTTTTCGCGGGCAAGAGTGCCCGCGCCACACGTCTCCACTAGGAGGCCACTTATGACTTCGACTTCCGCTGTGCGAACTCCCGCCGTCGCGGGCAGATTTTATCCGGGCCGCGCTGAAGAACTGTTGCGTGAAATTCGCGAATACCTTTCTCCCGGCAAGATTTCGGCCGGCGCGGGCCGCAGCGCCGCCATCGGATGCGTCGCTCCCCATGCGGGATACCACTACTCCGGCGCGGTCGCGGGCGCTGTGTATGCGCGGCTGGAAATCCCCGCGCGCTGCGTGGTCCTCTGCCCCAACCACACCGGCAAGGGGCGGGCGCTGGCGGTCATGGCCAACACAACATGGCAGACACCGTTGGGTAAGGTAGCGGCGGACGCGGAATTAGCTGCTCGCTTGCTGCGCCGCTTCCCCGCGCTCGAAGAAGACAGCGCCGCACACCGCGCCGAACACGCCATCGAAGTTCAGCTCCCTTTCTTGCAGGTGCGACAGCCGGAATTGAAGATAGTTCCGATCGTCATCGGCGCCAGCGACTTCGATGTGCTGCGCGGGCTGGGCGAGGCGCTGGCGGATGTAATCGCCGATCGTCAAGGAGAAGATCGAGAAGAGGGCCACCGAGAGGACCGCGAAGGGAAAGTCCTGATCGTCGCCTCCAGCGACATGAACCACTACGAGCCGGACGCGATCACTCGCGCCAAGGACCACCAAGCCATCGAACGCGTGCTGGCCCTGGATGCGCGTGGCCTCTGGGAAGTGGTGATTAAGGAACACATCAGCATGTGCGGATTCGGGCCGACGGTGGTCATGCTCACGGCGGCAAAGCTTTTGGGCGCGACTTCGGCCACCCTGGTCAAGTACGCAACTTCGGGCGATGTCTCCGGCGATTACGAGGCGGTGGTGGGTTACGCGGGAGTTATTGTGGAGTAGTGGTTCCCCGGACAAGGCGGAAGGCGGGGCTGCCTGCCGGGATGAAAAAACGTCGAAGTGTTTCACGTGAAACACTTTGTACAGGCTACAGTATACGTATATTTATGTACGTACATTAACTGCATATGAAACAATCGAAACGGGTTACAACGCCCAAGACCCGCGTCCTGAAAAGTGGGGCCCTTCGACAGGCTCAGAGCAGGCGGTGGGGCACATTGGCAATCGACTCCGCGAAAGAAAGAAAAGATGGGAGTTGTGGTGGGGATAGGAAGTCAGAATCCCCGCCCTGTCGCAGAAAACGCGACAAGAGCGGGGCACCCTCGGGAGACGAGTTAGTGTAAGGGTGGGCCAGCCCCCGGATGTAATCGCCGATCGTCAAGGAGAAGATCAAGAAGAGGGCCAACGAGAGGATCGCAAAGGGAAAGTCCTGATCGTCGCCTCCAGCGACATGAACCACTACGAGCCGGACGCGATCACTCGCGCCAAGGACCACAAAGCCATCGAACGAGTGCTGGCCCTGGATGCGCGCGGCCTCTGGGAAGTGGTGATTAAGGAACACATCAGCATGTGCGGATTCGGGCCGGCGGTGGTCATGCTTACGGCGGCAAAGCTTTTGGGCGCGACTTCGGCCACCCTGGTCAAGTACGCAACTTCGGGAGATGTCTCGGGCGATTACGAGGCAGTCGTGGGTTACGCGGGAATTATTGTGGAGTAAGTAAGGATGGGCGAAGTCCTGTAGAGAAGCGGCTTGCCGCGGCGGGTGGCCCACTCAAGCCGGTTTTTGGCTTGAGTGGGGCAGTGGCACGGCTGGACAGAGTGTCCCTGCTGCCCTTTCCCGTTTTCTCGCGGCCCACTCGCATTCAATCTCCACGCGTCCTTCGCAGCCCGTCGCGTATTGGCGAAAGCTGCTCCACTCCCAGTCCTCCGCGTGCATGCACAATCCGCGCTTCACTGGGTTGCGATGAATATAGCGCAGCTTTTCCACAGACTGACGCTCATTGCGGATGTTGAAATCGTAGTAACGTTTCTGCCAAAAGTGCTCCGCGTCCCCAATCAAACGTCGCGACACGCCTTGCTTCAGCGACTTGAGCGCATCGGCGAGCGTACCGCGTTGCGGTTCGTTGAGCAGCAGGTGAACGTGTTCCGGCATGACGACATAGCCGTATACGCAAAGCATGAAACTGCGCCGGACACGCTCCAGCGCGGTCTCGAAAGTTCGCCTGCTTGTGGCCATGATAAACAGTGGACGACGACGGTAGCAACAGAAGGTGACAAAGTGACTCTGCCCGGATTGCTGAAAGCGTTTGAGTCCCCAAGGCACGAGATCAGCTTACGCCTGAGAACTTCCCCACTCAAGCCAAAGAATGGCTTGAGTGGGCCACCCGCCACCCGCCCGCCCAAGTCATCGTACGCGTAGCTGCAGCTCTGCGTGCCGTCGGCGTTGAACGGATCTGTGATTCCCAGGGTGTTCAGCGTTCCGTTGGCACTCCAGCCAACCCTTCGCAAAAAAACGCGAAGGATGGGGCACCCGCTGTGTGGTTGTGCTGGCCTAAGGCTGGGCCAGCCCCCGAGAATGGTTCAGGTGTTGGCTAGTAGTGGATGCTCTCTCCGCTCGATTTTGAGCACACAAATAAAATCACAAAGCCCACACACAGGCCGTCAATAATTCCAAATGCAAGGGAATAATAGGGTCCGCCTTGATGCATTGGGAGCCGCACAGCAATCACCAGAGGCACCTGAATAACGGCCAATAGCGACACCGTGATCCAAAACCGGCTCTGCGTCCAGAACTCGCGGAATTGGCGCATAAAAATAGGAACGACCAGCGCAACCACCGCCGCGGCGACTGGCCTTCCCCAACCGCCCAGTGCATCGTCGAAGATAAACCCAGGCACCACGAGCAATAATAGAACTGCCTTTACGGGCCAGCTTACCCCCCGTTGGTCATTCTTGCACGCGAACTTTTGATGCAAATTATCGTTATCGTGGCTCAAGCTGTCTATTCCCCATTGCACTGCTTGGTTGTTGCATTCCAAGTCTTCCCGCCCTGGTACAAGGCATAGGCACCCTGACCAGCGAGCAATAATCCCCCGGCAACCGGGACAAAATCCGCAGCATAGTCGGCATAGAGAGCGAATGGCTTGGCGACGTTAGCGACGTAGTACAGAGTTACAATGATCGCCGCTTGGCCTTGCTTGCTCGCGGGTGGCCCACTCAAGCCGGTTTTTGGCTTGAGTGGGGCAGTGGCACGGCTGGACAGAGTGTCCCTGCTGCCCTTTCCCGTTTTCTCGCGGCCCACTCGCATTCAATCTCCACGCGTCCTTCGCAGCCCGTCGCGTATTGGCGAAAGCTGCTCCACTCCCAGTCCTCCGCGTGCTCACACAACCCGCTTTTCACCGGCTTCCAAGAACCGGTTGCGGGGGGCGGGTTACGATGAATATAGCGCAGCTTTTCTACAAACTGACGCTCATTGCGGATGTTGAAATCGTAGTAACGCTTCTGCCAAAAGTGCTCCGCGTCCCCAATCAGCCGCCGCGACACGCCTTGCTTCAGCGACTTGAGCGCATCGGCGAGCGTACCGCGTTGCGGTTCGTTGAGCAGCAGGTGAACGTGTTCTGGCATGACTACATAGCCGTACACGCAAAGCATGAAACTGCGCCGGACGCGCTCCAGAGCGTTCTCGAAAGTTCGCCTGCTTGTCGCCGTGGTGAGTAGAGGACGACGACGGTAGCAACAGAAAGTGACAAAGTGGCTCTGCCCGGATTGCTGAAAGCGTTTTAGTCCCCAAGGCACGAGATCAGCTTACGCTTGAGAACTTCCCCACTCAAGCCAAAGAATGGCTTGAGTGGGCCCTTCGTAAAAAACGCGAAATGGTGGGCCACTCGGCGAGACGTGGGGCATCCGGCAGTATAAACTGAAGTGACGATTCGCTATGGTCTGCTTTGAGACAGGAAGCGTAATTCATTCCGCATTTCAACCGGGAGTTATCCGCATGAAGCTTCGCTCCGTTGTTTTTCTGACGATTGTCATTGTGGCGAGTCTAATGGCTCGCGCGCAGAACACTCCGCCGCCGCACGCCGCCGGTGTGGACGACCTTTTCGACTTCCGTGAGGCGCACGATCCGCAAATTTCGCCAGACTCCGGGTCCGTCGCCTACGAGGTGACCTCGACCTCGCTCGCGGACGACAAGTCGGAGACGCGTATCTACATGGCGCCCGCCAGCGGTGGCGACGCCATTCCGCTGAGCGCGGAAGGCGTTTCCTCGAGTAACCCCCGCTGGTCGCCCGACGGCAAGTTCCTCGCCTTTCTTTCCGAGCGGAACCAAGGCAAGACGCAGGTCTACCTCCTCAACCGGCTGGGCGGCGAAGCCCAGAAGCTCACCGAGACCATCCAGGACGTCGACGACTTCCGCTGGTCGCCGGACGGCAAGCGCCTGGCGCTGGTGCTGCGCGATCCTTCCCCCGAAGAGCTGGAAGCCGCGGCGAGCAAGGGTCAGGAGAAGGATGACGACAAGGCTGCCACTCCGAAGAAAACCGAGGCGCAGCGCCCATGGATCATCGACCGTCTGCAATTCAAGGAAGACACCATCGGATACCTCGATCGCCGCCGCACCCACCTCTATGTCTTCGACGTCGCCAGCAAAGCCATGGCGCAGGTGACTTCCGGCGACTACGACGACTCCGAACCCGCCTGGTCCCCCGACGGCAAACTGCTGGCTTTCTCGAGCAACCGCTCCAAGCCCGACCCGGACGCCACGTATGAAGCGAAGATCTGGGTGGTCAGCGCGGACAACAAGGACAAGGGCGCGACGCTCACGCAAGTCACGACCGGCCCCGGCGAAGAGCACAGCCCAGACTGGTCTCCCGATGGGAAGTGGATCGCGTACACGACGCAATTGGATGCGAAGCTGTTCGATTACGGCACCAAACTGGTCGCGGTTTCACCCGCCGCCGGCGGAGCAGCGAAAGTCCTGACGCAGAAGTTCGATCGAATGGCTAGTTCTCCTCGCTTTAGCCCGGATGGCAAGTCCATCTACTTTCTGGCTGACGACGACGGCACGCAGATCGTGGCGCAGGTGAATGTGGCGACTGGCGAGGTGACTCGGCCAGTCGGCGGCCGCTGGATGGTGGACAGTTACTCCGCCGGCAAAGACGGCGCCATCGCCGCCAGCATCTCCACCATGGACCGGCCCTACGAGATCTTCGCCACCAAAGAAGGCAAACTGACACAACTCTCGCATGTCAACGACGCCTGGCTCGCGAAGATCAAACTGGCCCCCGGAGAATACGTCTCCTTCAAATCGAAAGACGGCACGACGGTCCACGGCTACGTCTATAAACCGGTGGATTACGTTGCGGGAAAGAAATATCCGACCATCCTCCGCCCGCACGGCGGACCGGTATGGGCTTACTACGCGGAGTTCCAGGACCTTGCCCAGCTCTACGCCGCTAACGGTTATGTGGTGCTGTACCCGAACCCGCGCGGTTCTACCGGCTACGGTCAGGACTTCTGCAAAGCGATCTACGCGGACTGGGGCAACAAGGACTTTCAGGACGACATGGCCATGGTGGACTATGCCATCGCGCAGGGCTACGCCGACCCGGACAAGCTGGGGGTGGGCGGCTGGTCTTACGGCGCCATCTCCACCGACTTCATCATCACGCAGACCACCCGCTTCAAGGCCGCCATCGCTGGGGCTGGTGAGGCCGACTACACTAGCATGTGGGGCCACGACCAGTACCAGCGCGATTACACGATAGAGCTCGGCCTCCCCTGGGAGCATCCCGAGGTCTGGGACCACGTGAACTATCGAAAGAAGGTCAAGGACGTCACCACGCCCACCATGTTCGTCGGCGGCAACATCGACTGGAACGTGCCCATCCTCGGCGGCGAACAGATGTATCAGTCGCTGAAGGCTCTGGGACGCGAAACCCTGCTCGTCGTCTATCCCGACGAATCTCACGAATTCAAGACGCCTTCGCATATTAAGGACCTGCGCGAGCGATTCCTGGCCTGGTATGCCCACTACGTCAAGGCCGACGGCACACCGGCGCGTCCCGCGGAAAAACCGGTGGCGGCATCCAAGCCGGCAAAAGCCGGATAAGACCTGGTGTCTTCATCCGGTGAATAGTAATTTGTCCTCGCGCGCAGGGCGAGTGGCCAACATTCGCATCACAAGGGGGTTCATGCTCCGGCCTCCACTACGCCTGCTCTGCGAACGCAGCGAACTCGGCGGTGAACAGCCCTATGGGTAAAGCCGATGCAACATGCGCGGGAAGGGGATGGTCTCGCGCACATGTTCCAATCCGCAGATCCATGCCACCGCGCGCTCGATGCCCATGCCGAAGCCGGAGTGAGGAACGCTGCCGTACTTGCGCAGATCGAGATACCACTTGAAGGCTTCTTCGGGCAGATTGTGTTCGTGAATGCGTTGCAGCAACAAGTCATGCGAGTCCATGCGCTGCGATCCGCCAATGATTTCGCCGTAGCCTTCCGGGGCCAGCACGTCCACGCACAGCGCGAGTTCGGGGCGCTGGGGATCGGGTTCCATGTAGAACGCTTTTACGCTGGCCGGATAACGATGCACCATGACGGGCCGGTCGTAGAGCGATGAGAGATAGGTTTCATCGGGCGAGCCGAGGTCTCCGCCCCACTCGAACTTATTTTCCAGCTTGCCCTGCGCGTGGCCTTCCTGCAACTTCGCGACCGCTTCGTCGTAGCTGATGCGCGGGAAGGGCGCTGCGATTTTTTCCAGCTTGGCCAGATCGCGGCCGATGGTTTGCAAATCGACGCGCCGGCGTTCCAGGCAGCGTTTCACTAAGAACGCCAACAATCCCTCGGCGAGGTCCATCATGTCGTCGAGCGTGCCGTAGGCGACTTCGGGCTCGACCATCCAGAATTCGGTGAGGTGGCGGCGGGTCTTCGATTTTTCCGCGCGAAAAGTTGGCCCGAAGGAATAAACCTTCCCCAGCGCCATCGCGGTCGCTTCGATGTAGAGCTGGCCAGACTGGGTGAGATAAGCCTGCTCTCCAAAGTAGTCCACCGGGAAAAGCGTCGAGGTCCCTTCGCAGGCGGCGGGTGTGAGTATGGGCGGATCGGTCAGCGTAAATCCGTTGCCGTCGAAAAAATCGCGGGTGGCGCGAATGATTTCGGCGCGCACGCGCAGAATGGCTGTCTGGCGCTGCGAGCGCAACCAAAGATGGCGGTGCTCCATTAAAAAATCGGTGCCGTGCTCTTTGGGCGTGATGGGGTAGGGAGTCGCCTCAGGCACGCGCTGTACGATCTGCACGTTTGAAACGTCGAGTTCATAGCCGCCGGGGGCGCGCTTATCGGCGCGAACCTTGCCTTCAACGATGACGCTGGATTCCTGCGTGAGGCCCTTGATGGCTTCGAAGACTTCGGGAGAAACTGCGTTTTTCGGAACTACGCCCTGAATGACGCCGCTGCCGTCGCGAAATTGCGGGAAGAGAAGCTTGCCGCTTTCGCGGAGGTTGTAGAGCCATCCGCGGATGACGACGGATTGGCCTTCGTGCTTGCCGATTTCTGCAATGGTGCTGATGGGTGAGGACATAAAATTTTTTCACCGCCGAGAGGCTGAGGGATCGGGTGATCTGGCCATCGGGTGATCGGGTCATCAAACCCCTCATGCGCCGTCGCGATGGCCCGATCACCCGATTGATCTACGCATCTTCCAGCTTTTGGAACGTCGCCACCACTTCCTCGCCGGGGTTCTTCTTTTCCTCGCCCTCAATCTCAAGCAACAGGGGCGGTTTTTGCGGCGCAGTGCGCAGCAATGCCATGGTTTCTTTCCAGTCGATCGTGCCGCTGCCCGGCCAGAGGTGCGAGTCTTTGTCCTGGTTGTTGTCGTGCACATGGGTCGAGCAGATGTGGTCCTTCAGGATGGCGAAGCCTTCGGGAATGCCTTCCATCATGTGCGCGTGGCCGCAATCGAAGCAGACGCCGAGGTCGTCGAAGTGCATGGTGTGGATGAACTCCACCAGACGCTCGGGCGTGGAAAGTTCGTTGGGAATATTTTCCAGCAGCACTTTGACGCCCAGCGGTTTGGCGAAGGCGAGCAGGTGTTCGACCGAAGTCATGGCGGCTTCGAATTTCTTTTCGTCGAAAGCGTCGTTGGGATTGCCGATGTGCTGCACCAGAAAGCGGAATGGGATGTGCTCGGCGATTTCCAGAGCGCGTTTGATTTCGTCCATGGCAGCGATGCGTCCGGCGCGGTCGGTCGAGGCGATGTCGAGGGGCGGCGCGCCCGTGCGTCCCCACTCGTAGTCGGAGTACAACGGCGCATGCACGGAATTCAGCGGAATGCCGGTCGCGCCGAACCAGTCGGCGATTTCGCTGACATGCCGCTTGCGATTGGCGTAGTCGAAGTGCTGGCGCGCGGCGAAGATTTCGATGGACTGCGCTCCCGCCTTGACCAGCTCGTCGAGCAGGCCCGGATGGAGCCGTTCCTTCACATAGACGTACGTCGATACCGCCTTCAGCATCGGTAACCCACCGCCTTCTCCTTGCTGCGTGCACCGCAGACCCTTCATTGTAGCGGGAGCGAGCGATTTTTTGACGAGAATCCGATGGTTGCACGACTGGTTCATCGCCGAAACGCCAGGGGCGTCTTCTTGCGCGCGGCTTTCTTCTTTGGCGCTTTGGCTACGACCAGGTCGTACGACTGGCGAATCAACGCCTCGAGTTCGCGGGCGGGCAGGACGTTGGAATTTTCCAGAAGGACCCATTCATATCGGCCGAAATACGGGGCTTGCGAGATGCCTTCGATTTCCAGGAGTTCGTGGAATTTCTCAGGCGCGCACTTCAAGGTGATAGGGGTAAGGTTGCCTTCGGAGAGATCGACGATAGCGAATAGCTTGCCGCGCACCTTGAAGCAGAGGTTCTCGCCCCACTGAAGCTTCTCGGTCGAGTCGGGAAGAGAAAGGCAGAGTTCGCGAAGCCATTCGGCATCGGGCATGGGGAGTTTTTTCGCTGGCGGCTCTTATAGATCAGTCGCCCAGTTCACGGGCGGACGCAGGTCCTCGACCTGAGCAAATGCCTTATCCCGGGTAACCAGGATTGCGTTTGTGCTGATGGCATGCGCTGCGATTAGCATATCCAGATTGCCCAGGACTTTTCCGGCCCGCTCCAGCTTGGCCCTCAGGTCTCCATAGACAAGAGCTTCCTCGCGGCCCCAGGGCAGAATCCGTAGCTTATCGAACAAGGTATTCAGCGCGGCGAGCCGCGCCGATCCCGGTGCCCGCTTCGATGTACCGTAACGGAGTTCGGCTTCGGTAATCACCGAAATACAGCCGATTTCATCGCCATGAAGCCGGTAGAGTTCGGCCCTTGCCGCGGGCGATTTCCCGCGGACAATGTAGCTCACGGTGTTGGTATCGAGCATCCAGAGCCGGGTCATAAATCGTCCCGTTTTTGAGGCGGTTCTTGATCTCGATCTTCCAGGAAATCGTCGGGAAACTTGGCTTCGTCAAGCGCGGCGAAGATTTCCTTCCAGGTCTTTACGGGAGATTCGGAGAGAATCAGATCTCCGCTTTGCGGGTCGCGGCGAACATAGACCTCGTCCGTGGTGAAACGAAATTCGGCCGGAATCCGCACGGCTTGACTCCGGCCGCTATAAAAGACTCGCGCTTTAGAAACCTGTGCCATGGCTGCACTCCATGCTATATATCATGCTATATAGCAGTGTGGATGGCAAGAGAATTTTGCGCGCAACTCGAGAACGCCGCAGCCGAGGGCGCATGAACATGCCGTCGGGCGGGGACGCCCGGCGCTCCATACGATACAAGTTCACGCGGGCGGGGTCGCCCGGTGCTCCACCGACGACACGCAAAGGCACGCGGGCGGGGTCGCCCGCGTCCACACTAACTCCTACGCCTGGTCTCTCGCCTCTCCCAGCACCACCGACACTTCCATCTGTTTCTTCCCTCGGAAGACGGTTACTTTCACGGTGTCGCCGGCGCGGTGTTTGTTCATGATTTGGGCCAGGATTTGCTGGCTCTCGACTTTTTCGCCGTTGATGGCGACGATCAAATCTCCTCCGATCATGATGGGAATGTTGCCGAGGTAGACGCGTTCGGTGCCGCCGCGCAATCCGGCGCGGTCGGCGGAGCCTCCGGGAACGGCTTGCACGATGAGGAGTCCGTAGTCGGAGGCCAGGCCCAGTTCCTGGGCGATTTCAGAATCGATGGGAATGGTGCGCACGCCGAGCACGGGACGGCGCACGCGTCCGAGCGTGACCAGATCGTTGACCACGGCTTTGGCGGTGTTGATCGGGATGGCAAAGCCGATGCCGGCACTCTGTTCGACACCATTGGACGCGATCATCGTGTTGATGCCAATTACTTCGCCGTGCCAGTTGAGCAGCGGCCCGCCGGAGTTGCCGGGATTGATGGCGGCGTCGGTTTGAATGGCTTCGTCGATGACCAGCCCGTCCGGCTCCTGCACCTGGCGGATCGAGCTGACGATGCCGCGCGTCAGCGTCCCGGCGAGTCCGAAGGGATTGCCGATGGCATAAACTTTCTGGCCAACTTGCAGATTGGCCGAGTCGCCTAGTGTCATCGGCTGCAAATCGGGGGCCTTGATCTGGACGATGGCCAAGTCGTGAGACTTGTCGGTGCCGACGATGGTGGCCTTATATTTCTTGCGATTGTGCAGCGTCACCTCGACTTGGCGCGCCTCGGCAATGACGTGATAGTTGGTGAGAATGTGTCCTTCTTTGTCGATGACGAAGCCGGAGCCCTGGCCTTCCTGCGGCACCAGGCCGTAGAAGAAGTCAAAGGTCATGACGCGCGAGGTGATGTTGACGACGGATGCGATGTTCTTGCGGTAAACGCCGATGTTGTTCTGCTCTTCGGCATCGAACGATTCGCCGCCCGCCGCTTCGGTGATTTCCACGCGCTGCGGCCGGGCGATCCAGCTGGGCGGATGGAGACCTCCGTTGCGGTAGGTGGTGAAGTAGAAGAAGGCGGATGCCAGAAGCAACGCGAAAATGAAAGAACGCAAGAATCTCATTGTGTGTAATCCTTCAAAGCCGGTAGCTCGATTTTAGCGAAAAAGTGCGTTTTACCGCTGGAGTAAATAAGAAAGAAATACACGTTGTAGCGCCGAAGGCTCGGACTTGGTTAAACTGCTCTTTCTTGCCAAAGGAGCAAACCATGTCGAAGCTGATCGTGCGTTTCCTTGCCATCTTAGGCGCTCTGTGGCTGATCGGAATGGTCGTCATTCTGGTGGCCGTGATCGGCGTCAAGGGTAAAGTCCCCTCCAAGACGATTCTCGAAGCCAATTTCGAGCAGGCGTTCCCGGAGGACGTGCCAGACACGCCATCGGCGCAATTGCTGCTCACCGATCGGCAGACGCTGCGCGACATCGTGGACGCGATCGATCGCGGAGCCAGCGACACTCGCGTGGTCGGCATGATTGCTAAAATTGGCGCGGCTCCCATGGGCGTGGCGCAGACCCAGGAAATTCGCGATGCCGTCCAGCGCTTTCGCGCCCACAAGAAATTCGCCGTCGCCTACGCGGAAACTTTCGGCGAGTTTGGCCCCGGCAACGGCGCTTACTACCTGGCGACGGCCTTCGACCACATCTATCTCCAGCCCTCGGGCAACGTCGGATTGACGGGCATCATCTTGGAGTCGCCGTTCGTGAAAGGGACTCTATCGAAGCTGGGCATGACCTTTCACGGCGATCACCGCTACGAGTATAAGAACGCGCTCAATTTTCTCACCGACACCAAGTACACGGGACCATACAAAGAAGCGATGACCGCCATCATGAATTCATGGTTCAACCAGATGAAGGATGGCATCTGCCAGGCGCGGCACATCGCGCCCGAGAAGTTTCAGGCGCTGGTCGACGCCGGCCCTTATCTGGGCAAGGAAGCAGTCGCGGCGAAACTGGTCGACGCGGTTGCGTATCGCGACGAGGTTTACAGCGACGTAAAGCGCAAGGCGGGCGATGGAGCGGAGCTGCTCTACCTGGATAAATATCTGAGCCGGGCCGGGCGTCCGCACGATCGTGGGAAGACGGTTGCCCTAGTGTTCGGCGTGGGCGATGTCATGCGCGGCAAGAGCGATTACGACCCCGTGCAAGGCAGCCAGAGCATGGGATCGGATACGGTGGCGGGCGCGATTCGAGCCGCGGCGGAAGACAAGGACGTGAAGGCAATTCTGTTTCGCGTGGATAGCCCCGGCGGTTCCTATGTCGCCTCCGATACCATCTGGCGCGAAGTGGTGCGGGCGCGCCAGGCGGGCAAACCAGTGATTGTTTCCATGGGAAATCTGGCCGGATCGGGCGGATATTTTGTGGCCATGGCGGCCGACAAAATCGTCGCCCAGCCGGGAACGATTACGGCTTCGATTGGCGTGCTGGGCGGAAAAATGTTGACCAGCGGGTTGTGGGACAAAGTCGGGCTTTCGTGGGACGAAGTGCATCAGGGCGAGAACGCCACCATGTTCACCGGAACGCACGATTACACGCCCGCCGAATGGGCGCGATTCCAGGCGTGGCTCGACCGCGTGTATGTGGATTTCACCGGCAAAGTTGCCGATGGGCGCAAGTTGCCAAAGGAAAAAGTGCTGGAGATTGCCAAGGGACGCATCTGGTCGGGTCAGGATGCGAAGAACCTCGGCTTGGTGGATGAGCTTGGCGGCTACGATACGGCGCTGAAGCTGGCGAAGAAAGCGGCGGGAATTCCGGAAAGCGACGAGATCAAGATCGTGGTTTATCCGCCACCGAAAACTTTTTTCCAGCGCGTGATGGAGCGCCGCGGCGGCGCGGAGAACAGCGACAAGGAAGCCGTGGGGCAAACGCTCTCGCGGATTCTACAGGTGGTGCAGCCCGTGGCGCGTCAACTGGATGCAGCGGGGATCAAGAGCAAGAATGAAGATCAGGACGACGTGCTGCGGATGAGCGCAGTACCCAGTAACCAGTAACCAGTACCCAGTGGGAGTTCTCAGTTCCCGGTTCTCAGTTCAAAGCTCTCAGTGATCCCCGCAAGGGTTTTTCTGAGAACTGGGAACTGAGAACTACAATCCCAGCTTTTTCACTTCCTCGTTGTAATACTTGCGGTAGAGGATCGACCACTCCTCGGATCCCTCGATGATGGTGCGGCGCTGGCTTTCGATTTTCTGGCGCGCGGCCTGGTCGATGCGGGCTTCCTGCATGAGCAGCTCTTCGAGAATTTTGCGCACTTCGAGGCGGATGGTGTTGCGGTCCTCGATGAACTCGACCGCATCCATTTCGGCGACGGCGTCGGTGACAGCGTGGGCGAGTTTGTTGACTTTGTCGCGGCTCAATCGCACGGCAGGGGCGTCCTCCAGGGCGTCCTCAAAGAATAGCCTTGTATTTTTTTACCAGCTCGGTCTTCACTTTACGGAACATCTCCTGGTAGTTGGCGCCGGTCTTCTGCATTTCTTCGGAATACGCTTCAAGGATGACGCGCACCTCATCGTTAATGCGGTCCTCAAGCGCCAGTTCGTCGAGCAGAACGGCATGCACCTTCTCGTTAAGAGCGGGTATCGCCTTGGTCTCGATGAGACCGCTCGCCACCAGTTTTTTGGAAACTTCGCGGGCCAGATAGCCCACATATTCTTTGGAAAAGAGCATGTCTATGGCGCTTTTGTGTAAACAAAAAGTTTAACACAAGCGAGCGCCGTGGACGGGCGGCGCTTTGACATGTGTGGTGGTTTGACACGGTCTGCTGGGCTGCGAGCTTCGAGCCACGAGCCTGGAGCAAAACGGTTGCTCGCAGCCCGAAGCCCGTAGCTCGCAGCTTGTCTATGCAGTGGCGGCTGCCTGGCGTAAGCCGTACAATGATGGAACTCCATGACTCCGAATCCCATGTCTCCACATCCAGACGATCTGACCGGCATGAAAGACGATATGACGGCCTTCATTGAAGGTCTGGGCATGCGCCGCTTCTTTGGCTATATCGAGTGCGAAGAAATTCCCAGCGTGCTCTGGGATTCGGCCCAGAATCCGGACGGCTGGAAGGATTTCGTGGAGCTGGCCAAGTCCACAGGCGCGCCCTTCCTTACCATGCATTCCTGGGCGCTCGATCGCGAAGAGTTGGAGCGACTGTCCGAGCAGCTCGCCGACAGCGATTACAGAAGCGATGAAGATCTGGAAGAAAGCCGCTGGCTGAAGCCGTACGCCGGGAAGACCGGATTCGTGCAGCTCGGATGGGCGTATCAGGGATGCGTCTTCGTCTATGAAGCGACCACTGAATGGTATGAGCGTTATCAACACCTGCGCGAGCTGGCGGATGATGGCAGCGGATTCATGTTCGATGAGCCGGACCAGGACGACGAGCGATAAGGCAGGTCTCAGGTCTCAGGAGCCTGTGGTAAGGGTCGGAGAGCAGCGGACAGACAACACTTTTCATGAATTGTCATCCCGACCCCGAGCGTAGCCGAGGGGAGGGATCTGTAGTTTGCCGCGAAAATGCAGATCCCTCGCTTCGCTCGGGATGACAAAACTCGGCGAGTTGGGGTTGGAACGGCGGGTTCCCACTTTCGCCACAGGCTTTCAGATCTCAGAAAACCTTGTACGGCCGATCGCGCGGTTTTCCTTAAGACCCAAGACCTGACACCTGAGACCTGAAAGATGCGCTGGATTGCCAATCCGCTGAATTCTCCGAAAGCCCGGGTGCTCGAAGCCGCGCTGCGCGATTCCACGCTGAAAATTTCTTCCTCCGCTTTGCCTGTGCTTGCCGATCTGCTGGTCGCGCGTGGAATCGACGAGCCAGAGGCGGCTGCTAGCTTCCTTTCGCCTGCGCTGGGCGACCTCCACGACCCGCTGCGGATGAGCGGGATGAAGACCGCGCTTGACCGGCTGGAAGCGGCGTTGGAGCGCAAAGAGAAAATTCTCATTTACGGCGACTACGACGTCGATGGCACAACGGCGATCGTCATTCTCAAGACGGCCATCGAGCTGTGCGGCGGAACGGCCGATTTCCACGTGCCGCACCGCATCCGCGAAGGCTATGGTATGCGCGACGAGGTGATCGAGCGCGCCGCGGCCGACGGCGTGCGTTTGATTATCAGCGTGGATACCGGCATCCGCGCCTTCGCCGCCGCCGAAACCGCGCGGCGCACCGGAGTGGATCTGATCGTCACCGACCATCACCTGCCGGGGACGAACGGCGTTCCGCAGGCGTTGGCCGTGGTGAATCCCAACCAGGACGGTTGCGATTATCCCTGCAAGCATTTGTGCGGCGCGGGCGTGGCCTTCAAGCTGGCGCAGGGATTGATGCAGCGGCGGCTGGACGCGAAAGACCAGTCGCGCCTGCTGATGTCGTTCATGAAAGTCGTGGCCATTGCCACCATCGCCGATGCCGTCCCATTGCTCGGCGAGAATCGCGTGTTCGCCAAGCTGGGATTGCAGGGGCTGCGCCGTCCGGTGAACGTTGGGCTGAAGGCGCTGCTGGAAGTTGCGAAGCTCGGCGACGGACGGGCGCTGACGGCGGCCGAAGTCGCTTTCCGCATTGCGCCTCGCCTGAACGCCGCCGGGCGCATGGACGCGGCCCGCGATGTGGTCGAACTTTTCAACGAGAAAGACGTGGAGCGCGCGCGGCAGATTGCCGGCCGGCTTGACCAGTTGAATGCCGAGCGTCAGGAAGAAGAGCGCCGCATCATGGACAGCATCGAGCGCCGTTTTGAAGAAGAGCCCGCGCTGCGCGAAGCGTATTGCGTGGTGCTGGATGGCGAAGGCTGGCACCGCGGCGTGATCGGCATTACGGCGTCGCGCGTGGTGGATCGCCACGGGCGGCCCACGCTGGTCGTCTCGCGTGAGGGCGACGAGGCGTACGGCTCGGGACGGTCGATTCCGGCTTTTCATCTGCTTCATGCGCTCGAATCGTGCCCGGAGCTATTTTCACGCTATGGCGGGCACGCGCACGCGGTTGGCTTCGCGCTGCCCAGTGCCAACGTCGAGAAGCTGCGCGAGCATCTGGATCGCTACGCCCGCGCCCGGCTCACTCCCGCCGATTTTGAACCGCAGTTTGAGTTCGATCGCGAGCTGCCGCTCGCGGAAGTCACGCCTGAACTTTACCAGGCGCTGGTTTTGCTCGAACCTTTTGGCATGGAAAACCGCGAGCCGGTTTTCGCCGCGCGCGGAGTGCGGCTGATGGCGCCTCCGCAGGCCGTGAAAGACAAGCATGTGCGGCTGCGAGTGGGGACGGCCGCAGCGGAATCCTGGCGCGGCAACATCGCCTTCAAAGCGATGGGCTGGGGACTGAAAGAATCCTGCGACCGTTTGCAGTTGCTGGCCGGAGACAGCCTGGATATCGCCTACTCGCTCGGCATGAACGACCATCCGGAATTCGGCGGATTGGAGCTGACCTTGCGCGACATAGTGCGCGCGCGGTGAGTGTGCGGGTTCCCGCAGTTTACTTGTGCCGTCTTGTTTTTCTCTTTTGACAAGAAGCCGATTCATCTTGCTAATGGTGGGATACACGGTGCGCAAGCAGGGACTGCACGATCTCGTGGCCGGGACGCTGCTGCGGCGGGGATAGTTCTCAGTTCTCGGTTCTCAGTGAGAAGCGGGTTTGACTGAGAACTAAGAACCGGGAACTGAGAACTGATTCGTGGCGCGTTACACTAGCCTCTGATGACCCTGCCAGTTTCACGGCTGCGCCGCTGGTTTGCCTTGGGCGCGATCCTCATGATCGCGACGGTCGCGGGGATGTATTTCTACGCGCAAATGCGTCTGCGCCATGCCGTCCACGAGATTCCGGCGAAAATGGGCCTCGATATTCAGCAGACAGCCGAGGGCTTTTCCATCTCCAAGTCCGTCGCAGGCCGCACTCTGTTTACGGTGAGCGCATCGAAGGCGGTGCAGTTCAAACAGGGCGGGCGGGCCGAGTTGCACAACGTCAAGATTGTCGTCTACGGCGGGGACGCCAGCCGCTTCGACCGGATTGCCGGGGACGACTTCGAGTACGATCCCGCATCCGGCGAGGTGAGCGCGAAGGGCAGGGTGCTGATCGACCTGGAAGCGAATCCCGAGGGGCCGCAGCATTCGGACCAGACGCCTCCGGCGCAAACCAGGGCGCCACTTCATCTTGAAACCAACGGCCTCGTCTTCAACAGGAACACGGGAGACGCTACGGCCACCGGGAAGGTTGTGTTCGAGACGCCGCAAGCAACGGGATCAGCCGTAGGTGTTGAATATGTGGCCAAGACGGGCACGATGAACTTGCTGTCGGAGGTAGCGGTGACCGTCAACCGGCCGCAGCCGGTCCAGGTAAGTGCAGCTCGCGGCGTAATTACGAAGCAGCCCAGGCAGATTGTGCTTACCCAGGCGCGTATGACGCGGGAGCGGCAGCAATCGCACTCCGATCAAGCAACCTTCTTCCTGCGGGAAGACAACACGGTGGATCGCATCCTTGCCGAGGGCGATGTGGAGAGCGAGATGCATGGCCGGCCTTCATCCAAATCGAACTCCAACTTGGAAGCAGCCAACTCGGAAATGCGCGTACGTTCGGATCGCGCCGAAATTTGGCTGACCGGTGCGCGGAATCAACTCACCACGGCCATTCTCAGCGGCAACGTGCACCTCGTCTCGGAGACGCGGCAAGCCGCGTCTCTACGGAACGCATGGCCAGGAAGCGCGGATCGTGGCGCGCAGAACCACGAAGCGCAGCCAGCCGAGGCTTTCGCTGGACGCGTGACCCTGCACTTTGCCGGGCAGCAGATGCTGAAGACGGTCCATGCCGAAGACGGCGTGCGGCTGTCTCAGAAGAACATTCAGGGCGGGATGGGATCTGCGGTGGCGCCGTCGGCTTTTGCGTCGTCATTAGCGGCGTCGTCGGCAACAGGAAGCGCGCAAGACATCGCTGGACAAGATATCGAGATGACCGCACCGGCAATGGACTTCATCGTGAAAGACGGCCGTCTGCTCGAACGTGGCGAGACGAGCGGGCCGCCGCAGATAGTCATCACCCAGCCGGCCACGAATCAGCGGACGGTGGTTACGGCCGCCAGGTTCACCGCGAAATTCACCGGGAATAATCGTCTGGCCACGCTCCATGGAGAGCCGGAAGCCAAGATCGTCAACAGCAGGATTGCCAGTAGCGGGACTGTCGGCAGCGGAACCGGAGACAGCAAGACCGTCAGTGACCAGACCGCGAGCAATGAGACCGGCGGCAGTCTGAAGGGTGCGCCAGGCGAGGCCGATCGCGTATCAATATCAATCAGCCGGATGCTGGACGTTGTGTTCCGGCCCGAGGGCGGCATCAAGTCGATCGCGCAGTCCGGTGGCGTAGCTTACGCCGATGGCGCCGAGAAAGCCTGGGCCGAGCGGGGAGAGTACACCACCGCCGATCAAATGCTGGTGTTGAGCGGGTCACCTCGGGTGGTGGATCGCGGCATGACCACAACCATGACAACGACTGCCCAGACGATTCGCATGAACCGCATTACGGGCGACGCCATTGCCGAGGGCAACGTCAAGAGCACCTACTCCGATCTAAAGGCGCAGCCGGATGGCGGAATGCTTGCCTCCTCCGACCCGATCCACGTGACCAGCCGCAGTATGACGGCGCATCGTTCACCGTCGGTTGCGGTGTACACCGGCGACGCGCGATTGTGGCAAGACGCGAACATCGTGGAGGCTCCCACGCTGCAATTCGATCGCGACCACCGGTCGCTAGTGGCGCAAGGGGAGACCAATGTGGGGACGGGGCTTCGCCCCGCTCCCGCGCAGCCCGTTTCGACCGTGCTGGTGCAAGTGGACAAGAACGGGACAGTGACACCAATTCGCATCACCTCCGCGCGCCTGAACTATGCCGATGCCGAGCGCAGGGTTTTTCTGGATGGCGGGGTGACGGCAAAGGGTTCCGACGCGACGATGACAAGCGAGCAGATGACGGTCTTTCTGCTGCCGCGAAGCCAGTCGGCAGCAGCCGCGGGCCCGGGAATGCCTGGGCAAGTGGAGCGGATCGTGGCCGAACACAGGGTTGTGATCGCGCAGCCGGCGCGTCATGCGGCCGGTGAGCGGCTGGTGTACACGTCGGCGGACGACAAGTACGTCCTGACCGGCGGAACTCCTAGCATTTTTGATGCCGAACGAGGCAAAACTACAGGCAATTCGTTGACTTTCTTTAGACACGATGATAGGGTGCTCGTAGAAGGCAAGGAAACTTCCCCGACCGTTACTAAGACGCAAGTGGCACGATAAATGCATACGCTGGCCACCGACGAAATTGGCAAGTCCTATCGTGGCCGCCGCGTAGTCAACGGCGTGAGCCTTCAAGTTCTGCAGGGCGAGGTGGTGGGCCTCCTCGGGCCGAATGGCGCCGGAAAAACCACTTCCTTTTATGCAATCGTTGGTCTGATTTCTCCCGACAGCGGCAGGGTGTTATACGACGGCGAAGATATCACTAGTGTTCCCATGTACTTACGGGCGCGCCAGTATGGCATCAGCTACCTTCCGCAGGAAGCTTCGGTGTTTCGGAAACTGACGGTTGAGGAGAACATCCTGGCCGTGCTGGAAGTGCAGCCGATTTCCTGGCATGAGCGACGGGAAAAAGCGGAGAAGTTGATTGACCAGCTTGGGCTGGAGCATATCCGGCAGAATCGTGGCTATGCGCTGTCGGGCGGGGAGCGTCGGCGGGTGGAAATCGCCCGGTCGCTCTGCATCAGTCCGACCTTCATTCTGCTGGACGAGCCGTTTTCGGGTATTGACCCGATCGCCGTTTTGGATTTGCAGAAAATCATCTCCGATTTGCGGGCCAGCGGGATTGGGATCCTGGTCACGGACCACAACGTCCGCGAGACGCTGTCGGTGACCGACCGGGCATACATCATTAACGAGGGCCGTATCTTCCGCTCCGGTACGCCGGAGGAATTGGGCAGCGACCCGGAAGTGCGGCGGGTTTATTTGGGGGAAAGCTTCTCGTTGGCATGAGTTCTCAGTTCCCAGTTCTCAGTTCTCAGTAAAACCGCGAACCATAAGGTTTTAGCTTCTACTGAGAACCAAGAACTTAGGAACAAAGGTTTTGCTTTTACTGAGAACTGGGAACTGAGAACTGCTTCTGGTTACCAAAGCGTGGGCACACTGACCTTTGGTGTGCACACGGACTGTCTCGGTGCATGAGAAGCTGAATTTTCCACACCCCCATGTACCGGACAGTTATGGACAGCGGGTTGACTGAGAACTGAGAACCGAGAACTGAGAACTTTTCTGGGGAGCAATGGTGCTTCTTCAGCACAGACTGAACGTCAAATTGTCGCAGCGGCAGATTCTGACGCCGGGCCTCGTGCAAATGGTCTCCGTGCTCGCGCTCAACAAGCTCGAGCTCAAGGACATGATCAATGCCGAGATGGTCGAGAACCCGGTGCTGGAAGAACTGGAAGATGCCGTCCCGCTGCTCGACGATGTCGGACGCCAGGAGGAAGAACGCGACCGTCTGGCCGCCAAGGAGACCGCCCCGATCGAAGAGGGTCCGACCATCGCCGATGAGAAGAAGGACCCTTTCGAGGAGATTGATTTTGGCTCGTTCTTTCAGGATTATCTCGATCCCGGCTATCGCAGTTCGGGAGAAATGGAGGAGATCGAGAAGCCTTCGTTCGAGAACTTCCTGTCGAAGCCGGGGAACTTGAGCGACCACCTGCTCTGGCAACTGGGCGCGATTTCCGTCCGGCCGCCGGTGCATCGGGCCGCCGAACAGATCATTGGGAACCTGAACGAAGAAGGATACCTGATTGCCACCGACGAAGAACTGCTGGGAATCGCTCCCGTAGCGGCTCCCGAGGCGGATGTGGAAGTGGCCGCCAAGATCGTCGGGGAAGCGGAGGCGCTCGGCCTGGCGGTCAGGAATGCTGCCCCCGGCACTTCTGGACTCGAGACTTCCGATCGCGCGGCAGAGGACCTCGGCACAGAAGACGCTGGCGCTGAAGCTCTGACGTGTGGGGACGGGGCCCTTCGACTTCGCTCAGGGCAAGCTTTGCCCCGTCTTGGCGGGGCGGAGCCCCGCCACCACACAGAGGCAAATGTGCGCCATGAGATAGCCGTCGAGGAGCCACTGTCCAGTTCGGCGAGCCATGAAACCGCCACGGCATCCACGGCGATGGGCGCAGCCATTGCGCCCGCTTGGGTTGCGCCCGTGAACTTCACGGTCGCCGATCTGCACGAAGCCCTGGAAGTGGTGCGCCAGTTCGATCCGCCGGGCATTGCCTGCCGCGATCTGCGCGAATGCCTGCTCTACCAGTTGCGCTACCATCTGGCGCAGTCGCATTTGCACAGAAACGGTAGCGCCCCAACCGGGCAAACGGCGGAGCAAGTCGTGCAGGACGCGATTGCCCTAGTCGACCAGCATTTGAAAGCGGTGACACTTAAACAGTTCAAGGAAATAGCGCGCGCGATTGGGCGTCCAGTCGAGGCGGTGCAGGCGGCGCTCGACTACGTCCGCACGCTCGATCCCCGGCCCGGCTTGCGCTACAACAAGGTTGCCGCCCGTCTGATTGAACCCGATGTCGCTTTCGTGAAGCATGGCGACGAGTGGCTGGTCGTCATGAACGACGAAGACATGCCGCAGTTGCGCTTGAACCCCGCCTACAAGCGCCTGCTTACCCGCGACGGCAATGACCGCGATACCCGCAACTACGTCAAAGACCGCTACAAGTCCGCCATCCAGCTCATCAAGAACATCGAACAACGCAAGCAGACGATTGCCAAGGTTTGCTATTCGATCGTGGCACGTCAGCAGGATTTTCTCGAGCGCGGGATCGATTTCCTGAAGCCGATGATGATCAAGGAAGTGGCCGAGGAGATCGGCGTGCATCCTTCCACTGTCAGCCGCGCGGTCGCCAATAAGTACGTCCACACGCCGCAGGGCGTGTTCGAATTGCGTTATTTCTTTTCCGAGAGCGTGCAAGGGCCCGAGGGCGGCGGCACTTCGCTCCTGATTCTAAAACGCCGCGTCAAGAAACTGATCGAAGACGAGGATACAAGCCGGCCATTGACCGACGAACAGATCACCCGCATTCTGCAATCGCAAGGCATCCAGGTCACTCGCCGGACAGTCGCGAAGTATAGGGAAGACATGAAAATTCCCAGCACACATCAGAGAAGGGTAAAGAAATAGCTACGAGCTACGGGCTACGAGCTTGGAGCCGCATGGCGAGGGATTGCTCGAAGCTCGCAGCTACTGCAATCCGACTTTTTACTTTTCAGGAAGGTGTTTAATGAACGTGGAATACACCGCGAGAAAATACCAAATCACTCCCGCTGTCCGCAGAGAAGTTGAAACCGGCCTCGACAAGATCCGCAAAATTCTCGGCGACCGATTCGAGACCAAGGTGGTTCTGACCGTCGAAAAGCGCCAGCATAAAGCCGAAATCACCATCGACCCGCCCAATGGTCCGATTGTGGGGCTGGCCCAGACCGGCGACATGCTGTCGGCCGTCAATGAAGCCCTCGGCCACCTGCAAAAGCAGGCGCTCAAACATAAGACGAAGTGGTTGAGCAAGAAGCGCAAGGCGGTCAGGAAGTTCGACGGCCAGTCGTTACAGGACAACATCGAGGCGGCGCTTGGATTGGCGGAGAATGCCACCGTTTCGGTGCTGGTTCACAAGTTTCCCTCGCTGGCAAAGACCACCGAAGTGCACTTGGTGCAGGCCCAGGACGCGGTGGCGCTCGGTCCGATGACGCTCGAAGAAGCCATCAAAGAGGCGCACCTCCGCGACAAGGATGTTTTCGTGTTCCGCGACCCCAAGGGCAAGCTGATGATTCTGCACCGGACCAGGGACGGCAAGATGGAGTTGATCGAAGCCCCGTAGAACAGCCGTCAGCCATCAGCCATCAGCAAAACCAGGCTGCGAAAAATTCTTCATCGGACAGTCGTATGCGCGCAAATGTCTACCTGATGGTTTTACTGACGGCTGATGGCTGATGGCTGATGGCTATCTCACCCTCCGCTGGTTGCTTCTTGTGCCCACCTGTCCCGGCTGTGCAAAACTCGAGTCCGCACCCCCTTGCGCGGTAGACGGTTTCATGAGTAACATCAAGGTGTTCCCAATGGCCATGCTTCCAGGCTGGCCGTTCGCGCCAATAAGACTCCAGGCGCCAAGATAGCTTGAAACATCGTTCTCGAAGAGCATCCAGCCGATGTGGGGTTTAGTCAGCCGGCAGCCGGTTTGCAATAAGCCACGCATCGTGGCCGATCTTTACGTGCCGGCCGCAAAGAAAGACGAAACAATCGGGCCTGTGATCCAGGCCAAGGATTAACTTCAAAGGTTAACCAGAGAAAAATATGAATGCAGGACCCGGACACCCCTCCCCAGGTGGAGGGAAACACAAACGGCGCCGTGGACGGCGTCCGCCGAAGCGAGGCGCGGGTGGCCCCATGGGCCGCGCGCGCCAGGAGCACCAGGGCATTTTTACCGCTCCCATGGACCACAGCTACCGCGCCAATATGGGCATGGATAGTGGCAACGGCAACCAGGGAAGAGGGCCGCGGCGGCCCGGTTTTTCCGCCTCTTACCCCGTCGTCGATCCCGAGCCTCTGCCCGCTCCGCGAGAGGATGCGGCTTCGCGCGTCTTCGCCTTTGTCGAAGACCTGTTCTTCCTCAGCAAGATCCAGGACGCGGGCCGCAAGATGAACGTCAAGGTCGAGTTTGTGAAGAACGAGAAAGAACTCACCGAGCGGATGCAGAGCAACGGTGAGGAAAAGCCTTCCCTCATCATCTTCGACTTGAACAACGCCAATGCCAAGCCTCTGACGCTCATCCCGAAACTGAAGAGCAAGCTGAAGAAGGGAACGTCGATCATCGGGTTTCTCTCGCACGCGCAGGGCGACTTGAAGCAGAAAGCGCACGAAGTGGGCTGCGACATGGTGCTGCCGCGTTCGGCGTTTTCGCAGAACCTGCCGCAGTTGCTGCGCCGCCATGGCGCGGTGGATGACGAGAGCACCGCGACGCAATAAGGGCTGCTGGCTCCTGGCTGCTAGCTTCTAGCGAGCCCAAGCGGTTGAGGAAGCGGATTCTGCCGAAGGCTCCAGGTTGCCCCGCGGGATTGCCCGTGACCGGGCAGCTAGGAGCCAGAAGCTGGTAGCTAGCGGCTTCCCTGATACAATTTCGCCGTGCTCCCTTACAGAATTTTTCTCATCACGGCAGCCCTGGCCGCCATAACGATGACCGCACTCGCCTCCGCCCAGCAACCTGCCGTCAACGCCCAGCAGCCGCCGGTAAAAGTGAACGTCATCAACGTGTGCGCTCCTTCGCCCGGCGACCAGAAGGAATTATCGTCGGCGCTGGCCAAGGTGCCCGCCAAGCCGGTGTTCGGCGCGGATTACGAAGTGTCTCGCGGGCGTTCCACGCTCGACCCGAGCGCGCCCGTCTACCCGGCATGCAACCTCTGCCGCCCGGCACCGTCTCGGCTGCCGACTGGGTGCGCGTCCGGCGCGAGTTTCCCGACGCCACCCTGTTCAGCAACGTCCAATACTCGTTCAGCGTGGATGCGAAGAACATGGTCGAGACGCTCGTGCTGCGCGTGCGCGACCCCAAGCCCGACGGTCTGATGGAGATTTCCATCGAGGACAGCGCGTCCGCGGTGGCGTCCGCGGCCGCGATGCTGTCTTCCACTACGCCGGTTTCGCGCGTCCGCCTCGAACGCTTCGGGAAATCGTCGGTGGCGCTGGCGCGGTGCGCGGGCGAAGAGGGAAATCCAGCGCCGGACCAGACGCGCCTTCGAGCCGATCTTTCACGCCGCCTCTTCGATTATGGAGCGCTATCGCGACGCTCTGGGCGCGCGCAAATTGGTGCCGCAAGAACTGGCCCGCCTAAGCGCGGGAACGCCGGCTGGAACTGCGGCCAAGGCGGGCGCGGGCAGCAAGAAGAACGAATAATACCGTCAAGTGGAGGGACGGGCGTCTCGCCCGTCCAGCCGGGCGGGGACGCCCGGCGCTCCACCAGCGCTCTGAAGCGAAGTCTGTTTTTCGGAATCTAATTACTGACACCGATTCTTACTACTATGGATATACGCAACGTTGTGATCATAGGCTCCGGATGCTCCGGTCATACCGCCGCCCTCTACACCGCCCGCGCCAACCTCAGCCCACTCGTCATCGAAGGCCATGAACCGGGCGGCCAACTCTCGATGACCACGCTGGTGGAAAATTTCCCCGGTTTTCCCGAAGGCATACAGGGCCCGGAACTGGTCGAGAACATGCGCAAGCAGGCCGTGCGCTTCGGCGCCGGCTATCGCATGGGTCACTCTGGTCAGGGCCGATCTCAACAAACGTCCGTTCGAGTTGACCATCGGCAAAGAAATCATTCCGGCCCGCACGCTCATCATCGCCAGCGGAGCGTCCGCGCGCTGGCTCGGCCTGCCCAACGAGCAGGCACTGATTGGCCACGGCGTTTCTTCTTGCGCTACTTGCGACGGCTTCTTTTTCTCGGGTAAGGAAATCGCCGTCATCGGCGGCGGCGACTCGGCCATGGAGGAAGCTATATTTCTGACGCGCTTCGCCAGCAAGGTCACGCTCATCCATCGCCGCGAGCAGTTTCGCGCCTCGAAAATCATGCTGGATCGCGCACGCGCCAATCCAAAAATTGCGTTTCTTACCGATACCGTGGTTGACGACGTGCTCGATGTGAGTAAGAAAGAAGTCACCGCCCTGCGTCTGCGTAATCTGAAGAGCGGCAAAAGCTGGGATTTCCCCGCGAGCGCAATGTTTCTCGGCATCGGCCACATCCCCAACGCAAGAATGTTTGCCGGCCAACTCGAAACCGACGCCGATGGATACCTAATCACGCAGAAAAACGTCTTCACGCGCGTGCCGGGCGTGTTCGCCTGCGGAGACGTGCAGGACCGCCGCTACCGCCAAGCCATCACCGCCGCCGGCTCCGGCTGCATGGCCGCCCTGGAAGTGGAGAAATTTCTGGAAGAAGAAGGGCGCTGAGGGACAAGACAATCGGGTGATCGGGCCATCGGGTGATCGGGCCATCGGCGCATCGAAGTTCCAATGCCTTTGACTTTCGATGGTCAGATGACCCGATGACCCGATCACCCGATTTTTGCCCTCTGCGTTTAAGTTTTCGTCCTCGCACCACTAACTATCGCGTGCTTACCGTTTTGTCATAAATCCAAAGCAGCGCCGCCGTAGCCATGCCGACCGCCGTCACGCTCCACCAGATGCGCGCCGGTTGATGCGCGACTTCTCCGAAGTGGTGGAGCAGCATGCCGCCGAACCAGCCTCCGGCCAGCGAGCCGATTCCGATGGGCAGGAATGCGAAGCCCATGTACGTTCCCTGCTGCCCCGGAGGCGCGAGCCGCGAAATGTATTCGTAATAACGCGGCATCTGGATCATCTCGCCGAGCGCCAGCACGAACAGCGCCAGCACCGCGCCCCAGATGGTCGGGCGAAAGGCCAGGATCAACCACGAAGCCGAGGTAATTACCGTGCCGAGAATAATGGCTTGAAACGCGGGGATCTTGCGGGTCAGGAGATTGATGGCGACCGTAAGACAGATCACGGTCACGCCATCCGTCGCTATAACGGCTTCGGCGGACGCATTGGCGTTGATATAGCCGTGGATGTAGCCGGGCAGGCTGATGTACATCTGCCAGAACACGATCCAATAGCCCGCGAACAACACCAGGAACCACATGAAGCGGCTGATCCCGGCGAGGACAAGCGCCAAAAGCGCGACCCATATCCACCAAGGCACGCTGTAGCTGGGACGCGCCCACAGCCCGAGTCGCAGCAACAACGCGGCCAGCAATACGGGCAGAACCAGCCGGTAGTTGCCCACCACTATGCAGAAGTTCCGCGCCACCGTCGCAATTGAGGGCGGAGGCGCGTCGCCAGCCTGGCGCGGTTCACGGTAAAAAAGCAAGACCACGAAGAACATCGCGAAGACGCCGATTGCCGCCACGCGATAGACATTTTCGACGCCCCAATGGCGATGGACCCATCCGGCAAATAAAGGCCCGGCAGCGCCGCCGACGTTGATCATCGTGTAATAAATCGAGTAGCCGATGGAGCGGACGTTCTCCTTGGACGCGCGCGCCGTGGTGCCGACCACGCAAGGCTTTTCCAGCGACACGCCCAGGGCGGGAAGAATCAGGATGCAGCCGACAAACAAGCCCAGTGGCACGGCGTTGCGCACAGGGGCAAGCCAGGCAGCGCCGATTGAGCCGATCAGAAAATAAGCGGCGGCAAGAAGCAGGTAGGCCACGGAAAGCGCGCGGCGGAAGCCCAGCCGGTCGGCAACGGCCCCGCCAAACATCGCCAGAAACCACACCATGCCGCCGAAGATGCCGGTCAGAGTTCCGGTCTGCTCGGTCGAGAAATTCAGCTTCTCCTGCAAGTACAGCGCCAGCGAAGCGAACGCGCCGTAGTAGGAAAGGCGTTCGAAGCTCTCGCAGATGTTGGCGATCCAGAAAGGTTGTTCAAAGCCGGTGCGAATTTCGTGGAAGCGTTGGGATAGGGTCAAGCGTGGCTCCTGGTCGTACATGCAAAGCCCCGGAGGGGCGGTCTAGCTTAGCCCACCGCTTTAGCGGTGGGAAAAGGTCAGTAAGGGGACCAAGTCCCGGAGGGACGGCCCAATCCTTTGCGCCCATGGATCACTAGAAAATTCGTCGCCGCACTTCTTCTGCCGACAAGCCCGCCACGCGAATCACTTTATTCCGGCTGGCGTGTCCGGCTGCAATAGTAACGGAGGAACGCGGCACCTGTAAAAGCTTGGCGAAAAATTCGATGCAGGCCTGGTTGGCTTTGCCCTCCGCGGGAGGTGCGGTGAGAGAGAGTTTCAGCGCGTCGCCCAGCTCGCCGGTGATGGCATTCTTTTTGGCTCGCGGGTGCACTTTGACCGCGAAGGTCGCGCCCGCTGACGATTCTTTGATCTCGATTATCATTTCTGTAGAGACGCGGCTTGCCGCGTCTTTGTCGGTTGAATAACTCACGTGAATTTGATCTCTTCAGCAGGCTGAGACGGGGCAAGCCCCGTCTCTACACGCTCTTTTCTCTTGCCCCAAAGATCGCCGTGCCTACGCGCACGCACGTTGCTCCCTCTTCAATCGCGACTTCGAAATCGTGCGACATGCCCATGGAAAGAACGGCCACGCCGATTTGCGGCAGCGCGCGCGCGGCAATGCGGTCGCGAATCTCGCGCAGTTGGCAAAAATACGACCGCGAGCCCTCGGGATCTTCCGTATAAGGCGGGACGGTCATCAGTCCGCGAATTTTCAGATTTCCCCATCGCGGCGCGCCTTGCAGAATTTGCTCCAATTCGTCTTCGTCCTGATGCGAGCCGGGCGCAACTCCGCTTTTTGCCGTTTCGCCGCCGACGTTGATCTCGATCAGGACCGGCAATATTTTGCCAGCGCTTTCCGCCAAGCGCATTCAGCTTCTCCGCCATGCGCACGGAGTCGACGGAATCCACCGCGTCAAACAACTCCGCCGCCTTCGCGGCTTTATTGGATTGCAAATGTCCGATCAGGTGCCATTCGGCGTCCGGCAAGTCGCGCAAAGCATCCGCCTTCCCCGCAAACTCCTGCACCCGGTTCTCGCCGAAAACGCGCAGTCCGGCCGCGTAGGCCTCGCGGATGCGTTCGACGGGAAAAGTCTTGCTCACGCCCATCAGCGTGATCTCGTCCGCATTGCAGCCTGCCCGCCGCGCCGCCGCCGCCATCCGCTCCCGCACTTGCGCGATATTTTCTGCTATCGACATCGGAAGGCTTCACCACAGGGGGCACGGGGGAACACAGGGGAAGCACAGGGGAAACCCTGCCACATTTCTCGGATTTTTTCTCTGTGTTCCCCGGTGGCCCTCTGTGTTCCCCTGTGGTTAAGCTTCTGTTCCGTTCCTGAAGATCGCCGTCTTTCCACGAGCATTACATTATCGCCGTTGGCGGGGCCGGGTCTTCGGGCCTGCCGGCGTTGGCCAGCGGAACTCGGATCATGACTATCGCCAGTATGGCGAGCGCGCCCAGCGCCAGGAAAAATGACGGGGTCCACTGGAATAGCGTCACGTCGTGGCCGGAGCCCACCAAGGCCGCGATGGCCAGGCCGCACAGCGCCTCGCCCGCGATCAGACCCGATGCGGTCAGGATGCCCGCGTTTTCCACGCGCGCCTTCTGCGCATCGTTATAGCCGCGACCGTCGCGCAATTTGTCGCTGAGCCAGCGAATCATGCCGCCAACAAAAATGGCAAAAGTTGTGCCCAAGGGCAGATACATGCCGACGGCGAAAAGCATCACGCTTTTCACCTCGATCATGATCATCGCCACTCCCAGCAGGATGCCCACGATCACCAGCGGCCACGCCATATCGCCGCCCACGATTCCTTTGGAAAGCATGGCCATCAATCCGGCCTGCGGGGCCGGAAGCGCCGAGCTGCCGAAAGTGTACGCCCTGGCAAGAATCGCGACCGGGAAGAACAGAACAAGCGAGGCCACGACGATGCCGAAAAGATCTCCAATCTGCATTTTGGAGGGCGTGCCACCGAGGATGTGTCCGACCTTCAAATCCTGCAGCATCTCACCGGCGACCGCCGATGAGACGCAGACTACGGCGGCTACTCCCAGCACGGCGGCCACCCCGCCGGTGCCCGATACTCCGAGAGCGACCATCAGCAGGGCTGCGATCACCAGCGTGCACAGCGTGAGTCCGGAGATTGGATTGTTGGACGATCCGATCATGCCGACGAGGTTGCCGGAAACGGCAGCGAAGAAAAATCCGAGGACGATCATGACGCCGGCTGCGACCAGGGAGCCAGACAGCACGCGAGAAGCGGAGAGCGTTCCAGCGCCGCTGATGAAATAGTGATACAGCAGAATCATGGCCACGAACACGACGCCAACACCCACGAAAACGGCTTTGGCCGGAAGGTCGCGTTCCGTGCGATTGGAAGCGGCGTGCACGGCGGCCGACTTTTTCAGGTCGGATACGGCGCGGCTCATGCCGAGCGCCAACTGCTTGCGCATCTTGAAGAGCGTGTACGACGCGCCCACCAACATCCCGCCGACCGCGATCGGCCGCACAATCGAAAAGTAGATGGCTTGCGCCAGTAGCGGCCAGGCGATGGTTTGTCCCGCGGGCATCGAGGCCTGAATGTAGGGGCCAATGGTGAAGGTTAGGAGTGGAACGAGCAGGCCCCATGCCAGCAAACCTCCCGCGAAGTTCAGGGCGGCGAGCCTGGGGCCAATGATGTATCCCACGCCGAGATAGGCAGGGCTGATGTCTGGCGCCGTTAGCAGCGTGGCGCCGCCGGTAATCGTGGTGGCTACGTTTGGATTTGTGCTGGTGCGGAGCAGCAATTTCTTCCCGAGGGCGCTGATTTTGATGGGGAAAGTATTGTTGGGACTGAAAACATTGACCGCGCCCAGCAGATACATAAAGGCGCCGAAGCCCATGTTGGCGAACAGAATCTTGGCCGCTTTCGAGCCCTGTTGGCCTGCCTTGTGGATCTCCGATGCCGCCACCGACTCGGGGTAGGGGAGGTCGGGGTCCTCGACCATCACGCGGCGCAGGAGGGTCACGAACAAGATGCCCAGTGTGCCTCCGATCATCATCAGGGCCACCGACTTCCAGTATTCGGGCGAACTGAAACTCGGCGTCAGCGCGGGCCACAGGCCAGCCATCACAAAGGCGGGGATGGTGAAGATCGCGCCCGCCGCTACCGACTCGCCGATCGAGCCTACGGTTCGCGCGATGTTTTCTTCCAGCAGCGAGCCTTTCATCAAACGCAGCAGCGCCATCGAGATCACGGCGGCCGGATAGGTCGCGGCAATCGTCATCCCCGCTTTGAGGCCGAGGTATGCGTTCGCCGAGCCGAGCAGCGCGGTCAGGAACAGGCCGATCAGTACGGCCCGGAAGGTGAATTCCTTCATTTCCATGGTTTCTGGAACGTAGGGACGATGTTTGCGGGGGGCTTCAGTATTCGCGCCGGGAGTGCTCATAAGATCCTCATAGCCAGTAGGGATTTCATTGCCGGTTCGCAATAGTAGCGACGGCGCACATTAACACGCCGAAAGGCTGCATTACAAGTGCGGCAATCACGCCGTTCGAGTTTTTCCCTGTGCGCGCGTCTTCCCGCGCGTTGCATAGGGCGCGCACCGCGCCTATACTAGCTTCGTACAGCCCGGCAAAGCGTCGTCGGCTGGCCGGGTGCGGGAGGCTGTCTTCAGCAGTACTGGGTTTCGAATACGGGATGCCCAGGGCCAAGCGGCGGATCATGGTTTAGTGGACAATGCTCTGGCGGGCAATGCTCTGGCGGATCATGGGTGCGCTGGCTGGGCCGAGCGCGTACTTGCGACTTTATTCTTCACCGTTTTCCCTGCCGATTGCCGTATCTGCGGTTCCCCACTCCTGAAAATTTCCCGGCTTCCCGTGTGCCAAAGCTGCTTGCTCGCGCTGCGGCCGCTACAGGGATCCTACTGCGCCATTTGCGGCGAAGTCCGGCGCCTCCCGGCCTACCTCGCTGGCGAAGAGGCCGAGCGTGAAGACCCGCGGTGCCTGCTCTGCCGGCGCGTGGAGCCTCCGTTCGAGCGGGCGGTCGCCTACGGCAGCTACGACGGCGGGCTGCGCGACCTGATTCATCTGCTCAAATTCCAGCAGGTGCGTCCGGCAGCGGCAGTTCTGGGGCGCATGTTGGCGGAGACGGTTGCCAAGCTGGAGCCGGCGATGCCCGTTGGAAGGATTGCGGTGGTTCCCGTTCCGTTGCACACGCGCAAACAGGCGCAGCGCGGATTCAATCAGGCAGAGATCGTCGCGCGGGCTGCGCTGAACGTACTCTCGCGCCCGAAAAGATTCGATCTGTGTACGGGAATCCTGGTGCGCCATCGCCAAACCGAAAGCCAGATTGGCCTGACCAGCCATCAACGGCGCGAGAACATGCGCGGCGCTTTTGCCGTTTCTTTTGCCGTTTCAACGACCGATCCCTCCCGGATATTGGACCGCGACATCCTGTTGATCGATGACGTCCTTACCACGGGGACCACGGCCTCCGAGTGCGCGCGGGTCCTTCTGCGCGCGGGAGCGGCGCGGGTTTGGGTGGCGACCGTGGCGCGCACGTTGAAAATCTACGATGTCATCTCGTTATCGGGGAAAGAGGTCTCAGTTCCCAGTTCTCAGTGAACCCGCCTAGTGGCACTGAGAACCGGGAACTGAGAACTGGGACCTGACTTTATGTCGCTGCGCTTGCACAATTTCGCGGAAAACATGCGGCCGCACCTTCCGCCATCGATGCTCGTTTCGGGCACGCATTCCGATGGAGATGGCCACGCGCTGCATGAGCCGGTGCTGGTGCTGAACGCGTCTTACGAGCCGATCAACGTTTGCGCTGCGCGCCGCGCCATCGTGCTCGTGCTGAAGGGCGTGGCCATGGCGGAAGAGGAAAACGGACACTTCCTCCACGCCGCCCGCGTCGCCGTGCGCGTGCCCTCGGTGATCCGCCTGCTGGAGTATCGCCGAATTCCGCACCAGTCGCGCGCTCTCTCGCGGAAAAACATTTTGCTGCGCGACCGCAACACCTGCCAGTATTGCAGCACCACGCTTCCCTCCGGCGAACTTACCCTCGACCACGTAGTTCCGCGCTCGCGCGGCGGCCTCTCCACTTGGGAGAACCTCGTCGCCTGCTGCCATCTCTGCAACCGCCGCAAAGGCAACCAGCTTCCTCACGAAGCCGGTATGAAGCCCGCCCGCGAACCCCGCTCCTTCAACCTCCACACCAGCCGCCACATCATGCGTTTGATGGGGCGTTCGGACGACAAGTGGAGGAAGTATCTGTTTTATTAAGGTTTCAAGGTTTCAGAGTTTCAAGGTTTCAAAGACGGACCCGTAACAGTCGAGTTTACGCTGTCCTCTTGCTCAAGGAATTGAGCAGTCGATCCAGCAGACCGAGTACTTGGTACGATTCTCTCTCCAGCGCCTCATAGGCGCCTTGCTCCAGAAACCCTAGATCCAGCGCAATCGCCAGTTGTGTTTCAGCTTCCAGCAACGAGCCTCGCGCTTGGCCCAGGAAATGTCGGAACTCGCCGGAAGTAAGTCTGCCTTGACCTTCCGCGATGTTCGACACTACTGAAACCGAGGCTCTTCGAATCTGAGAGGTCAAACCGTAGGTTTCGGATTTAGGAAAATTTTCTGTTGCCTTATAGGTATGAATCGCAAGGGTCTTGGCTTTTTGCCAGACCAGCAATTCGCGATAAGAGCGCGCCATGATTCCCTCCCGGCGCCTTGTTCCTTGAAACCTTGAGTGAGCAGGTTTCAGAGTTTCAAGGTTTTAACGCCGAACCCATCCCCGTTAGGTCAACGCTGTTGTTTTTTAACTTTGAAACCTTGAAACTTTGCAACCTTGAAACCTGGCCTTCACTGCGGCTTCGGCGGCTCAGGCGGCTTCTGGTCATTGGGCTTCGGCTCGGCCTTCTGTACTTCCTTGCCTTCGTAGAGGATGCGCGACTTCGATCCGAAGCGCTTGTAGTTCGTGTATTTGATGATCTCGCGGATCTTGATGTCGCCCAGGGAAAACTTGAGCGTGTCCTCGGCGCGGGTGTAGGTGGGGAACCAGTACTGGCCGTCGATCTGTTCGCGCCAGGTGGTGAACTTGGGGAACAGGTTCTCTTGTCCCTTCTTCTTCCGGATATCGGGGACGGTCTTGCCATAAGTTTCCACGATTTGAAAATCGTGGTCGTCCACCCAGATTCGGCCCTGGAAATAGCGTTTTTTGCCGACGATCTGCTTGGGGGCGATGTCGAAAACGTAGGTGTTCAGTTCGTCCTGCTTTTGCTGGCCGACGTAGAGGATGTCATACTCTCCGATTTCATCCGAGGTCAGCACGAACGGAAGGCGGTTCTCGATGTCGTCCATATCTTCCTCGGTCATCATGATGCGTGTGAGTGTGGGCTGCGGCGCAAAGACCACGTTCTTGATCTTGCGTCCCTTGTCGTCGAAGGTCACGTCGAAGACTTGCTGGTACATTCCGTCGGGAGTATCGCCGTCGAGCGTCATGACCTTGACATCCTGCCGGTAGGTGTACTGATCGCGCGCCTCCTTAAACTCTTTCTCCTTGGCGGCGAAGCGCTTGATGATTTCCTCGACGGTGGTTCCTTTGGGCGCGGATTTGTCGAGGGGGCCCTCCTGTGCTCGCGCCGGTCGCGGCAACATGATGACGAGCAACACGACGCTCGGCAGCAGGACGCCGAACCGTGCGGCCAGAGAAAGAAACCAGGGGAACGGCAACCGCGCAGGCCGGGACGGGAATCTCATAAACCTTATTCTAACGAAAACAGAGCGTCGATACTTGAGCGATCGGATTCACGTCGATGGTCATGAATTCCACCATTCTCAACTTCCCGCGGCCGTTCACACGGTTCTTTTCACACCCTGTGGCCACCGACGCGGAAGCATCGTGTTACCATGAATTTGCCGCGAAAAGTGGGCGCTTAACGGATGGGTAACACTATTCGTGAATTGTCATCCCGACCCCGAGCGTAGCCGAGGGGCAGGGATCTGCATTTTTGCGGCTAACTACGGATCCCTCCCTAACAGCCCGTGGTGAAAGTCGGAGAGCGGCGGACAAACAACACTTTTCCTGAATTGTCATCCCGAGCGAAGCGAGGGATCTGCAGTTTGCCGCGAAAATGCAGATCCCTCGCTTCGCTCGGGATGACAAAACTTGGTGGATTGAGGTTGAAACGGCGGATTCTCACTTTCAGGTGACGTAAAGTCGATTGTGTAAAAGCGAGAGGGTGTAAGTTGGCTTTTTGCCTGACAAGCAGAAGCCGATCCGAAAGGAGACCTACACCCCATGGCGAAGATAATCCCGATCACCGAGCATTTCCAACATTTTCTGGCGGAGATGAAGGAGAGTTTTTGGGGCGACCTGCAAGGCGAGGTGCAGCGGGCGGCCAAGAAGTTCTTCGAGTTGTTGAGCGAGCGGCAACGCGACCGGTATATGGTGGATCGGCGCTATGGCCGATCGTCGGCCCGCAAGGATCATCGCAACGGATACTACCTGCGGGATTTTGTCACCCGCTTCGGGACGTTGCGCTTGCGCATTGCGCGCAGCCGCAAACGCGGGTTCCTGCCCCAGGTCATCGGGAAGTTTCAGCGGCGGGCCGACGAGGTCTGCCTGCTCATCCGCGAAGCGTTCCTGCGCGGGATCTCGACGCGCCAGGTGGGACGGCTCGTGGGCACGCTGACCGGAGAAGTGGTGAGTGCGCAAACCGTCTCGCGGCTCACGCGCGACCTGGACGAAGCCGTGCGCCAGTTCCATCAGGCGCCGCTCGAAGACGAGTGGGCCTACTTGTTTCTGGATGGCGTGAGTTTGCGGGTGCGTCGGCCGAGCGGCCGGCAGCGGGTGCAGATGCTGGTGGCCTACGGCGTGCGGCGCGACGGCTCGCGGCAACTGTTGGCCTTTCTGCGCAGTTCGGGCGAAAGCCAAAGCGCGTGGGAGGGGTTGCTCGGGGACCTGTATCGGCGCGGACTGCGGGGCGAGAATCTGCTGCTGATCGTCACCGACGGCTGCGCCGGACTGGCGGCGGCGATTCCGACGGTCTACCCGCGGGTGCTGCATCAGCGCTGCTGGGTGCACAAGATGCGGAACATTCTGGAGCACGTGCGCAAGCGCGACTATGACGAAGTGAAACGGGATGCCCAGGCGATCTATGGGGCCGACAGCCGACGCCAGGCGGAAGCGGCTTTTCGTCACTTTCGCCGCCGCTGGCAGCGCGACTACGGTGCCATGGTGCGGCGACTGGAGCGCGATCTGCCCGAGTTGCTCTCGTTTTTCACCTTTCCCCGACACCTGTGGAAGAAGCTGCGCACCACTAACATCATCGAGCGCTGTTTTGTGGAGGTGCGAAGACGGACTCGGCCGATGGTGTGCTTTGTCAACGTTGCCAGCGTCGACCGAATCATCTATTCCATCTTCCAGCGCTTTAACCTGGAATGGAAAAACCGCACCCTCAAGCTATTTACACAAGCAGCTTGACGTCACCTCACTTTCACCACAGGCTGCTAAACCTCACATTACCTGTGTATAATTTGCGCTTCGGAATGCCAAAATGGATATCCCCATCAAAATGAAGATTTCACGTATCGCTGTTCTTCTTATTGTTGCGTTCGGACTTTCAGATGGCGTCGCGCACGCAACTTCCTGGCAATACTTTCGCATTGGCAATAAGGAAGATGTTCAGACCCATCCCGTAGGCGGCACGGCAATGATGGGCGGGGGCTCGGACCTGGACGATGCGTTTCGTTGGCTGTGCACGAAGGCGGATGGGGGAGATTTCCTGGTGCTGCGTGCGCATGGAGACGACGACTACAACTCCGACATCAATAAATTGTGCAAGCTGAATTCGGTAGCCACGCTGATCATTCCCGACCGCGCTGCGGCGGAGGATCCGGCCGTAGCAGAGATCATAAAGAAGGCGGAAGCGATCTTTATTGCGGGCGGCGATCAAGGCAACTACATCCGGGGCTGGAAGGGGACCCCGGTCGAAGACGCGCTCAACGCCCATGTCGCGGCGGGCAAGCCGATCGGCGGAACCAGTGCCGGGCTCGCCGTCCAGGGTGAATTTGTTTACGCGGCTCTGGCAGACAAGCCCGAGGATAATGACATGGTTTCGACCGACGTTCTGCCGAATCCGTATTTCGATCGCGTCACGCTGGTTCGCGATTTCCTGAAAATTCCGCATCTCGAAAACTTGCTCACCGATACGCATTTTGCCAAGCGCGACCGAATGGGCCGCTCGCTGGTGTTTTTGGCCCGCATCATGCAGGATGGCTGGTCGCATTCTCCGCGGGAAGTTGCCGTTGACGAAAAATCTGCGGTTCTAGCCGAACCTGACGGCACGGCGACGGTGGTGGGGAACGGAAGAGGCGCTTATTTTCTTCAGCCCACACGCAAACCAAAGGTCTGCCGGAAAAATCAGCCGCTGACCTTCCAGAAAATCAGCGTGTATCACGCGCCCGCAGGAGCGCATTTTAATCTGGTTCGTTGGCAGGGAAGTGGCGGCACTTCGTATTTCCTGTCGGTTGAGAAAGGAAAGATCGAAAGCACGCAACCGGACAGTGCGATTTATTAGCAGGAAGCGAAAAGGCCGATCTTTCCTGTGCCCGGGAGCCTATTCCCGGAGATTTCCCTGGACAACTCCGAGTGGCAGCGATAATCTGTCTTTTCCCAGGTCTCAGGACCCTTCTTACTTGCGACATGTCTTCCCCGCTGGTTGATTTATTTCTTGAAGCGGTTCACGTCGACGCTGTCTCGCTGCACGAGGCGCCGGTTGCCCGGTTTATCCGGGAAAAGCTCGCCGGGCTGCCGGTCCGTATTGTTGAGGACGACACGGCGCGGCTGGTCAACGGCGATGTCGGGAACCTGATCTGCATTCCTCCTTCATTCGACCCTTCGCGCCCTGCGATCGCGCTCCTCGCCCACATGGACACGCCTCGTTCCACTGCCGCTGTACGCCCGGTGGTGAGCGACACACGCATTGCCAGCGACGGGACGACGGTTCTGGGCGTTGATAATCGGGCGGGAGTCGCGGTGCTGCTCCGCGTCCTTGCGGAGAATGCGCGGAAAGGGAGCCGTGGGAATTTCATTATAGCCTTCACCATCGGCGAGGAAATCGGCATGTACGGCTCAAAGCACATCGATCTTCGGCCGTACAACGTCAATGCCTGCTTCATCTTTGATTGCTCGAAGAGGCCTGGGACGTTCATCCAGTCCGCAGTCGGAAGTTCGCTCTACACCGCGACGTTCATAGGCAAGGCATCACATGCTGGTGTCGCACCCGAGAAAGGGATCAGTGCCATCCGCATGGCGGCACAGGCGCTGGTGGAGATTCCGATGGGCCGCCTGACGCCAACCATGACCTCAAACGTCGGCATGATCTCGGGTGGTGAGGCAACCAACGTGGTAGCCCCTCGTTGCCGCATTGAAGGCGAGGTGAGGGAGTTCCAGCAGTCGCGCATCGACGAGCATATTGGTCAGCTGCAACAGACGTTCGCCCGTGTTGCCGCACAATCTGGCGGATCCGTGGAATTCACTTCGACGATGGATTTCCCGCCCTTCGTCCTCGATCCGTCGAGCGGCGTCTTTCTGCTCGCGGTCGATGTCCTAAAAACTCTCGGCCTGACGCCGAATCCGATTCAATATCTTGGCGGGAGCGACGCAAACATGCTGAACGCCAAGGGGCTGCCCGCTGTGAACCTGGGGATCGGCGCTCAGAACCCGCATGGCAACGACGAGTTCATTCTGGTGGAAGACCTTCACATGACGGAACAAATCGCTCAGGCGCTCATCGCGAAAGGGAGCGCATGAAAAAGCGCAGAATATTCATAGTCATAGTGGTTCCCTTTGACCTTGATACAATGACTGTCCAAATCAGAGGAACTTCGCGGTGAAATCGCGCTTCTCGTTCAATACCCTAATCATGGTGTACGCGGTGGTGTTCCTGGTCGCGTTGGCCACCTGGATCATGCCCGGCGGCGAATACCGGCGTGAGGTGAAGGATGGGAGGACGCTGGTGGTTCCCGGCTCCTTCGTTCCGGGTGCAAGCGTGCCCCAGGGACTTGGCGCTGTTCTGGCTGCGCCAATCAAGGGATTTGCCGATGCCGCGACTATCATCGGTTTTTTGTTGGTGATGGGCGGGACATTCATGGTAATCCAGAAGACCGGGGCAATCACCGTCTCCCTTCAGAAACTGGGATTGACGTTTGCCCGCAAACCGCACCTGCAGAAGTTTTTCATTCCCGCGACCATGGTCCTGTTCGCGCTCGGCGGTGGCGTCTTCGGGATGTGTGAAGAGACGATGCCTTTCATCCTGATTTTCATTCCGCTGGCGATCTCCCTCGGCTACGACTCACTGGTTGGAACGGCCATTCCGTTTCTCGGTGCAGCGGCGGGGTTTGCAGGATCGCCCTTCAACCCCTTTACGGTCGGGATCGCGCAGCACATTGCCGAGCTGCCGATCTATTCTGGCTATCAATACAGGATTGTCATCTGGGTGATCAGCACGGCGTCCATGATCACTTTCGTCATGCTCCATGCGGCCCGGGTGAGAAAGGATCCCGAGAGCAGTCCGGTCTTTGCCATCGACCAGGAGCGGCGCAAGACCCTGCAGTTGGCGGATCAGCCCGACGAGCCCTTCACCCTGTCGCACAAACTTGTCCTGTCTTGTTTTCTTCTTGCGTTCGTCCTTCTCATCTATGGTGTGCTCCGTCATGGCTGGTACATCACGGAAATCGGGGCGCTTTTCATGGGGCTGGGGCTGCTTGCGGGGCCGCTCGGCCGACTTTCGCTGTCGCAGGCAGCCGACGCGTTCAAGGAAGGAGCGCGCGACATGGTGGGCGTAGCGCTGATCATCGGCTGTGCCCGCGCGATACTGGTTGTGGCCACCGACGGTAAGATTATCGATGCACTCCTGCACGGGATGGCAACAGTGATCACGAAGCTGCACCCCATCGTCGCTTCTCAGGCGATGTTTGTGGCCCAGGGGATCATCAATTTCTTTGTGCATTCAGGTTCGGGACAGGCAGCACTGACCATGCCCGTGATGGCGCCGCTCGCCGACGTGGTCGGGATTTCGCGGCAGACTGCGGTGCTGGCGTTCCAGTTCGGCGAGGGCTGGATCAACCCGATTCTGCCGACCTCCGGCGTGACCATGGGAGTTCTTGGTCTCGCGGGCATATCGTGGGAAAAGTGGTTTCGATGGATGTTGCCGGTGCAGATCTACTTCTTCGTGGTGGCGTTGGTTCTCCTGATTCCTCCATTCCTCTTCGGGTATAGATGATGGCAGGGGAAACGCGGCACGATGGCGCTTGCCTTCCGAGTCGCGCCAGTCGGCCATGAACTTGCTGCACTTTTTCAGCATGATTTTCCCTCGCTTGGACACTGGATTGGACACCTTGGGTCTGGATCGCGTAGATTGTAATGGAGTTAGAATGACGGGCGCTTAACTCAGCGGTAGAGTGCCATCCTCACACGGTGGAAGTCGTAGGTTCAAATCCTACAGCGCCCACCATATTTCTCCTGGTAGTGCGGAACTTCCCGCACGCCGCGCGTAGGGTTGTATCCGATTGGTTCGTTCTTCTTAGCGTCTCCGCACCGCTTGAAATGTTAAGATTTCCGTGATGCCACTGCGCAACAAAATCAGGAACGTCACGCACGCGGCGGGAAAGCCAGCAGCGGCAAAAGCTCGCGGGCGCAGGGGCGAGCCGCACGCCGCGGCGGAACTGGTCGTCATCACCGGCATGAGCGGGTCGGGAAAGGCTTCGGCGCTGAAGGCCTTCGAAGATCTCGGCTACTACTGCGTCGACAATCTGCCGGTGGAGCTGATTCCGCGCTTTGCCGAGCTGGCATTGCAGTCGGGAGAGATTCCGCGCACGGCGCTGGTCGTGGATGTGCGCGAGGGTTCGCAACTGGAAAAGCTGCCGGCGATCCTGAAGTCGGTGAAGCGGGCAATTCCGACGCGCGTGATTTATCTGGAAGCGAGCGATGCCGCGTTGCTGCGGCGCTACAGCGAAACGCGGCGGCCGCATCCGCTGGGGACCGGCACGACGGTGCGGGCATCGCTCGGGGCTGAACGGCGGCATCTGCGGGCGATCCGCAAGATTGCCGACCTGGTCATCGACACCACCAAATTCAATGTTCATGAGCTGCGGGCGCACTTGACCGACCGCTTCACGCAGCAAGCGGGGAGCAAGCAGACGATCCTGGTTTCGTGCGTTAGTTTCGGATACAAGCACGGCGTGCCGGAAGATGCCGACCTGGTGTTCGATGTGCGCTTTCTGCCCAATCCTCATTTTGTGCCGGAGTTTCGCGGCCTGACGGGACGGCACCCCGGAGTCGCGAAATACATCCGGTCGTTCCCGCAAACGCAGGAGTTCATCAACCGCATCTCGGAACTGCTGGTGTATCTGTTGCCGCACTACATTCGCGAGGGCAAGAGCTACCTGACCATCGGCTTCGGGTGCACCGGCGGGCAGCACCGCTCGGTGATGATCGCCGAGGATGTGGGCAAGCGGCTGAAAGAAGCGGGATACAAAGTGAAGGTCGCGCATCGGGACAGTCCGAAGTAGTTGAGCGGCTGAAGCTGTGTGGTGACGGGGCTCCGCCCCGTCCAGCGGGGCCCTTCGGCTCCGCTCAGGGCAGGCTCCGCCCCGCTTCCACACAATCTCTGCGGGAAATCGCATGTAGAATTGAACCTTACACGCATGGCAACCTCCACAGCGCCGGGTGCGATAAACGATGGAACATCGGCAACGCCCCGTCCGCCCCGTCCCATCGCCCGCCTGTTGCGCTACGTGTTGCCGTACTGGTGGCAATTTCTGGCCTCGGTGGCGCTGATGGCGCTGGTGGGGCTGCTGGATGCAGGCCGGCTTTTTCTGATCGGCCCGATTTTCGACCGCGTATTGAATCCGGGCTCTCAAGGAAGGACGATCCAGCTCTTCAAACTGCCGGGCAGCGAGCGTTTTTTCAATCTGCAACAGTTGGTCCCGGCGCACTTTCAAAATCCATGGACGGTGGTTGCCTTTGCGCTGGTGGCGGCCACGGTATTGAAGGGGATCTTCGATTTCATCGGAACCTACCTGGTGAACTACGCGGGTTTCGGCATGATCACGGACCTGCGGGACGATTTGTATAACGCCATCCTGCGAAGTTCGGCGGCGTTTTTCACGAAACACACCACGGGCACGCTGCTTTCGACGATCGTCAACGATATCGAGAAGGTGCAATTCGCGATGTCTTCCGTGCTGGCGGAATTTCTGCAGCAGTTTTTTACATTTCTGTTCACCGCGGTGGTGGTGGTTTTGCTGGGAGGCAAGCTGGCGTGGGTGTTACTGCTGTTCGTCCCCGCGATTTTATATTCGTCGAGAAAAATCGGCCGGCGAGTGCGCACCACGACGAGAGGCGGGCAGGACAAACTGGCCGATATCCAGAACATTTTGCACGAAACCATTACCGGGAACCGGATCGTCAAGGCGTTTGCCATGGAGAACTGGGAAGTGGAGCGTTTCCGCGCCGCCGCGCGACGGCTCTTCCGGGCGAACCTCCGGCTGGTGGCGGCGTTTGCCATCAGCTCTCCGCTGATGGACATCCTCGGCTCGATTGCCATTGCGCTGCTGCTGCTACTGGGGCGCGACCAGATCAACAAGCACGTTTTTACGGCGGGGACCTTTCTGGCATTCATTGTCGCCGTCTTCAAGCTCTACGATCCGGTGCGCAAGTTCGCTATCTTCAACAACAACTTTCAGCAGGCGGTGGGCGCCTCGTCGGAAATTTTCCGGTTCATGGATATGGAAGACGAGGTGCGCGAGAAGCCGGGCGCGAAGCGCATGGGGAAGTTTGCGCGGGCGATCCGGTTTGCGGACGTGTCGTTCTCCTATTCCTATTCCAACGAACACGCCGAGGGTTCGCCGCTGGTGCTGCACGACATCAATCTGGAAGTGAAGGCGGGCGAGGTGCTGGCGGTAGTGGGATCGAGCGGCGCAGGCAAGAGCACGCTGGTGCACCTGATTCCGCGCTTCTTCGACGTGAGCGGCGGGCGCATTTTGATCGACGACAACGATGTGCGCGATTTGACCCTGGAGTCGCTGCGCTCGCAAATCGGGATTGTCACGCAGGAGACGGTGCTGTTCAACGATACGGTGAGGAACAACATTGCCTATGGCCAGCCGCATGTTTCGCAGAAGCGCGTCGAAGAAGCGGCGCGTGCGGCGCGTGCGCATGAATTTATTTCCACGCTTCCGGATGGCTACGACACCATGATCGGGGAGCGCGGGGTGCGCCTTTCGGGCGGCGAGCGGCAGCGGATCGCGATCGCGCGGGCGATCCTGAAGAACGCGCCGATCCTGATTCTGGATGAGGCCACGTCGGCGCTGGACAGCGAGTCGGAAGCGCTGGTGCAAGCGGCGCTGCAAAATTTGATGAGTGGGCGCACGGTGTTTGTGATTGCGCATCGGCTCTCGACCGTGCGCCGCGCGGACCGTATCGTCGTGCTCGATAACGGCACCATCGGCGATATTGGCGCGCATGAAGAGCTGATGCAGAGGTTGGGCACGTACCGGCGGCTTTACCAATTGCAGTTTGCCGAAGCGGGCGCGCCGAAGGCGTAAGAAGGTTTCAAAGTTTCAAGGTTGCAAGGTTTCAACGTAAAGCGTCCGAGATTGCAGCGGACCAGATCGACCGCGGAGTTCTCTACCTTGAAACCTTGAAACCTTGAAACCTTGAAACCTGGAACTTTTATGCCACTTCGCTCCATGACGGGATTCGCGCAGGTCAAAGGGCAGGTCAATGCTCAACTGGCGTTTGCGCTGTCGCTAAAATCGGTGAATCATCGCTTTTTGGATCTTCACTTCCGGCTGCCCTCCGATACCGACGCGCTGGAGATGAAACTGCGCCAGTTGTTGAAAGAGAAACTGGCTCGCGGCCACGTCGAAGTGGTACTGAACCTTGACCGCTCGGGCGCGAACGGGGTCGCGCTCAACCGGCAGCTGATTGCCGGTTACGTGGAAGCGTTCCGCGCGGCGGCCGATGAATTTGGAGTGGAAGGCGAGCCCGATCTGAACGTCGCGCTGAGAATGCCGGGCGCCATGGACGCGGGAGCCGAGAAACTGGGAGACGAACTGGAAACGGCGGTGATGGCGCGAGTGGAAGAAGCGCTGTCGCGGCTGAATGAGATGCGCGAGGAAGAAGGCCGCAGCGCCGGCGTGGAGTTGTGCGCTCGCATGGAGAATTTGGAGAAGGCGGCGGCGGCAGTGGGAGTGCATCGCGGCACGATCCTGCGAAGCTACTCCGAGCGCTTGCAATCGCGCATGATGGAACTGCTGGGCGCGCAGGTGGAAAAGGAACGGATCATGCAGGAAGTCGCGGTGCTGGTCGATCGCAGCGACATCCAGGAAGAACTGGTCCGGCTGAATGCGCATGTGAAGCAGTTTCTCGGTTTGCTCGACCAGGGCGGCGAGGTGGGCAAGAAGATGGACTTCCTGCTACAGGAAATGAACCGCGAGGCCAACACGCTGCTTTCGAAAACCTCGGGCCTGGCGGGCGAGGCGTTGAAGGTCACCGAGATGGGATTGCTGATGAAATCGGAAATCGAAAAATCGCGGGAGCAGGTGCAGAATCTGGAATGAGCATCGTCTATATTGTTTCCGCGCCCTCGGGCTCGGGCAAATCCACGCTGGTGAATGAACTGCTCAAGATGGTCCGCCATCTGGACTTCTCGATTTCGTACACCACGCGTGCGCCGCGCGGCAGCGAGCAAAACGGCAAGGAATATTTCTTCGTCTCCCGTAAAGAATTTGAGGCCATGATCGCCGCCGGCGAATTTCTGGAGCATGCGGATGTCTTCGGAAACTACTACGGCACGGCATGGCGGTTTCTGCGCGAGGCCGAAACGCGCGGCAACGACCTGCTGCTCGACATCGATGTGCAGGGAGCGAGTAAAATTAAGGAGAAGGTCCCGGAAGCGGTAAGCGTCTTCATTCTTCCGCCGGACCGTGAGAAGCTGGAATGGCGGCTGCGGCACCGGGGGCTGGATTCGGAGGCGGTCATTCGCCGCCGCTTGGACACGGCCCGACGAGAGATTGAGAATTACTCAAAATACGACTATATATTAGTAAACAACGTGCTTGAGAAATCTGCGGACCAACTGAAGGACATCGTACTGTCGGTGCGGTTGCTGCGGAGCGGGTCGGAGCTTTCCGGCGAGGAAAGGCAGCTGGTGGAGACCGCACAAGCTTGCCGCTTGGAAAAGGCGCGAGAGCGGGTGCAGCCGATTTTGGCTTCGTTCAACATCGGTTGGTCAAGGGTACATGAAGTTCCAGGGGAGACAGTATGAAGCTGGTGGAAGGATTCGACAGCAACTACCGCTACATTCTGGTAGCGGCGCGGCGGGCACGGCAACTGCAAGGCGGCGCGCCGCCGGTGATCGATACCGGATCGCGCAAACCCTGCCGCATCGCGCAGGATGAAATCAAGGCCGGCAAGGTGAAATGGCTGATTCCCGAGGTCCCGAAATTGCCGGTCGTGGAAGCGAGCGAAACTCTGAACAAGGTTTTCGCGGAAGATGCGTAGACGGTTGCGCCGCCCACGCGGAACTGCATCTTGCGTTAATTGACAGCAACAACTCTATAGGCGGGTCTCGGCCTTATTGAAGAAGTGACCTGATTCCTCCTATGAAAATCGCTCTGGGCGTGTCCGGCGGGATTGCGGCGTATAAAGCGGCGGAAATCGTGCGCCTGCTGCAAGACCGCGGCATTGGCGTGCAAGTCGTAATGACGTCCGCAGCGCAGGAGTTCGTTCGTCCCCTGACCTTCGCCGCGCTCTCCGGAGAAAAAGTCATTACCGGCATGTTCGGCGCGGGTTCCCAAGGTGACGAATCGCAGGCGAATGTCGAGTCGGCGATTGAGCACATTGCGCTGGCGCAGGCGATCGATGCCCTGCTGGTGGCTCCGGCAACCGCCAGCGTGCTGGCGCGTTTCGCGCACGGGATTGCGAACGACTTTCTAAGCACCCTATATCTCGCGACCACCGCTCCGGTGGTCGTGGCTCCGGCGATGAACGTCAACATGTGGAACCACGCCGCCACGCAGGCGAACCTCGGAATCCTGCGCCAGCGCGGCGTTCGCATTGTCGAGCCTGGCAGCGGATATCTGGCCTGCGGCATGACCGGCGCGGGGCGGCTGGCGGCGAACGAAACGATTGTGGCGGCGGTGATGGAAGCGCTGGGCGCCTCGCAGGATCTGGCGGGCGAAACCGTGCTGGTGACGGCGGGGCCGACGCGGGAGAAGATCGATCCGGTGCGGTATTTGACGAACCGGTCGAGCGGGCGCATGGGTTATGCGATAGCGGAAGCGGCGCTGCGCCGCGGAGCGCGCGTCCTGCTGGTGAGCGGACCGACGGCGATTGCCGCTCCAGGCGCGGCGGAAGTGACCCGGGTGGAGACAGCGGAAGAAATGCTGGCAGCGGTTTTGACATTGCTGCCCCAGAGTACGGTGGTGATCAAGGCGGCGGCCGTGGCCGACTTTCGTCCGAAAGCGGTGGCGCAGCAGAAGATCAAGCACACGGGCGAGATGACGCTGGAACTGGCGCCGACAACGGACATTTTGGCGGAAGTGGCGCGCCACAAGACTTTCCAGGTGGTCGTGGGATTTGCGGCCGAGACGGAGAACGTGCTCGAAAACGCGCGCAAGAAGCTGGCGTCGAAAGCGCTGGATGCGATTGTAGTCAACGATGTTTCGCGCGCGGGCATTGGTTTCGATTCCGAGCGTAACGCGGTCACAATTATTTCGCACAGCGATGTGGTCGAGGTTCCCGAGACCTCGAAACGGGAAGTTGCGCAGCGCGTGCTCGACCAGGTGGTGAAGCTGCGCAAGCGGAAACGCACGGCGATGTGTCTCACGTTACGGCAACAGCCGTATCTCACCCGGCACGATCACGGGTCGCGCGAGGAGTGGTAACAGGACGATTTCACTTTTCGGCTGGGCTCGGGTGACTCATGCTTCGCCTACGATGCCTCGACAAGGCTGTTATCCTTATCCGCAATGCCCCGCACTCTTGACCCTGAACTCCGACGCGCGCTGGCGGCGCGCATCCGCTACTACAACGAGTTGGGGATCTACGACTTCTACCGGCGGCCTCTGCCGGATGGCGCGGCGGAAGCGACGATTGCGGTGGAAGAAGAAATCTTTGCTTCAGAAGATGCGGTTTCCGAGATTGCAGTTTCAGCAAATCAGACAGAACTGGGAGAAGAAATGAGTCCACGGAAGGCCGCGGCGGTCGCGATGCCGGTTGCGGTCGAAGAAAATATTTTTGAGGTGATTGCGCCGAAGCCCGAGCAGAGTGTGAGCGATCCGGTGAAGGCGCTGAAGATCATCCGCGAAGACCTGGGCGATTGCACGCGCTGTGTGCTCCATAAGCAAGGACGCAAGCAGATTGTGTTTGGCGTGGGCAATCCCACGGCCGAGTTGATGTTCGTGGGCGAGGGGCCGGGCGCGGATGAAGACGAAAAGGGAGAGCCCTTTGTGGGCCGCGCCGGGCAACTGCTCAACAACATGATCAAGGCCATGGGCATCGAGCGCGAGCAGGTCTACATCGCGAACATCGTGAAGTGCCGTCCACCGGGCAATCGCACGCCCGAGCGCGAGGAGTGCGAGACCTGCTCGCCGTTTCTGATGCGCCAGATCGCGGTGGTCAAGCCAAAGGTGATTGTGGCGCTCGGAGCGGTGGCGGCGAAGACGCTGCTGGCGATGAGCGCTTCGATGATGCAACTGCGCGGGCGCTTCTACGATTTCAAGCCGGCAGGCGTGCGCAGCAACGACCCCAACTGGGATGGATGCAAGCTGGCCGTCACCTACCATCCAGCGTTTCTGCTGCGCGATCCGCGGCAGAAGGGCGAGGCGTGGAAGGATTTGCAGATGGTGATGAAGGAGTTGGGGATGAAGGTGCCGAAAGCGAATGCGTAGGGACGGACGCCACAGGACAATACATAGCACGAACGTGGCATTGGCTCGTCGGGCTGGGTGAAGTGTATACTTTACAGCCGTGAAGACATTGTATCTGGCCATGCTTACGAAAAACTCCGCAATCCTTGTCGTCACATTGTTTTGCTTGTCAAGTTTTGCCCAGCAGTCGGTGACGGACTTAAAGTCTCTGGTGGGCATGAAAGCAATCGCGCAGCGCATGCCGCTGTACGAACCCGGCACCTATAAAGCGATCCCGAATACATATGCCGGGCAACAAGTGACAATTGTCGCTTTCAAACCTATGGCGATGCCCAAGATCGCCCTAAGCTCTGAACAATTGGCACGTTTGGACGCGCAGCAAAGGGCAGCGATCCAAGATACTCAAAACATGGGCACCCTGGTTGTACAGTTTGCCGACGGGACCAAAGCAGACACAGGAACGATCATGCCCTCGTTACTCGCCAACTATCTAGAACTGGTTGGGCAACCACCTCCAACTTCTGCGGCAAACCCCGGTGGCGCGCCCGAGAGCCCACATCCCGCGACTGCAGCCAACCTCGGAGAACCACCGGATAGCTCACAGTCCACCTTGCCCAGTCCGGTGGTTCAGCCGCGTCCGGTCGATGAGCTTACCGCTCAAGAAGTAGAAATGGCCCTGAGCGGCAAAGGAAAAGACCATTGGGTGTATATTCAGGACATGGGCCTCATGGCAGCACAAGGAAACCAAGTGCCTGCCATAACTCTCTACATGCCCGAGGCGGTTCTCGCGATTCGGGCTGGGGCGGCAAAGAGACAATTCACTCAATACGAGCCGTCAGCAGAAGATAAGCGGCGATCACTGACAGTAGTGGCCCAAGGGTATGCAGGTGAAACCATCGTCGAGGGCTGCACTTCGATTACGAGGATAGTACTGCTCTCCGATCCCTCTGGTGGGACTGTGGAGGAAGCATATCTGTCGGAGCCTTTGGACGAGACTTGGCGAAACAATTTCGGTGCCACTAATTCTTGTCAGGAGCTTCGGGCGAAGTTCTCCTTAGATAGCGTTAGGAAGGTTAAAGCGGCGGCTCCCCACGGCGAATTCCTTGTTGCTGTGTTCGCGGGAACTATCAATACTAAGATGTATAAGATCAAACATAAGCACCAATCCAAATTGGGGCTGAACTAGGGCAGTCTGCAAGTATGGTTGGCCAACGATCTCGGCGTTTGAGCGATACACCTCAGCGCACACCGGCAGGTTCGGCATCGTAAGCAACCTTGCGAGGCCTAATCCCTTTTCCGATTCCGCTGCCCTCCGCGATTCTCAAATCGTAGTCGTTTTGCAGATTGAGCCAAAACTGCGCGGGCAAGCCAAAGTATTTTCCCAGGCGAATGGCAGTGTCGGCGCTGATGGCGCGGTCTCCCCGGACGACATCATAGATGCCCGGAAAATTGAGGGCTTTTGCCAGTTGATAAGCACTCACGCCCATTGGCTCCATGAATTCGGTCTTGAGAATTTCTCCCGGATGGACCGCAAACACCTTCCTCAATTTGGTCATGGTTGCTTCGCTTCCTAGTGTACTTCGGAAATGCGATAGGATTCATTAGCGCGGTTTTCGCGATGTTGTAGAGTGCGTACCCTCAGCGGCTAAAGCCGGAGACAGCTACAGCCCATGGCGGCACGGCTGAAGCCGTGCCCTACCCATTCATGGTTCCCTCTACGGCAACTCGATAACTGCCCTAGTCCCCGCACATGCCCCTCTACTGCGACGTCGCTCTGGCCGTGCCGCTTGACATGGCGTTCACCTACGCCATTCCTCCGGGTATGGAGCCGGTGGTGGGCGGGCGGGTGCTGGTGCCGTTCCGGCAGCATCGGTTGTCGGGCATTGTGGTTGAGCTGCATGACCGTCCGCCGCAGGTCAAGACGAAAAAAGTGATCGAAGCGCTCGACCTCGTCGCCGGTTCTCGATGAACAACTGCTGAAACTGGGGAAGTGGATCGCGAGTTATTATCTCGCGCCGCTGGGCGAGGTGTTTCGCACCATGCTGCCGCTCTCCGCCGAGTTCAAACATTCGGTCGCCTACCGCATCACAGATGAGGGGCGGATGGCGCTGCATTTGGCGGGGATGGCGGCGTCTCCGGCGCGATCAAAGCGGACGACGGAACAGCAGTCGGTCGAATTTCGCGTGCTCGACTATCTGGCGGAACGCGAAAGCGTGCGCGAAGAAAGTTTGCGTGGGGCGGCACGGGTTCCTGTTCCAACTCCAAAGCTCAAGGCGCTGCTCGCCGGCATGGTGCGAAAGAAGTGGATTGCGCGCGAGGATGTGTCGGCGGCGCGGGATGCGGCGCGGGTGGTGAAAGTGGCGGTGCTGTTGAGTGTAGAGACGCGCGTTCCGGGCGCCGCAGAATCTGATGATGGAGCGCCGGGCGTCACCGCCCGGCTGGACGGGCCAGAGGCCCGTCACCACACACCTGAGCACCTCCGCACGAGCACTGCTAAGAAACTCAACGACAATCAGCGGACTTTGATTGAGACTTTGGCGGCTTCGGGCGGGCGATTGCCGGTCGAGGCGCTGCGCGGGTTGGATGTGCCGCGGACTTCTATTATGAGGCGGCTGGGCACGCTGGTGCGGCGCGGGTTGATTGAACTGATTGATGAGCCGCAAGACTTCACAGCTTCCGGAGTCAAACTTTCAAAGCTCAAGCCGCGGCAGTCTCCGTTTGAGTGCGAGTTCAGCGCGGCGCAGAAGGAAGCGCTGGCGAAAATTAGCGAGGGCGTCGCGTCGCGCAAGTTCGGCGGCCTGCTGCTGCATGGCATCACCGGGTCGGGAAAGACGGCGGTGTATCTCGCATGTATGCGTGAGGCGTTGGAGCAGGGGCGGTCGTCGATCTTGCTGGTTCCTGAAATTGGCCTGACTCCGGCGGTGGCGGCGGACCTGCATCAGGTATTCGGCGATGAAGTTGCCATTCTGCATTCGGGGCTGTCGGATGCGGAGCGGGCGGAGCAGTGGCACCGCATACGGCGCGGCGAGGCGCGGGTGGTGGCGGGAACGCGCTCGGCGGTATTCGCGCCGGTCGGCGATTTGGCGCTCATCATTGTCGATGAGGAGCAGGATTCGTCTTACAAGCAGGAAGAAACGCCGCGTTATAACGCGCGCGATGTGGCGGTCATGCGGGCGAAGATGGCGGGAGCGGCGGTGGTGCTGGGCTCGGCCACGCCATCGCTGGAGTCGTACTACAACGCGAAGAAACACAAGTATGCGCTGGTCGAGTTGCCCGACCGGGTCGAGATGCGTCCGCTGCCGGAAGTCGAGATTATCGACATGCGGCAGGAGTTTCAGGAAACGGGCCAGGAGCAGGTGATCTCGCGCAAACTGGCGGAGGAGATTCGCGAGCGGCTGGAAAAGAAAGAGCAAGTGATGGTTCTGCTCAACCGGCGCGGATATTCTCCGGTGGTGTTGTGCCGCGCGTGCGGCAAGACGTTGCAGTGCAAAAACTGCGCGGTATCGATGACGCACCACAAGCGCGAGCGCAAGATGGAATGCCATTATTGCGGGCATGTCGAGCACATTCCGGACAAGTGCGCGCACTGCGGCAGCGAGTATGTGTATTTTGTCGGGACGGGATCGGAGAAGCTGGAAGAGCTGCTGCACGGGATGTTTCCGCAGGCGCGGATCGGGCGTCTGGACCGCGATACGGTGCGCGGGCGGGAAGATTTCGAGCACGCGCTGAACGCGCTGAACGAAGGCGCGCTCGACATGCTGGTGGGCACGCAGATGATCGCGAAAGGCCACGACATCCACGGCGTGACGCTGGTCGGCGTGGTGGGTGCGGACATGGCGCTGGGGCTGCCGGATTTCCGCGCGGCGGAGAGAACGTTTCAGCTACTCGACGCAAGTGGCGGGGCGCGCGGGGCGTGGGCAGTCTCCGGGAAAAGTTGTGCTGCAAACTTATTTTCAGGACCACTACGCGGTGCAGTTCGCGGCGCGCCACGACTTTGCCGGGTTCTACGAGAAAGAGCTGCAATTTCGCGCCTGGATGCACTATCCGCCGTACAGCGCGATTGCGAATGTGCTGGTCCGCAGCGAGAAGCTGGACGACGCGCTGACGTGGTCGGGCGAACTCGGACGCTGGTTCGAGAAGACGCGGCATGAAGGCATTCGCGTGCTGGGGCCGGCGGCGGCGCCGATCACGCGGCTGAAACGCGATTACCGCTATCACTTTATTCTGAAGTCCCCCAGCCGCGAAAAGATGAACGCGCTTCTAAGGGCGATGCTGGCGGAAGCGGCAGCGCGAAAAATTCCGCGCACGCAGGTGATTGTGGATGTGGATGCGGTGTGGCTGATGTAGAAGCTGTCGTTGGTCGTTCGTCGTTGGTCGTTCGCGGGGTGTGAAAGATGTGGAAGTTCTTCTTTTCGCATTAAGCGATATGAGAGAGACTACTTGCGATGGAGCAGGTGGCGAACTTCATCGCGGAGATCGTGCAGCGTGTCGCGGCTGTCGTTGCGGATTTCCGGCCAGACTTCCCGGCCGGAGCTGTGGGTGAAGGGCGCGGGAGTGAAGCTCAGCGCGAGCATCAGAGCGGCGCAGAGGGCGAGGGCGCGGCGGCGTCCCGAGATGCCGGGATAACGCGGGACGCGGGGATGCCGGCCCGTCATGGCCAGGAGCACTGCCCAGAGGAACCAGCCCGTCCAAAGATATTTTCCCAGCGGCACGAGCGCGAGAACGGTGAGCGGCGAGATCCAGCGATGCAGGCGAGGCGAGGCGGAAAATACGATATGGCCGCCGTCGAGTTGGCCGCCCGGCAACAGATTGAGCGCGGTGGCGAACATTCCGACCCACGCGGCCGCGGCGATCGGATGCAGCGAGAGCGCGGAGAGCGGCACGGCGATGTGCAGCAGGCGCGCCGCGAGATGGAAGACCAGCGGAAATCCCAGTTGAACTTCCGGTGCCGCGGAACCGGCGATGGGATGCGAGAGTAAGATGCCGGCGAACAAGGCAAGGCATGATGGGATGAATCCGGCAATCGGTCCGGCGATCCCGATGTCGAAAAGCGCGGCGCGCGAGGGGATCGGGCTCTTGATGCGGATGAATGCGCCGAGTGTGCCGATCAGGCTGGGAAAAGGCACGAAGAACGGCAGCGTGGCATAGACGCGATAATGGCGGGCGTAAAGGTAGTGTCCCATCTCGTGGGCGAGCAGGATGAACATCAGCGTGAGCGAGAAGGAGATCCCATGCATCAGTCTTGCCGGAGCTTGCCACATCCACTCCACTGGAAATAGAGGAATGCTGTCGTCGTTGAACGAGAAAGCCGGTTGGCGGGCCGCAAAATTGGCGTAGATACGCGCGCCCACCACCAGTGTGCTCAGGAAGGTCGCGGCCAGGAGCAGGATATGCAGCCACCAGCGCTGACGCGGCCGTGGGATGACCCAGACATGGGGAAGGGATTGTTGCTCCCATTCGAGGGCGGACGAAATCGGGGACGTGGGATCGGACATACGGTAATTTGAAATTTGAAAATTTGTAATTTGTAATTTTGCGCTGAGACCGGGGCCCCGGATGAGCAGGGTTGCCAATCACAAATTACAAATTACCAAATTACAAATTCATGGATGCGACACCGTGGCGAGATAATCATCTCCAAACAGGCGCACTCCAGGCCGCGGTGAGAGCGATTTCTAGTCAATCGATTGCAGTTCCTTGCCGGGCTTGAAGCGGACGGCCTTGCCCGGCGGGATGGAAACTTCGGTGCCGGTGCGTGGATTGCGTCCGATGCCGGTCTTGCGCGGACGCACGTTGAATACGCCGAAACCGCGCAGTTCAATGCGATTGCCGGCCGAGAGCGCCTTCTTCATACTCTCGAAAACGGTTTCGACGGCGAGCTCCGCCTTCGTCTTGGTGATTCCGGTGCGATTGACCACTTCATTGATAATATCGAGCTTAATCACGGGCTGCCCCCGTCTCCAGAGGATTTGTGTTCCTCAAGTTATTGATGCTAAGGGAGATAAGGGAGATTGTCAACCGGGGAACATTTCTCGTAAGATGACAGCACCAGCCAAGCGAATTTGTAATTGGTGATTTGTAATTTGCGATTGAAAACGATCTCGTTCCGGGTTTCGATTCCACCGTACAATTACCAATTACAAATCACCCATTACAAATCCCAAAGGAGTTTCATGATCAAGAGCGATCGCTGGATCCGGCGCATGGCGCAAGAGCACGACATGATTAATCCGTTCTCTGAAAAGCAGGTGAGCACGGGAGTGATTTCCTACGGCGTGTCGAGCTACGGCTACGACCTGCGCGTGTCGGACGAGTTCAAGATTTTCACCAACGTCAACAGCACCATCGTCGATCCCAAGCACTTCGACGAACGCTCGTTCGTGACCGTGAACGCCGACGTTGCCATCATCCCGCCGAATTCGTTCGCGCTGGCGCGGTCGGTCGAGTATTTCAAGATTCCGCGCGATGTACTGACGATTTGCGTGGGCAAGTCCACCTACGCGCGCTGCGGCATCATCGTGAACGTGACACCGTTCGAGCCGGAATGGGAAGGCTTCGTCACGCTCGAGATTTCGAACACCACGCCCCTGCCGGCGAAAATCTACGCCAATGAAGGCCTGTGCCAGATCCTCTTCTTCCAGTCGGACGAAGTCTGCGAGACGAGCTACAAAGATCGCAAGGGAAAATACCAGGCGCAGAAGGGGATTGTGCTGCCGAAGCTGTAGGCGGCCGTCAGATGTCAGTTCAAGCCTTCCCCTATCAGCCCGTGGTGAAAGTCGGAGAGCGGCGGACAGACAACACTTTTCCTGAATTGTCATCCCGAGCGAAGCGAGGGATCTGCAGTTTGCCGCGAAAATGCAGATCCCTCGCTTCGCTCGGGATGACAAAACTTGGTGGATTGAGGTTGAAACGGCGGATTCTCACTTTCACCACAGGCTGCTATGACCAAAGTTAAGCATCGCGAGTAGTAATCGGAAATTATACGTACGCGCTCGGCGGCACACTGTTACCGTCGTCATTTGTTCTTATTCCCACCCGCAAGCGACAATTGCCGAAGGCTTCGTCGGGTGCCGGTGCCGGCGCGATCAACGGACCAAGCCGGAAGCTCCAGGCGCCGCGAAGCTGCCGCCTAATTGGACCGATTCCCGGCATGAGTTCCAAAGACATGGAAACCCCGCTCCACCTCGACAGACACGCAGTGCTATCGGTGGTCCTGCTCGCTGGCATGACGCTGGCGGTGTTCGCTCCAGTCGTCTCGTTCCAATTTATCAATGTGGACGACAACCTCTACGTTACCGGAATGACTCATGTGCAGCAGGGATTGAGTTGGCGCAACGCGGCGTGGGCGCTTACGTCGCGGGAGGCCGCCAACTGGCACCCGGTAACTTGGCTCTCCCACATGCTGGACGTGACGCTGTTCGGCCTCAATCCCAGTGGTCACCACGCGACCAGCCTGCTCATCCACACGTTGAATGTTATTCTGCTTTTCCTGTGGCTGCGCAGAATGACCGGTGCGCTTTGGAAGAGCGCCATGGTAGCTGCGCTGTTCGCCGTGCACCCGCTGGGCCTGGAATCGGTGGCGTGGATTGCGGAACGAAAAAACGTGCTATCCACAATGTTTCTCTTGCTTGCCTTGTGGGCTTACACAGGGTATGCGCGCAATCCTGGAGTGTCCCGCTATCTTCTTGTCACTCTTTTGTTCATCCTGGGGCTGATGTCGAAGCCCATGCTTGTGACCTTGCCGTTTGCGCTGCTCTTGCTCGACTACTGGCCGCTTGGCCGGTTGGGGTTCGCGCCGAAATCGACTCCTGTTAGGAATGAAACGCCTGCCATTGTCATTTTCTGGAGATGCGCTGAGAAGTTGCCCCTCCTGCTCTTGGCGGCGGGAAGCGCCATGCTGACCCTGAAGGCCCAGGCGCTGGATAACGAAATCAAGGTTGTTCCGTTGTCGTCGAGGGTTGCGAACGCCCTGCTTGCCTATGGTACATACTTGGCGCAGGCGGTGTGGCCTTCCAAACTCGCTATCTTTTACCCATATCGCTATCCGCCGATCTTCTCCTGGCAAGTTATGGGTTCCCTCGTATTTATCTGCCTGATCACGGCGTTGGCCGTCTGGCAAATCAAGAGACGCCCCTATCTCGCGGTGGGCTGGTTCTGGTACATCGGTACACTGGTGCCAGTGGTGGGATTCGTCCATGTGGGAGATATCGCTCATGCCGATCGCTATACGTATGTCCCGTTGTTGGGAGTGTTCATCGCGATCGTATGGGGAGCCGCGGACCTGGGGACCCGTTTCCCCGCGCTGCGCTACGGGCTGATCTCTGGCGCCGTACTGGCAGTCGTCGCGCTGGCCACCGCGACCACCCGAGACATTTCTTATTGGCATGACGGCATCAGTATTTCCGAGCACGCACTGGCGGTCACTGGATCGAACTGTCTGATGGAAAGAGCGCTGGGTGAGGCCTTTTACAATCAAGGACGTATTGACGAGGCACTGGAGCATCTGACGCGTTCGTCCCAGATACAGGCGACCGACACAGCCTTCTTCGAGATTGGCACCATCAAGTTCGAGCAGAAGAGATTCGAGGAAGCCGCTTTCTATTATCGGAACGCACTGCAGTACCCTGGGGAAGCGCGGACCTTGGCGCAGATACATAACAATCTGGCGGTGCTCGAAATGCAACAAGGGTCGCTGGCCGATGCTGAGAATCACTTCAGAGAATCGATTGCCTTGGATCCAGCTGCGGCTCGTCATCGTGTGGCCTACGGATGGCTCCTGGCAAAACAAGCCAGGTACGACGAGGCGATCTCGCAATACGAAGAGGCCGTCAAGACTGCGCCGGACGCCTTTGCCTACTTTTCCATCGGCTCGGCGCTGGAAGAACAACATAAGCTCCCGCAAGCTGCCGAGGCCTACCGCAAAACATTGGCGCTGGCCCCAGGCTTTCAGGAAGCGCAGTTACGGCTAAACACGATCATGGGCAATCGCCAATAGTTCAGCTTCCATCGCGGACATGATACAAAGGGTTTGATGAATGCGGCAGCAAGAGTACCACACCCAATAGAACGAGACGGCAAATTTCCGGCAGCCGTACCTCTCATCGGGCTCTTGCTCTTCCTCGGTACTCTGGCGCTGTACATCCCGGTTACTCGCAATGCATTCACGAATTTCGACGACGATGCTTACATCGCCGGCAATACACATGTGCGGGCCGGATTGACGTGGAACACGGTGAAGTGGGCTTTCACCACGTTCGACGAGGGGAATTGGGGGCCACTGACCTGGCTTTCACATGCGCTGGATTGCCAGTGGTTCGGCTTGCGTGCCGGGGGACATCATTTCACGAGCGCGCTGCTGCACGCGCTGAATGCGGCGCTTCTGTTTTGGCTGCTATGGAGCGCAACCGGGCTCACATGGCGCAGCCTGATGGCGGCTGCGCTGTTTGCCGTCCATCCCGTGAACGTGGAATCGGTGGCGTGGGCCGCGGAACGAAAGAATGTGCTCAGCATGTTTTTCTTTCTGCTCGCGCTGCTGGCCTACGGATGGTACGCGCGTCAGCCGCAACTTCGCCGCTATGGCGTGGTTTTTCTTTTGTATCTGCTGGCGCTGATGAGCAAGCCGCAGGCGATTACGTTTCCTTTTCTGCTGTTGCTGTGGGACTACTGGCCGCTCGGCCGCTACGCCGGACAAGTGGGACTGGGCGCGGCAGTGGACGCGGCGCCAGAACACGCACAAGTGCACAAAAGCTCGCCGCGATTTTCGGCTCTTTGGCTGCTTCTGGAAAAGACGCCGCTGTTTCTCCTATCGGCGGCCAGCGCCGTGGTGACGGTGATCGCCGAGCGCTCGGCTCATGCGCTGCGCACATCCTCGGACTTCAGCCTGGCCAACCGCATCGAAACCGCGCTGGCTTCCTATGTGCGCTACCTGGGCATGGCGGTGTGGCCGTCACGGCTGGCCGTGCTTTATCCGCATCCGACGGTGTTGTTTCCGGCATGGCAAGTGGCGGCGGCAGCGTTGGCGCTCGTCGCGGCGACGGCGATCGTGCTCTGGCAACGGCGCGAGCGTCCCTACCTCGTGGTGGGATGGCTCTGGTTTCTGGGAGCGATGTTTCCCATGATCGGGATCGTGCAGGTGGGCGCTCATGCGCTGGCCGACCGGTTTGCGTACATCCCGTTCATCGGATTGTTCGTAGTGGGCGTCTGGCTGGCTTCGGAAGGCGCGGCGCGGATTGCGCTCAGCCGGGCGGCACAGGTTGCGCTTGCGTCGGCCGTGCTGCTGGGGTATTCCGCAGTGGCGTACAGCCAGATGGAATACTGGCGGGACAGCGTCATTCTGTTTACGCGCGCCATTGCAGTGACCGGCGCGAATCCGGTCGCGGAGGAGAATCTGGGGGCGGCATTGATGAATGCGGGCCGCCTGGATGTGGCCGAATGGCACCTGGAGCGCGCCATCCGGCTCATGCCCACACTTTCGACCGCGCACTACGACTTGGGCACGCTGCTGCACCGGCAGAACCAACTGGAGCGGGCGCTGCGGGAATATCAACTCGCGCTGAAGTATGAATTGGACGAGCGGGAAGCCGCGCAGACGCACAACAATCTGGGCGTGCTGCTGAATCAACTGGGGCGGCGGGATGAAGCGGTGGCGGAGTTCACCGCGGCCCTGGCGGTGAATCCATCGGAGCAGAATAGTTTGATCGGGCGGGGCATGATCGAGCGCGAAGAGGGCAAGCTCGATGCCGCTTTGCAGGATTTTGCGCGGGCCACGCAGGTCGCACCCTCGCCGCTGGCCTTCTACTGGCAAGGGCGCGTTCTGGAAGATATGGGGCAACCGTCCGCCGCTGCCGAGGCCTATCGAGCCGTGCTGAAGCTCGCGCCCGGCTTCGGCGACACGCAGGAGAGACTGGGAAACGTTGAGAAAGCAGTGAAGTAAGTTTCAGGAACCCGTGCTCAGATAGAACGTCAGCAAGAAGGGCGTTTTTCCAGCAAAGCAGCCTGTGGATGCATAGTGGTGCCGATAGAGCAGGTCCCGCGATTCAGTTTCGAGAACTGATGGCTGATGGCTGATGGCTTACTTTTTCCCGTTCTCGCCTTCCTTGAACATGTACTTGATGGCGGGCTTGTAGATCATCAGATTGGCGGCGGCGGCGCGGTTGAGCTTGATGCAGTTCTTGTCGTACCACTCGATATAGCCGCGGACTTCCTCGCCGTCGCGCAGGACGACGACCATGGGAGTTTTGCTCTGCATCTGCTTCTGATAATAAAAATTTTCCGCGTTGGTCTGCTCCGAGGGCGCGGCCTTTCTGCCCGGAGCGCCGGAACGGTCGCGGTCTTTATCCCGGTCCCGGTCTCTGTCTCTGCGTTCGGCAGGCGCATGGTTGGGGCCGTGGCCATTTTGCGCTGGTTCGGCGCGGTTGAGAGACGGGCGGATCAGCTTGCGGTTCGCGAAGCTTTCCTGGTCCGCGGATGGTTCGGCTGGTATGAAATCGAGCGTATCTTTCAAATCGCCACCTGCAAATCGCACCAGCTGCGCGCTGGGCGGGCAGAAAATGCCACAACACTTAAGCCTGTGCTTGTGGGTCCAGAGGTGTGAACTGAGGCTAACGGTATCACAGCGGGCCGGGGATGACAATATTGACGCGGGGTCTCGGGTCCAGCCGGACTGGCCATCGGCGCATTTCGCCTGTAGAGACGGGGCTTGCCGCATCTCTTTAATGTGCGCAACGTATGCGGCGGGAGACGCGGCAAACCGCGTCTCTACAGAGACATTTTCGCAGGGGGCAAGTTCAGGAAGCGCGTTCCAGCGCGGTGGCGAAGGCGTCGAGCGAGAGCGAGCGCAATAGGTTGCGGCGCAGGCCGCGCTCGACTTCGCCGAGGCCTTCGGCGGCGCGCTGCACCCAGGCGAAATCGGCGGACGCGGACATTTTCTCGAGTTCGCCCAGAATGTCCGTATTGCGGACCAGCCGCTCGGCGCCGGATTGCAGGAACATCAGGTCTTCGAGCAACGAATAGAAAGTGCGGAGAAGGTTGTCGATTTTCTCGCGGCCATCGGCGCCGGCGCGGTAGGTCTCGGTGGTCTTGAACAGTTCGGTGTGGCCGTTTTCGTGTCCGCCGAGCGCGGACCGCAGCATGATGAGGGCGTGGTTGCGGGCGGCGATGTAGCCATCGAGGTCGAAAGACAAGGCGCGTCCGATGGCGCCTTCGCTGAGGCGTGCCACCAGCGCCCGCTGCCGGGGATTCCAATTGGGACGAAGCTGGACGAGCCGGGCCTCAATCTCAGCGGAAGCGACCGCTCCCAGATCGAAGATCATGGAGCGCGAGCGAATGGTGGGCAGCAATTCGCCCGCGTTTTCGCTGAGCAGGAAAATGCTGGCGAACTCGGGCGGCTCTTCCAGCACTTTGAGGAGCGAGTTGGCCGCCTCTTTCATGAAGGCCGAACTGGTGAAGATGTAAACGCGCTCGCGGGCTTCGCCGGGCCGATAGTAGATGGTCTCAATGACGCGGCGGACCTGATCGACCTTAATCATCAGTTGCGGCGGATCGGGCGGGACGATGAGCACGTCGGGATGGGTCTGGACGAAGAGCCGGGTGTCTTTCTTGTCGGTCTCGCGCATATTTTCGCGGGCCTCGACGGCTTCGGCGAAGCGCGAGTCGAGGTCTTCGGATTGCGCGATGCGCGTGCAGTTCGAGCAGCGTCCGCAAAAATCGGGCAAGCCGCCGGTAGTGGGCCGCTCCAGGCAGTTCATGGCGCGGGCCAGCATCAGGGCCAGCGTGTATTTGCCCGATCCCTGAGCGCCGGAAAGAATGACGGCGTGCGGAAAGCGCTCGCGCGCCAGCATCTCGCGCAGGCGATGAATGGTTTCCGGGTTGCCGGCGAAATCGGAAAAGGGCATAAGAGAGCTTCTAGCTTCTAGCTACTAGCTAGGAGCCAGTAGCTAGTAGCTGCTCTTCAGAACTTCAGTTTCTTTCGCACCAACTCCATGATTGTCGCATGGGTTTCGCCGGGCGTGCCGCGGGCGTTCACGACGTGGACCCGCTCGGGCTCGCGGGCGGCGATGGCCAGGTAAGCGTGGCGGACGCGCGCGAAAAAGGCCTGGTTTTCCCGCTCAAAACGGTTCTCGTCTTTTTCTCTTTCCGGCCTCTCCTTTCCCGATCGCCCCGCTTCCAGCCTTCGATTCCGGCGCCGCGCCCGCTCGACACTGAAAGCCACTTCGTGATCGAGCAGGATGGTCAGATCGGGTTGCAGATTGCCGCAGAGAATTTCGTGCAATTGCAGGACCGGTTTCGATCCGAGCTTGCGGCCTCCGCCCTGGTAAGCCTCGGTGGAATCGGTGAAGCGATCCGAGAGCACGATGCGGCCTTCGGCGAGCGCGGGCAGAATGACCTCGTGAATATGCTGGGCGCGGGAAGCGAACATGAGCGCCATTTCGGCGAGCGGAGAAAGTCCCGAGGTGGCGGAGTGCAGCAGCACTTGACGGATCTTTTCGCCCGCGGCGGTGCCTCCCGGTTCGCGCGTGACGGTGACGGAGAGGCTGTGGGCGCGTAAGGAGCGCGCCAGCTTCTCGACCTGGGTGCTCTTGCCGCTGCCATCCAGGCCTTCGAAGGTGATAAATTTTCCACGCGCGGGCACGTCGAAGATAATAGCAGGAACGAATGCCTTTTGATGATGGCAGGCGGGCTCCCACGGCTTGTCGGCCGTCGAATGGGCCCGTCCGCCTGATATATTTACCTACGGTTCGATTTGCACCGCTGTGGCACGCTCGAAAATTTGGAGGGGGAATGAGTTCACGTCCTGGAGCAAGAAACTTTTGTTGTCTCGCAATCGTTCTGTTGTCGGCGTTTTCAGTGTTGGGGGCAAACGCTCCAACAGTCGCGCTCTCGGTGGACGCGTCGGAAGCGCCGCGCAAAATCTTCCACGCGCAATTGCGCATTCCGGCCAAGCCGGGAACGCTCACGCTCTACTATCCCAAATGGCTCCCCGGCGAGCACGGGCCAACGGGGCCGATCACGGATTTGACCGGGCTGAAGTTTACCGCCAGCGGAAAGACGCTGAAATGGCGGCGCGACCTGCTCGACGGTTTTACGTTTCACGTCGAAGTTCCGGCGGGCGAAAACGAAGTCACGGCGGACCTCGACTACGCTTCCCCTGCGTCGTTTGAGGGCAAATACAGCGCCGGGATGGCCGCGACGGAGAAGTTGTACGTCGTCACCTGGAACACGCTGTTGCTCTATCCCGCCGGCTACGGTTCCGATCAACTTACCTACAGCGCGAGCCTGCGGTTGCCTGCGGGATGGAAGTACGGCACGTCGCTGCATGTTACCAAGCAATCGGGAAGCGAGATCCAATTTGCGCCGGTTTCGCTGACCACGCTGGTGGATGGCCCGGTCATCGCCGGCGAGTATTTGAAGGTGGTGCCACTGACGGCGCCCGGGGAAAATCCTCCGGCGGAACTGGATTTAGCCGCCGACAGCCCCGCCGCGCTCGAGGCCCCGGAAGAACTTTGGGAACACTACCGCAACCTGGTGAAGCAAGCGGGCATTCTGTTTGGCGCGCGGCACTACACGAATTACCATTTTTTGCTGACTCTGAGCGATCACGTCGCGCACTTCGGGTTGGAGCACCACGAATCGAACGACAGCCGGACCGAGGAGCGCTCGTTGATCGAAGAGGACGGGCGCAAGGAGACCGCTGGACTTTTGGAGCACGAGTACGTGCATTCGTGGAACGGGAAGTACCGGCGTCCGGCGGACCTGGCTACGCCCGACTACGAGCAGCCGATGCAGACCGACTTGCTCTGGGTTTATGAGGGCTTGACGTCCTACTTGGGAGAGGTGCTCACCGCGCGCAGCGGCGACCTTACGCCGGAGTTGGCCCGCGATGAGCTGGCGCAGATGGCGGCTGACCTGGACCATCGTTCGGGCCGGGTCTGGCGCAATTTGCAGGACACGGCCGACGGCGTTCCCACCATGCAGGAAGCTTCCCGCGCCTGGGAAGATTATCGCCGCCCGGTCGACTACTACGACGAAGACGTACTCAACTGGCTGTGGGCGGATACGATCATCCGGCAGCAGACGAAGGGCGCGAAATCGTTGGACGATTTCTGCCAACTGTTTCATGGCGCGCCCAGCGGTCCGCCCATGGTGAAGACCTACACTTTCGACGACGTTGTGAACGCGCTGAACCAGGTGGTTTCGTACGACTGGCGCGGCTTCTGGACGGAGCGGCTGACGAACCATGGGCCGGGCGCTCCGCTCGGCGGAATCGAAGGCAGCGGATGGAAGCTGGTGTACGACGAGAAACCTTCGGAAATGAACCGCATCGGTGGCCGTGAAGAAAAGACGCATCGACGCGCATTACTCGGTGGGACTGCTGGTCGGAAGCGATGGCGTGATTCAGGATACCGTCGAGGGCATGGTTGCCGCCAAGGCTGGGATCGGGCCGGGGATGAAGATCGTCGCGGTGAACGGCCGCCGCTTCACGCCGGAGATCTGGCATGACGCCATCCACGCCGCCAAGACCAGTGCGTCGCCGATGGAGCTGATCGTGGAGAACACGGATTATTTCCGGGTAGTGAAACTGGATTATCACGGCGGCGAGAAGTATCCGCATTTGGTGCGGGACGAATCGAAACCGGATTTGCTGACGGAGATTTATCGGGCGAAATAAAGCTCAAATATCTGTTGCTGATTTTGTCATCCCGAGCGCAGCGAGGGATCTGCATTTTGCGGCGAATTGCAGATCCCTCGCTGCGCTCGGGATGACAATTCTCAAGGATAGGGTCGTTCAGCCTTCCGAAACCGCCGCCACCGGTTCTTCGTCACTCGAAATTACTTCCGCAGCGGATTCGTCCTGCATAAATCCGAAAACCTCCTGCGGAACCGGCGCGCTCCACACCGGCGAGAACGACTGGCGATGCAGCGGCGAGGGGCCATGCTGGCGCAGGGCCGCGAGGTGGCGCGGCGTGCCGTACCCCTTGTTCGAGGCCAGGCCATACATGGGAAAGACCGGGTCCCAGGCGGAGATCATGCGGTCACGCTCGACCTTGGCGAGGATGGACGCGGCGGCAATGGAAGCAGAGAGCGCGTCGCCGTGAATGATCGCTTGCTGGGGAAGTTCGCAATCAAGCCTGACGGCATCGACAAGAAGATGGCTGGGCGCGGGCGCGAGTTGGCGCACGGCATGAAGCATGGCAAGCCGCGAGGCCTGGTAGATATTGATTTGATCGATGCGGGCGGAATCCACGGCGGCGACGGCCCAGGCGATGGCATGACGGCGAATGAGGAGCGCGAGTTCTTCGCGACGCTGGGGCGTGAGCAGTTTCGAATCGCGCAGGCCGCGAAGGCGGCGCGCCGGGGCGTCGTTCTTGCATTCGTCGTTTCGATAAAGGATCACGGCGGCGGCAACGACCAAGCCGAACAGCGATCCGCGTCCGACTTCATCGACTCCGGCAACCAGCGTCGCGCCAGCGGCCCAAGCCCGCTTTTCAAAGTCAAGAGTGCAGCGCAGTTTTTTTAGCAGGCGCAATTTAGCGGCGGAGGCGGAGGCTCCGCCAGCGTTCGGAGTTTTCGCTATGGACGCGGACTTGGAATCCAACCTAGGCACGGAAGCATCTTCGCCGAAGAAGTCGCGCGAAGCAAGGGCCGACAGTGGGTCGTTTTGATGAATACCCACCACCCAAAGCGCCGGTCTCCTTTGTCTTGGACAGCGCGGAATGGTAATCTATCGAAGTCGAGCGGGAGTAGTTCAGCGGTAGAACGCCAGCTTCCCAAGCTGGATGTCACGGGTTCGATCCCCGTCTCCCGCTCCAACCCTTCGGGTGCTTCTGTGCAGTAGTCGCGATTTATTTGCCGGCAGCGCTGGATGCCGACGAGTTCAAGGCCCGCAACTGGATGAGGCCGACTCCCACGCCTCCCACTATGCCCGCGAGCAACCCCAGCAACACCAGCGTCGGTATGCTCTCAAGTAGCGCGTTCTTCTTCTTCGCCATTCTGTGTTCTCCGCTTGAAATTCGGCGCTCGGTTAATTTTAGCACTTGCGCTTCCATTTTCCATCTTATGCTGATACGCAACCGGATGTAACGAGGAGGGATAGCTGGCGGGGAAGAGCCGCCGGGTTAGGATTCCAGTGAAAAACATTTTACCTAAAAAGAAACTGCCGCGGGAGCAAAATGCCTGACGCTTCCGCAAAAGCGTTGCTGAATGCGGCGCTTGAGCTGCCGGTCGCCGCAGTCCGCGTACACTTTGAGGCGCTCCGCCCCCCGCGAATTGCCAACCTATGATAGAAAATAGAATCGAGGTGCATTCATGACAGAACCAAGTTACGAAGAGTTGAAAGCTCGCCTGGCCGAACTGGAAAAGCAGGTCGAGAAAAAAGAGAGAAGCATAGAGTTCCGCGTGAGCGAAAAGGGCGGCGTCAGCGTCTATGGACTCGGACGCTTTCCGGTAACGCTCTATTACGAGCAGTGGACAAGGCTGCTCGGCGCCGCTCCCGATCTCAAGGTTTTTATTGAAAAGAACAAGAGCAAGCTGAAGATGAAAGAAAACTAGATCGGGGCGGGGTGAGCCGTCCCAATCCACGCATACTATTTGGCCGCCGTGGGGCCGAAGTGCACGGTTTCCATCTGCGTCTTCGGGTCGAAGTACGAAAACGTACCGTGTGAAGAGGTACCACGCACGGGCGTCCTGACGCAATTGTGAGGCACTGCGCGCTTGACATCACGTATTATACGTGCTACACGTATAGTACGTGATAAAATGAAGACGCCCAGGCAGAATGTGACCGTAAGCCTAACCCGGCAGACGCTCCAGAAGATCAGAGTTCTCGCCGCCCGTCGTGCTGCTTCCATCAGTGGCCTACTGGCTGCGCAAATTGAGACGCTGGTTGGAGAGGAAGAAGCCTACGAACGCGCGCAGCGCCAGGCCATGATGCTGCTCGATCGAGGCTTTCATATGGGTGGTGTGGTCCGAGTCACCCGAGATGAACTGCATGAGCGATAGAGTCTTTGTCGACACGAATATTTTGCTTTACGCTCACGACGCCGATGCAAAATCAAAACATGAAGTGGCCAAGAGCATCCTCGCCAAGCTTTGGAGCCGGCGCACGGGCGTTCTCAGCATGCAGGTGCTGCAAGAATTCTATGTCAACGCGACCCGGAAGATTGCTTCGCCGCTCCCCAAAAATGTGGCACGCATGGTAGTGGACAGCTATGCGATCTGGTGCGCCGAAACCACTCCGGCTGAAATTTCATCGGCGTTTCGAATTGAGGACGAATCCCGGATTGGATTTTGGGATGCCCTGATTGTTGCGTCCGCGGCAAAATGTGGAGCATCTCGAATTCTCTCTGAAGACCTGAATGCGGGACAGACGATCGCGGGCATTCGCATTGAAAACCCGTTCGCCAGGTAGGCTGGTGCGCCCGGAGAGAATCGAACTTGAGACGTTTTGCGGGCGTGAGCGCAGCGGGAGCCCGCAGAGCCTGTCCTGAGCGTAGTCGAAGGACGAAATCCCGAGCGCAGCGAGGGATCTGAGGAACAGCTAAGTACTATGGAAAAGCTGGTGCGCCCGGAGAGAATCGAACTCCCAACCTCATGGTTCGTAGCCATGCACTCTATCCAATTGAGCTACGGGCGCATCGTGGAAGAATTGCGTCTTTAGATTATAACGAAAACTGGATGGCTTCGCCCACTTCGAATCACAGCGAAAAATTCCAGGGAAAAGCGCGGGCCAAGTTCGATTCCGCTCCCGATCTGCGCCAAATTCCGCGCAAGAACTGCCTGTGCCGGCGTTCTCATATTGCATGTTGGTAATGTCTTAGCGATTGGCACCCGGCATGTTCCTCCTTGGGTAACAGGAAGTGGCGCGCAACGGGGCGTTTGGGAAGCTGCTTGGGCCAGCGGCTTTTTTGAACGCCCCTTTGCTATCACGGGCAAAAACTCAGGCGAGCGCCAGTTGCTCCCGCACGTCAATACCGGCTTGGCGCAGCAAGCGGGCCACCGCGTCGCCCGTCAGGCGCGAGGCGTCGAAGCGCACGCGCACCGTCCGCTCCTTCTCGTCAAACTGAATGCGCTGAATGCCATAGACCTCGCGCACACTGTCAATGGCCCGCAACCGAGCTTCTCCCGGCGGAGTCCGGTAGCGGAAGACCGCTTCGAGGTACGTCATTTTCTTTCTCCAATCAATAAGTCCGGGGAATACTCCCCGCCATTCGCCTGGTGTGCGGGCTACTCTTTTTTCCCGGCTTCGCTTCCTTTTTCCAGATCGAAGGGTTTTTGCATGTATTTGCGGCACTCATCGAGCGCGCCCTGGGTATTGTCGTTGGTCTGGATGGCCTGCCGGTATTCGTTGACGGCGCGTTCGCGCTGGCCGGTCACATCGAAAATCTTGCCCAATTGCACGTGGCTCCAAACCTCGGTCCAGCGCGGCTCGCCGTCGCCATTCAACGATTCGCGGTAGGCGTTGGCCGACGCCTGATAATTTTTCTGCATGAAAAACACCTCGGCGATCCGGTAATGAGCGAGCGAACTGTTCTTGTTGACTTCGAGCGCTTTGTTGAGTTCGGCGAGCGCTCCCGCCAGGTCGCCTTGCTGGATCAGGCCCTCTCCGCGCAGGATGGAGGAACGCAGCTTGACGGCGGGGGAGTTGGCGAGCACGCGGTTTTCCGGATCGACCGAGATGCGCCGCGGCCGTCCAAAGGTTTCCACCGAAAACGGCGAATCCGTGCCCACCACCTCGATGCGCTTTTCTTCCGTTCTTCCATCGGTGTCGATGCGCAAATTCACCGGCATGCGGAACAGGTCGAGGTCCTGCGTGATCGCGCCGACTATGCGAAAGCCCTTGTTATTGCCCATGCGGTAGACCGTGTACTTGGCCTTGAATTCGGGGGCGCTGGTCGAATCCATCCACTGCGAAAAGAACCAGGTGAGTTTCTCGCCATACACGTTCTCGCAGAGCTTGCGGAAATCGTCGCCGCTGGCGGACTTCCCCGCATAGTTCGCGGCGAAATCGCGCATGATCTTCAGATATTTGTCTTCGCCCACGACCCAGCGCAGCATGTGCAGGATCATGGCCCCCTTGTCGGTCACCAGCGATTGAAATTCGGGCGAAAAATAGTCGAGCTTGTCGGCGCTCGAAAGCGGCACGCTATCGTAGGCGAGCGCGCCCACCGACATGTCCTTCACCATTTCATCGAGCCCGGCTGCGCCCGCCGCGCTCTCCACGTAGCGGGCCTCGGAGTAGCGCGCGAAGCCGTCCCCGATCCACCAGTCGCTCTTCGACGCCGGACTCACCGAAACTCCCCACCACTGATGGGCGATGGTATTGGCCAGCAGCCGGTAGTTGATTTTTTCCGGATGGCGCGGCTCGAAAGCGCCGCGATTTCCGGCGCCCACGCCGACGGCACCGTGTCGTCCGGGATCTCCACGATTCTTAACCGCGACGAGGGCGCCACTCCATACTGCGTGACGAAGTAGGTGAACGCCTTGACCGCCGTCGCGGCGTAGTCCGCGCTCAACGCTTGTTTTGTGGGCTTGAAGAAAACGTGCAGGTCCATGCCCGCATCGTCGCTCTTGTATTCCTGGAAGATGCCGGCAACGATCGTGCCCGGGAAACTCGGCTTGTTCCACACGAAGGTAAAGGTCTTGGAATTCGCAATCGCGGCTGCGGACTTCTCCGCGCCTGCCGTTGCCGTCTCCGTCCCGCTGCCGATCGCCACCATGTGCGCCGGGACGGTCACGTTAATGGTCGAAGTAAAGCGGTTGACGCCGTATCCCGCGACCGGAAACCACAGTCCCGAGTACAGCAGGTAGCTGGTATCAGGCCCGACGTAGGCGAGCTTCAATCCCTCAACCGGGCTGTCGTCGGCGTTTTCCAGCGTGCCTTCGTATTCGAAGTAAAAGGTGGTGCTCGTGTTTTTTGCGATCCCGCTGTTGAGCGCGAAGCGCACCGTCGAATCCTGCGTGTTGCGCTCCGGACTGAGCGGCTTGTTGTCCGCGTCCGTGAGCTTGGTAATGCGCAACGCGTTGTTCAACTGAAACGTGACCACATTGAGGTCTTCGAGCGCCGTGACCTTGACGGTGGCGCGCGCGGTGAGCTTGTGCGTCTGCGGCAGGAGTTCGACGTCGATCTGGTAGTCGTCCGCGCGCAGCCGCGCCTTCTCCGCCGCCAGCGCCGGCCGGTTCGCGGCCAGCGCAAGAAACAAGCCAAGAAAAAAGACAACCGATGGACCAGCGCCCGGCGCGCCGGTCGAGAGCAGCAGAGCTTCAAGTGGAGTCTCCTGGCGAGCACAACAGTCTCTAAGATGTTAATTTTCCCGCAAAAGATGCTGTAAGGACAAGGGCGGGAGAAATTTGGGAAAATTTGGCGTGAGAAAACTCAGCCGAGCCGCGGCGCGGACCGTTGCTTGGCCCTCGTTCAACCATCGCGGCGATACGTTTTCGCGTACGATCGCCGCCCGCGACGGAAAAATGAGAGTCCGACGAGTGCAATTTCCTGCGCATTGGAGCGCCCGCCAGCGCTCCCGATTCGGGAATGCACCCGTACTTCGTACAAAACAACCTTCCTGAAATTGGCCGAGAGATGGCTCTGGGCTTGCGCTTTACGGTGTATTCCATCTCGGATCGCCCAGCCATTCAGCGGCCCGCTGCGCCTCTGGCTAGCGGACCTCGCGATGACCAACTCGAAGGAGATTTTCTGTGCGAACCGTAGGCTTGCTCGTTCTTGTTTTTCTCTCGATCTTCGCGACCGTCGCTCCCGCCAAGGCCCAAATCAACCTGCCCAGCGAAATGTACCGCGTAGCGCACCCTGCAACCGGCCCGGCGGCCTTCACGGCCATGGCCACCCCGCCGGTTTCGCGTCCGGACACGTTCGTCCCTCAACACAAAGTCATCGACAAAAAATTCATCGCTGCCATGGCAGCGCTTGGTGGCGCCGAGACCCTGCGTTTTACCACGCACAAGCTGGTGCTTGACCATGAGCTCGCCGCCGGCGCTCCCTGGGTCACCAGCGTTCCGTCGAACCGGCACCTGGTCGCCAAGTACGGGGGGATCTACGCCGTGGAATTACTCGTGGCGTACGAACTCAAAAAGCCCCACTCCTGGCTTCCCGGCGACAGGTTCATAAGAAAATTCTGGTGGATAGAGCCGGCGGCAATCGGGACGATCCATATCAAGAACGGCATTCGCAGCATTCGCACCCAGGCCCCGTCGGAATGACCCGTCGAGATGTGTGGAGGGCAATAGTCCGCGCAACGAATCGAGAAAACAATGGACAATTCAAGCTTCGCAAGCGAAGCCAGGAATCGCCAGTGGGCCGCGGCGAGATATCTACCCGATCATTTTCAGGATGATCTCCGCTGCCATTTCCGCGGGATGCGCTCGGCGGCTGCCCAGTTTCAGTTTTGCCTTCACCGCCGCCAGCCGCCGGACCATGCACGCCCGCGGTTCGCCCTCGGGGATGATCTTGTTCATCTCCGCGACCACGTTTTCCGCCGTGAACCGGCGCTGCACCAGCTCTGGGACGACTTCTTCCTCCGCGATCAAGTTGACCATGGCAAAGTAAGGGACCTTCACGCGCGGCCTGCCCAGCGCATAGGTCAGACGGGATACGCGGTACACCATGACAAACGGCGTGCCCATCATTGTCGCTTCGACCGTAGCCGTGCCGCTGGCCACAATCGCCGCGTGCGCGTGAAACAGAGCGGGCAGCGCATCGCCGACCAGATGAATCTTCCCCTGTAGAGACGCGGCTTGCCGCGTCTCCATCCATCTTCTGAAAAACGACGCGTCGAGCGTGCGCGCCACCGGCAGCAAAAATTCAAAACCGCCGCCCATGCAGTCTTTTTGCAGGCGGTCCTTTTCCAGACGCTCCTTTTCCATGCGCTCCGCCGCCTCCAGCATTGTTGGCAGATTCATGCCCGCTTCCTTCCGACGGCTGCCCGGCATGAGCGCGATCCAGGGTTTCGCGGCGTCGAGCTGGTTCTCGGCCGCATAATCTTCGCGAGTAATCGCAGGCGCGGGTAGATCGGCCAGCGGATGGCCAACAAATGTTGCGTCCACTCCACGATCGCGATAGAACTTTTCTTCGAAAGGAAAAATCACCAGCGCTTTATCAACATACTTGCGCAGCAGCTTCGCGCGTCCCTGCCGCCACGCCCAAAACTGCGGGCAGACGTAGTAAACCACCGGGATGCCGCGCCGCCGCATCTGCCGCGCCACGCGCCAGTTGAACGCCGGAGCGTCGATGACAACCGCCAGCGCCGGACGTTTTTCATTATTATTGGCCGCGCGAAGCAATTTCCGGTAAAGCCCAAAAATCTTAGGCAGATGGCTCAGAACCTCAGTGATGCCGACCACCGCGAGGTCTTTAGCATCGACAACGATTTCGCAGCCGGCGGCGCGCATCCGCTCCCCGCCCGCGCCAAAGAAATCGATGCTCGTGTGGGGACGGGCGACTCGCCCGTCCTGCGTAGGGGCAGACGCCCTCGTCTGCCCAGCGGAGCAAAGCTCCGCCCCTCGCCGCAGCGCTTCTATCAGCTGCGCACCATACATTTCACCGGAGGCTTCCCCGGCCGAGATGAGGATCCGCACGAAGACATTGTAATTGGCGAGGGGAGCGAAGTTCAGTCGTCCGCATTCGCGGGCACCCGCACCACACGGGCAATGGCTGGACGCTATCGAAAAACCTCATGGAAAACGAAGAGACGTGGACATCGCCACGTCTCCCCATGCTTCAGACCGCTTGCAGGCATCTTCAACCGAACTCTTGCTCGCGCTTACGGCTTGACCGAGAAGGTCACATTCACGCGCGTGCCGTCAGCCTCGGTTCCCAAGCTCACCAGGACGGTGCGCCTGGTGGCTTTATCTTCACCCGACACCATGCCTCCGACTTTTCCATTGGAGTTGCCGGACATATTGGACACTGTAAAACCACCCGATTTCAAAGCGTCCCCATAGAATGACATCACCTTGTCGGTTGGGTCCGCGGTAATAAATGTGTAGGAGCCCGTCTGCTCGCCGCCATTGCTGGCGGAGAATGTGCTTTTCGGAGAGGAGCCCGGATACGCCGGCACCCAATCCGGCGCTTTGTCCGAAGTATTGCCGATCTTTACGGTGCCATCGGGGCCTTTGATTTCCAAATTGGCGGATGACCCCTCGCCGGAGGCGCTCAAGGTGGACGTTTTGCCGTTCTCGTCCGTGATTTCCATGGCCTTCTTCTGCGGGTCGAACTTCATGGTTATGACCTTGCCGGTTTTCTTGTCGCGCACCACGATAGTTCCGGCACTGTCATCACTCGATACGATTTCCGTGTCGGGATTCATGGTCACGGCCATCTTGGCGGCGGCGTATCCGGGGTTCTTCTTCATCAATTCCGAATCGAACCCGGCCTGCTTCACTTTATGCATGGCATAGAAGCCGATGACGGCGCAACTGCCGAAAGAAAGCAGGATCAATCCCACAATGATCCCGAGGACCCACAACAGTATTTTGACTCCCGAATTCTGCTGGGGCGCGGGCAGAGGAGCTGGCGCGGTTCCCCCGGGTGTTGGCGGATTTGGCGGTGTGGTGCACATGGAATTTTCCTCCTTCTAGAAGATAAGGTGCAAATTGCGACGGACGAGCGACCCTGCAAGTCCGAAGATCGCGTAATTATACGCGCATGGTTAAACCGCGCAAAACGGAAAGCGAAGGCTCGCACTCCACCACAGCGGTTCCATTAGCTACGCACGATCCATTTCACGGAGGCTTCACCGGCTGAGACGAGAATCCGCACGGAGACATTGTAATGGGCGAGGGGAGTGAAGTTCAGTCGTCCGCGCCGACTGGCGCGTCCGCGGGCGAGGGCGCCCGCTCCACACCGACTTCCTGATCTTTATATTGCAGTTGATAGAGCTTGTAGTAAATCCCGCGCTGGGCCAGCAGTTGCTGGTGCGATCCCATTTCGCGAACCTGGCCTTTGTGCATGACGATGATCTTGTCGGCGCGCTGGATGGTCGAGAGGCGGTGCGCGATGATCAGCGCGGTCCGGCCTTCCACCATGCGGTTGAGCGCGTCGCGCACGCGGAATTCGGTCTCCGTGTCCACGCTCGAAGTCGCCTCGTCCAAAATCAGAATCTTCGGATTGTGCGCCAGCGCGCGCGCAAAACTGATGAGCTGCTTCTGCCCGGTCGAAAGCGTCGAGCCGCGTTCGCGCACTTCCTCCTGGAACCCGCCCGGCAAGGTACGGATGAAGTCGGCGAGGTTGACGTCCTCCGCCGCCTGCTCCACGTCCGCGTCTTGAATGCGCGTCGTGCCCAGCCGTATGTTGCCCTCGACCGTGCCGCTGAATAGAAACGGGTCTTGCAAGACGACGCCGAAGCGGCTGCGCAAATTGTCGAGATTCATCTCCTTGATATCGACGCCGTCGATGCGAATCGCTCCGCGCTGCACGTCGTAAAAGCGCATGAGCAGCGAGATCAGTGTAGTCTTGCCCGCCCCGGTGTGCCCGACGACGGCGATGGTCTCGCCCGGTTCAAGCGCAAAGCTGACGTCGCGCAAAACCCAGTCGGGGTCATTTGTTTGTGGAGCGACGGGCGTCCCCGCCCGTCCGGAGGAGGCTAAGGGCGCGGCGGGACGGGTGAGGACGCCCGTCTCTCCACTTGCGTTGTACGCAAACCACACATGGTCGAATTCAATCCGCCCCGGTCCCTGCGGTTGCTTCGTGACTGTCGGCGAGGTAATTTCAATTTTCGTATCCAACAGCTTGAATACGCGTTCGCTCGCCGCCATCGCCGATTGCAGGATATTGTACTTCTCGCTCAAATCCTGAATCGGACGGAAGAAACGCTGCGCGTACTGCATGAACGCGACCAGCACGCCGATCGACGCCACTCCGCGGATCACGTCGTTTCCGCCAAACCAGATGATGCTGGCGATGGCAATCGCCGCCAGGATTTCAACCACCGGGTAATACACGGCGTAGGCCAGGATGGCGTCCTTGAACGCTTCCATGTGCGACGCATTGATCTCGGAAAATTTATTAAAGGCGCGCTTCTCGCGATTGAAAAGTTGCAACACCAGCATCCCCGAGACCGCTTCCTGCAGGTAAGAATTGATTCGGGCAATCGCCGTGCGGATGCGGCGGTAGGAATCGCGCACCTTGTCGCGAAAAATCAAGGTCGCATACACGATCGGCGGAAGCACGGCAAAGGTGATGAGCGCCAGCTTCCAGTTCATCTTCATCATGATGGCGATAATGCCAGCCAGCACAAACACGTCCTCAAAAATCGAAACCACGCCTGCCGTGAACATTTCATTGAGCGCATCGACATCGGTGGTCACGCGCGTCACCAGCCGCCCCACCGGGTTCTTGTCGAAAAACCCGACGTGAATGTGCTGCAAGTGGCGGAAAATCTGCTTCCGCAGATCGAACATCACCTTCTGTCCCGTCCACTGCATCAGGTAGGTTTGGACGAACTCCAGCGCGAACGTGAAGACAAGAATCCCAACGTAAAGCCCGCCAATCTGCGCGATGCCGGTGAGCGGAGTGGCGCTCAACCGGTCGCCAATCCAGGAATGGGAAGAGGATTGCGAGTTCGGCGACTTCGCCAGATATTTATCGATGGCGATTTTGGTGAGGAACGGCCCCAGCACGTCCAACCCCGACTTCAGGATGATGGCCGCGAGCGCCACGACGACGTGCCACTTGTAGGGACGCAGATAGGTCAACAGCCGCCGCATCAGCCGGCCGTCGTACGCTTTGCCTAAGACTTCCTCTTCCTCGTTAAAGGCCATCGGTGGCGCGAGAGAACCACGTTCGGGACCGCCTTAATTCAAGGATGACCCGAGTGGATATCTCCTCAATAAAGATTACTCGAAAAACATCACCCCTAATAGATGGCCGAGCACGTTGGCAGGATGGAAAGTGTTCGGCTTGGTCCGCCGTTGCCCGGCGCGCACTTCGTCTCTGTCTCGGCGGTGAAACGATCTACACCATAAAGTACCTGGCCCCAGGATGATGCACCACAATCGCCGAGGTACTCTGCTCCGGCTCCATTAAGAAGCCCGAAGTCAGCCGCACGCCTACGTTTTCTTCCGGCTTGAGCAAGGCGAACAGCTTGGTCTGGTCCTGCAAATGCGGGCACGCCAAGTAGCCAAACGAATACCGCGCTCCGCGATACTTTTGATGAAACAGATCGCGTATGTGCGGCGAGTCCTCGCCCGCAATGCCTAACTCCTCGCGCATCTTCTTATGATGAAACTCCGCCAAAGCCTCCGCCGTTTCCACGCTCAGGCCGTGGAGATATAGATAGCGCTTGTATTCTCCGCCCTCGAACAGCCGTTGCGTCTCGACCGAAGTCCGAGAGCCAATCGTCACCAACGACACGCCAATCACATCCATCTTCCCCGAAGCAGGCGCGGCAAAAAAATCGGAGATACAAAGCCGCCGCCCTTCCTTCTGCCGCGGAAAAGTAAACCGCAACAATTCAGTGGGACGGTCTTGTTTTCCACTGGCAACTGGCGGCTGGCAACTGGTAACTGAATACACCACCACATCGTTCCCAACGCCTTGCGCGGGAAAATATCCATATACGACTTTGGGCTCGAACCAACCCGCCGCCAGCACATCCTCTTCCAGTTGCTTTTTGATCGGAAGGTACTTTTCCTCGACGAGCCGAGCGTAATCTTCCTGCGACGCCGTCTTTATCTGCCACTGGTTCTTAAACAAAGCCGTGTCGTTGACGTAACGGAAAATCTCGCGCAGATCGTAATTCTTGACCAGGCGCACGCCCCAGAACGGAGGCTCGGGAATATTCGGCGCGTCGGCGACGACGGCGCTGCGCTCGGAAAACACCGGCCCGATTTCTACATCCACGGCCGCCGCTTTCACGTAGTCCTTTACCGTCTTGCCGTCCTGCAAGCGCGCCTCGCGCTTGCCATCCCCGGAAGCTAAGTCCTTCACGGCTTGCCTTTCATGCCCGCGAAATGCTGCATGTAAAGCTGCAGCGGGTCGCCATTCGAGCGGTCCTGATAGATCAGCTTGCGCGCCAGATCAACTTCTTCCGGCGGAATCTTATACAGCGGATAAATCTTCGTGTAATTGACGATGGCAACGTCCAGGCCGTTTTCCACCGCTTCATGCAGGAACACCGAGTTCAAAACCCGCCGCGGATAAGCGTCCAGCCCGAAACTGATGTTATTGACCCTAAGCACCGTCTTCACTTCCGGTAATTCCTGGCGAATCCGCCGCACCGCCTTCAGTGTCTCGATGCCCGCCGAGCGGTATTCCTCCTGCCCCGTGGAAATCGGCAGTGTCAGCGCGTCGAAGAGTAAGTCCACCGGGCGAATGCCATATTTCTTGGTGGCCAAATCGAAGATGCGATGCGCGATGGCGACTTTCTTGTCCGCCGTCAACGCCATGCCCTCTTCGTCTATGGTCAACGCGATCACGGCGGCGCCATAGCGCTTCGCCATGGGCAATACTTTCGCGGTGCGTTTCTCACCGTCTTCGAGGTTAATGGAGTTTATGATCGCCTTGCCCGGAATGCGCTTCAGCGCCTCTTCCACCACGTCGGCTTCGGTGCTGTCGATAAGTAGAGGAGTGGACACGCGCGCCGCGATTTTTCCCAGGATGGCGGAGATGCAGCCCTTCTCGTCTTCGCCCGCGATGGCGCAGCACAAGTCGAGCATGTGCGCGCCTTCGTTCGCCAGCTTCTTCGCCAGCGTAAGAATGTCGCCGTATTTCCGGGTCTGCACCAGCTCACGGAAATGGCCGGCCCGCGTGGTGGTATTCATCTCTTCGGCAACGATCAAAGGCTTCGGCTCCAGATCGAGCGGCACCGATGTGTAGGCGCTGGCGGCCGCGCCCACCGGCTGCACCTGGCGCTTCGCCGGCTCCACGCCAGATACCGCGTCCACCACGGCTTTCAGATGTTCTGGGGTCGTGCCGCAACAGCCGCCGACGATTCTTACTCCGTAATCTTGTACAAAATGTTTGTGGAACTCCGCTAAATCTTTGGGCGCCAGTTTGTAAACCGCGTGGCCGTCTTCGTTCTGCGGCAGGCCCGCGTTTGGCAACACCGAAATATATTTGGTGGAATTCAGCCCCAGATAGCGGACCGCTTCGTTCATCTCCGCCGGGCCGGTGGCGCAGTTCAGACCGATTATGTCGATGTCGTAAGGCTCGAGCGTGGTCAGCGCCGCGCCAATCCCGGTGCCGAGGAGCATGGTTCCCGATTCCTGCAACGTGACCTGCACCTGCAGCGGCAGGCGCTTGCCGGCCTTGCGCATTGCGTCCAGCACGCCAACCGTGGCAATCTTCGTCTGCAACAAATCCTGGCAAGTCTCGATCAGCAAAACGTCGACGCCGCCCTCGATCAGCGCCAACGCCTGCTCTTCATACGACTCGGCCATCGCGTCCCAGCCGATGTGCCCAAGCGAAGGCAGCTTGGAAGTCGGCCCCATCGATCCCGCGACGAACCGCGGCTTGTCCGCGGTGGAAAATTGTTGCGCCACTTCGCGCGCGAGTTGCGCCGCCTTCACGTTGATCTCGCGCACCTTGTCGCGCAAATCGAATTCGCCGAGGACCAGTCCCGTCCCGCCAAACGTATTCGTCTCGACCACGTCACAACCCACGCGGAAAAACTCCGCATGAATGTCGCGAATAATATCGGGACGGCTCAGCACCAGGACTTCACTGCAATTTTCCTTGCCCCAGTAATCGTCCAGGGTGGGATTCCGCTTCTGAATGCTCGTTCCCATCGCGCCGTCAAATACGACGACGCGTTCATTTACGGTTTGGAGAAAATTGGACATTGGTTCAGTTCTCAGTTCCCAGTTCTCAGTTGTTTGTTCTCAGTGGTTCGATACGAGATGCGCTCGAAACTGCTCCGCACTGACTGAGAACTGAGAACTGGGAACTGAGAACTGCTTTCCATACAGCAACGCCGGCCCCACACGGGACCGGCGCTTCGCAAAAATCCAGAAGTTGGCTAATCTCCCGTCACGCTCGCGTCCGTTTCCGATTGCGCAAACACCTGATTGGCTCCCATGTGCGCCGGGGCCGGCGCCAGCATCTGTTCCTTCCGGTAGATCAGATTGCTGGCATTAAACGAAGCCAACTCAAATCCATGTCCGTGCGTAATCGCATCCGTGGGACAAGCTTCCACGCAGTATCCGCAAAATATACAACGATTGTAATCGATGTTATAGACGCGGGCGTAGCGTTCGGCGCCCGAGACCCGGGTATCGGCGGTGTTTTCCGCGGCTTCTATGTAGATGCAATTGGCGGGGCAGGCGGCGGCGCAGAGAAAACAGGCCACACATTTCTCCAGGCCGTTTTCGTCGCGCTGCAGGACGTGCATGCCGCGAAATCGCTCCTCAAATTTCGCGCCTTTCAGCGGACCGTCGCCGTTGGGATAGTTTTCGACGACCGAAGGCTGAAACATCTCCTTCAGGGTGATGGTCATCCCCTGCGCCACGGCCCCGACATTCTTGATCACCGACATACCGCATTAGTATAACGAATGCCAACTCTATGCGGACCAGGTGGGGACATTTCCAATGTGGTAAAATCATTTTCCGGGATCGTGCTTGACAGAGCGATGTTGGCGCTGTAGTGCGTGTGCGCTTGGCGGCTTTTTCTCTTCGTTTAGTTCGGCCCATAAAGTACGTAAATCCATTCGGGAAAAACTCTAGGTGACGATTGTGAAGAGAACGACATTACAAACCGCTATCTCCCGGCCGCTAGCCGCGGTATTGTGTGCGTCCACGATTTTTTCCCTGGCAGCCATGGCCCAGACGGAGCGGCGGCTTACCATGACTAGCCAGGTTCCCGCGGCAGTATCCAGCGGGCGCGCGGTGTTGGTGGGACGGCTTCCCGGCACGCAGCGGCTGGATCTGGCAATTTCTCTGCCGCTGCGGAATGAAGCGGAACTCGACGACCTGTTGCAGCGGATCTACGATCCAAAAAGTGGCAGTTACCACAAGTACCTAAGCGTGGAGGAGTTCACGCGCCGATTTGGCCCGACCGAGGCTGACCATGCAGCGGTGCTGCGCTTTGCCCAGGCCCACGGGCTGACCGTGGTCGATACCTTCGCCAATCGCATGGTGGTGGATGTCGCAGGGCCGGCGGCCAACATTGAAAAAGCCTTCCATGTGACCTTGGGCATCTACCGGCATCCCACCGAGGCCCGCAATTTTTATGCGCCAGACCGTGAGCCCACGACAGACCTCGAGGCGCCGCTGTTGCACATTGCCGGGCTGGACAACTTCAAGCTGCCTCATGCCCGCTACGTTCGATCTTCGCCGGCGCCGAACGCCACCAGCAGGACCACGGGTTCCGCCCCGGACCACTCGTTCACTGGCAGCGACATCCGGGCGGCCTACTATGGGAGTGGCCCTCTCGACGGCACGGGACAGTCGGTCGGGCTGTTTGAGTATTACGGATACAATATCGTGGACATCCAGAATTACTTCTCGAGCCTGGACCAGCCACTCAATGTTCCCGTGGTGGGTGAATCCGTGAATTCGGCGAGCTTGAACTGCACGGGAAGCTGTGACGATAGCGAGCAGGTCCTGGATATCGAGCAGGCAATCTCCATGGCGCCCGGCCTGGAGCAGGTCGTGGTTTATGTGGGAAACAGAGATTCCTCCATCTTTAACCAGATGGCGTCGGACAATAGTTGCAAGCAACTGAGCTTGTCCTGGGACGTGAGCGCAAAAGAGGCCACGCTGGATCCGATCTTCAAGGAAATGGCGGCGCAGGGCCAGAGCATGTTAAGTGCGAGCGGCGACTACGGTTCCGCGAGTGCCGCCGACGATGTCTGGCCGGCCGATGATGCTTATGTGACTGCGGTCGGAGGCACGGACTTGACGACCACTGGCCCGGGCGGAGCCTGGCTGTCGGAGACGGGCTGGTATTGGAGCTCCGGCGGCCATTCCAAGGACAAAATACGGACTCCCAGCTACCAGAAACTCAGGGGCGTTATCAACCACACCAATAAGGCGTCGAGGTGGTTCCGCAATTTTCCCGATATCGCCGGAGAAGGAAACACCAATCAGTGGGCCTGCGCCGACCTTTCCTGCGGCGGAGGCTGGGGAGGGACCAGCTTTTCCTCTCCGCAATTGGCTGGCTTTATAGCGCTGGCCAACCAACAAGCGGTCGCCGCCGACCAACCCACCGTCGGATTCATCAACCCCGCTCTTTATATCATGGGCACCGGAGCGAGTTATACGAGCGAATTTCACGACGTCGTCGCGGGCAAAAACGGCGCGCATTATTATTATGCCGTGCCTGGCTACGACTTGGTGACCGGATGGGGCAGCCCCCAAGGCGAGACCTTCATCGACGCGCTTCTGGGACTGGACTAATAGCAGCGGCAACGGCATCCTGCTAGAATGTGATGCGCACTCCGAAGTCTATTTGGCGCGGCGCACCGTTGGCGTAGGTGCCAGAACCGGCGAGGACACGGTCCAGCCGGGCGGTGCAGAAAGCGGTTGAACTGCCGCAGTATCCCCTTGAACTCGCGTTATTCAACGCACTGCCCGGGGCGCCGTTCAGCACGCCGCTTAGCTGGTTGCCCGCGCCGCCAAAGTTGGCCCAGTTGAAAACGTTGAACACGGAAACACTGGGTTCCAGCTTCACGCGCTCGCCCACCTGGAAGGGCCGGCCAAAACGCAGATCGATGGTCTTCAGCCAGGTCGCTTGGGCAAAACGCGACGGCAGCCCTTGTCCGCCTTGAATCAGAGGCGTAACCGCGCCCAGCGCAACCATTTCCGACTGGCTGATCAGGTTGCTGTTCACCAATGCCGAACCGGCCGGCGTCAACTGGCCGGCGATGTTGGTATCGTAATTCGCGATTACCTTCGTCAAATTGGCGGCCGAGTATTTTCCCGTGCTGCCAATATGCGTTCCCGGCAGAAGATCGCCGACCGTGCCGTCGCCGGTGACGTCGCTGCGGAAGATCTCTCCCGCCACGCCGCCGCCATCCTGCTGCGGAATGGAAACGCTCAACGGGAGCGGCGAAGCGAGATGCGCGATCATCGCGAAGCGCAGGCCGTGCGGCAACTCCGCCGTCGGAGTGAAAGTGAACTGGTGCCTGCGGTCCATCCCCGAAGCCCCCCAATGGCCGACGTGCGGACGGTTGTAATCTTCCGCCACGTTCATCAGCGAATAATCGCCGCCGCTGCCGTTGGGCTCGGCCAGATTGGTGCGATAGCGCGAGAGCGTGTATTGGATGGCCAAGTCTATGTGCTGTACGCGCCGTATCGAATTCCCTATGCTGGTCTTGTATGCCAGGTGTATGCCTTGATACTTCGACCATCCGCTGGGAAAGAACATGACGTTCGAGCCCACGGTAGGATTGATGCCGCCGAACGCCGCCTGCCGCTTCCCTAAAACCGAGCAGGGGAACGGCCCGCAGAAGGAATTCGACGAATCCAAGCCGTTGCGCGCGAAATCTGTAATGCTGGCTCCCGGCACTTTCGACAAATAGCAATTCACAGCCGCCTGCGAACTGCTGCCAGTGGATACCGCCGGACTGCATCCCACCGGCACCACCGTCGCATTGATCGCGTCCAGTTCCGCCTGATAGGTATTGAGATTGGGATTTGAATTGTCGCCGTCCGTAAGGTAACTCGCGTCACCCACATGATTGGTGTCAATGCCGAGCGGGAACTGGGTGCCAACCTCGCGCACAAAGTCGATGGAGAACACGCCGCGCTCGCCAAGCTGATGCTGAATGCCGAAGTCCATGTGTAAGATGCGGGGCGTTTTGAAGTTGGGCGCGAGCAGGCCGCCAAAATTCGCGGCGCTGTTGGCGAGCGAGTAGACATTTTGCCCGCCCGTCACCAACGCCTGCGCCGCCATGAACTGCGATTGCAGGTCTTGGATCGCTTGCGAGACCAGGACGGGCCCCTCGGTTCCCGTCACCGTTGCGCTCAACGGCTCTCCGCAAATCTGCGTGGCTATATCGAGTCCATCGACCTGACTTACAACGCCATTCGCCGGGTCGAGCGCCGCATTGGGAAACAGCACCGCTCCCGCCGGACAGAGAGTCAAGCTGCGGTTGTATTGGCCGTTCGACAGGCGATTGATGCGGTCCCGATAGGTGTTCTGCAGCAGGAAATTGTCATAAAACAGACCGGCGCTCGCGCGCAGCACCGTGCGGCCGCTGTGTCCCGGGTCCCACGCCAAGCCCACTTGCGGAGCGAAATTCCACTGCGGCTGGTTCACGCCTTCGCCGAGATTCTGGTGGTAATTCAGACCCTCCTGCGGCAGCAAGCCGAATTGATCGAGCAGAAAACCGCTGGTGCATAGAGGAGTGGTCACAATTCCGGTATTGACCTGGGAACAAAGCACCGGCTTCATGTCGCTGTCGGTGCGGCCGCTGTCGCGCACATAATTCACGCCAAAGCTTATGTTGAGGTTGGGGAGCAGGTTGAACGTGTCGCCTATGTAGCCCTCGAAGCGTGTGTCGAAGTGGCCGCCGCCCGAGCGGTTGAAGGCGGAGTTCTCGCTGAAATTTCCCAGGCCGTTGAAAATCGTGAACGAGCCCACGGGATAGTTCAGCGGATTGTCGGCCGCTCCGCGCGGATCGCCTGGGTAAAGCGGCAAGAGGCTGGGGTTGGTATTGATGGCATTGATGACATCCAGTCCGTCGGAACTGGCGACCGACGGCCCATAATTTCCCGGCGCATAAAAATCGCCCTGCGCAATGCGATGAACCGCGCCGCCCAAGCGAATGGTGTGATTGACGTGGTAGACGGTGCTGCTGTCGTAGCGGCCGAAGAGGTCGCGCTGAATGGTCTGCCGCGGACCGGCCACGCTCGGCCCCAGTTGATAGGGCCCGATTTGCATGTGGAACGGCGGCGCTCCCGCGACCGGATTGCTCACGTCCGGACTGATCGCGCTGACCATCTTCTGATAGCCGAAGCGGGCGCTGTTCACGAATCGTCCGCGATTCCAGTCCAGCCCCAGGGCCGCGCCGGGAACATTCAGCCGATTGCGGAATAGCGACAAACTGTCGGGCGGCCCAACCTCATTCGCGTTGTCGTAATAGAGCCGCGCGAACAATTTCGTGTTGTCGTTGAGGTCGTAATCGAGCCGCGCCGTCAGCATGTTCTCGCGAAAATAGGCGCTCTGCAAACTGATTTCGTGGAGCGCCGGGGAGCCGGAATTCGCCGGCAATATCAAATCCGCGGACTGGGCGGGCAAAAACCCATCCTGCTTGACGCGTTCTCCGGCGACAAATAGAAACGCCTTGTCTTTAATGACGGCGCCGCCGGCCCCAAATCCATACTGCTGGCGGCTGTATCCCGAGTTTCCCGAGGGGAAGCCGGCCGTGCCGGCGATCTTGTCGCGGAGATTTCCGAAGAGATTGCCATGCCACTCGTCTCCACCGGAGCGCGTCGCGACCCGCACCGAGCCGGTTGCGTTGAGCGACTGGAACAGCTCCGGCATGACGCGCGTGACGGTCACTTCGCTCACCGCCTCGGCCGGAAGGTCCACCGTGGCCGCGCCGCGGGTCTCATCCATCGCCTCGATTTCGTCGATGTCGTAGTGCGTCGTTCGTCCGGTTTGGCTCTCGATCAAAAGCGCTTGCAACCCGCCCTTGCCCGGCCCATAAAAACTGCCATCCACCACCTGCAGGCCGGGATCGAGCTGGGCCGCGCCCAGATAGTTGAGCCCCTCAATCGGAAAGCGGCCGACGATATCGCCATCGAACTCGCTTTCCAGCCGCACTGGCCCCGGATTGATCCATTCGAGCTTAAAATCCGCCGCAGCCGCGGCCCCCATCACCACGTTCACCTTGTTTTCGGCGGGCAGCATGTCGCGGGCTTCCACGCGCACCACATAAGCGCCCGGCGGCACGGGGTCCGTAACGAAAGCCCCATCCTTGCCGGTGCGCGCTATGCCGCTGGCGTTGACGGCCTCCGAGCTGTAGGAAACCCGCGCCCCTTCCACGGGGGCGCCGCTGTCATCCTGCACTGTGCCTTGAATGGTGCCGGCTGGAGGATTTTCCCCGGTCTCTTCTTCGTTCTGCGCCCACAACGAAACCGTGAACGCGGCAACCACGAAGAACAATAGGGCAATGCTGATGAGCCAAAAACGACGAACGTGCGAGCCAGCGCAATCGAACAAAGTGCCACTCTCCTGGGGGCAGACGCTCCAGCGGGACCGGAAAACGGTTACGCGCAAAGGGCCTGGTTTTCCACTGCAACGATCTTCTTATGAACTCGCAATGAAATCGAATAGAACAGTTTACTAGATGCGCCGGCTTGCACGCGGCGATGTACGAGTTTTTCGCGCAGGAGGGCCGCAGTGTGTGCGTGGGAACTCGGTCCCTTCGGCGTCGCTCAGGGCCGGGATGACAAATGGAAAATATTGCTCCTGCATCCCCGGCCGCTGCGGTGAATCCAATTCCAATGATGGTATCGTTGAAGTCGCACACGGAAAGCGTCATGAAGATTGGGATCACATGTTATCCGACTTACGGGGGCAGCGGGGTGGTGGCCACCGAACTGGGGCTGGAGCTGGCGCGGCGGGGGCACGAGATCCATTTCATTTCTTATTCGCAGCCGATTCGCCTGACCGGGCCGGAACCTAACATTCACTATCACGAGGTCGAGGTCACGCGCTATCCGCTGTTTGAATATCCTCCGTACGATCTGGCGCTGGCGACGCGGATGGCGGAGGTGTCGCAGCTCTACGAGCTCGATTTGCTGCATGTGCACTATGCGATCCCGCACTCGGTGAGCGCCATGCTGGCCCGGCAGATGCTGGCGGCGACTCCGCCGCGGCGGCATTTGCCGTTTGTGACGACGCTGCACGGGACCGACATCACGCTGGTCGGGCTCGACCGTTCGTATCTTCCGATTACGCGGTTTTCCATCGAGCAGAGCGACGGAGTGACGGCGATTTCGCAGTATTTGCGCACGCGCACGCTGAAGATTTTCGACGTCAAGAAGCACATCGAAGTCATTCCAAACTTCGTGAACTGCGACGAGTATCTGCGCAAGCCGGAGTGGCTGGAGCAGCGCCGCGAGTATGCCGGGAACGACGAGCGGCTGCTGGTGCATCTTTCCAACTTCCGGCCGGTGAAGCGGGTCTTGGATGTAATCGAAATCTTCGATCGCGTGCGCAAGAAAATCCCCTCGAAGCTGCTGCTGATTGGCGACGGGCCGGACCGGTCGCAGGCGGAGTGGCTGGCGGTGCAGAAAGGCATCCACGAGCAGGTGCTGTTTTTGGGGAAGCAGGACCAGATCCGGGAAAAGCTGGCCATCTCGGACGTATTGTTGATGCCGAGCGAACTGGAAACGTTTGGATTGGCGGCGCTCGAAGGAATGGCCTGCGAAGTCGTGCCGGTGGCCACGCGCACGGGAGGCGTGCCGGAATTGATCGATCACGGCGTGACCGGATTCCTGGCCGATCTCGGCGATGTGGAGACGATGGCGCGTTATGCCATCGAAGTCCTCGGCGATGAATCCGCTTTGCGGGCCATGGGGAAACGGGCGCGCGAGGCCGCGCAGGAAAGATTCTGCGCCAGCAAGATTATTCCGCTTTACGAAGATTTTTACCGGAAGGTGCTGGCGCAAGCGGAGTAGTCGTCATCAGCTCTTCGGGATGGGGCAGAATGGGCAAGCGCAAGCGGACCAGCGTGCCACCGCCTTCGCGGCCCTCGACCATCATTTTGGCGGCATCGCCGTAGAGCACCTTCAGACGCTCGGCGATGTTCGCCATGCCGATGCCCATGCCTCGGAAGCCATCGGCTGACTCGCGCGGCTGGAGTGGCGCCATGCCCACGCCGTCATCTTCCACTTCGATCACGAGCCGCGATTTAATCAAGCGGCTGCGCAAGGTGATGCTGCCACCTTCGACCTTGGGAGCGAGTCCGTGCTTGATGCAATTTTCGACCAGCGGCTGGAGCAACATGCTGGGGACCATGGCTTCGAGGGAGGCGGGATCGAGGTCCTTGGCGACTTTGAGCTTGTCGCGTCCGAAGCGCACGACTTCGATGTCGAGATAATTGTCGATGAACTCGATTTCCTCGCGCAGCGGAACGAACGAATCGGTGCTGTTGAGCAGGCGGCGGAGAATGTTGGCGAGCTTCAGAACCATGTCGCGGGCGGTATCGGGATCGAAGCGCACCAGCGACGAAATGGAATTCAGCGTGTTGAAGAGGAAGTGGGGATTGATCTGGTTCTGCAAGGCCGCCATGCGCGCCTGCAGCAGCAGGCGTTCCTGTTCTTCGAGCTTGATCTGGATGCGAACGCCGTTGAAAATTTTTAGTTCCGTGCCCACCACCATGACCACCATCAGATAGATGGCGCCCTCGACCAAATATCCGTTCAGAGTTCGGTGGGCATTCCCCGCCCACAGGCCGGGGCTCTCCAGGCTGAAGATGGAAGCCGGCCAGTAGCGCCAGATTTCCGTCTGCAGAAAACGCAAGCCGACGATGGCGCCCAGGAATGCGACCTGCCAATCGAAGACGCGCGGGCGCGGCAGATTGCGGCGGATCCAGCGATAGAGGCTGAGATCGATGAAGGGCGAGAACGACCAGATGTCTTCCTCTTCGGGCGCGAAGCGGCGCAACTGCCCGGCGATAATTCCGGCAAACATATTCAAGGGCAGGCTGGCCCACTCGCCGTGCAGCAGCGCAGGCAGCGCCATTAGCGCGCCGCCGGCGCCTCCCGACAAACTGCCGCCGATCACGCCCAGAAGCAGGGCGGTTTCGAGCGAGAGGTCGCCGGCGAGAAAACTTTTAGCGACGAATCGTATCCAGACGCCGAGCGCGATGGGAATCGCCATCCACAGCGCCAGGTAGATTTTGTGGCGGGTTTCGCGGCGCTCGCGGAAGATCAGGCCCTTGAATTCCTTGGAGCGCACGAGCGCGCTGGACACGGCCGCGGCCACGCCCAGCTTGATCAGAAGATTGACGAGTATCAGCCGCGGTTCCAGCATGGGATGAATTCTCTGGCTTCGTATCAGGGCATCGCTTCAGCGATGCCGTTCGTCATTCAAAATCAAGCCCCTTTAGGGGCTGCTTGTCGAAATCATCCTCAAGGCCGGCCCCTGAAGGGGCTGTCATTTCGCCGGATCCACGCTATCGCTAAAGCGATAGCCTGATACAAGACATTTTCGAACTCAGGCTCCGATTGTAACCGCTGCCTGGCGCAAAAGCCCTTCGACGTTCGAGCCGGCGGGAACTCCGCCCTGGGCGAAATCGCGGCTGCCGCCGCCGCGGCCTCCGACGGACGACAAGACTCTGCTTGAGCAATGCGCCCATGTCGGCGGCGGAGGCGGGCGCGCCAGCGGAAGCCGGAGCAGGCGTTTGCGCGAAAACCAGGCCGGGCGGATCGACCGTGCTCGCCACGAGCGCTATGGCGGGCGCGATGGCTGGGGTCGCCGCTCGCGTTACCTTCTGCGCGAAGAGTTTGGCGAAGGCGATATCGCGATCGGAAAACGCCCGCACGACGATTTTCCGTCCGTTGGTCTCCGGCTGATTTTCAAGAGCGGACGCGGCCATGAGTTCGGCGAGCTGATCGAGCGCGTCGTCTTTTTGCTTGCGCGCCAGCTTGCTCTCATCGAGGCTCTTGCGGATTTGTTCGGGCACGTCCCAGAGCTGCGCAGAGAATAGGGCGGCCGCCTCGCTGAGGGCGTTGTAGTCGCGCCGCGCCATGCGGACCGCGCGATTGCCGCAGACAAACTCGACGCGCGTTCCCTGTCGCACCTTCTCGGTTTTCCGCAGAATAATCGAACCGATCTGGCCGCTCGCGCTGACATGGGTTCCGCCGCACGCCGACAGATCGAAATCCGCGACCTCGACTAGGCGCAGCTCGTCGCGCTCCGCCGGAGGCAGTTTGCGCAGGCCGAGCTTCTCCGCTTCCGCGCGCGAAACATGGCGGACCCGCACGGGACGGTCCTCAAACACGATTTTGTTGGCGAGCTTCTCGGCAGCGGCAATCTGCTCCGAACTCACCGACGGCGTTCCGAGATCAATCGAGCAATAGGCTTCACTCGTACCCATGTGGAAGGAAACGGTCGGCATCCGGTAAAGCTCGACAAAAGCGGCCGAGAGAACGTGCTGGCCGGAGTGTTGCTGCATGTGATCGCGGCGGCGTTCGAGATCGATGCTGCCGTGGACTTTTTCGCCTGCCAGTGGCAACTTCGCAGGCGCTTCCAGGTAGTGGACGATCCTGCCGTCTTCCGCTTCGGCAACTTCCGCGACTCGCAGGCGAGCGCCGCTTTCATCATGCCCGTCGAGCTTCAACCATCCGGTGTCGTGGACTTGGCCGCCGCTGGTGGGATAGAACGCGGTTTCGCAGAGGATGACGGCGGGGCGCGGCTGCTCCGGCGAAGGAGGGACAACGTCTTCGACAATGGAATCGAATTCGTGGATTTCAGAACTGTTGTAGTAGAGGCGTTTGGTCATGGCATCACCACCACACTCATAGTGGAGTCCAGGGTTGCTGTCGGCCGCCGGCAACTGGCCGAGCGTGACGCCCGTCGCTCCATCGTTATGACCGGCGAGGCGCGCTACGTCCCGCACACGAGACTGCGGTAAGCAAAAGTCAGGCACCGGCAAACCACTGCACACGAAAGAGCCCGTTACCGTTGCTTCCTTCCGGATCTGGCGGGGTTGGCGGGAAAACGTCGCGCGGAAGCGATGCCTGACACTACATAGTATCAAGAGATCGCGGAAAACAGGAATGAATCAGCCGATTTTCGAATATCATCAGGTAAAAATATGGCCGAGTCGGAATGCCCCACCTACAAAGCGCTAAGAGATCTTGAAACCCGAGCCCACGCGGTGTGGACTTCTTTCTTGTACCGTAATGAAGTTAAGCCGAGGCTTTCGGAGAAGGCAAAGCGGAAGCATCAGAAAGAAGAAATGGAAGCGTATCAGCGGGCGCACAAAGCCAGGTTGGCGCACGCGAAGACTTGTCCAATCTGTACGCAAGCCTGTAAGTCCTCAGTCACTGAAACAACTCGTAGTGCATGACCGTGGGTTCGAATTCCAGCAAGTATTTCTCGTCTTCCGGATAGTACTTGGCGACCTCGATATCAGCGCCGGCAAAAGCCGCAATGGCGTCGCGCGACTCCCAAAAGGTAAGCGTGATGAAGTGGGCTGTATCGCCGTCAATCCTACGCAGAACCCAGGCGCCCTATTGCCAGCCGTCGCCCGGTAGGCGGGAATGCCAGACTTAAAGAGATATTCGAGATAGGTTTCCGCATCGCTTGCCTTCGTTTTGCCATGCCAGATTCGAGCTATCATATGCCCTCCTTAGCGGACGACCAGGACTTCGCGGATGGCGTCGCGGGCCAGGAAAAACTTGATGGACGCGAAATCGCGGAAGAGGTTTTCAATGTGCCGGTTGTTGAAGACGCGCTGCAGGCGCGGAGATTGCTTATCGGATGCGGGACGGCCGGGCACGGCGAACTTCACTTCTTGCATCTCCAGCATGTCGTTGCCGGTCACATGATAGCGATAGCAGGCGGAGTCCGGGCCGGCGTCGCGCGTGTGGAAAAAGGCGAGCAGCACTCCGCCCGGTTTCATCAGCGACCAGAGACGGTCGATGGTCGGCTTGACCAGGCCCTCTTCCATGTAATCCGGCAGGTTCCAGCAGAGCACGACGTTGAAGTGAGCGTTCGGGTACAGCAGGTTCTCATCGAGAAACTTCTTGCCATCGAGAACGGAGTGGCCGGCGCCGTCTGGAATGCGCAGCGCGGGGTCGAGTGAAGAAAGCAACAAATCTTCGCTGTAAATCTTGTGTCCGTTGCCGGTGAAAAAGCGGATGTTGCTGGCCGAGGTCGAGCCCATGTCGAGCCCGCACAGCCCCTCCTGCGACTGCAGCAGGCGTGAAAGCTCTCCCACGCCGCTCGACCGGCGGGTCAGCCTGCGCGGGGCTGCCGCGCCGGCAGTCTGGTGGGAAGAGCCGCGAAAGAATTTCATGACGTTGCCGGAAACAGATGCCGTCGATGCGCGCAGCCGGTGGCGCGACCGGCGCAACCTTGCTTACGAAGACGCAGGCGCGACCGCCTTCCCAGCCTCTTGCTGAACATCGACCTTGCCTTTCAGGAAGGCGCCCTCTTCAATGGCGATGCGTTGCGTGGTCAGGTCGCCGGTCACCACCGCCGATTTGCGCAACTCCACGCGATCGGAGGCGATCACGGCCCCATCCAACCTACCCTGAATCACCACGGACTTGGCGGTGATGTCGGCCTTGATCTTTCCGTTCGCCCCGACCGTCAGGCTGTGGTTGCGCAGCTCAATTTTGCCTTCGACGTTACCATCGACGTACAAGTCCTCGGAGCCCGACAGCTCTCCCTTGATGACCACCGACTTGCCGATGTGGGCAACCTCTTGGGCGTGCGGAGTATCCATGCTTAGGCCTCCATCTTCTCGCGTTCTCGTCGCCGCGAATGAACCGATTGTAAATCATTGGGCCCGGTTGCGGCCCGACGCGGCAGGCGGGAACCATTCCTCCTCGGAAAGTTACAGCAGCGGCCGGAAGCGCGGTCCCGTGGCAGAGCGCGGTTTGCTACCATCGTCTTATCAGGCTCCACGCGCCTAATCGCATCATGACGGTTGTCAACTCCATCTCGCGCGGTTCCATCGGGCATGGCGTTGCTCGCATTGGCGCCTGGATTCTGCTGCTTACCGCGTACGGTTTTGCCGGGCAGCCAGCGACGGTTTCTTCGTATCGCGATCCGGCGGAACTGGTGCGCAAAGCGGTGCAGAACGAAATTAGCGCGATGAGCGACGACAACGCCCGCTTCCTGTTTCGCGGCACCAGGACCACGCCGAAGGGATCGACGACAAAGGTCTATGTCGAGACCAAGCAAGCTACGGCCGGCCTGGTGGTCGCGTATAACGGCAAAGCTCTCACGCCCGAACAGCGGCGCGAGGAAGAGGCGCGCGTCGAGCGGTTCGTGAATAATCCGGAAGAACTGCGAAAGAAGCGCGATCAGGAACGCGAAAGTGCGAAGCGCATGGAGCGCATTGTGCGCGCGCTGCCCGACGCTTTTCTGTTCGAGTACGCGGGAGAAGCGCAGAGTTCGGAAGGGATGGGCCGGGCCGGCGCCACGCTGGTCAGATTGAAGTTCCGTCCTAATCCGCGCTACCAACCGCCGTCGCGCGTGGAAGAGGCCATGACCGGCATGCAGGGCTACGCGCTGGTGGACGCCGTCCGTTGCCGCATTGCCAGCATCGACGGCACGCTCTTCAAGGAAGTCGGCTTCGGGTGGGGCATTCTTGGACACCTCGATCGCGGCGGCCGCATCACAATTCAACAGCAGGAGGTTGACGACAATCACTGGGAAATTTCGAGCATAAGCTTGAACTTCACGGGAAAAATCCTGCTGGTGAAGAACCTATCCGTGAGCTCGACGGAGACCTTCAGCGGCTTCAAACGAGTTCCCTCGGACCTGACGTTCGCGCAGGCGCTGGAAATGCTGAAGAAGGAAGAATCCGCAGGGGCCGACGATCCTGCGGGCAACAAGCTCGCGTACAAGTGAGGGACGAAGGGCGTTGTGACACCTTTCATGGATTGCCCGACTCCATAGTATTGTCATCCCGAACGAAGCGAGGGATCTGCATTTTGCGGCGAAATGCAGATCCCTCCCCTTCGGCTGCGCTCAGGGCCGGGATGACAAAATCTAGTGAATTGAGAGTTGAAGAGCGGGGTCTCACCTTCGCTACGAAACACTAAGTTTTTCCGGCGCGAAAGGTTTCTTCGCGGACGGTGAACTTCCGCACCAGGTCTTCGCGTACGTGGTAGCCCGTGCCCGGCGCGTCACTGATGGCGATCATGCCGTCGGCGCGGACTTCCACTTCGGGCTCGATGATGTCCTTCTTTCCAATAGCGCTTCGACGCCGACACGTCTCCCGGCAGGCGGAAATTTTCCAGCGTCGATAAAGCGATGTTGTGGGCGCGTCCCACGCCCGATTCCAGCATTCCTCCGCACCACACTGGAAAGTTGTGGCGAACGGCGACGTCGTGGATTTTTTTCGCCTCGCTGAAGCCGCCGACGCGGCCCACCTTGATATTAATGATGCGACAGGCGCCGGTTTCGAGCGCAAAATCGGCGTCGCGCGCATTGAGGATCGATTCGTCAAGGCAGATCGACGTGTGGATCGCTTTTTGCAGCCGCGCATGAAGATAGATTTCGTCGTCCCACAAAGGCTGCTCGATCATGAGCAGATTGAAGGCGTCGAATTGGCGCAGGTGTTCGAGCTGGTCGAGGGTGTAAGCGGAATTCGCATCCACGCTGAGAACGATGTCCGGCCAGCGGGCGCGGACCTTCTCCAGCACATTCAGGTCCCATCCGGGCTTGACTTTGATCTTGATGCGGCGGTATCCCGCCGCCAGCTCGGTATCGATTTTTTGCAGAAGTTGTTCGGGCGTGTCTTGAATGCCGATGGAAACGCCGCAGGCGATCTCGCGACGCGTGCCTCCGAGCAGCTTCCAGAGCGGCTGTTGGCGCTGCCGCGCCTCCGCGTCCCACACCGCGTTTTCGAGGCGCGGCCTTGGCCATGTGATGGCCGCGGACCCGGGCGAAGCGCGCGGCGCAGTCGCAGCCGGACGACAACTCGCTTTGCAACAGCAGCGGCGCCAGATAATGCTTGATCGTGGGCCAAGCGGTTTCGATCCATTCCGGGCTGTAATACGGATCTTCTCCGGCGACGCATTCGCCCCAGCCGCGCACCCCATCGGAGTCGACGCTCACCAGCAGGATGCGGCGGCTGTAAATACGGCCAAAGCTCGTTTCAAAAAAATGCACGAGCGGCATGTGAATTTCACGGAGAGTTATGGATTCTATTTTCATGATTTGTCCTGTTCTAATACCGCCAGTCTTCGTCCCAGTCGCCCAGCAGGAAACGGCCATTGCCGCGCTCGTCGCGCTCGTAGCCGAGGACGCTTAGTCCTTGGGCAAACGCGCTGGTGAAGCGCTCGCGATTGTTGGCTTGCACGGCGAGCGCCTGCGCGCGGGTCGTGGCGGCGGCCTTCCAATCGTAGATTTCCGCCGGCACGTCGATGCTGGCGCGGCAAGCGAACTTCGCCCGCGGAGCGCCCGCCAAAACCGCTTCGACCCGCTTCGATTTCATCCACCACTCCGCCACCAGGCGGTCGGTGGGCAAACCGCCCTGCAACGGCGAGGATGTGATGCCATACTGATTCAGGTTGTAGCGGCGCGCGATCGCGCCCAGCTTCTCGATATTCAAATAGGCGTTTTTGATTTCCAGCGGATCGAACGTCCACTCCATCAGCTCGAAGCCACGCGCCAACGCATCTTCACGCTGATGGAGCTTTATGCGGCGGCCGAGGCCGCGATTGCGAAATTGCCGGCGCACGGCGAGCATTTGCGAGTGGAGATAGGAGTGGCCGTTCCGCGTTGCCGGAATCGCAAGCGCAAAGGCGATTAGTTCCCGTTCGCCGTTTCTTTCGTCGTTTCTTTGGCCGCCTGGTGGAGACGGGGCAAGCCCCGTCTCTACAGTATGAACGAAAGCGCCAATCACCTGGCCGCCGATCTTCGCGGCCACCACGAACAGGCGCACCGGAACCAAGTCCGCGTCCGCGAACCCCCATACTTCTTTCTGGAGCGCGAAACAAGCCTGCATTTCCCCGAGCGTTTCGCACTTGCGAATGGCGACTTTGCCGGTGGGCGTGCCGGTGGACGCACTAAAGTTGGCTCCGGTCACGCCCGTTTTTCCCGCTGCTTGGCTTCTTGCCATAGTGTTTCCAATTCGTCCATCGACGCCTGTTGCGGCCCGCGACCGCTGGCGCGCAGGCGTTCCTCCATCCATTGAAAGCGGCGCTTGAATTTGCGGTTTGTCTTGCGCAACGCCGATTCGGGATCGAGCGACAAATAGCGCGCAATGTTCACGAGCACGAAAAACAAATCGCCCACTTCGCCTTCCAAACGCTCGCGCAGTTCGGGCGGGACCTGCGGTTTTCCCGACCCGGCAATTCCCTTGCCGAGCGATTGCGCGTTGAACGGAGTTTCCGGCACAGCCTTCAACTCCTCCTGCAACTCCGCCGTTTCTTCTTCGAGCTTGGCAAAGAGCCCGTCCATTTCGGACCAATCGAAGCCGACATGGGCGGCGCGCGAACTGAGCTTGTAGGCTTCCATGAGCGCGGGGATTTTCGACGACACGCCGGCAAGCACCGATTGAACATCGGCAGAGTCCTCGGGGTGCCCCGCTCCTTGCGCCTTTTGCAAGGGGCGGGTGGCAGCTTCATCAGCCTGCTCCCCTTTTTTATCTCCATCCGCCACTAGACGTTTCTTCTTTTCCTGCGCCTTCAGCGCCTCCCAGTTGCGCAGCACTTCGGCGGGAGTGTCGGCTGTCACATCGCCAAAGACGTGGGGATGGCGGTTGACCAATTTATTGGAAAGCCGGTCGAGCACGTCATCCAGTGAGAAGTGGCCCGCCTCGCTCGCCATCTGCGAATAGAAGAGCACCTGCAACAGCAAGTCGCCCAGTTCGCCGGCCAGTTCCGGCCAATCGCGATTGTCGATGGCTTCGAGGACTTCGTAGGCTTCTTCCAGCGTGTAGGGCTTGATGGTGTCGAAGGTCTGCTCGCGGTCCCACGGGCATCCGTCCGGAGCCCGCAACCGCGCCATGATTTGGACCGCTCGCTCGAAACGTTCGCCTGTGGTGGGCATCCTGTTCAATGTAAATGAGGCGAATGGCGGGAGCAATGGCGGGAGCATATTTGGGGCGAGCGTCTCGGCGGTGAGCGGCGCGGCAAGCGCTCAGTCGAGATCGAAATCGCGGATGGGCTTTCCGGTGTCGGGGGTCTCCTTGGCCTTCTTGATGGCCTCCTGGAATTTTTTCTCCAGCAACTCAGAGGCATGCTTTTGCGCTTCGATGGATTGGCGAAAGATGGAGTCGCGGCGGCTGTCCTGCTCTTTCATGGCGCGGGCGGCTTCTTCCATGTCGTTGAAGGTTTTGGGCTTGACCGGCGCGGTGTGGGCGATGACGCTGCGCGTGGAAGCGTCGATTTTCAGGACCGCGCCGCAGCAGGGGCAGGTCACATCGAAATTGGATTCGCGTTTCGCCACAGGCGATGATACCGCAATCGGGGTCAGCGCGGCGTGAGACGAATGGGCAGAACGTGGAACACGTAAAGCATTTCCCAGCCCAGCAGAACGATCGACACAATCACCACCAGGATGGCCAGAATCTCGCCGAAGTTCAGGCCAGTCTTGCCCTGCTCGAAACGGCGCGCACCGAGGCTCAAGATATTGAGCGTGGCAAAGCCGAACACCAGCGCCCACAAGATGTTATAAATTTGCTCGCGGGGCGAGCGCAGAAGGAACATCGCGGGCAGAACTCCGACCGCCAGCGCGCGCAGCGCACGGCCAGGGAAGTCCGCCCAGGCGTGGGCTTGACCCACGCCAAGGAACAGCGATGAGCAGTTTCGGAGCCATGACAAACTCCGGGGAGCGGCAGTGAAGGGCTGAGGCAGTCTCATGCGGAAATTCGATAGTACCGTGTTTCGCTTCCTAAAGTCAGCAAGGGGTTAACGGCACGGGTAAACTTGCGCGCTTCCCAAACCCCGTGTGAATCGAAGTTTCCCGCAGCCTGCGCGGGCGGGGCTTGCCGGGCCGCCGGAGACGCGGCAAACCGCGTCTCTACGGGACGTGGGGACGTGAGGCGGTCTTGGCGGGCGGCGGGGGCGGCTCCTGCTCCTTCTTCATGGCGTCGATTACCGAAAAAAGCTCCGTCTGCGGCTCCTTCACCTCGACGAAGGGGTTGGAACGTTTGTTGCCGACCACGTAAATGGTCGGCGTGTGCTCGAGGTGCAGGCTCTTGCCCAACTCTCTGTCCGCCTTTACCAGATCCGTCAGCTTGCCGTCCGGATCGACCACAAAAGGCAAAGCGATCTTGTGATCGGCGGCGAACTTCTCGGCAAATTCCCGCAAATTCTGCGGGATGATCTCCAACTGGTGCGCGAAGATATAGGCGCGGAAGTCGTCCCCGATCTCCTTGGAGGGATGCTTGTCGAAGTAGCGTGCCAGCACGGCGGCCTGGAACGACCAGTTGTGCATCGGCAGCGGGAAGTCGTGCTGCACCAGGGGAATCTTGTAGGTACGCGCAGCGTCCGCCAGCAGCGGCGCCAAATGGCCACACTGCGGACATTGCATGTCTTCAAAAACGACGATGGCCATTTGCGCGCCCTTGGGCGGACGGAGGACCTCGGGCGGGTCCTGAGCGGAAACCGGCAGCGAGAGCAGCGCTAGGCACAGCAGCACCAGAGCGGGCAAAACCGGACTCGGCAAAACGGAGGGCGGCGACAGTCGTTGAATCTTCATAGTTTTCTTAGATGCGCATGGAACCGCAAACATCCGTATGATAGCGAATTCAGGCCATTCGCGCACCTGATTTCAGTGTTAATCCGGCTTGATGATGCGGCAAGCCGCGTCTCTACGGGAGATCGGACGACTGGGATCACTTCAAGTCGGCGCCGGGTTCGAGGTTGTAGAAATAATAAAAGCGCAGGCCGAGGATCTGGCCGGGAAATTCTTTGGGCAGCGGCGGAAATGGGGTAGATGCGGTGATGCTCGCCCACGCGGCCCGGTCCAGAGCCACGTCGCCGGAGGAGGTGTGCACCGTCATTTGGGCCGTTTTGCCATCCTTCAGGATGACGAATTCAATGGAAAGCTTGCCCTGCTTGTAGATGGGCGGGTACACCGACGGCGGCATCAGGTTGTACCAGTTCTGCTTCACAATCTGCACGATCCGCGTCAGATAAGGCCCGAAATCCACGCCCATGGTATCGGTGAGGATTTCCGCCTCGTCCAGCGCCTTGGCCCCGCTGCGGCCTGGGCTGCCGAAATCGCCCGCTTGTCCAGAACCGCCGTTGCGCCCGCGGTTGGCGGCCGTGGCCTGGATGGCTTGTTGGATCGCCGAGCCTGGGGTCATGGCAGCATTAAAATCGGGCTGCGGCCTGGGCTGCGGAGGCGCCTGCAAGCGCGCCGTCTGATCGCTCGGCTGCGGCGGCGCGAATCCCTGCGCCGGCGGCGGCTGGTTCGGCGCGGCTTGGCCCTGCGCCGGCGGCTGCGCGTTCTCGCCCGGACGCCCCGCATGCGCGCTTTCCAGTATCTTCTTCAACTCTTCGCGATCGATCTGCGGCGCCTTGCTGGTCGCGATGCGGTCCTTGTCGGAAATCACCTTGGCATCGGGACGCCGCGTCAGCTTCTGCGCGTCGGGCGGCAACTCCAGGAAGGTCGCGTCTTCCCCCCGGTTCGCATCCGTGCGAATCGCCAGCTCCACCGGATGGCGCGTAAGGATCGTCATCAATCTTCTCGCTGTTCCACAGCAGAATGACCACGAACAAGTGCAGGATGACGGACAGCCACAGCGCTTCGCGCTTGCGCGCCCGCGAAAGATCGTCCTGCAACTGAATGAGAAGGTGGGGAACGTCGTCGGGATCGAAGCCGCGGTAGGCGGTTTCCCAAGTCTGCGCATCGAACAGATCGCGCTGCTCCGGCGGGCCGGCGGGAGGCAGTGGATCGCGAGACGGAATTTGGGTAACCGGCATCAGGCAGAGACTATCCAGCTTAGAGACGCGGACGGACTCCCGGGTTGCGTAAGCTTACGAGTAAAGTAGCCCTGTAAAGTCATGTAAATTGTGGAGTTGCGGCCGCCAAATCAATTGTCGCATTTTTTTGCAAGCGGAGTGAGCACCTGAGTAATGGCGGGCAGTGGGCAAGGGCCGAAATTTGCCGTAGAACCGGTCTCATAAATGGTTTTGGGTAGGGCACGGCTTCAAAGCCTGCCCGGTTTTGCCGAAGCCCCGAGCGAAGTCGAGGGGGGAGCCGAAGGGTGCCGTTTAGGACCAAGAAAAATGCAGGCTTTAGAGACTGTGTGAGAACCACGATCCCGGAGTTGCGGTGGAGCGAAACTTTTCGTTTTCAGCCGCGAAGCGGCGCAAGAATACAGCCCACGGCGTAAGCCGTGGGTTCAAGTGGAAAAGGAACAAGCCCCAGCGGGGCGAAAGATGAGTTCTCACACAGTCTCTTTAGTTCCTGAGGGCCAGGCAGCCGGCCCGGAGAACTATTTATGAGACCAGTTCTAGTGTCCGAAGCCGGCTGCGATCCGCCGTGCCTGCGGGAGTTTTTCAGCGGGGTGAAACGCGGCCAGCCGCATCTCTACGGCTGCCTTCGGCCGCTTCCGTTCTGGAAGCGGAAACCGGTTTTTCCGCAACCGGACGTACACGCCCTTTCGATAAGCCCCGGTAATCGTCAGTAATCATCGGACTCAGAGTACTCGACCTTACAATTAACTTACGCCGCGATCCCGGTTGCGGGGCTTCGTCTGGGAATCTCCCGGCGAGGGTTGGACCCGTCTGTCAACGCTCTTGTAATGTGCGAGCGCGCGGCGGGAATAGGGCTGGAGTCCGCATACTATATGGCGTTTGGTTTTGGCTTTAGCAAACAGAAGGCCCTCAGTGCCGCGGAGAAGTTTGTCCAGCAGGGCAAGCTGCAAAACGCCATTGCTGAGTACGACAAAATCCTCAAGAGCGATCCCAACGATCTCACGATCAGCAACACGATCGGCGATCTCTACGCGCGGCTCGGCGACGGCGACAGCGCCATCGAGTGTTTCAAGAAGGTAGGCGACGCCTATGCCGCGCAGGGCTTCACGGTCAAGGGCATCGCCATGTACAAGAAGATCGCCAAGCTCCGTCCGAGCGTGGAAGGGTCTCTGAAACTGGCGGAACTCTACACCCAGCAAGGGCTGTTCAACGACGCCCGCGCCCAGTATCTGCAAGTCGCCGAAGATTTCATGAAGCATGGCGAGCTGGAGCAAGCGGTGCGCCTTTTCCAGAAGGTCCTAGAAATGGACCCGGAAAACGTGCCCATGCGGGTCAAGCTCGCCGAAGTTTATGTGCGGATGGGAAAAAAGAAAGAGGCGTGGGAGCTTTTCAGCGCGGCGGCGGAATCGTTGCGCTCGCGCGGATCGCTGGCCGCGGCCGAAGATATTCTGAAGCGTCTGCTGGCGCTCGACCCGAGCAACAGCTACGTTTTGCTGCTGCGCGGGAAGGCCGCCCTGGAGAGCGACGATGCGAAGAACGCCATCGAATATCTGGAGAAGGCCTCCGACATCGATTCGCATCCCGACGGTTTGCGCGATCTGCTGAAGGCGCACCTGCAAATCGGAAACTTGACGAAGGCGCCCGCGATTGCGGAGAAGCTGCTCACGGTGCACAACGATCCCGAGGGGCTGCTGCTGCTGGCGGAGGGTTACGTCCGGCTCGGACAGCATCGCGAAGCGCTCGACATTTACACCCGGCATGGCGATCGCCTGCTGGCGGCGGACCCGGCCAAACTGCTGGCCAGCCTGCATTCCATGATCACCCATGTGCGCGGCGATGCGGGCGCGCTGGACGAGATGTTGGGGCTGCTCAATAAAGCCGGCGACAGCACGCACGTCAACGAGGTCACCGAACTGCTGGCGCACGCCTCGGTCAATAACGGAAACCTGGAACGCGCACGCGACCTGTATCAGTTGCTGGCCACCACCGAACCCCAGAACCCGATGCACCTGCAGAATTACCGGCAGGTGATGGAGCGCATGAAGGAAGCGTGGTCCGCGGTCGGAATCACCGCCGAAGAAGCGGCGGCCATCGTGGAGGAGATGGAAGCGACGGCGCCGGTCGTCGATCAGTCTTATCCCGAGGAGATCGGGATGGCGGTGCGCTCCGCGGTCACCGATGCGGACTTGTTCCTTTCTTACAATCTGCCGGAGAAGGCGGTGGCGCCGCTGCTGGGGGCCCTGCCGCAGGCGCCGTGCGACGCGCGCTTGAACCAACGCCTGCTCGCGCTCCATACGCGCTGCCAGCGTTTTACGGAAGCCGCCGTCTGCAGCCGCACGCTGGAAAGCGTGTATCGCGATGCGGCCTATCCGGAAGAAGCCGGACGCTATGGGGAGTTGGCCGGGCGCTTGGAGCGGAATGCGGAAGCCGCCCGGTTGACTGGCGCATCGTCGCTTACCGTAGCTGCGGCTGCCGCTGCCGCAAGTTCGTCCGCGCCCTGGCCGATGGCTGCGGACACGGCTGTCAATCGCGAAACCGCCGAGGCCGCGCATCCGGAGTCCGCCGTCCAGGAAATGACGGTACGCCCGCCCGCGGACGCGCACGAGCTTTCCTCGGAACTCTCCTCCGACCTTTCCTCGGAGTGGGAAAATTCACTTTCCGTCGTCGAACCGGCCCCGGCCGCGGAGCTGCCGCCTGCCGCCGCAGGCGAAGCCGACGCTTCCAACCGTCCCGAGATCGGCGAGACGATCGAAGAAGTCCGTTTCTATCTTAAGCACTTCATGACGGACCAGGCCCGCGCCGGCCTCGAGAAGCTCGAAACCTTGACGAGCGATGCCAGCATTTTGGGTCCGTTGCGCGCCGCCATCGCATCCGCCGTTCAGCCGGCGGCAGAGTCCGAGCCCGAAATCGCGGTGATTGACGCCGACGAGTTCGCGGCTTTCGAAGTTGAACTGGAAACCGGGCAGGAATCGGAGATCGCAACGTCACCCGGCACGTTGGGCGGATATGGCCACGAGACCCCCGACAAGACTCACGACGCAGCTCACGACGCGACTCATGACGATGGTCCGCCGGAACCAGCCCACGCCAACGATTCTCTCGCGGAAGCCGCTCTCGCTGGGGCCACGCATCGGGAACCCGCGCATGTGGAGGCAAGCGAACTGACTAAGTTGGCGGCGGACCTGGAAACTTCGCTGGGCGATTCATTCCCGCGAGCGCCGGCGGCGGCCGATGATTCACGGTTTGTCGAAAGTCCGGCCGTTCAACCTCCAACTCCGTTGACCCAGCCTTCCGCAACCGCGGCCACTCCTGCAATGAGCTACAGCCCCGCTCCCGTGCGCCCCTTGGGGGCCGGAGCGCAGGCCATGCATGCTTCCGACAGCGTCGATCTTTCGGAGATGTTCTGCGAGTTGAAACGGGAACTCGAAGAAGAGGTGGTTGCGGGCGACGACGATCCGGAGACGCATTACAACCTGGGCGTGGCTTTCCGCGAAATGGGGCTGCTCGACGAAGCCATTGCCGAATTGCAGAAAGTCTGCGCCGCCATCGATCGCGGCAAGGCGTTTGCGCAGCCCGTCCAGACCTACACCTGGCTGGCGCAGTGCTTCCTCGATAAGGGAGTTCCAGAAGCCGCCATACGCTGGTATGAAAAGGCGCTGAACATCGCCGGACTGGACGGAGAATCGCGCCTGGCCATCAACTATGAGCTGGGGTCGGCCTACGAAACCGCCCTGGACAAGCCCGCTGCGCTGCGTCATTTCACCGACGTGTACGGAACGAACATCGATTATCGCGACGTAGCCGAGCGCATTCAGGCCCTGAAGTCGTAGAATGCACGAAGTGGTTGCGGAATTTGGGCGGGGATGAGACGCAATCCCGCGCCTGCCCCGCGTTCCCCACCACAACGACCCGTGAAATGATTTCCGACCCCAAGCCACCTTTTGCCAGCGACTCCATCGGCGTCGGGGAACTCAAACCCCCGGCGGAAACATCGGTCCCGCTCGCTCCAATTGCCCTCTCCAGGCGCGCGCCTTCGTTCGCGCGTGTATGGCTCCGCCGCATCGGAGTGCTTCTGTTCGTGTTTTTGTGCGCCACGCTTGGGGTAATGCTGATGATTGTGCCCTGGCGTCCGGAGTGGTCTGACAACCATCTGCTCATGCCGTACCCCGCGCTTCGCGCCGTGGTCGAAAGCGGCTTCGCGCGCGGCGTTGCCACCGGGCTGGGCGCGCTCAATGTTTGGATAGGTTTCTGGGAGGCGATCCAGTATCGAGAGGAATGAAGAATTGTGGGGAAATTTGTAATTTGTGATTGGTAATTTGTAATTCAAAACCAAGACGCTCATGCGGACCGAAGGGGTTCAAATTACCAATTACAAATCACAAATTACAAATTTCAGTACGGACTCAATGTCGCAATGATTCATTTTATGACCGACCAAGGGACCAAACCCGCTCTCCTCGCCTATCGGAACGAACCGTTTCTCAACAGTCCCGACGGCAGAATTCTGCGCCTGCTGTCGGAGTACAGCGAGCCGCTCGCGCGCTTCCGGCGCGAGCAGATCCAGGACACGGTCGTTTTCTTCGGTTCCGCCCGCGTCCAGGGCCGCTACCACGCGACCAACCGCTTGGCCGAAGTCCGCGGCAACGGCGCTCAGGTTTCCCCGGCGCAGCAAGCCGAGAATATTAAGTGCGCCGAAGCCGCCCTTGATATGTCTCGCTACTATGAAGACGCGCGCCGGCTGGCCTTCCTGCTGACCGAATGGTCGAGCCATATTCCCGCCAAGCGCCACCGCTTTGTCGTGACCACCGGCGGCGGCCCGGGCATTATGGAAGCCGCGAACCTTGGCGCCCACGAAGCTGGAGGAAAAACCATCGGCCTCAACATTAACCTGCCCTTGGAGCAGGACCCGAACCCCTATATCTCGCCATCGCTCAACTTCGAGTTCCATTATTTTTTCATGCGTAAGTTCTGGTTCGCATACCTGGCCAAGGCGCTGGTGATCTTTCCCGGCGGCTTTGGAACGCTCGACGAACTTTTTGAGATACTCACCCTGGCGCAGACGGAGAAGCTGGCCAAGAAGATTGTCGTCGTTATTTATGGCAGCGATTATTGGAAGAAGACCGTCAATTTTGGAGCCATGGTGGATGCCGGCGTGATCTCGCCCGAGGACCTCGGACTGTTCCAGATGTCGGATTCGCCGGAGGAAAGTTTCGAGTTTTTGAAAAAAGGACTGACCGAGCACCATCTCGGCCCGCAGCAGCCGAAGCGCACTGGGGAAGCGGCCGTCCCCGAAATCGCCAGGACGCGGCCGTAAGCCGTGTGGCGCGGGCGCCCTCGCCCGCGTGCTCTCGTCGCGTTTCCCGCCGCTCCCAACAAGACGGGGCAAGCCCCGTCTCTACAAAGAAATTGAAGCTTGCGGCGCGCTGACTTCGTATACACTTCTACCCGTCAGTGTCTCAGGAGACGAAGAAGATGCCTTCACGAACAGGCTTGGCTGTAGCATTCTTTTGTGCGATTTTTTTCTGCGCGGTTTTCTGCGCAAGTTCCGCGCTCGCCCAATCACCAGACGCAGACCAGATGCCATCCGTGATTCAGGTGCCGGCCGAGGCGCAGCCCTCGCCGCACTTCGATGCCACGGCGGCCACCAACGCTTATCTGGCGCAGATTCCCGCCGGCAAGATGGCCCGCTCCGACGCTTATTTCGAGGGCGGCTACTGGATGATTCTTTGGGATTTTCTCTATGGAGCCGCAATCGCGCTGCTGTTGCTGAATCTGCGCTGGTCGGCGCGTATGCGTGATCTGGCCGAGCGGGTCACTCGCTTCAAGCCTGTACATACGTTCGTGTACTGGCTGCAATACCTCATTCTCACCAGCATTCTCGTGTTTCCGCTCACGGTTTACGAGAATTATTTCCGCGAACATAAGTACGGGCTGGCCACGCAAACCTTCGGCCCCTGGATGGGAGATCAGTTGAAGTGGCTCGGCTTGGGACTGGTGCTGGGCGGAGTGGCAGTGATGCTGCTGTTCGGCGTTGTGCGCCGCCTGCCGCGAACCTGGTGGATCTGGGGCGCGGTCGTGGCCACGCTGTTCTTGATCTTCATCATGTTGATTGGGCCCGTTTACATATGGCCCATCTTCAATAAAGTCACGCGCCTCGACGATCCGAAAATTGTCGAGCCTATTTTGAGCATGGCGCGGGCCAACGGAATTCCCGCCAAAGATGTGTACGAAATCGATGACTCGCGGCAGACGACGAAGATAAGCGCCAACGTCAGTGGCTTCGCCAACACGATGCGCATCACGCTCAATGACAATCTGCTGCGCCGCGGCTCGCCGGAAGAAATTCAGGCGGTCATGGGACACGAGATGGGCCACTACGTTATGCACCATATCTACAACGGCATCATGTTCGACTTGATCGAGATGGTGCTGATGTTTGCCTACTTGTACTATGGACTCGGCTGGGCGCTCAAACGCTGGGGCGAGAAGTGGAAGATTCGCGGCGTGGGCGACACGGCGGTGGTTCCGCTGGTGGTGCTGCTGGCATCCATCTTCAGTTTCGTTTTCACTCCCATCGATAACACCGCCACGCGCATGCAGGAAATCGAAGCCGACATGTACGGACTGAACGCGAGCCGGCAGCCCGACGGCGAAGCCCAGGCAGACATCCATCTCGGCGAATACCGCAAGATGAATCCGGGTCCCATCGAGGAATTTATCTTTTTCGATCATCCCAGCGGACGCAATCGCATTTACGCCGCGATGCGCTGGAAGGCCGAGAATTTGCAGTTGTTCACCGGTCAACAGTAGTGCCCGTGTGGGGACGGGCGCCCTCGCCCGTCCAAGCCGAGCGCAGCTCGGCAGTCTGCCTGTGGTCACAGCGACTCTGGATTCGCTCTGGTGCTGCCGTTTTCGCGGACAGGAGCGTCCGCGCCACACAAGTTGAGCGAGTTTTCGTAGTACGCTGAGAGTTGATGGCGGACCGCTGCCTGCTCTATTACATCACCGGTCGAAGCGAGTTTAGCGGCGACGAAAACACCCGCCGCCGGGCCCTCCTCGCCAAGATCGCCGAAGCCGCGCGCGCCGGTGTCGATTACATCCAGCTCCGCGAGAAAGATCTGAGCATGCGCGAACTGGAAATGCTCGCACGGGACGCCCTCACTTCGGTGCGCGCCAGCACTCCACCGGGAACCGGACTGAAAACTCGCCTCCTCATCAACTCGCGCACGGACGTTGCGCTGGCTGCCGGTTGCGACGGAGTTCATCTGCGTTCAGACGATGTCGCGCCTTATGAAGCGCGTCGTGTGGCGAAACTTCCCGGCCACTGCCCACTGGCCACTGACCACTTTTTAGTGGCCGCTTCCTGCCACACTGCCGAGGACGTTTTCCGCGCCGCGTCCGAGGGTGCCGACTTGGCCGTGTTCGCTCCGGTGTTTGAGAAGAAAGACGCGTCATTATTCTTGAAAAAAACCACGCCAGCGGCGGGCCTCGCCGCCTTGCGCGAATCCTGCCGCGCGAAGATCCCGGTCCTCGCTCTCGGCGGCGTCACCATGCAAAACGCCGCATTGTGCCTGGAAGCGGGAGCCGCCGGCATCGCCGCCATCCGCTTATTTCAGGAAAATAGGATCGAAGACGTCGTGCGCGCACTGCGAGCGCTTTAACACTCAAATCCGCGCGACCCACTCCAGCATCCCTCCCGAGTTAAGGTATGCGGACTGTGGGTTTCGCGTGCGTGCTATGCCTAAATCGTGTAAATTGTGAGCGTTCTCGTGAAAGGAGAATCATGTACTCTCTACGCTCAGTCAGTGTTCTTGCTTTTGCCAAGATGATGGGTGCCCTATACGGCTGCATTGGACTGATTTTCCTGCTGTTCCTGCTGTTGGTTAGGATTGGCAGTCTGATGTTCGGACGAGGTTCTGCGTCATCTTCGGGAATTGGGATGTTGTTTCTCGCGATCCTCGCCCCGATCATCTACGGAATCATGGGTTTTATTTTTGGAGCGCTAAGCGCCTGGCTCTATAACTTCATTGCCCGGCGGATTGGCGGCATCCAGTTGGAATTGGAACCCGTGGCCGCCAATACACAGTCAACGCTGGGGCCCATATGAGACGAGATGGCGCTGTCACACTCTAAGGTGGTGGGGTTAGCGCTGAGTCGGTCTGCTTAACTGATTGCGGTGGCGATTGTGGGGTGGGGTAAGCTATTGAAAAAATGGCTCCTCAGGTAGGACTCGAACCTACAACCCTCCGGTTAACAGCCGGATGCTCTGCCATTGAGCTACTGAGGAGTGGGAGCACGCTTCGCTGCGTGCTGGCTTTACCGAAAAAATTATAGCAGAGGCGACGGCGACTGGGAACTCCACCTCCACGCGCGGCGCATCGGCTACGACTAATGCTCTGAGCCGGCTCAGACCACCAGGGACCAGTTCAGGAAGGCCAACATCCAAACCAGATTCAGGAATCCGAAGGCCACGACATAGAAACTGAATTGCCTCCGGTTCCAGCGGCGTTGCGCGTAATTTCCCAAAGCAAGGAATGCGGGGTAGACCGGGAGCAGATAACGCACAGATCCGATGGCTGGCCGTCCCGCATACACCAACATCTGCAGAACCACCGCCAGGGCAAAGAGTTTGTCTTCAAGACGGACTTCGCGGCGCAGGCTGAACGCCAGCACGAGGACGATCAGACCGAGCCTGATCGCCAACAGAGCATCCTGCCGCGCTACGGGCGCTCGCAGCGATTCCCATACACCCACCCACGGCGGAGCGAGGACCATTCCCTGGTAGAACCGGTAGGCTTCCACGACCGACAGACGTCCCGACCAGCGCAGCCAGGCCCAATAACTCAGCAAACCCAGAGGCGTGAAAAACGCCGCTAGCGACGCGGCGCGCCGGCTCCGCCATGCGAGGACGCACAGGGGAACTGCCACGAGTACGCCCGAGGGGCGGCCTAATCCCGCCAGGAACCCGCACAGTGCTGCCGGCCACCATCGGCCCGCTCGCGCGAAAATCACCGCCCACACGATGAGCGCCATTGTCAAAGATTCCGCATATCCGGCGAAGAGGGCAAAACTGGCGGGCCAGACGGCCGTCAGGAGCAACATTTGGAGGCGTCCTGTCCCGGTCAGGCTGGAATCGGCGAGACGCAGCAATCCCCAAAAGAAAAAGAACGCCGCCACGGTCGAGACCAGAAGCGCCGCCGCCATCGCCGGCATTAGCCATGCGGCGAGCCGAATCGCCGCCGGATACAACGGATAAAAAACCACCGCCATGGGCCGGTCGTATCCGTGCTCGGCGATGCGCAAATACCAGAGCGTGTCAAAACGCTGCCATATTCCAAGCAGCGCATAATGCAGGCCGTGCGGCGAGGGCAAATTTTCAGTGAGCGCATTGCTCCGAATCAAGCGCGCGTCCGGATGCAGAAACACTGCCGCAACCGCCGCGACGCCCGTATAAAACACGCGCAACGCCACCGTGAGCGCCAGAGCGGTCTGCCAGTCCGCCCACGGCTCCAGCCTTCGCGCCCCTTGTCCACTGTCCACAACCGACTCCGCACCCGAGTTTATCAACCAAATCCGCCCGCCCCACGACTTGCCCGCTGATATAGTAAATGGTTTCGAGATCTCCCCTGATGCCGGAGTTCGAGGTGGGAGTGCTGCCAACATAGAATCGGATGATCGGATCATCGGACCATCTAACAAATTCTGTTGGCCCGATCCCGAGTGCTGCATGAGCGAAACCGTAAAGCTGATCGAGTGTCCCCGCGATGCCTGGCAAGGACTCAACGGCCAGATTCCTGCCGAACTCAAAGCCAACTATCTTCAAGCGCTGATCTCGGCCGGCTTCAAGCACATTGACGCGGTCAGCTTCGTCTCTCCCAACGCCGTCCCACAGATGGCCGACTCCGAAGCGGTCCTGAAAGAACTCGTTCCGCCCGACGACGTGGAGATCATCGGAATCGTGGTCAACGAAAAGGGTGCGCAGCGGGCGATTGCGACCGGCGCCGTGTGCACGCTCGGTTTTCCTTACTCCCTCTCTCCAACATTTCTGCAAAACAATCAACGGCAGACGCTCGAAGACGCCATCGAAGAACTGGAAAAGATCGAGAAGCGGGCCGACGAAGCCGCGCTCGACACCGTCGTCTATATCTCGATGGCTTTCGGCAATCCCTACGGCGATCCCTGGAGCGCAGACGAGGTCGTCGAAGCCGTTGGCTTACTCGAGTTACAGGAGATTCGCACGATCTCGCTCGCCGATACCGTAGGCGCAGCGCCGCCGGAAAAGATTCGCGAAGTTGTCTCTGCCGTGATGGCGAAATACGATTACCTCGAAATCGGAGTCCACCTGCACGGCCGTCCCGGCCAAGCCGCCGCCAAAATCGTCGCGGCTTATGAAGCCGGCTGCCGCCGCTTCGATTCCGCCATTGGCGGACTGGGCGGCTGCCCCTTCGCGCAGGATGCCTTGGTTGGAAATATCGCAACCGAAACTATGATTGAAACCCTGCACCAACAAGGCGCGCAATTGCCCCCGCTCAAGCCGTTGGACACACTATTGCGCGCCAGCGCGGAAATCGGCGCAAGGTACAAAACCCTTGTCACGGAGTAATGCTCGTACAAGATTCGATTTGTCATCCCCCAAGAAATTTGTCATTCTGAGCGCAGCGAAGAACCTAGCAGGTTGCGGAAAAACTCCGGTTCGTATCAGGGTATCGCTTTAGCGATACCGCAAGTCCTTCGAAATCAGTCGCCCCTTTAGGGGCTGGGGCGCGAAATCAGATTTTTTCCGCAGCCTGCAAGTATTTTTCGGGGTGAAGTTGAAACCTAAGCCGGATGGGACGGGCCGATGAGTAAGTCCGATACATCGATGGATATCAATATGAATCGCGCGGCTACGGTGAATGAAACTCGCCTGCGCGTCCGCTATGCCGAAACCGACCAGATGGGCGTCGTCTATCATTCCAACCATTTCATCTGGTTTGAAGTGGGGCGGGTGGAACTCATCCGACAGCTCGGCTTCAGTTATAAAGACATGGAGCGCGAAGACGACTGCTTCATCGCCGTGGTCGATGCCCGCTGCCGCTATAACGCCCCGGTACATTATGATGACGAGGTCGTCGTGCGCACGTACCTGAAGCATGTTCGGGAAAAGGTGGTCCGCTTCGGATACGAACTGCGAAGGGCGGAAACCGGCGAGCGGCTGGCCGAAGGCGAGACCACGCACATCGTCGCCAATGCCAGGATGCAGACTCGTCCGCTGCCCGAGAAATATCTGATCGCGTTTCGGGCCGCCGTCGGCAGCCCCTAAAGAGACTGTGTGAGAACTACGATCTCGGAGTCGCGGTGTAACGAACCTTCTCGTTTCCAGCCGCGAAGCGGCGCAAGAATGCAGCCCACGGCGTAAGCCGTGGGCGGAAGTGGAAAATGAACGAGCCCCAGCGGGGCGAAAGATGAGTTCTCATACAGTCTCTAAAGGGGTATCTGTTGGGCGGGTGACGATGCCGCCGACGTGGCAAGCGCTCGCTCCCTGGCGCGAATGTTCCCACGCCCATCCTTCGCAAAGCGCGCGAATAATGGGGCAACCGCAGGATGACAATATTGGGACAGTTAAGGGTTATTCCGCGGGTTTTTCCAACCCCAATTCTTTCGCAATCGCTTTCATGGCTTCGATGCAGAAGGCGATGTGCGCTTCGAGGTCCACGCCGAGATCGGCGGCGCCGGCGATGATGTCTTCGCGATGGACGTTGCGGGCGAAGGCTTTGTCCTTCATTTTTTTCCGGACCGACTTGGCTTCGACTTCGAGCGAGCGATTTTCCCGGCTTGACGAGCGCGCAGGCGGTGATGAATCCGGCGAGTTCATCGCAGGCGAAGAGGGTCTTTTCCATGGGCGAGAGGCGCGCGATGCCGGTGTACTCGGCGTGCGACATGATGGCGCGGCGCACTTCCTCCGAGTAGCCGCGCTCTTTTAAAATCTCGCTGCCTTTGTAGGGATGCTCTTCGGCGGTGGGGATATTTCTCGTAATCGAAGTCATGGAGAAGTCCAACCACGCCCCACAATTCCTCGTCGGCTCCAGTCTTGCGGGCGTAGGCGCGCATGCAGGCTTCGACTGCGAGCGCATGTTTGCGGAGACTTTCCGATTGGGTGAACTCAGTTAGTAAACACCACGCAGTGTCCGGCCGATCCATGGTTTTGCCCCCGGTTCTTGGCGATTTTTTGCCGCTTGCCTATGACTTCTTCAGATAAACGTTTGTTTTCTCGCACTTTTATCTTGACTTCCACAGGCCCAATGCAGCAGATTACACCCTAGCTGGCTTTGAGAGTAGCTGCCGCTCTGGCACTCGCAAACCCTCAATGGCTACCACATTAGCGCCCGTGGACTCACGGGAAGTTGTAAGATGTGACCATTGTTTCTTAGTGCAATTCCGCACATCTAACAGTCTTTGCCGCCGTTGCCATCTGTCGTTGGATGAGGACGAGGCGGAGCTTGCCGCCATGACTTCGGTGGCGGAAGTGCTTCCCATCAACCTTCATTCCAGCGGGCGTGGGCACCTGAAGCTGGCGCAATCGATCCGCGCACTGCGGCTGCACAATGGCCTGAGCCAGCGGCAACTGGCGCTGCGCATGGCGGTGCCGCGGACTTACGTATCGAAAATCGAAAACGAGAAGGCGACGCCAACGCTGTCATCGCTGGAGCGGCTGGCGCGAGCCCTCGAAGTCGGCGTGCCGGATTTGCTTTCCGGTGGGGAGCGGAACCGGCAGGAAGAAGTGCGCGAGTTGATGGAGGACCAGTTCGTGGCCGAAGTGTTGCCGTATGTTTCGCAGCTAAACGGGATGCAAATGTCGAGCATTCTGGCGCAGGTGCGGGACTTGACGGTGCGGCCGCGACGGAGCGCGTAGGAGGGCAGGTACCAGGTCTCAGGAAGAGCCGCAAAGATCCTCTGCGAGCGGAGACTGACACCTGATACCTAAGACCTGACACCTAAGACCTGCTTTTATCCGGGCACACAACCAACTGGACAGCCGGGGCTTTCGGGCTCCGGCTTTTTTTGTTGACGGTGCGCAACAGTTCGCATGTTATGCGGATATATTTTAAGATTTGCCAGTTTCCGCCGGACTTGCCGCTGTTTTCGTTCAGAATGATTTAGTCAGAGGCAGCTCCCGACGGACCAAGATTATGCGGTTTCGACCCGCGCATATCAGACTGATCAATCGTCGCTCAAACCTGCCCCGGCTGCGGCTGGTTCTGTCCTCAAAACAGGCAAAAGCAACGACAACGACAAAAACAACCCCACAGTTTCGCAGGAGTTGACAGGGTCACTCCATATCAGAGCGGGTTTCACCATTGCTGTACCCCGCTCGTGTGGGGACGGGCGTCCTCGCCCGTCCAAGCCAGCGTAGGGACGGACGCCCTCGCAAGCCTGCCGCCGAAGTCCCGAGCGCAGCCGAGGGGGAAGTCGAAGGGTCCAAGCCGAGCGCTTAGGAGTTAGCTCTCAGAGCGTGTTTCAAAATTAGGTTTTGGGTAGGGCATGGCTTCAGCCATGCCGTCAGAACCCGCCACAGAAGCGGCTTTAGCCGCTGAGGTTCGCGCTCCGAACGCATTCCGTTTCGCCCACCGAATACTTAATGAGAGATTCCTTAGCGCACCATCCACGCCGATGCCGCGACGAGCACTCCCGCCAGCCGCCATCAGCAATCCCAGGCGCCAGAACATCCGCCGCCCCGAGAGCAGCGTGATTGAAGTAATCACCAGCGCGATCTCCAGGATGACTTCGCTCAGATCGAAGCGGTCGCCTTTCTTGCGCGTATGTTCGGCATCGTTTTCCGTTTCGCGCGCCTGTTTGTCGAGTTCCTTCTGCTCTTCTTTATAGCGGTCGGCTTCGGCCCGGTATTTTTCCTGCAGTTTGGCGGCGGCTTCCGTGTCTTTGGCGGCAATCACGGTGGTCAGATCGGCGAACATTTCGTCGCTGTGCCGCCGGATGTTCTTGGCCTGGTAATAAGCCCACTGGTCGGTCACCTTGTTTTGCAAAATGATTTCTTCGGTGTGCGTGCGATGCCCGAGCAGCGACACCGTCGCCACCAGCACCGCCAGCACCGCCATGGTGAGCGTAACTGGCGCGAGATCAGGATGCTCCCGCGCGCGTTCGGCTTGCTCGTGCAATTCGTGGATTTCTTCGGTCATCGTATCGGCTCCTGTGAGTTCGCAGTTCCGGTTGCCGGTTGTCAGTGTAGTCGCGCGGGTGCCTTTTCTGAGAACTGAGAACCGAGAACTGAGAACTGGCAACTGAGAACTCTATGGGCCTTAAGGATAACCCAACTTGCCTATTCTCCCATGACTTTTATGAGCACTCTTTTGTCGCGCTGGCCGTCGAATTCGGCGTAGAAAATTTGCTGCCACGGCCCGAAGTCGAGCCGTCCGTTGGTGACCGGAACGATGACTTCGTGGTGAACAAGCATAGACTTCAGGTGCGCATCTCCGTTGTCTTCTCCGGTCTGGTGGTGCTGGTAGTTCTTGCCGGAGGGCGCGAGCGTCTCCAGCCACTGGTCAATGTCTTTGATAAGGCCGCTCTCGTTATCGTTGACGTACACCCCAGCCGTGATGTGCATGGCGGAAACCAGAATCATCCCGTCCTTTATCCCGGACTTTTTGAGGACGCTCTCCACCTGCGGTGTTATGTGGACGTATGCTCGCTTGGTCTTAGTGTGCAGCGTCAGGTATTCGGTGTGGAATTTCATGGGTATATCTTAAACGCAGAAAATTCCTCTGTGTTCCTCCGTGCCCCCCGTGGTTATCGCTTTTGACGGTGTTTAAAGCAAGGCGATCCTTGCAAAAAGTGCAAGGGTGGGGCAGCCTCGGTGGTAGAGATGCAGAAGGGTGGCCATCCCCCACTCCATGCATATTTGTAGAGCGGACACTCTTGTCCGCTGCCGTTGACGTTGGTTTTTCGCCCTCAGATTGATTCGGCCGACGTTCAGAGAGACATCCTCGTTATACTCCCCTCGTTGATGTGGCCAACCCGCCCAAGAAATGCTACGACTTGGAGATCTCGATAGTGCTCACAAAAATTTCATCGGTGTGACTTGAGAGCCCCACAACTCTGCCAGCCATCGTTTTAAGCTCCGGACTGCACTTAAGGAGGATTGTTCCAAACCCGCGGGTAATGTGAGGTGTCTCTTTTTTGTACTCTAGTTGGAAAATATTGTCGGTGATGAACCTTCCGCGAAATGTGTTTGTCACCTTCCCGCCATACGGCTTTGGAGGGTCGAAAGAAAACTGCCCTTTTATGACCCGCCAACCGACTTCGAATTTGAAATCGACGGGCATCGTGGCGTGACGCCCACCGTTTTGGGTGATCGTGCCTCTCCACTGACCACCGATGGCTTTACATCGCGCCATTGAAGTCTGCTGAGGCGGATATTTTTCTAGTAGACCGGTTACGAGTTTTAGCAGAGCGCCGCCGAGCATGCCCCCAAAGAAAAGGGCTAACAGCTCGACAAAAATTCTTGAAAGAAGTTCCGTCCACCACGCACCTGACATCGTCATTTTCGCCCCTTCCTTCGGTTCGGATTTGCCAAGCCCGATCCGCTTCCTGGACTTATCATCTGGTAGTATTTTCGGACAATTTACGCCGGGTTCAGCGAAAACATTGTGTTTCTCCGGTACATGCATTCGGTCGAACTCGACCGATGATGCCGCCACAACCATAGGGTTGGCCCTAATTGCACTTACGCACTTAAATCTGAACATTCATCATTGACTTTTGGGTTCATCTGAACTATAAGGTTGTGGTCAATAGAAGTGTTTGGAAGGAGGATTATGGCCCAGAGCAAGAAACGCGGGATCAGGTCTTGGCCCTCTAAGACAAAAAGGGCTCCCGCCCCACAGCCAAGCAAGGAAGACCAGGCACCCGCGGAAAATCCAGTGCTTGCAATTCCGCGAGACACGCCATCCGTTCCTACGACGTGCGCGCCGCCGATGCCCGAAGAAATACCGGGGGCTACAGCGGACGACTTTGCTCAGATGTACACATACACCCACTTACTAAAAAACCTGTGGACAGAGCGCGAGGAGAGAGAGAGGAAGGAGAAGGCGAACGCCCCCAAGATAGCCGGCTGGAGAGAGGCAGCAGTGCTTGCCAGGCTTTGGGCCGACGCTGACTTGAAACTCGCCCCCACGTCCCAAGGTGACATGGCAGTGGATTTGGGCATGCAGCCCGGCGAAATGACAGGTCACCTCAACAAATTTCGAGTTCCCCGGGACGGTGGTGAACCCTTAGTAGTGGAGGAGAGGAAGGGAAACAATAGACGAGAAATATTTCACAAGATTACCGAGGCTGGCAAACGGGAACTACGAAAATGGGTGTTGGCCCACTACTCCACGGAGGCGCTCCTGAAGTATGTGACACAGATATCTCCAGACAGAAAAAAGATTTGCAAGCTGATAGATCTGCAGCGGAAAGACGTTATGAATGCGCTGGGACTTGGAACTCAGTCAGCATCCGTCACTCCCGTCGCAGCAGACGACCGGTAGGGTGGGTGGTCTCGGCTTCCTCAAGAGAGTGAGGAAGCTTGCCCTGAGCAATAGCCGAAAGGTGGCCTGCCGAACCGCCGACAACTGCCGAGCTGCGCTCGGCTGGGCGGGCGATGGCGCCCGTCCCCACACGACCTTACCGCATCGACTCTTCCACTTCCGAGATCCAGTTAGGCCGCTTCAGCACTTCGCGGGGCTTAGGCCCGTCGGCGGCGCCTACGATGCCGTCGCGTTCCATGAGGTCGATGAGGTGGGCGGCGCGTCCGTAGCCTATGCGCAGGCGGCGCTGCAAGAGCGATGTGGAGGCTTTGCCGAACTCCACCACCAGGCGCACCGCATCGTTAAACAGCGGATCGTTATCTTGTCATGGCGGAAAGTTCTCCCGCATCGCCGTCACCAGCCAGCCCCTCGCGATCCTCCGGCGGCGCTTCCAGAAACTTCTCCTGATATTGCGCCTGCCCCTGCGCCTTCCAGAACTCCACCACCGCCGCGATTTCTTTCTCCGTCACATACGGAGCATGCAGCCGGTGCACGCGCGCCGAACCGGCGGGCAGGTAGAGCATGTCGCCGCGTCCGAGCAGCGATTCGGCTCCGTTGGCGTCCAGAATCGTGCGCGAATCGACTTTGGTCGCCACGCGGAACGAAATGCGCGCCGGGAAGTTAGCTTTGATTAGTCCAGTTATAACATCCACCGATGGGCGTTGTGTGGCGAGCACTAAGTGAATGCCGACCGCGCGCGCCATCTGCGCCAATCGAGTTATCGATTCTTCCACGTTGTTGCCGTCAAGCATCATCAAATCGGCCAACTCGTCGATCACTATGACGATCTTCGCCAGCGGGCCGTCATCGGACGCGCCGCCGGCTTCCTCGTTGAACAAACTCGGCGTGCCGTCAAACAAGCCGGTTATAACTATCGATGTTACGAACACCTTTGGCGGCGAGTAGCTTAAGCCGCCGCTCCATCTCGCGCACCGCGTTGCGCAGCGCGTTGGCCGCCAGCTTGGGCTCGGTGATAATCGGCGTATAAAGATGCGGAACGCCCTCGTAATTGCCCAGTTCCAGCCGCTTCGGATCCACCAGCACCAGCCGCACTTCTTCCGGCGTCGACTTATACAGGATCGACATGATCATGGAGTTGATGGCTACGCTCTTGCCCGTCCCGGTCGAGCCGGCAATGAGCAGGTGAGGCATGTCGACCAGGTCGGCGGCGGCGATGCGTCCGTTGATGTCCTTGCCCATGGCCACCGTGAGCTTCGATTTCGAGCCGAGAAATTCCTGCGATTCGATGTTCTCGCGCAGCCAGATGATTTCGCGCTCGCGGTTCGGCACCTGCACGCCCACCGTGCTCTTGCCCGGCATGCGCTCCACCAGAATGCTTTCGGCGCGCAGCGCCAGGCAGAGATCGTCGGTGAGGCTGACAATGCGGCTGTACTTGATGCCGGCCTCGGGCTTGAACTCGAAAGTGGTGACCACCGGCCCGGGATTGATCTGCGTGACTTGGCCGAAGACTTCGAATTCCGCGTACTTCGCCGTCAAAACCTGCGCGATGACCTTGAGTTCCTCTTCGTGCACCGATTGCTGCTCGTCGGGACGATGCAGCAGGCTCGACGGCGGCAGCTTGTAACTGCCCGCGATTTTCGGCAGCGTCGTCTTCGCTTTGTGCTCCGAGTCGGCGCGCTGACCGACTTCGATTTCGGCGGCATCGTGCGCATCGTGCGGCGGCGCAGGCGGAGCCGTCACCGCCTTCCTCGGCCATCATGCGCTCGATGCCCGTGCGCGCGCGCCGCCGCTTCGACGCCCGGAATTTCCCGCTCGCCCTTCGCTCAATTTCCTGCTGATGCCGCGGCGCTTCCTGATGCGGCTGCCCCGGACGCGCGGGCACGAGTTGCGCCGTGACCACGGGTTTTTCCGCGCGGCGTTTTTCCAGTTCTTTTTGTTGCCGCTTGCGCTCCCGTTCGCTCCGCCAGTCTTGCCAGCGGTCTCTGAGCGCGACCATAAACGCGAAGCGCGTCGGCGCCCAAAGTGCAATCGCCGTGAACGAGAACGCCGTAGTCAGGTAAAGCGCGACCGCCAGCACCGTCGTGCACACGATATACGCGCCGGCAACATTAAGGTAACGAATCAGAACGTCGCCCAGGATGCGCCCGGCCAGTCCTTCGATCGGAATCGCGCCCTCCCAGCGCAGGCGCCCCGGCAGAATCGCCAGCAGCGCGGGCACAAACATCAGCAGCCAGATTCCCCCCAGCGTCTTCGCCACCGGAGCCTGCACCGCCCGCGAGCGGAACCACCGCGCCCCCAGCATCGCCATCAAAATGGGCAGCAGAAATGCCCCCACTCCCAAGCCCTGCAGGACGAGGTCGGAAAGATAGGCCCCGAAAATCCCGATCCAGTTCCGCGCCGCGTGCGACTTGGTCAGGATGGAGGCGCTGTTCAGCGAGGGATCGAGCGGCGAATAAGACGCCAGCGCAAGGAAGAGGAGGAGCGCGGAGACGCACAACAACATCCCAGCCAGCTCGTTCAGACGCCGGTTCTTGGAAGGCGCAAAAATCCTGGAAAAATATGTCATGGGTCAGCGACGGCGATGCCCATCCGATCCGGTCCCGTCCGATCCAATTGATCCGATCCCATTCGGATACGACGACCAACCTCATCCGCAGCGCCGCTACATGGCCAGAGCATGTTAATTATGACAAGAACCCGCCCGTCCTACAATGCGCGAAACGGTACGGGGTGGCGAGTTGGGTACCGGGGCGGGAAGGCTTGCAAGTTTTAGTTCTGGGCTTAGAGCACAGACGACCGCGATGACTGCGCCAACAACCGGCAGGGCGACTGTTATATTCTCCGTCACAACCCAAGGCAGTGCCTCGATTAAATGGTACGTTAAAAAACACCGACACTGGCCATAAGGAAGCGGCAGGAACATTCTGTCGTTCTGCGATTCTAGCCAGCGGGCAGACAATATGAACTCGGGCATTCAATTTCGCGATCACCTTTTTCCCGCTCACCTTACTCGGAGTTCAATAGCCCTCGTGCTACGCATCGCCAGATGGGATTTAGCAAATGCCGGAGGAGACCCTTGCGGGAAGCCGACCGGTTTGGGAGGACTTCAATAAATTTGAGCTGAAAGTGACTGGACTAATATCCCCGGCTACGTTCGTCCATTGGAAAGGGACGTTCGACAAGAAGTCGTTCGATACTCAATATCGACGTGGAAACTTGGGATCCCGCAAGAAATACCACGAACGCCTGGTTAGGTGACGAAGACGTATTCTTCATGGTTCGTTGTGGACGTCTGTATCAATTGGTCACGCAAGGGCCAGTGACGGAGCACGGGCTACGAGATTGGAAGCAATCGGGATGCGCGCAATTTTAGAGTTGAGATCTCGACATGAATATCTCACGATTACTCGTTGCGGCAATTGGCAACCTGCCGAACAAGAGCATCCCCCTCTTTGTAGACCCAATACAATTTGGAACAAGTATCACAAAATTGACTATAACCGAGCCGAACAAATACTCGGGATGGTTTAATAGTTGCCGACGCCGAGCGCAAGATGGGGCTTCTGATTCAGGCGCGGCCCCTTGGCATCGTGACCTGGCGATATCAATGTCGTTGTCCACCTAATACGTGTAGCGTTGAGTTATCGCAGCGTAAGCGGGTTGACTGCGGCAGGTACCGGTGGATCCCGCTGGCCGAGGCGGAGAATACGACGCTAACTGTCAGCGGTGTGTCGCCTGTCCAAGGTTGCAGACGCTCAAAGCTCGAGTGACACTATACGGCTTGACTGGGTGGACAGGTGGTTCGGCGTTCGGAGTTCAGACCCGGAAGCAAGGCGATGGCACCGCGATTGATTATGGTGTTGCACAGGCCCCCGCTGCATCTCAAAAGGTTGCTGATATCCGGAAGAAGCTTGCCGAAACGACTACCGTCGGTGAACCCGACCCGTCGAAGAATTTCACTGGATTCTTATGGAGAGAATTGCGACAACTTTTGGCCTCCAGATCATGCCTTACGGGAAAGAGTTTGGCAAATATTAAGTGACGAAGATTCTGTGGCGCGTGGAGGCTGTGCATAGAGAGCGGGGTAGCGCCTTAACGCAGTAATCATTCATCACTTAAAAGACGCGAAACTACGAAGTCATCGAGTGAGAGCGAGATTCAAATAGTTATTGACACAGCAATGCCGACGGTTGGGACATTCGTATTCACGTAAGGTGTATTGATCAAGACAGGCAGAAATATAACCCAAGGTAAGATCCTCTTTTGAAGTACAAAGAGCAGCCGGCTCCCGCCGCTGTTGGAGAGAAGCCTGTTGTAGCCAAAAAAGAGTACCGCGACGCCGGATTGGGAAATCGTGCGATCAGTGTCGGATAATTCCGGAGGGACAAAGCATTTCGTCCTCATCCCTGAATCGAAGCAGCGAGACCGCGAGTACTACAAAGAAATAGGTAACACGCTATGCGAAGAGAAAACACAATGCAGCGTCAACTTCTGGACAGATCGGAATCACATTCCTCAATCGGCGTGGATGCCGTTACCCGATCTCGCTGTGATGACAGCATCTTACGAGTGGCATCCATCCTACACAGAACCGCACGTCCAGCTCGCCTGTTGGCTCATGCAAGCAAAGCAATCGGAGAGTCCGCGCGGTGTGGGCACTACCCCGGTGCTAAACGACCTCCTGAAAAATAAACAGTCACTACTCGCCGAGTGCCCCGCTCAAGCTCCGCTTGGGCGGGGTCGTTCGTAGGTGCCGCTTCCACCGCTATTTTTTCTCCGCGCCGACGGGAAAGTTGATGTCGTTCATCTGCGGATTGTAATCGGCATCGACGGTGGGAACGGAAATGTCCCATTCGCCGTGGTCGACGGAAAGTAAACTGAACCCCTGACTGCGCGCGTAACGCCGCGCTCACGGCAAATTCAATTTCAGCAGCACTTGCGGATTCAAATACACGCCCTGCCACCGCACCGCCAGATGCAGGTGCGGCCCAGTGGCGCGTCCCGTGGCTCCGCTGAGTCCAATCGGCTGCCCTTTGTCGACCTCGTCGCCTTCCTTGACGGAAAATTTCGACAGATGCAGATAGAGCGTCAGCAGCCCTTGGCCATGGTCGATCACCACGCAATTGCCTTCAAAGAACAGCGGCCGCGCCAGAATCACGCGCCCGCGATTCACCGCTGCGACCGAAGTTCCACTGGGCACGCGGAAATCGAGCCCCTCATGCGTGCTCTCGACCGCACCGTTGAAAACGCGCTCGACTCCAAACACATCCGAGATCCCGGCATGTACCGGAGGCGCGAACGATCCGTTCCATTCGCGGTCCGGGCTGATAATTTTGAAAATTCCGGCTTTCGTCTTCTTGTCGGTTTCGATCTGCTGGAGGTCTTCGGCGCTGGGCGCGGTATAGCGGTCGGGAACCTGCAAAGCCACACGCGGATAGCGCTGGCGCTCCACGCGAATTTTCTTTTCAAATGAGATCGCTTGCCCGGCGGACGGCCCAGAAGAAGTTTCGCCGTGAAGTTCGAGCGGATAAGTTCCCGGCTTCGTCTCCAGGCCGACTCCGGCAAGCGCGAACCATGATTTGCGGCCCGCATCGAAGCTGAACGCGATCTCGTGCCCGAGCCATTTTCCCGAAAGCGCGCGCACCGGCGTCGGCGTGGTGACGCGAAACAGCACCGGCGATCCGTTGACGAGGCGAGCGGGTTGCTTGCTAACCGTCCAGTGCGCGGCAGTTGCCGCCGATAAGTTCCCAGCCAGCGCAAGCGCCATGAAAGCAATGAGTATTACGGAATGAAAGAGGTGTCGACGCATCGCGGTTTCAGGCTAGCATTTCAGGGGCTTATCTTAGTTCATAGTTCATAGCTCATAACTTATGCTCCGACTGCGGAGAAGGCAAGCGCGTCACTTACGGGCGTCCTAACGCCTATGTGGACTGGATTCGGTGGGCCACCTTTTTCCAGTCGATTCCTTTCCAATCGATTTTCGTGCGTAGGAGAGACAGAACCAGCATAAATAGGCAAATTTCCAGCAATCCGCGCGAGGCAGTGGGGATGGTATCGGCCCGTTTGGGGAGCAGCGAGTAACGTCCGTAGACGAATTGGATATGGACCCAATAGACGAGGAGGGAGGTTTGGCCCAGTTGAATGAGCGGGCTGAAGCCGCGAGCTCCAAGTCCCCAGCGGCACCAGGCATAACTCAAGAAAGCGATGATTAACAGCAGACCTACGCGCATCATCAGAAAGTTTGGACTGGTATGCCAGTAGTTATAAATCGAGTAGAGATGGATGGAGGAATGGTCGAATTGCCAGGCAGTGAAGATCGCGACGACTCCAGTGGCGGCGAAGATCGCCAGAGTCTGGGCGGCGTGGGCGCGGGCCCAGTCGCTAAAGAGAATAAACCGGCGGCCAGACCGGCGAATGCGAAGGCGGCCCAGGGGAAGATTGAAAAGAGCCAAGTCTGGGGAACGCCGAGGTTGTGGCATCCGTTGATATAGGATTCGATCGGCCAAGGCAGCCAAGTCAGCCGCCAGGTAGTGTGAAGCGGAGGAGTTAGTAAGGCGATTACAGACGCAATAGCAACGGCGGCGGCTGTTATCGCGACAGCGCAGCGGCTAATGCCGCACCCCTTCTCGGCGGTTGAGCGGTTGCTCGGCTTGGACGGGCGAAGGGCGCCGCGATTCTTCCGCAGACTGCCAGCGTAACGCCGCAGAGTAACGCCATCAACATCATGGATAGTCCGATGATGTTGAGAACGTCGACGCGGAGTAAGTCGGACCATGGGGCCCATCCCCAGGCGATGACAAATTCCTGCACGCGGAAGAGGAGTCCGAAGGCGAAAATTTCAGCGCCGCGGCGCAGCATGGCGCGCGTGATTTCGGCGGGGGTCAGCCCTTTACGAATGAGTTTGCCGGTCACCAGGGCGAAGGATATTCCGGCCAGAAAAAGAAAGAGCGGCGCGGGCAGCGTGCCGAGAAGTTGCGACCCTACATCAAAGCGGGAGTTGCGGGCCGCGCCGCCCAGCCATGCGTCGTAACAATGCGTCTGGAACATCAGGACGCAGGCCAAGCCGCGCATCCAGTCGATCCATGCCAGGCGGGCGAGACGGGAAGCGGTGGGCGCGGCGACTGTGGTGGCCGTTTGCGTTGGTGGTTTCATGTCGCCGTTATTATTTCATTCCTTATGGGTATAACTTTATCATCGCCGAGCACAGCCGTGCTAGCATTTGCTGGAAGCTTTCAGGCGCGTCATGAGATGCCTCAATCCCTTAGCGATTGCGAAGTTAGCGGGTCGCGTGATCGCGCCGCTGGCGCTGCTTGCTGCGCTGAACTTCTTCTCACCGCAACCCGCATTGCCAAGGATGAACCCAAGTGGATCGAAGTGCATTCCGCGCATTTTTCCGTGATTACCGATGCCGGCGACAAACGCGGGCGGGAAGTCGCTTTGCGCATGGAACAGATGCGGTCGGTTTTTGGGCAGCTACTTCTGAAAAACAAGTTGAAAATGCCGGTGCCAATCACGGTGATTGCGCTCAAGAACGATGACCAGTATGGTTCGATTGCGCCGGCAAAACAGAGCAAGGCGGCTGGGTTTTATGTGCCGGGACCGGACCGGGTTTATATCGTGCTCGATCTGTTTGCCAGCGATCCCTGGCAAGCGGTGGCGCATCCGCTGGCGCACTATTTTTTGAATTATAACTATCCTCCCGCGCAAGGCTGGTTTGACGAAGGGCTGGCGGAATACTTCGGGTCGATCCACATCGGCAAGCAAGTGGAGATTGGCGGCGATCCGGAGCTGCAACCGGAATGGCACGAAGACATCTTCGATGACCTGGTTGGAATGCAGCGCGACCCGAATGTTCCGCAGTCGCTGACGCAGTTACTAAGTTCACCGGTTTGGCTGTCGATGGTGGACCTGTTCACGATGAAGCACGACGGGTCGGGAACGCGCGAGGGCACGCATCATACGCTGTACTACGCGCAATCGTGGATGGTAGTGCACTATCTGGTGAATAAAAACAAGATGCCGGAGGTGGGGACTTACTTCGATCTTGTGCAGAACCGGAAAGTGCCGGTGGAGAAGGCGGTGGTGCAGGCGTTCGATATGACGCCGGCGGAAATGGAAGAGGCGGTGAAGGCATATTTCAAAACGTTGAGCGGGCTGGGGATTGCGCTCGATCAGGCGAAGAAGCCGGTTGCGCAGCCGGTGGACATTCAACAGCCGGACCGTCTCGCGCTGCCGTTTGACGCGGACGATATCGGAATGACAATCACTCCGGTCAAAGATGAGGAAGCGCGAGCGGCGATTGGCGACGTGATGGCGCGCATTCCCGAGCATCGTGACCAGGCGCTGCGCGATTTGCAACAGCTCACGGAGGAGCCGAAAGACAACGAAGCGGCGCATCGCGGGCTGGCGCGGGAGTACTTGCGGCAAAAGAAGTTCGACGCGGCGGCGGGTGAATTGGAGAAGGCGGCGGAGTTGAATCCGCGCGATCCATGGATTTGGTATTACCGGTCGGCGGTGAAATATCAGAAGGCGCAGGCGACGCGGCAAGAAATACAGGGGCTGGCAAACATGATGCAGGACCTGCGGGCGGTCGTGGATTGGTATCCGGAGTTCGCCGACGCTTATAACATGCTGGGAATGGCGCGAGTGGAGGGCGGCGGAATCAACTCGGCGCTGGAGGCGCAACGGCAGGCGATCGCTCTTGCGCCGCGGAACGCGGAATATCAGTTCAACCTGGGGCAGATATATGTCGCGGGTAAGAAGTGGGACTTGGCGCGGGAAATGTTTGCGCGTCTGAAGGCGGGCCCGGATCGAGTGGCGGCGGCAGCAGCGAAGCAGGAGTTGGAAGACCTGGGGACGTTGCAGAAGTATGGCGTGCGTCCGCAGCGGGCGGGGGAAAGCGCAGCGCCAGCAGGCGCGGCGAGCACTCCGGCGGCGGCTGCGAACACAGCGGAAGACGAGGATGCGGATGCGCCGCCGAAGCCCGCACCCGCAAGGCCGGGGACGACCGGGCCCGTGCAATTTCTGAAAGGCAAGATCGTAAGCAGCGATTGCTCGACGGCGCCCGAGGCTACGGTCACTATCTTGAGCGGCATGACGACTTATAAGCTGCATGCTTCGGATTACAAATCGCTGCTGGTGATTGGCGAAGACCAGTTTTCCTGCGAGTGGAAGAACCGCCTGGTGTCGGTGAACTACCGGGCGGTGGGGAAGAATGAAGGAGAGCTGGTGTCGATTGAAGTGCGCTAACAGCCCGTGGTGAAAGTGAGAACCCGCAGTTTCACCCTCAATTCACCTGATTTTGTCATCCCGACCCTGAGCGCAGCCGAAGGGGAGGGATCTGCAGTTTGCCGCGAAAATGCAGATCCCTCGCTGCGCTCGGGATGACAATTCATGAATAGTATTACCCATCCGCTGCGCACCGACTTCCACCACGGGCTGCTAAGGAACACAGGATTGTAGAGACACGGCAAGTCGCGTCTCTCGCGTCGTCCAAAGCAGACGGGGCAAGCCCCGTCTCTACACTCGGAAAAAGCTGCGGCCTTTGCATTGCTAAATTCGGTTATAGTAATCGCTGGCAAAAGAAGGAGAAAGCTTGAACGCCACGCCGGATGCAGACGTGCCCAAAGATTCCGTTACTCCACCGGCCCTTTCAGCGACGACTACTCCGGCCATCAGCGGCCACGGTGCGGCCGTTTTCGCCGGCTTTCTCGGGTGGACGCTGGACGCCTTCGATTTCTTTTTGGTTGTATTCTCGCTGACGGCCATCGCTCAGGAATTTCACCGCTCCGACGCAAAGATCGCGCTCTCTCTCACGCTCACGCTGATGTTCCGTCCGGTGGGCGCATTCATCTTTGGACTGATGGCCGACCGCTACGGGCGCCGCATCCCGTTGATGATCGACTTGGTGTTCTACTCCGCGGTCGAAGTGCTCACCGGCTTCGCGCATAGTTTCACGACCTTTCTGGTGCTGCGCGCGTTGTTCGGCATCGGCATGGGCGGAGAGTGGGGCGTGGGCGCTTCGCTCGCCATGGAAAAAGTTCCGCCCAAACTGCGCGGCCTTCTTTCCGGGATGCTGCAGCAGGGATACGCTCTGGGGTACCTGCTGGCGGCGGTTTGTTTCTTCTTCGTCTTTCCCCACTGGGGATGGCGGCCGATGTTTTTCATCGGAGGACTGCCTGCTCTGCTGGGAGTTTTCGTCCGCTACCGGGTGAAAGAATCGGAGGTGTGGGAAAAGACCCGCCAGTCGAGCTGGAGCAATCTGGGCCGCGAGATATGTGCCCACTGGAAATTGTTTCTCTATCTCACCCTACTAATGATGATGATGAACTTCGCCTCGCACGGCACGCAGGATATGTTCCCGACGTTCTTACAGCGTCAGTGGGGCATGGGCCCGGCCGAGCGCGCGGTGATCACGGCGATTTCCATGGTGGGAGCCATTCTCGGAGGCTTGCTGATGGGCTTGCTGTCCGACCGCTTCGGACGCCGCCGCGCGATGATCGTCGCACTGGTTAGCGCGGTCGCCTTGGTTCCTCTGTGGGCCTACGCTCCGTCCCTGGCGTTGCTGATCGTGGGCGCTTTTATGATCCAGTTCATGGTGCAGGGAGCGTGGGGCATCATTCCGGCGCACCTCTCGGAACTGTCGCCCGACTCGGTGCGCGGATTCCTTCCCGGATTCGCCTACCAGTGCGGCGTGCTTCTGGCCGGCTCGGTCGCTTACATGGAAGCGACTCTTGCCGAACATACCCGCTACGCCAACGCCATGGCTCTGACCGCGTTTATCGTGTTCGCGCTGGCGGCGGTGGTGGTGGCTGTGGGGCGCGAGCGCAAAGGTATTCAATTCGGCGCGTAGGATCCCGGCTGCGTATCGCCATGCTGCAATGACAATAATAATGACCGCGGCCCCGCTTGCTCGCACTCTGAAATCGGGACGACCGGGCTGCCGTTCGTGGCGGAGACGGCGGGACCCGATTCCACAACTCGATCGCGCGCGTCCGATGGTATCTTTATGGGGACATTGACGTGATGGATGGGAATCGTATTCATGGAAGTTCTGCAAAAACTCTTTGAGCGGCATTTCCACTCGCCCGTCGAGCGCGTGCAGCCGCTGCAGGGCCAGCTCGGCGGCTCGGGCCGCAAGATCGTCCGGCTGTCGAGCGGCCAACTGAGCGCGGTTGGCATTCTCTACGGCGTGCGCGAAGAGAATGTCGCGTTCCTTGAATTTTCCCGCCATTTTCGCCGGCACGGTTTGCCGGTGCCCGAGATTTATGCCGAGGATTTAAGCCACGGCGCTTATCTCGAAGAGGACCTGGGCAGCACCACGCTTTTTGAGTTTCTCTCGAACCATCGTAACGACGACGATTGCAGCGGCGCCGTCATCGCCCCCGCAGCCGTCGCGGCCTATCGTAAAGTCGTTGCCGTGTTGCCGCGCTTTCAAGTCGAAGCGGGCCGCGATCTGAATTACAAAGTGTGTTATCCCCGCTCCAGTTTCGATCGCCAGTCGATCGCGTGGGATTTGAATTATTTCAAGTATTACTTTCTCCGGCTCGCCGGCATTGCCTGCAACGAGCAGGCGCTGGAGCGCGATTTCAGCCGCTTGACGAAATTCCTGTTGAGCGCCAGCCGCGATTATTTTCTCTATCGCGACTTCCAATCGCGCAACATCATGCTGCGCCAAGTTCTGAACAAAGACCTGAACAAAGATCTGGACGAAGACCAGCCGTTTTTTCTCGACTATCAAGGCGGCCGCAAAGGCGCGCTGCAATACGATATCGCTTCTCTTTTGTACGATGCCAAGGCCGACCTGCCGCCGGAGCTGCGGCAGCAACTGCTCGATTATTATCTCGACAGCCTTGCCGGATTCCTCGATCTCGATCGCGCCGCGTTCATGCAGTTTTACTATGGCTACGTTTACGTCCGCATCATGCAGGCGTTGGGCGCGTATGGTTTTCGCGGTTTTTACGAGCGCAAGGAACATTTTTTGCAAAGCGTGCCTTACGCCCTGAAGAACCTGCGCTGGCTGCTTCACAATGTGGAGTTGCCCATCGCATTGCCGGCGTTGATGGAAGCCTTCAAGAGCATGGTGGCCTCGGAAGAATTACAAGGCCTGGCCGCCGAACCGGAAAAATTGACGGTGCGGATTTTCAGTTTTTCGTTTCACCGCGACCTGCCGCAAGACGACACGGGCAACGGCGGCGGATTCATTTTCGATGGCCGCAGCCTGCCCAATCCCGGACGCGAAGAGCGCTTCAAAACCCTCACCGGCAAAGACGCGCCCGTGATCGACTATCTCAACCAGCAGGAGAGCGTGCGCCAGTTTCTCGCCGGAGTTATTTCGCTGGTGGATGCCAGCGTGAGCGCTTATCGGAGCCGCGGCTTCAAGCACTTGATGGTGTCGTTCGGCTGCACCGGCGGCCAGCATCGCTCGGTCTATCTGGCGGAGCAGTTGGCGAAACATCTGCGCGGCAGAAACGAAGTGGAAGTATTGGTGCGTCATCGCGAGCAGGAGCAACTAAATCAATGAAAGCGGCAGAAGAATGAAAGCGATGGTTCTCGCCGCTGGCCTGGGCACGCGCTTGCGTCCACTCACCGGCGATCGTCCCAAAGCGCTGGTCGAAATCAACGGCCGCACGCTGCTGGAGATTACGCTCTCGCGCCTGCGCAACTTTGGAGTTCGCGAAGTGATCGTCAACGCGCATCACTTCGCCGGCATGATCGAGGAGTACCTGAAAACGAACGACAACTTCGGCATGACCATCGAAGTCTCGCGCGAGGACGTGCTGCTCGACACCGGCGGTGGCCTGAAAAAAGCCGCTCATTTTTTCGCCGAAGATTCCAGCCGTTTTGAAGAACCATTCATCGTGCACAACGTCGATGTCCTCAGCACGATCGATCTCAGGCGCATGGTGCAATTCCACACTGAAAATCGAGCCCTGGCGACACTGGCCGTGAAGGAACGCAAGACCTCTCGCTACCTGTTGTTCGACGACCGCCTACAGCTTTGCGGCCGGCGCGCTGGAAGCGACGGGCCACCGGAGTTAGCGCGGCCTGCAGTTGGCCGATCCGCCGAGCCGGCGCTCGCCCTCGCTTTTTGCGGCATCCACGTTATTTCTCCGCGCCTGCTGGCGGCGCTGATCGAAGACGGCGCGTTTTCCATCGTCGCTTCCTATCTGCGTCTCGCTGCCCAAGGGGAGAGAATCCTCGCCTTCCGCGCCGATGAATATTACTGGCGCGATCTCGGCACATTGGAAAATGTGGCGCAGGCCGCTCAGGATTTGCATGGTAAGGTCATCGCGCAGTAGGCGCAGCGTCGCACCGCTTAGAACTGGGCGTCTGGGGCCGTGTTTGAAGTAAGCGAAAGAAAGCGCCTGGGAAAAAAGTGGCGCACCGGAGTGCGCCACTGGGTTGAATGCCGCGTTGAACACTACTTCTTCATCTTCTTCTTGTTCTTATTGACGCCGTCCTACGGCACACTGGTGAGGGTCCCGTTGGTCAGCTGGTTGAGATCGGTTTCGATCACAAAGCTATCTCCTGCCTTGTCGTACAAGTAGTAGTCGAAGGCGTCCAATTGGCTGGTGCCGAGGGTGACATCCAGGCCGCTAAGGGTGCCGGAAAAGACACCGTCGGCGCCAGGTGTGCCGGTAACCGTGAAAGTGCCAGCCACGGGCACATCCGGAAATGCATCGCTTATCGGATAGGCGTTGCTGTCTTTACCGTCATCTCAGAACAGGTCGGCGGATCCACTACTGAGGGTCCCGACTCCGTCAGCTGTGACCATGCCGACGGCGCCGATCTCCATTTCGTTCATATCATCAGCGCCATTCATGTTCAAGACGTAGTTACCGGTGAAGTTGCCAGCGGTGAATGAGCCGACGTTGCTTTGCTGGATGGCAACAGCCTCGGTTGCGTCGGTGGTGTCCATGCTGATTACCAGCGCATTGCCGTTGCCGTCCAAATAAAACTGGAGGTTCATGTCGAGCTTTTTGGCGTTGTCGGCCAGACCGGTTATGGTCACATCTCCGGTGGGATCCACCGAGTATTTGGCTCCCGAGACTGTATCCGCCGGAGGCACCGTCCCGGAGAGATCGTTGTAGTCGATAACACCGCTAAAGCTGGAGGCGCCTGCAGTGAGCAGACCAGCCAACTGAGTCACTCCAACGTCGTCGTACCCAGAGTCGGCAGCGGCGCCACTAGGTCCGAAGACGTAGCTGTTGCCAGAGACGTCAGCGGAACTGAAGTTTCCAACGTCCGCCGGGTTCTGGGTCAAAGCCGTGCCGCCGGTATTGCCCCAGAACTTCTTGTCGTTTTCCACCAACTGCATGAGGTTGGCATTCACGATGTAACCCGCCAGACCGATCATTGGGAACTTCGTAGAATTGGTGGCATTGAGTGTGAACTCGACCCGCCCGAAGGAGTCAGGCGCAGTGACCGTACTGGCGGCCAACTTCTCAGCCGGGTAGAGGGTGCCGCCATCGTTGGCGTCGAAGATGCTGCCGGCCCCCGAGATTGTCCCGGAGCCGTCAACGTTGATGACGCCGCCAAGAGCGAGTGTATAGTAATCAGCGTCAATACCAGCCATGTAGAAGGCGTAGCCTCCCGACGGAGTGGCAGCGATAGCACTGGAGTCTTGGAATTGCATCGTTCCGTTGGCGGTGGCCCAACCGTCGTATTCGGAGATCGCGAGTTGCGAGCTCGAAACCTGCATGGCAACCAGCGTCTCAATGCCACTGCCAGTGCCGCTGCCGATGGTGCATCCACCATAAAGGTCGTCAGTTTCACCCAAACCGAGGCAATCGTCTCCGGTATTGAGGGTGATTAACAGTGTACCGGTGCCGTCGGTATTGAGAGCGACCGAGCCCGTGAGTTGGTCTGGCGGTTTGGAAATATAGTCGTAGTCGCCGAAGTCCTGTTCGCCGGCGGTGATGGTTACCCCGTCACTTGCGACGGTGAACACTCCAGCGGCGTAGAAGACAGAATCATTTTCGTCGCTTCCAGACAACTGGTACACATAGTTGCCGGGAGTCAATAAGTCTGAGCCAGAGGTGATGGTGAATGTGGCCTTGGCGGTTATGCTGGTATTGGTAACCGAGGCTGCCTTGATGGTGCAGATGGGGGGGCTGGGTGCGGTGGCGGGCGCCGTGTAAGTGACGGCCACGCCGCTGAGGCTGCTGGGGGGAGCAACCGTGCCGCAGGTAGCCGTCCAGGTTACGCCAAGCGGGTCATTGGTGGTTGCGGTGATGCTCTGGGTCGTGCCGACGTACACAGCCGCTGTTTTTGGGCTCACCAAAACCGTGATTGGGGCGGCAGTGATGGTGAACGTGGCGGTGTCGGTTATGCTGGTATTGGTAACCGAGGTTGCCTTGATGGTACAGGTCGGAGGGATGGGTACGGCAGCGGGCGCCGTGTAAGTGACAGCCACACCGGTTTTGCTGCTGGTGGGACTAATCATGCCGCAGGTCGCCGTCCATTTTACCCCAGCGGTGTCATTGGTAGTTGCGGTGATCTTCTGGGTCGCGTTGACCTGCACATTCGCCGTTTTTGGGCTCACCGAAACCGTGATTGGAGCGGTGATGGTGAACGTGGCGGTGGCGGTTTTGCTGGTATTGGTGACCGAGGTCGCCGTGATGGTGCAGGTGGAGTGTGTGGGTACGGCAGCGGGCGCCGTGTAAGTGACAGCCACACCGGTTTTGCTGCTGGTGGGACTAATCGTGCCGCAGGTCGCCGTCCATTTTACCCCAGCGGTGTCATTGGTAGTTGCGGTGATCTTCTGGGTCGCGTTGACCTGCACATTCGCCGTTTTTGGGCTCACCGAAACCGTGATTGGGGCGGTGATGGTGAACGTGGCCTTGGCGCTTACGCTGGTATTGGTGACCGAGGTCGCCTTGATGGTGCAGGTGGGGTGGTGGCTGGGCACGGCGGCAGGCGCCGTGTAAGTGACGGCCACGCCGGTTTTGCTGCTGGTGGGACTAATCGTGCCGCAGGTCGCCGTCCATTTTACGCCAGCGGTGTCATTGGTGGTAGCAGTGATTTTCTTGGTCTTGCCGACCTGCACAGAAGCCTTTTTGGGGCTCACCGAGACCGTGATGGCCTTGGTACCGCTGCTGCCGTACGCCACCAGGGCGGCACTCATGCACAAACTGATTAGAAGAAGTATTGATTTGCGGAATGTCATCGGGCGCCTCCGTCAACTGCAACCTGGGATGTTTTTGCCGTCTTGGGTTCAGGCTTGAACCGGAATCTCCTGATTGACCCAGAAAACGGCACCATCATACACCCATCCCGCCTGTTGCGGCCTGGCGAAACGATTCTTCCGTGTCACACTAATTGGCGATTTGTAATTTGCAATTTAAGGGCGGCGGGTTTCAAATTGCCAATTACAAATCACCCATTACAAATTCCATGTCTGAAACTAAATCGTTCCACATGTCTCCCGAGGAGTTTCGCCGCCAGGGCCACGCCGTCGTGGACTGGATCGCCGACTACCATTCCCGCATTGAAAGCTACCCGGTGTTGTCGCGCGCGCAGCCGGGAGAAATTCGCGCGAAACTGCCCGCCAACGCGCCGCTGCAGGGTGAGGCGTTCGAGCGGATTTTAGGCGACATCGAGCGCGTCATTCTTCCCGGCATTACGCACTGGCAGTCGCCGAATTTCTACGCTTACTTTCCGGCGAACGCCTCGGGACCGGCGATTCTCGGCGATCTGCTTTCTTCGGGACTGGGCGTGCAAGGCATGCTCTGGTCCACCAGTCCGGCATGTACCGAACTGGAAACGCATGTGCTCGATTGGCTGGTGCCGATGCTGGGGCTGCCGGAGAAATTTCTTTCCACAAGCAGCGGAGGCGGGGTGATTCAAGACACCGCGTCCAGCGCCTCGCTTTGCGCTCTGCTGGCCGCGCGCGAGCGTGCGACCCAGTTCGCCAGCAATCGCCAGGGCTGCGACGGACGCCTGGTCGCGTACTGCTCCACGCAAACCCATTCGTCCGTCGAAAAGGCGATGAAGATCGCGGGCATGGGGTCGGACAACCTGCGCCAGATCGAAGTGGACGAGAATTTCGCCATGCGCGCGGAAGCGCTGGCGCGCCAGATCGAGCGCGACCTCGAGGCTGGGCTCGTTCCTTGCTTCGTCTGCGCGACGGTGGGGACGACATCTTCTTGCGCGATCGATCCCGTCCGCGAAATTGCCGCCATCTGCCGCCAGCGCAATCTCTGGCTGCATGTGGACGCCGCCATGAGCGGCACGGCCGCGCTGTGCCCGGAATTCCGCTTCATTCACGATGGCGTCGAATTCGCCGACAGCTACTGCTTCAATCCGCACAAATGGATGTTTACCAACTTCGATTGCAACTGCTTCTACGTGGCCGAGCGGAAGCACCTGATCCAAACGCTCTCGATTCTGCCGGAGTACTTGCGCAACCAAGCCACGGAATCCGGCGCGGTCATAGACTACCGCGACTGGCACATCCAACTCGGACGCCGCTTTCGCTCGCTCAAGCTGTGGTTCGTTTTGCGCTATTACGGCGTCGAGGGCTTGCAGCACCACATTCGCGAGCATGTGCGGCTGGCCCAGCAATTCGCCGCATGGGTGCGCGGCGATTCGCGCTTCGAACTGGCCGCGCCCGTCCGGCTTAACCTGGTTTGCTTCCGGCTGCGCGCGGGAGACGAGGCCAATCGACTTCTGATGGAGCGGCTGAATAAGAGCGGCGATCTGTACCTCACGCATACGAAGCTCGATGGGAAACTCACACTTCGACTTTGCGTGGGACAGACGAACACGCAGGCCCGCCATGTGGAGCGCGCCTGGCAGCGCATTCAGCAAGAGGCTGGGAGGCCCGAGAATTCCTGATACCGCGGGCGCTGGGCGTTTTTTAGAACGATTTCACAGTTGGTGTGGCTGTTCAAGCAACTAATGGCCAGGGTTACACCAACTGTGAAAACGCTCTAATGCGGAGACGGGGCTTGCCCCGTCTCCTTTCGGCGCAACCAGAGACGCGGCAAGCCGCGCCTCTACCGGGAATCGTCAGGCAAGATACCCCCTATAACGAAAACCACGGTCCGCTTCGCCGCCGCCTGACGTATAATCGACGGGTCGATGAAAGCCTACGTTTACGTGTCGTTGAAGAAGAGCGTTCTGGATCCGCAGGGCAAGACCATCCACGGCGCGCTTAAGAAAATCGGCTACCGGGGTTTGCAGGATGTGCGGCAAGGGAAGTATTTCGAAATCACTCTCAACGGCGGCATGTCGAAGGACGAAGCGCAAGCCGAAGTGGAGCGCATCGCGCGCGAAGTCCTGACCAACCCGGTCATTGAAGAGTTTCGTTTCTCCCTCGAAGACGTGTAGAGATGGGGCTTGCCCCGTCTCCAGAATCGCATGAGCAGGTTGGTTCGTATCAGGGCATCGCTTTAGCGATGCCGAAAGTTCTTCGAAATCGCACGCCCCTTTAGGGGCTGCCACCGGTCCCCCGCCGATACATTCTAAGGAGCCGAGCCATGTGCGGCATCGTGGGATATGTGGGCAAGAAGCAAGTCGTTCCGGTCATCATTGAGGGTCTGAGAAGGCTGGAGTATCGCGGCTATGACTCCGCCGGAATCGCCGTTGCCGGAGGCGCCGAAGGCCTGCAGATCCGGCGCGCCCAGGGCAAGCTGCGCAACCTCGAAGAAGCGGTCCGCCTCCATCCGCTCGACGGCGCCTATGGCATCGGACACACCCGCTGGGCCACGCATGGCCGCCCCACCGAAGAAAACGCCCATCCCCATCGCGACTGCACGGGCCGAATCGTTGTCGTGCATAACGGCATTGTCGAGAACTATCTCTCGCTCAAGAAGAAGCTGATCGCCGAAGGCCACAAGTTCACTACCGAAACCGATACGGAAATCATCGCCCACTTGATCGAGAAGCATTATCTGCAAACGGGAGACGGCCAGGCTGGAAAAGGCCGCCGTCCGGCCCTGGAAGAAGCGGTGCGCCAGGCCGTCAAGGAACTCACCGGCGTGTTCGCGCTGGTGGTGATCGCGGTTGACGAACCGAACAAGATCGTCGCCGCGCGCAATGGTCCCCCCGTCGTCATCGGCCTCGGCAAGGAAAAAGACGAATACTTTGTCGCCAGCGACGTGCCCGCGCTCCTCGATCACACCCGCGACCTTTTCTTTTTGGCCGATGGCGACCTGGCCGTGCTCACGCGGGAAGGCGTGCGCGTCACCGATTTCGACGGCAATCCGCTGGAGCGCAAGGCGCAGCGCATCACCTGGGATCCCGATCATGGCCGAGAAGGGCGGCTTCAAGCATTTCATGCTCAAGGAAGTTTATGAGCAGCCGCGCACCGTCCGCGACACCACCCTGGGCCGCGTCTCGCAGGATACCGGCGCCATCTTCCTCGACGAGATGCAGGTCGGCGAAGCCGAGTTCCGGGCGCTGAAAAAAATCAATATCGCCGCCTGCGGCACCAGTTGGCACGCCGGACTGGCCGGCAAGTTCATGATCGAAAACCTGGCCCGCGTTCCCGTCGAAGTAGATTACGCCAGCGAATGGCGCTATCGCGATCCCATCCTCGGGCCCGACATGATGACGCTGTTGATTTCGCAATCCGGCGAAACCGCCGATACCATCGCCGCCCAGCGCGAAGCCAAGGCCAAAGGCTCGAAGACGCTCGCCATCTGCAACGTTGTCGGCTCCATGGTCACGCGCGAGGCCGTGGGAACCATCTATACCCACGCCGGCCCGGAAATTGGCGTGGCTTCGACCAAGGCTTTCACCGGACAACTTACCGCTCTTTATCTATTCGCCCTCTATCTGGCGCAGGTGCGCGGCGCCTTGACACCCGAACAGGCCAAGGCCGCCGTGCAGGAGCTCATGCGCATCCCCGGCAAACTGGAGCAGATTCTCAAGCAAGACGAGGCTTGCGACGAGCTGGCAAAGACTTATATCCGCGCCCAGGACTTCCTTTTCCTTGGACGCGGCATTCACTATCCCATCGCGCTCGAAGGCGCGCTCAAGCTCAAGGAAATTTCCTACATCCACGCCGAAGGTTATCCGGCGGGCGAGATGAAGCACGGCCCCAATGCGCTGATCGACGAGAATCTGCCCGTGGTCATCATCGCCACCCGCGATGTGACCAGCCCGCAGTCCATGGTCCGCTACGAGAAAACGATGTCAAACCTGAAAGAGGTGAAAGCCCGCTCCGGAATCGTCATCGCGCTCGCCACCACCGGCGACAAAGAAATCGCCGAAGAGGCCGATCATGTCCTCTTCGTTCCCCCAGCCCCGGATGAATTGTCGGCGATTCTCGAGATCGTCCCGCTGCAACTGCTCGCCTATCACATCGCCGTCCGCCGCGGCTGCGACGTGGACCAGCCGCGCAATCTGGCCAAGTCGGTAACGGTGGAGTAGAAAGCTGTCAGTCATCAGCTATCAGCCGTCAGCCGTCAGCTCTCAGCCGTCAGAAGAATCCAGCCCCAGAGGGGCGGCCAAACTTAGAGCATTTTCAGAGTTGCTGTAAGCCACAGCCGGAATCGGGAAGGGCACAGCTTTAGCCGTGCCGCTAACGGCCGCCAGAAATGCGGGCTTTAGCCCCTGAGGGATTGTCGACGACAAGGCCAACAGCAACCGTGAAGATGCCTTGCCTTACACTATCGGTGAAAATGCTTTAGCCCAGCGCTTCAGCGCTGGGGAAAGTGGGGAATAGGATGCAAGTCCCGGAGGGACGACCGAATTCTCACTCACACTCTTTAAGGGTGGGTCAGCCCCCAATCTTAACTTTTGCCTTCTGTCTTCCTACGGCGTCACTTCAAACACCGTGCCGTTGTTGTATTTGCCGCCATTGTGGGTCGTGCCATAGAGGTTGCCCTCCTTGTAGAAGACCAAGCCCGCGTCGGGCCAGACGCCGTCCCCGGAGTGGCTTCCGAAGCTGTGGAGCACCTTCTCAGTGCCGGCCGTGGTCATCTCGAATACCGTGCCATAGCTGTTCGCGCCGCCATTGTGGGTCGTCCCATAGAGGTTGTCTTTCTTGCCGAAGACCAGGCCCGCATAGGGCCAGATGCCGTCCCCGGAGTGGCTTCCGAAGCTGTGGAGCACCTTCTCCTTGCCGGCCGCGGTGATCTCGAACACCGTGCCGTAACCGCCGTCCTCGCCGCCGTACTCGCCGCCATTCTCGGTCGTGCTATAGAGGTTGCCCTTCTTGTCGAAGACCAAAGCCGCAGAGGGCCAGGTGCCGTCCCCGGAATGACCACCGAAGTTGTAGAGCACCTTCTCCGTCCCGGCCGCGGTCAACTCGAACACTGTGCCGCAGCCAGTGCTACAGTATTCTTCATTGCTGTACGCGCCGCCTTCCGAGGTCGTGCCATAGAGGTTGCCCTTCTTGTCGAAGATCAAGCCCGCTTGGGGATAGGAGCCGTCCCCGGACTGATCTCCGAAGCTGTAGAGTACCTTCTCCGTGCCGGCCGCGGTCAACTCGAACACCGTGCCGACGCTGTACGCGCCGCCCTGGGCGGTCGTACCATAGAGGTTGTCCTCCTTGTCGAAGACCAAAGCCAGCGGCGGGTTCTGAGCCATCCCCGGACTGACTTCCGAAGCTGTAGAGCACCTTCTCCGTGCCGTCCGAGGTGATCTCGAACACCGTGCCATAGTCGTACGCGCCGCCAGAGGCGGTCGTGCCATAGAGGTTGCCCTCCTTGTCGAAGACCAGGCCCGTAATGGGAAAGACGCCGTCCCCGGAGTAACTTGGGAAGCTGTGGAGCACTTTCTCTTTGCCCGCCTTGGTGATCTCGAACACCGTTCCGCAGCCATAGCCCGCACAGGAATTGGGATACGCTCCGCCTTCGTTAGTCGTGCCATATAGATTGCCCTTCTTGTCGAAGACCAACCCTGCAGGGGGATAGGTGCCGTCCCCGGACTGGCTTCCGAAGCTATAGAGCACCTTCTCCGTTTGGGCCAGCGCTGGCCGAGCGCCAACGATCAGCAATGTAGAAAGCACTGCCAGTATCAAAGCGCCGTGCATCGCTGCGGCCGCCAATTTCACCGCGCCCAATCTCGGCCCGGCAGCGGAATTGTTCCCACCGCCTTTCGTTCTTTGGTTCGCTTTTGATGAATGCATGGTTTTCTCCCTATTTATTTGTTCTTTCCTGTGGCCCTCAGTTCGGTTGGTCTTGCGTCGCTGTTTCTGGGGATAACTATCGCGACGCACGCCCCAAAGGCTATCGCGCGCGCCGACGCGTCGACTTATTCCGTTTGCAAGGGGAAGTGTACAGATACAAATAGAGCCGGTAAAAAACTCAGGCCAATTCTCTTCCCCGTTGGTCTGGGCGTCAAGGCTTTACTGGGAGTGCTAGTAACAGCGGTAATGACAAACGCAAGGCAACCCTTGGAATGACCTTGACACCCTCTGATAAAATAGACTCAGAGCAAACAGAGATTTGCCGGGCAAGATTCGTTCTTTGACAATTTGATCGGCGTCAGTTGGCCTGGCAGACTGCGGAAATACTCCGATTCAGACGGGTTTTGGGAAGGGCACAAGTTCACTTGTGCCGCTTAGGGTCTGGAAAAATGTGGGCTTTAGCCCCTGAGGGATGCGCCGCCCGACCTGAGAGGCATTTTGAAACACGCATTAGTGAGTGATAGTAGATAACTCCTTACTCTGTAATACTTTACATATAAGTCGTTTGTCTTGAATATTTTGTAGACAAACCCTCGAAAACAGCCATTTTAGGGACGTTAACTCCAATTCTTTCAAGATTTTACCTCTAACTCCTTTCCGCTCAAGATTTTGCCAGGAATTATTCGCTAACTCCATGATTCCAATAGACCAAGTGGGAGGGGGGTGGGGGCACCAACTGATAAACTTTTACCGTGGCATACGCAGCTACAGGCTTCGGCAGTCGTAAACAACTCCCTTATTTTGAAGACTTTACCTTTAACTCCTTTGAGATTAAGATTTTAGCGGGATAGTTGGGGGTAGGCATCCCTCACCGTACGGCAACTCCTTGATTCTAAAGACCAAGTTTTTAACGTTCGTCAAGCAACTCCTTTATTTTGAAGACTTTATCTATAACTCTTTTAAGATGAAGACTTTAGCAAGGTAGGGTAGGGGGGTACCCCAAGCAACCAATGGCCTGGGTCACACCAACTGTGAAAACGCTCTACACCCTTAATTCCACCACCGTGGCTCCGCCACCACCTTCGTTGATTGGCGGTTCGGTTACCGATTCCACGTGCGGGTGCTTTTTTAAATACTGGCGGAGGGCTTTTCTGAGGATGCCCATGCCGCTGCCGTGGACTATGCGGACGCGCTGCATTCCGGCCAGGAAGGCGCGGTCTACGAACTTCTCCACTTCGGCGGTGGCTTCGTCCACGGTGCGGCCGATTACGTTGATTTCGCTGGGCGTGTTGAAGCGGCTCGATTCGTTTTCGAGCTTGACGGTTATGCCGCGGGAGCGCGCGGCCTCGACCGGCGACGGCTGCGGCTGCGCTTTGCCTGATCCTTGTGCGCTGGCCAGCACTTCGGCGATATCTTCGCGGGCGATGCGCATCTTCATCGAGCCGATCTCGACATCGAAATGATGGTCGCCAATTTTCTTTTTGACTACGGCGGCTCGGCCCATGGATTTTAGTTTTACCGTGTCGCCTTCGCTGACGTGCTTGACCAGGCTGGGCTGGGCGTTGGGGTCTCCACGGTCGGCGCCGGTGCGAGTGCGCCACTACCGTTGCGTCGAACTGCTCGCGAAACTCGCGGCGCATTTTGGCGATGCGGCGTTCGGCGTCTTTCGAGAGTTTCTGCTGCGCGGCGCGGTCTTGTACGGCATTCACGGCTTCGCGCGCGTGGTATTCGAAGTCGCGGAAGAGGGCTTCGAGCTTCGTCTCCATCTCGCGAATTTTGGCCTGCTGTTCCTTGCGGCCCTCGTTGGCGAGGCGCGACTTCTCGCGTTCGAGTTCCTGCTCGCGGGCTTGCATTCGCAATGCGCTCGCTTTCAACTTCGCGCAGGCCGGCGTGCAGGCGGTCTAGGAAGCGCGCTACATCCTGCGTTTGCGAGCCCAGGCGCGAGCGCGCCGACGCGATGATGGCCGGATTTAACCCGAGGCGTTGCGCGATGTTGATTCCGGCGGACGCTCCGGGCACGCCGGTTTTCAGTTCGTAAGTCGGTTGCAGCGTGGCTTCGTCGAAGCCGACCGAGGCGTTGACCACTCCCGCCGTATTCGCGCCATAAACCTTGAGCGAAGTGTGGTGCGTCGCGATCGCGATCATGCATCCGGCTTGGCGAAAGTGCTCGGCGATGGCAACCGCCAGCGCGGCGCCTTCTTCGGGATCGGTGGCGGAGCCGAGTTCGTCGAGCAGCACCAGCGAATTCGCGGTCGCCGTGCGCGAGATGAAATCGATGTTCGTGACGTGCGCGGAAAACGTCGAGAGATTCTGCTCGATCGATTGATAATCGCCAATGTCGGCGAGAACGGCGTCGAAGACGGGCATGTCGGCGCGGTCCGCGGGCACGGGGATACCAGACTGCGCCATCAGCGCGAGCAGCCCCAGCGTTTTCAGGGAGACGGTTTTGCCGCCGGTGTTGGGGCCGGTTATGACGAGCTGGCGATGGTCGCCTTCGAGCTCGATGGTGATGGGGACAATCTTCGCGTCCTTCAGCTTTAGGTTGCGCTCCAGCAGAGGATGGCGGGCGCGATGGAGAAGCAGGCGAGCTTCGCTCGGCTCGGACCTTCGACTTCGCTCAGGACAGGCTCGCGAGAGCCCCGTCCCCACATGACCCCACTCAAGCTCACCATTACGCAGTTGTAGTCTTCGGCGAAGCGCGCTTTGGCGAACTGAAGTTCGAGATCGGCCAGGATGTCGGCGGCGGTTAGGATCGCGTCGGCGTTCTCTCCGATTTGGCGCGTCATCTCCAGCAGGACGCGATGAATCTCGGCTTGTTCTTCATCCAGCAGGCGCACCAGTTCGTTGTTTTGCTCTATGGTTTCCAGCGGCTCGACAAAGACGGTCTGTCCGCTGGAACTGGCGCCGTGCACCACGCCCTGCACGCGGCGTTTCTGTTCGACTTTCACCGGAATCACGAAACGCTCGCCGCGGATGGTGATCAGTTCGTCTTGCACGGCGCCGCCTTCGGCGAGTTTCCGCAGATAGCCGCGCAACGATTCCTGTATCTGGCGCTTCTGCCGCTCGATCTCGCGGCGGATGCGGCCCAGCTCGGGCGAGGCGCGATCGTCGAGCGTGCCGTCGGGCAGAATTTTGTTGCGGAACACGCGCAGGAAGCCGGTGAAATCCTGAATGCCAGCGGAAAGCGCGGCCACGGCGGTCCACTCGGAGCGCATGGCGGCGGGAGGTTGACGCACGATTTCGCGCCACTCGGCTGCGCGGTCGGCGACCAGCACAACGTCGCGGATCTCGGTGGTCTCAAGAGCGGCCCCGCCGATGCGCGATTTCTCGATCGGCTTTTGGACTTCGGGCAGCCCGGCGAATTCGAATCCTCCGCCAACCCGGCGATACTCGCGGATTTCCGTGGTGAGCTGGTGCTGGGTTTCAATCCACGCGCGATCGAGCGAAGGCAGAAGCTCCGCGATGCGGCGCTGGCCCAGCGGCGAAGAGGCGTAACCGGCGAGCAAGTCGCGCAAAGCCTCGAACTCAAGCAGGCGAGAACTGGTTTGGGTGAGCGGATTGGGGACGAAGGCCATGCGATTCGATGTTACAACGCAACGCGAATTTACGTCGGCAATGATGATGCGCAGGCTGCCCGCAGTGTAGAATGAAGTCCGCCGGTCCACCGCGGCGTGACTTCCGGCGGACGGCCCCGTAGCTCAATTGGATAGAGCATCAGACTTCGGATCTGAGGGTTGGGGGTTCGACTCCCTCCGGGGTCGCCATGAATTGAAAGCAAGAGACTTATAACTCTTGCTCGCTTCCATCCTTTGTTTGTACCACGCTTTTGCCGTGCTCACGGCGTAGCGAAGGCATCGTGCGTCATGCAAACACCGTTCAAGATGGTATGGGGAATGCTTCTGCCCTATCTGGGTACAGGGTGTCTTGGGTGGGACGCCGGTGCGCCGCTCTCTGCCTTACGCATTTGCCGAACACGGCGCGATCTCGGCAGCAACGGTGCTTGACAGAGCCTCCGCTCTTATCGATGGGTACGACGCAGGGAACGTTGGCAGAACCCCAGCAGCTCGGCTGATGATTCTGGAATGAATCTCCTGTTGAACCACATTAAGAGTGTCCCCGTGAAACCACAATAGAAGTGTCCCCTTTTAGAGTTCCTTCGACGAGGAGGGACAGAGATTGGGGAGGACGGGATTGAGCGGGAAAGAGTTGAGCCGGGTGGAAGTGATGGAGCGGGTGCAGGCGCGCAGTTTGCGATGGCGTGAGGCGGCGGAAACCCTATCGGCAGCGGCGCGAAGCGGATCGGCCTGCGGAGTCGAAGAGCCTGCCCTGAGAGGCTGTGATTTTTTTGATTTCTCTCGAAGAGCGTTGTTGAAAGAAAAAGACTTAAGTGCCCAAAAATGGCAAAAAGTCAATAAAGTCACAAACTCTGAGCGTAGGGGGCTGGCCCACCCTTTCCCTCATCTTAACTCCCGCGGGTGCCCTGCCCTTGTCGCGTTTTCTGCGACAGGGCAGGGATTTTGACTTTACCAGTGGAATACCGATGAAAAAAGCCCTTGACTCACCTGCTAAAATAGATTCATAGCAAACGAAGCGTTGCCTCGGCACCACCTGCTCCTTGACAACTAATCCGACCTGTAATCGTTCATTGTTTCAGTGGCCCACCTCTCCGACCCGTTTATCCGCCATCTTGAGAATAACCCCATTTCTTTCAAGACTTTGCAAGCGAACCGGCAACTCGCACGAAAAGCCCCCGCTAAGTGATTGATTTCCCGTGGAGGGCGCCACCGACGACGGGTCGAATTGCCAGCAAACATAGTTAACTCCTTATTCCGGAATACTTTACCTCTAAGTCCTTATTCCTTAAAGACCTGGCAGGAATTTCTCTCTAAGTCAATGATTCCAATAGACCGGGAGAAGGGGGGGTGGGGGTACTAACTGGTAAACACATCGCTTCGACGTCTCGAGAAGCATCCGAGCATGCACCAAGTGTCCGAGAGAAAAAAGGCACAAAAAACACTGAAGTCACCGCGATAATCAGAGAATCCTTCTGGCACGCTACACTAGTACCAGTCCCCCAGAAAACGTAGTCTGAAATAATGTGCCGAAGTTGCCACCATTCCCGAAAGCGCCGATCGTCGGCCAAAGGACCAGTGGCCCGAGCCGCCGCGCCTGCTGGTGGAATGGTCGTCCCGTGGGAAGAGTTCAAGTCCGCTCTACGCCCCGCGCTCGCCCGCTCTCCCAAAGCATTGGCCGGAGAAGCGCCCGTGGGCATGTTCCCGTATTCGCGGCATGCTCGTCTGCTGGCTGATGGAGTGCCTCCTGCTGCTCGCGGTCATCGTGCTCCCCGAACACTTTGAGAGCCTTCGAGATCCCCGCTCCTCCCACTCGTCTGCAATGGGACGTCATCTATTACTCCGGCGACGAGCTGCCGCAAACCGAAGACCGCGGCGGAGCGCGAGTCCGGCAAGTCCGGACGCGCCGGCGGCCAGCAAGCCCACCACCGCACCCAGACCATCCGCGTGGCGCGCGGCGACAGCGCCCGCGAGAAGGTTGTGGACGCTCCCAAACTCAATCTGCCGCATTCCGATTCCGCCGTCGCCAATCTGCTCGCCTTCAAATCGAATCCCGGACCGCCTCCCGCCGAAGGCTTGCGTTCTTCTCTCACCGCGCCAATTCTGCCCGCGATGAGCGCGGTTGCCGCCCTCGCCGGAATTAAGTTCATCGGCACAGCCGCACCTGCAAACCTTCCTGCCGGCCAACATCGTCCCGCCCGCGCCCGATGTCTCACGCGATAATGTCTCGCGCGACAAGATGCGGAACGCCGATCCGCTCGCGCCGGCCGTCGTCGCGCCCGCTCCGCGCGACACGCAGCGCGACCTGGCCAGTTCCCGCGTGCCGCTGACGCAAACCGTCGACGTGGTTGCGCCGCCGGTTTCCGCGCCCCAGCGCGACGTGTCGTCCATCGCCAAGCTGACGCTGCCAGCGCCCGCCGTCGTTGCGCCTCCGCCGTCCGAGGTCAGCCGCGATCTCAATAGCTGGGGAAGTTCCGCCACCGGCGACTTGCGCACCAAGCCCGTTCCTCCGCCGCCCACCGCATCCGGCGAGGTCGCTCGCAAGAACGGCGCTGGCACACTTACGCCTCAGGTTGTGCCACCTCCCGCCAGCATCGATGGACCGGCTCTCAGAGAGGCGCTGCCAAGCGGCAACCGCTCCTCGGCTCGCCTCGAGCGTCGTGCCGCCTCCGCCGGGCCTCGGCGGCGGCAAAGCCCTCTCTGGCAGCGGACGCGGCAACAAGGGAACCGGAGCCGGCGGTCCGCTCGACCTGGGTTCTTCCGTAGCTCCACCGACGTAACGCCGGAGGAAACGCTGCCGGCTCCGGAGTCGTCGTCTCCAGCCAGCCGGGAACAAAAGCTGGATTGCCGAACCCGACCGGCGGTGGCGCTCTCGCCATGTCGCCCAGCGGCACGGCCAAAAGCGGACTCGGCGGCAGCGGTGGCGGAGCGGGCATCGGCAAAGGCAATGGCCCCGGCAGCGGGTTGCAAGGAGAAGGTTCAGGCGCGGGCAGAGAAGGCGCGGGACGCGGCTCCGATCCCAACGCGCGCGGCGGAATTTCGCCGTATCCCGGCCCCGGCGGCGCGGGCAGCGGCACCAGCGGCACGCCCGCCGTACCCGGAGTATCCGTGCAGGGCGGCACCACCACCATCACAGCTGCCCAGTTTCGGCGCTCCCGGCGGCGACGCTCCATCGTAGCGGCCCCGGACGTTCTTCCACCAGCGCTCACAAAGGATCGGGAGTTACGATCGAAGCGACCCCGCGCTCCGGCGGCGTGTTCGGTTACTACGACGTTCTGAAAGGCGACCGCAATTACTCCATCTACATCGAAACCTCGCTCGGCACGGCGGTGATGCAGTACGCCGACGCCGCGTCGGCAGCGCATCCTTCTTCGGAAAAATTCAGCGCCCCCGAAGCCATGCGCAAAGATCTGCCCGAAGGCCTTCGCCCCACGCGCGTGGTCATCGCCTGCATCCTCGACCGCTCCGGAGATCTCAAAGACCTGAAAGTGCTCGAACCCGGCGCCGCCGAAACCACTTCAAAGATTCTGGTGGCTCTGCACAGCTGGAAATTCCGTCCCGCATTTCGCGGAAATGAGCCGGTCGAAGTCAACGCGATTTTGGGGTTTGGAGTGGATACGCGGTAAAGAACTCTTCACCGTAAACGATGCGCAGAGACGGGCGTCACCTGACCGTCAGCAAGGCTGCATCTGCCGGTACGCCGGTGCGTAGGACGCCTTCGGCGCTCCATGATGTCAAACTCAGTATCCCTTTCGCTTATCCACCACCGCCAGCAGCGGCTCGCCATTCAGATAGCGCCGCAGATTTTCCGAGAACAGCGCGTAATGCCGCTCCCATAACTTGTCGGTCAGCGCGGCGGTGTGCGGAGTAATCAGCAGATTGGGCATGTCCCACAGCGGAGAGTCGGCAGCCAGCGGCTCTTTCGGAAACACGTCGAGCGCAGCGCCGCCAATCTTTTTTTCGCGCAGAGCGGCGGCGAGCGCGGACTTCATCCACCAGCGCCCCGCGGCCCACGTTGATCAGGCAAGCATCCGGCTTCATGAGCGCCAGGCGTTCGGCGTTCGCAATTGCCTTCGTGCTCGCCGTCACCGGCGCTGCCAGCACGATGTAATCCGCTTGGCGAAAGACTTCGTCGATCTGCGCCGGAGCGAAGACGGCGTCCGCGCCTTCGCTTCCCTTCTCCGGATGCTCGCGCACGGCGATCACCCTCATGCCCAGGGCCTTCGCGCTCTTGGCAACCGCGCGCCCGATGCTGCCGAGGCCCACCATGCCGACGGTCGCGCCCGCAACTTCCCGGATGCGCGGCAGTTCGTCCCACAGGATCTGCTGCCCCCAAACGTGCTTCTCCTGCAAGCGCACCGAGCCCGGAATTTTCTTGGCCAGCGCAAAGATGAGCGCAATGACGTGCTCCGCCACCACCGGCCCGTGCACTTCGCGCGCGTTGGTGAGAACGATGTCGCTGTTGACGAGTTCGGGAAATATCAGCTGATGGACCGCGGCCGCCGGAGAGTGTATCCATCGCAGCTTCTTTGCCGCCGCAATCTGCTCCGGACGAACCGACCAGGAGATGACGATTTCCGCATCGACGATCTCTTCATCCATCCGCTTGGAGTCGAGAAGATGAACGACTTCGAGGTGCGGAAACTCGCGCCGCAATCGCTCCGGGAACCACGCCGGACAGCGTTCCACAGGTCAAAGAGATGGCTGAACGAAGATCGAGCAGCTTCGGATGGGCGATCGAAATCCGTTACCATCGGAGGGCATCGAGAGACACATCAGAGGAAAGTGTGCGTCTTTCGTGCTATTACGCTGACATCGCGGATTCTCATAGCCTTTCGCTTCACGCGCAGATCGCTCCCGGTCATTTCCTTCGGCTCGGTAATCCCGAGCATGCCCAGTATCGTCGGCGAAATATCGCGCAGCGAGCCGTTCGGCTTCAGAGTGTACTGCTTCGCGTCCTCCGCCACCACGATAAAAGGCACGGGGTTCGTCGTGTGCGCCGTATGCGGACCGCCGGTTACGGGGTCGATCATCATTTCGGCGTTGCCGTGGTCGGCGGTAATCAGCATGGCTCCGCCCTTGGCGCGCACAGCTTTTTCGATCTCGCCGAGGCAGGCATCGACCGCCTCGATCGCCTTGATCGTCGGCTCGATCTTACCCGAGTGCCCGACCATATCGGCATTGGCGAAGTTGGCGATGATCACGTCGAACGTGCCGCCGTTCACGGCTTTGACGACGGCCTCGGCAACTCCGGCGGCGCTCATCTCCGGCTTGAGATCGTAAGTCGCGACCTTTGGCGACTGCACCAGCACGCGTTCTTCTCCCGGGAAAGGCTGTTCCACGCCGCCATTGAAAAAGTAAGTGACGTGCGCGTACTTCTCCGTCTCGGCCACGCGCAGATTGCGCATCTTCAGCCTGGCCATCACGTTCGCGAGTATGTTCGCCAGCGACTCCGGCGGAATCACCACCGGCAAATTGAAATTCTTGTCGTACTGCGTCATGCAGACGTACTTCAGGTTCTTCGGCGCGCGGTCGCGCGCGATGGCCGCGTCGAGTTCGGCCGCTCCCGGCAAATCGCTTCCGCCCTTCTCGTTGAGCCCGCTGTTGCGGCAGAGAGCGCGCGTGATCTCGCGCACGCGGTCGGCGCGAAAATTGAAGCAGATGCAGGAATCGTCGTCGCCAATCTTCGCCAGCGGCTCGCCGCGGCCATCTTTATCCGTGCAAACGAAGGGCAGCACGAACTCGTCGGTCACGCCTTTGTTGTAGGACTCTTTCATCCCCTGCACGGCGTCGGCGTGCGTTCCGCCCTCGCCTTTGCCCTCGACCATGGCGCTGTAGGCCTTGGCCACGCGCTCCCAGCGCCGGTCGCGGTCCATGGCGTAATAGCGCCCGTTGACGGTCGCGATCTGGCCGCAGTTGTACTCGCGCATCTTCCGCTGTAGTTGTTCGAGATAACCGGCGCCGTTGGTGGGCGGCGTGTCGCGGCCATCCATGAAGGCGTGCACAAAGACGCGGTCCACTCCCTGCTGCCTGGCCATTTTCAGCAGCGCATAGAGATGCTCCTGCCGCGAGTGCACGCCGCCATCGGAGAGCAGGCCGAACAGGTGCAGTTTGCGCCCGCTGGCGCGGACATGCTTCATCGCTTCGACCAGCACGGGATGCGAAAAGAATTCGCCGTTCAGGACCATCAGGTCGATCCGCGTGATGTCCATGTGCACGATGCGCCCCGCGCCGATATTCAGGTGGCCGACTTCGCTGTTGCCCATCTGCCCTTCCGGCAGCCCGACAGCCGGGCCGCTGGTGCGGATCAGCGTGTTGGGATACTCGCGCAGCAGCCGGTCGTACGTCGGCTTGCGCGCCAGCGCGATGGCGTTGCCCTTGGTTTCGGCGCTGTATCCCCAGCCGTCGAGAATGATAAGAACGAGAGGTTTCGGACGAGGCATAAATTCGCTTTTCGCTTCTAGCTCCTAGCTTCTAGCTTCTAGCTTCTAGCTTCTGGCTTTTAGCTTATGGCTTTCGAGAAAAATCCACCACCCTTCGGCTACGCTCAGGGCAGGCTCCGACACGGGGGAAAATGGGTAAAAGATGAATCTATAGGGGGGCCAGCAGCTTTTCAAATCAGGCACGGATCGACAAAGAACGGATCGAGCAAAGAGCGGAGATTGAATCGCAACCGCCAATTCGGCATCATATACTATCGCGGAGGATAAACATGCCCATCAGTGAACTGCTTCTGACCGAATTCGATGAAGAAATTAAGAAGACCCGGGTGGCGCTGGAACGCGTTCCCGCAGACAAGAAAGACTTCGCGCCCCACGCCAAATCCATGCCGCTCGGCAAGCTCGCGCCGCACGTCGCGGAATTGCCCGGCTTTGGACTGTCGGTGCTCACCGCTCCCGAACTTGATTTCGGGAAAAGCAACTACAAACCTCTGCCCTTTGAATCCGTGGCTCAATTGTTACGGGCCTTCGATGAAGGCGCAGCCAAGGTGCGCGCCGCCCTCGCAAGCACGCCCGACGAAGCCTGGAAACAAAATTGGAAGCTCAGCTTTAACGGCAAGCCCATCTTCGAAGGCTCGCGCTTCCTCGCCTACCGCCAGATGTTTCTCAATCACCTCGTCCATCATCGCGCACAGCTCGGCGTTTATCTGCGCCTGAATGATAAGCCCGTGCCGGCGACCTACGGGCCTTCGGCGGATGACCGAATGGGGTTTTAGGGAGCCTCTGATCAAGTGTGGCGCGGACGCCCTCGCCCGCGAAAAAGCCGCATCTTCACAGTGCTCTTGGGGCAACGAGATACTTATTCAGAGTTTCCTTAGCTCTTAGCCTTTGGCTATTCGCTCTTCACTCACGGAGTGGATTACCAGATCACATCGACAGGATAGCGCGCGAACCAGGGATCGGCCGTGATGATCGGCCATCCCTGTTCGATGCTCTGCGCGATCAGTATGCGGTCAAAAGGATCGCGGTGGTGGAGGGGCAAGGATTCAGTTTTGAGAACGTGGTTCAAAGTGATGGGCAGAACTTCGATCCGATCCTTGGCCAGCTTCTTGACCAGATAAGGTCCTGCGGGCTCGGGCAAAGGAAGTTTGCCGGCTTGCACCTTAATTAGAATTTCCCACATGCTGGCGACACTTAACCAGAGATCATTCGAACCGGTATAGATTTGTTGAGCCCGGCGAGAGAGCTTTCCTTCCTCTGCGATTGCCCACAAGAATGTGTGCGTATCGAGAAGCGCCTTCATTCGTAGAAGAGATCCTCGATCTCCTTGGGCAGCGGATCGTTGAAATCCTCGGGCACGGTGAACTCCCCTTTTGCCGATCCGAGGACGCGCTTCTTCGGGCGACTTTTTACCGGCACGAGTTTGGCCACGGGGGTTCCTGCCTTGGCGATGATGACCTCCTCACCCATGGCAACCCGCTCCAGCAGTCGCGAGAGGTGGGTTTTGGCCTCGTGGATATTGACTTCCATAGCATTCTCAATATAGACTAAGTCCTTAGCTAAGTCAAGTGGGCAGATTGACTCAGGGGTGCGAGCCTGCCGGGGTTGGGGGTTTTGAGTGTAATGGCGATTTCTCGCCAACTGTGAAGCAAACCTAAGTCTAGGGGGCACCAACCCATTGCAGCTCGATCCGGTGAATCCAGTACTGAGTACAACCGGTGCCTAGGGTCCAACGCAAGACATTCTCACCGGCATGCGTACTAATCACCCATCGGTCGGTCACCATCGCATGGCTTCCCCCGTGGTTCTCAGCCGCGTCGTAATCCCCAGCCACAGTTGCCGAATTCAGGGTTATGGTGACGGGCGAATACCCATTTCCACGGCAACCCCCAAAGGGCGAATCCCACAGCGAACTAAGATGGGCGACCACCAACGCGTATTTCCCGCCTCTTGGCACGTTTAATTCCGCGCTGAACCCACCTCCTTGAGCCGCAATCCGCCAGCTACCTCCAAACTGATGGTTGGCGTTAGAAACGAAGTTGCTGCCGGGTGTCACGGACATGTTCTTGGCCTGAATGGGGACGCCGGAAAAGTCGGCGTATGCAGCGGCCGCCTCACCCTGCATTGGGATGACTGGCTGTGGCTTCGGTGGAGTGGGTCGAACGTGTTCCGGTTTTGTTATTGGTTGAGTGTTTGGTTCGTTACCCACCGGTTGGTCTGAGCCGCTTGAGGTGACAAGGCGATGGAGAAGGTTCGAGGCCCCCACCCAGAGTACCATCGCAACTAGGAACGCAGCAACCAGCCTAAAGAACTTGTGTAGATGCTCCAAGATAATGTCACCCCTTAACTGCAACCAGACTTTGTCACCCTATAGGGATGGTGACGATGAGTCAGAAAGAGTTCCAACGGGTGAAAGTGATTGAGAATGCAGCAGGCGGGAGGCTGAGCGTACGCGAAGCCTCCCGCCTGCTGCAACTGAGTGAACGCCAGGTGCAGCGCCTCAAGCGCCGCTATCGGCCCGATTCCGTGGGCTGGGTGCAGCACGGCAATCGCGGACGCTCCATGCCCTGGGCCGTTTCACTTCCCCAGAAGCAGTTGATCCTGAACTTGGCCCGCGGCAAATACCGGGGGTTCAACGATTCCCATCTGGCGGAAAAACTGCGCGACGATGAGGACCTCGCCCTCAGCCGCGAGACCGTGCGCCGCATCTTGCGCGCCGCCAAGCTGGCCTCTCCGCAAAAGCGCCGCCCGCGCCAATACCGCTCTCGACGCCCGCCCCGCCCGCGTTTCGGCATGATGGCGCTCACCGATGCCAGCCGCCACGACTGGCTCGAAAGCCGCGGCCCCGCGCTCACCCTCCTGGGCTTTCAGGACGATGCCACCAGCAAGATCCTCGCCGCGCACTTCCAACGCGAAGCCGAAAATACCCTCGGCTATCTCTTCTCGCTGCGCACCATGATCCTCGCGCACGGCGTCCCGCTCAGCCTCTACCGCGACCGCCACGGCATCTTTCAGCGCAACGATCCGCACTGGACCCTTGCCGAACAACTCGCCGGAAAACAATCTCCCACCCAACTCGGACGCGCCCTCGAAGAACTTGGCATCCAACAAATCCCCGCCTGTTCGCCCCAAGCCAAGGGCCGCATCGAGCGCGCCTGGCGCACCTTTCAGGACCGCTTGGTCAGCGAACTCCGCCTCGCCCGCGCCTCCACGTTGGAGCAGGCCAATCGCGTGCTCGACCGCTTCTGCGCCGACTACAACCAGCGCTTCGCTCGCGCCGCCGCTGACGCCGCCTGCGACTTCCGCTCCCTGCCGCGCCGCTTCGACCTCGCCCGCTGCCTCAGCTTGCGCTATCGGCGCGTGGTCGCCCCCGATCACACGGTCACTCTCGGCGCGCACTCCATTGCCCTGCCGCCCTTGCCCGGCCAGCGCGGCTACGCCGGAGAAACCGTCGAACTCTCGCATCAGCTCGACGGCACGCTGCGCGTCTATCGCGAAGACACTTTGCTGTGCGCTTTGCCTTTGCCGCTTGAAGAACACGCCGAACGACGCCCTGCGCCCATCACCACCGCGCAGAAACGAAAAACCCCGATGCCCCGCATCTATAACCTCTCCGGCCGCCCCGCTTTGGCGGCCGTTACTTAATCGACAAGGGGGTGACAAAGTCTCGTTGCAGTTAATACGACATTTTCTCGTTGCAACAACACCAGCCTAAAGAACTTGATCGTGCGGCTCTCATCCTCGGGACCAAAAACAAAGTCATGGATCTCGCGTATTCCTAGCAATGCCACGACACTTACGATCACCCCCACTATCGCTAAGATGTCGCTTCTAGACCAGTTCCCCATTTTGCCTCCCGTGAAGCATAGATCAGCCGACATGGGGCGTCACTGATTTTCTCTGTTGGGTACGCAATCCTAATACGCCTATTAGCCCTTGTAATTCAGCGCCTTCACTCCCAGAAACTTTGCCGCCACGCCCAACTCTTCTTCAATTCGCAGCAACTGGTTGTATTTGGAAATTCTGTCGGTGCGCGAGGCCGAGCCGGTCTTGATCTGTCCCACGCCGGTCGCCACGGCCAGATCGGCGATAAACGTGTCTTCGGTTTCGCCGGAGCGATGCGAGATCACCGACGTGTATCCGTTGCGGCGGCCGAGGTCGATGGCGTCGAGCGTCTCGCTGACCGTGCCGATCTGGTTGAGCTTGATCAGGATCGAGTTGGCAATTCCCTTCTCGATGCCCTTGGCGAAAATCTCGATGTTGGTGACGTAGATGTCGTCGCCCACCAGCTGAATTTTGCCGCCGAGTTCTTTGGTCAGGAGCGCCCATCCTTCCCAGTCGTCTTCCGAGAGCCCGTCTTCCAGCGAGACGATGGGATAGTCTTTCACCCATTTTGCCCAATAGCTTCACCATTTCCTCGGAACTCTTTGCCGACTTGTCCGATTTCTTGAACACGTACTTGCCATCCTGATAAAACTCGCTGGCCGCCGGATCGAGCGCAATCGCGATCTGCTCACCCGGTTTGTAGCCCGCCTGCTGGATGGCTTCCAGCACGACTTCCATGGCCTCGACGTTCGATTTCAGCGACGGAGCAAAGCCTCCCTCGTCGCCGACCGAAGTTTTGTATCCGCGCTTCTTCAGCACGCCCTTGAGTGTATGAAAAACTTCCACGCCCCAGCGCAGCGCCTCGGAAAACGACGGCGCTCCCACCGGCATCACCATGAATTCCTGGAAATCGACATTGTTATCGGCGTGCGCGCCGCCGTTGAGGATGTTCATCATCGGCACCGGCAACGTGTTCGCCGCGGCCCCGCCGAGATAGCGATAGAGCGGGAGTTCACATGCTCTTGCCGAGGCGCGGGCCGCCGCCATCGAAACCGCCAGGATCGCGTTCGCCCCCAGCCGCCCTTTGTTGGGCGTGCCATCGAGTTCGATCAGACGGGCGTCGAGCGCGCCCTGGTCGGCTGCGTCCGCCCCGCCGAGATTTTCCGCAATCTCGCCATTGACATTCGCGACCGCCTGCAGAACGCCCTTGCCGAGGAACTTCGTCTTGTCGCCGTCGCGCAATTCGACGGCCTCATGCTCGCCGGTGGACGCGCCACTCGGCACAATGGCTCGCGCGCTGGCGCCGCCATCCAGAAAAACTTCCGCTTCAACCGTCGGATTGCCCCGCGAGTCAAGCACCTGGCGTCCGCGGATAAGGGCAATACTTGTGAGAGGCATAAGTGCGTCCTTTCCCTATTGAATGGATTTAGAAACCTCGTCCCCAACGTGGCCGTGGTGAAAGTGGGAACCCGTCGTTCCAACCCTAACTCACCGAGTTTTGTCATCCCGAGCGAAGCGAGGGATCTGCATTTTCGCTGCAAACTACAGATCCCTCGCTTCGCTCGGGATGACAATTCATGAAAAGTGTTGTATGTCCGCTACTCTCCGACTTTTACCACAGGCTGCCAACGTGGCCGGCAATCTGAGACGCGGCCTGTCGTGTCTCAATCCTATGAAGCGAATTATATCGGACATGCAGGGACCAGGAAGGAATTACGAATTCGCGCCGCAGCACTTCTTATATTTCTTGCCGCTGCCGCAAGGGCAAGGATCGTTGCGCCCCACCTTGGCCCCCGAGCGCACCACCTGCTGCACTTGCATGTCGCCGGAGCCGGCCATGCGCGCCTGTTCCAGCTCCCGCTTTTTCTTGCGCTGGAAGGCTTCTTCGATTTCGTCCACCGAGGTTGCGACCTGGCGCGGCGGGCGCCCGTTGCCGCCTCGGCCACCGCTAATGACTGAAGGCACGTCCGCGTCCGGCCCTTGAGCGAAAGTTTCGCTGGGACTGCCTTCGCCTGCTGGCCGCGCCACCAAGTCCGGCGGACGCTCCATGATCTGCATCAGGTACAAATAGCGGACCGTTTCTTCCTGAAAGCGCTGCATCATTTCTTCGAACATGTCGAAAGACTCGCGCTTGTATTCGACCAGCGGATCATGCTGTCCGTAGCCGCGGAGCCCGATGCCTTCTTTCAGGTGGTCCATCGAGAGCAGGTGGTCTTTCCACTGCGTGTCGATCACGCTCAACATGATCATGCGCTCGTGATAGCGCATGGCCTCGGCGCCGATCAGCTTCTCTTTCGCGTCATAGCGTTCTTTCAGTTTTTCAAAGATGGCGTCGCCCAGTTCCTGGCGATTCATCTGCTCGGGCTTGAGGCCCTCGGCGTAAATATCAACGCCAAAGCGGGTGAAGATCGCGTCTTTCAGGGCTTTCAGGTCCCAGTTGGCGACGTGCTCTTTCAGCGGACAGTGCCGGTCCAAAATGTCGCCGAGAATCCCGGAGACATAATCTTCGACGATGAGGTCCTTCTGGTCGAGGCCTTCCAGCAGACGGCGGCGCAGCCCGTAAACCGCCTCGCGCTGCTTGTTCATCACGTCGTCATACTCAAGCAGATGTTTGCGGGCCTCGAAGTTCTGGCCTTCGACGGCTTTCTGCGCGGCTTCGATGCGGCGCGTGATCATGCGCGATTCGATGGGAACTCCTTCTTCCATCCCCAGCCGTTGCAGCAGAGTCGAAACCCACTCCTTGGCGAAGATCCGCATCAGGTCGTCTTCGAGCGACAGATAGAAGCGCGACGAGCCGGGGTCGCCCTGGCGGCCGGCGCGTCCGCGTAGCTGATTATCAATGCGCCGCGCCTCGTGCCGTTCGGTGCCGAAGATGTGCAGCCCTCCGGCCTCGATCACTTCGCGATGTTCCCGATCGGTGTCGTTCTTGTAGCGCGCAAAAATCTCGTTCCACTGGTCGGCCGGCGCCGCGTATTCATTGCCCGCGTAGTACCAAACCGTGCGGTTGGGATCGTCGACTTCAGCTTGAATCTTGCCTTGCGCGGCGCGGATCGGCTGCGCGATGCCCTTCTTCACGCATTCCTGCTTGGCCATGAATTCGGCATTGCCGCCGAGCAGAATGTCGGTGCCGCGGCCGGCCATGTTTGTGGCGATCGTCACCATGCCCTTGCGTCCGGCCTGCGCCACGATTTCCGCTTCGCGCTCGTGATACTTCGCGTTCAGCACGACGTGCTTGATCCCCTTCTTCTTCAGCAGCTCCGAGAGCCGCTCCGATTTTTCAATCGAGGTCGTGCCCACCAGCACCGGCTGGCTGCTGTCGTGCAGCCTTTGGATTTCGTCGGCGGCCGCGAAATATTTTTCTTTCTCCGTGCGATAAACGATGTCGGGATTCTCTTGCCGCAGCAGCGTGCGATTGGTCGGAATGACGATGACTTCCAGACGGTAAATCTTTTCGAATTCCGGCGCTTCGGTTTCCGCCGTGCCCGTCATGCCCGCCAGCTTCTTGTACATGCGGAAATAATTCTGGAACGTAATCGTCGCCAGCGTCTGGTTCTCGCGCTCGATCTTTACATTCTCCTTGGCTTCGATCGCCTGATGCAGCCCGTCCGACCAGCGCCGTCCCGGCATCAGCCGCCCGGTGAACTCGTCCACGATCAGCACTTCGCCGTCTTTCACCACGTACTCGACATCTTTCTTATAAAGTGCATGCGCCTTGACGGCGGTTTCCACATGATGCTTCAGCGCCCAGTTTTCCGGATCGGCGATATTGCCGATGCCCAGCAGCTTCTCGACTTTCTCCCAGCCCACGTCGGTGACCGTGCAGTTGCGGTGTTTTTCGTCAACCACGAAGTCGCCGGTCATGATCTTGGGCTCGCCCGGCGCCGTATCGATCTCTTCGCCCTTTTCGAGCTTGGGGATGATGCGATTCACCTTGTAATACTTGTCGGTGGACTCTTCGCTCGCGCCCGAGATGATGAGCGGCGTCCGCGCTTCGTCGATCAGGATGGAATCCACTTCATCGACGATGGCGAAGTTGTGCACGCGCTGCACGCAGTCGTGCAGGTCGAACTTCATGTTATCGCGCAGATAGTCGAAACCGAATTCGTTGTTAGTGCCGTAAGTCACGTCGGCGGCGTATGCCGCGCGGCGCTCCGCATCGTCGAGGTCGTGGACGATCACGCCCACCGTCAGCCCGAGAAAGCCGTAGAGCTTGCCCATCCATTCCGAGTCGCGCTTGGCCAGGTAATCGTTGACCGTAACCACGTGCACGCCGCGCCCGCTCAGCGCATTCAAATACACCGGAAGCGTCGCCACCAGCGTCTTGCCCTCGCCGGTCTTCATCTCGGCGATCTTGCCTTCGTGCAAGACCATGCCGCCGATCAACTGCACGTCGAAGTGCCGCATGTCGAGCACGCGCCGTCCCGCTTCGCGCACCACGGCAAACGCTTCTTCCAGCAGCTCGTCGAGAACTTCCTTGAGCGCTGCGGCGCGTTCGGCTTCGATTTCTTTTTGCCGGTCAAAATCCCGGCCTTGGTCCAGATCTTCTCCCTGACCCTTTTCCTGACCTTTTTCCGGACTTTTTTCCTGACTATCGAGATCGGCGCCCGCCTCCGGCTCGCCGGCAATCGAGCCCAGCCGCTCCTGAATGCGGGCGCGAAACTCCGCCGTCTTGGCGCGAAGTTGGTCGTCGGAGAGCTTCCGCATCTCCGCCTCAAGCGCGTTGATGGCCTCCACGCGAGGCTGTAGGCGCTTGATTTCGCGCTCGTTCTTGGTCCCGAAAATCTTGCCCAGCAGAGTGTTAATCAAGAGAATCCTTCGGAGGACACGCGCCCAAACTGTCAGTAAAAGCCTAGCACATTAGATGCGGGAGGGATGGCGAAGGGCAAACACCACCAAAAACGCACGTTCGCATCTCGCTAAAGAAATGGGTTCTGAATAACGAGATTGCCGAAGCGCCGCCCATGTTGCAGGTCCTCGCTGTAAAGGACCTTGCAATCGCCCTGCAGTGCCGCCGCAACGATGAGGGCGTCGTACCATGCCAGTTGATTTTCACCGTGCAACCGCAAGGCCTCGATCATAAGTGCTGGCGACGAAGATATGGCCATCATCGGGAATAATGCGGTGAGCACAAACGACTCCAGGTCGGGCCTGACGATAGCGAGACGAAATCCGCGCAAGGCTACATTGATAAATTCCTGAACGACCTGGTAGCTGATGATCGCCTGCTTATCGGCGGCGCCGTCTGTAATCAGCCGCTGGGCAATCTTGGCTTTCTCGGGGAATGACTGACCGAAGGCATAGACGATGATGTTCGTATCCAGGAAAGACTTAACGTTCATTCATCTCTTCCCGCGTGAACTTTCGCCCGGCATCGGCATACTTGAGCTTCTCAAATAATGCCGCTATTTCCGCACGGCTCACCTTGCGGGAGCCATACCAGTCCAACCAATTGCGGAAGGCGTCGTTCAACGTCTTGTTCTCGCTGCGAGCCACCTCGCGGGCCAGTTCAATCTTGTTTTCATCCGCACTAAAAGTGATGTTTTTCATACACGAGAATAGTGTACACGATTCCAGTGTAAAACGCACTAATTTTGTACTCATCCAGTAGATGGGTGACACTTTTCATTCCTTTCGTGGGGATGAGATTTCCAGCGAGCACCCTTGATTTGATACGCTCAAAGAGATGACTCACAATCATTCGGCTCGGTCAACGCAATCGTCGGGAAGCTGGGCGGGCTGATGCGCGAATTCTTCCAACTGCTCCGCCGCAATCGCAATTATCGCTTTACCTGGACGGGCCAGATTGTCAGCGAAATTGGCGACAATTTCAATAATATCGCCGTCTTTGCGTTGGCCATGGCGCTTACCCATTCGGGCCTGGTCGTTACCGGCGTGCTTTTGGCGCGTGCCATTCCAGCCGTCGCGATAGGGCCACTCGCGGGTGTGCTGCTCGACCGGTTTGACCGCAAACGGATCATGATGGCCAGCGATTTCATGCGCGCGCTGGTGGCGCTCGGCTTCATCTTCGCCGTGACGTCGCACCGCGTCTGGGTCCTTTATTTGTTCAGCGCGCTGCTCATGGCTGCCTCACCCTTCTTCACTGCGGGGCGTTCTGCCATCCTGCCCACAATTGCCAGCCCGGAAGAAATCCACACCGCCAACTCGCTTACCCAGACCACGCAATGGATGACGCTCACGGTTGGGACCTTTCTTGGGGCCACGGTGGTCGCCATAGGCTACAAATGGGCATTTGTTTTCAATGCCCTCTCGTTTGTTTTCTCCGCCTGGTGCATCTGGCACCTGCGCGCGCCGGGGGCGGCGGGCTTTCGTGCCAAGCGCACGGTGTTGGCCGAAGATGAGGTGATCCGTCCCTGGCACGAGTATCGCGAAGGTCTGCGCTACATGCGCTCGGTGCCGCTGGTGCTGGCCATCGCGCTGCTCTCGGTTGGTTGGGCCACTGGAGGCGGCGCGGCGCAGGTCCTCTTTACCCTTTTCGGCGAAGTGGTCTTCAATCGGGGAGCCTCGGGGATTGGGATTATCTATGGCTGCGCCGGGCTGGGTCTGTTGCTCGGCGGGGCCTTCGCGCACTGGCTCGGCCGGCGGCTTTCCTTCGAGGCTTACAAGCTCACCATCTTTATCGACTACATCGTGCATGGAACCACCTACATTCTCTTTAGCCGGGCGCAGCGGTTTGACGTGGCCCTTCTTTTCATTTTTCTGTCGCGCGCCGCCACGGCCGTGAACTCGGTCATGAACTACTCCTATCTCTTGCGCACGGTCGCCAATCGCTATCGCGGACGCGTCTTCGCCACCATAGAGACTTTCCTTTGGGCCATGATGATGGCATCGATGATGGGCGCCGGCATCGCTTCCACACACTACAGCCCGCGCTTGATCGGCACGGTTGCCGGGCTGCTCAGTTCAACCACGGCGATCTTTTGGGGTTGGGCAAACTGGACTGGGAAGCTTCCTCTGCCCGATTTCGCGGGAAGCAACCGGCCGGCGGCGAAAGTTCACCCGGATCGCGCTGTTTCTCTTGAATAAGGAGTATTCACCTGCCGCTTTGGCGTCTGTCCCACGCCAGCGGAAATGAGACACTCGCTGATCTCGTGAGCGGCCACGGCCTGCCCCCGTCGCAATCGTCCAACTCGCAGCCTGGAGAAATTGTGTATAGTTGAAAACGCTGCTTGAATCTTGCGCAATGCCGAACTTGGGAAAGGGTGATCTTGTGAGACGCTTTTCGCGGTATTATTTGGCTCTTCTGTTCGTTACAACCTTCTTTCTTATTCAGACGGATTCCTCGCTTTGGGCGCAGGGAAGCTCCGCTGAGCGGATCTTGTTTCATGCCAAGGTCTTCACCGGCGATGCTCAGAACCCTTATGCGGAGGCGGTTGCCATTCGTGGCGACAAGATCGTCGCGGTGGGCAACTTACCGGAGGTGGCAAAGTCCTTGTCCGAGCGCGCCGAACGCGTCGATCTGGAGGGCAAGAGCCTTTTCCCCGGCTTCATCGATTCGCACAGCCACCCGATCGAGGGCGGACTCGGCCTGATTTCCGCCGATGCCAGCGAGAAAGTGCAATCGCTCAACGATCTTCCGCCCTTTGCCGAGGACGCGAAAAAAACGGGCAAGGGCATGCGCGGCGACATTCTTGAGATTCTTGGCCTGCCGCTGGAGTTCTGGTCGCACTGCGACGTCCTCAATGCCGACTTCAGCACGGGCGCTTACGAAAAGCAAAGCGTCCTTCTGCGCGGAATGGATGGGCACACGGCGTGGGCCAATCGCGCCCTGTTGCAGCGCGCCGGCATCACGGCGGATTTCCTGAAGAAACTTTCCGCCGAGGAGCGGAGTTACTACGGCGTGGATAAGGACATGCAGCCGAACGGCTTTCTGGTCGACGCCGGCACCGATAAAATCGAACCGCTGCTGCCTGAGCCCACTCCCGACATGTTGCTGGCGGGGGGGCGCGCCGCTCTGCAATATAACTACAGCCTCGGCATTACCGCGTGGATTGAGGCGGCGGCCGACGACGATGATTTGCAGGCCTACAAGATGCTGGCGGACCGGGGCGAGCTGACCTCGCAGGTGGTGGCGTTTCCCGTGATGTCTGTAAAAGATCCCGTCGCGGAACTTGCCGAAGCGCAGAAGACACGCAAGGCTTACAAGGATGTGCCCAATCTGCACCTGAGCGGGATCAAGGTCTTCGCCGATGGAGTGGCGGAGTATCCGTCGCAGACGGCTAATCTCACCAAGCCGTACAAGAACACGGGGCGCAACGGCGAACTGCTGTTCGATCCGAAGAAATTTGCCGAGCTGTGCATAGCCGCCGACAAACAAGGGTTGATTATTCACGTGCATGCCATCGGCGACGGCGCGGTGAAGGCCGCGCTGGACGGCATTGCGGCGGCGCGCCAGGCCAACGGCAATTCCGGGCTGCCGCATACGCTCACCCATGAACAGTTCGTGCGGCCGGAGGATTTTCCCCGCTTCCGGGAACTGGGCGTGGTGAGCGCGTTGCAGCTTTTGTGGGCGGATGCAAGTTCAGACACGATTGAGATTCTGAAGCCCTATATCGATCCTGCGATCTACCAGTGGCAGTATCCGGCGCGCTCGATCCTCGACAATGGCGGGATAATTTCAGGCGCGAGCGACTGGCCGGTTTCGAGCGCCAACGTGTTCTGGGCGATTTATCAGGCGGAAACGCGCAAAGGGCCGGAAGGAGTGCTTGACCCGTCGCAGGCCATGCCGCGCGAAGCCATGTTCTATGCCTATACGCGGAATTCAGCGCGGGCCTTGAATCTCGATTCCATTGGGACCATCGCTCCCGGCAAGCGCGCGGATTTGGTTTTGCTGGACCGCGATGTTTTGACAATTCCTCCGGAGGAAATGCGGGACGCGAAAGTGTTGTGGACGATGGTGGCTGGAAAGACGGTGTATCGGGCAAAGTGAGGGGCGGGCCTGCGCACCGGGGGAACACCAAGCGGCCAGCGCGGATGGGAGGCCCTTACCGGCTTCATAGCCTGCCCGGAACGGAGCCGATCTGCTGGCCGCCACCCCGTTACCGTAATGGATCGGCATGGAACCTTCTGTCTTGCGCCGCCGCTTTCGGTGCTACGCTAAGGAAAACCTGGCGGGAGCGATGGGCTGTGAGGAGTCGTTTTTCCGCCAGTGGAACCCCGGAGTCCCCTTATGCTCGACGAACGTCCCATTTCCAGCCGGGCCAATGCGGCGCCAAACCGGCTGGAACACGAAGAGAAGCAGTTATGGCGATGGGCGCTTGGTTTGCTCCTTTTGTTCGCGGCGGCCCTGGCGGCGATATCCTGGCAACAGCTCGAAGCCGTTCCCTACCGGCTGTGGGCAATTCCCATTGGACTTTTCGTGCTCGCCCTCTTGTTTGCCGCCTATGCTTACGGGCGCAAGCGTGAGGTGGCGGAACTCCAGCAGATTCTGAAGGATTTCCAGAATCAAGCGGGAGTCGCTCCCTCGGAAGAACAACTGGATCACTGGGGCCAATTGATTGCCCGTTCGCAGCGCAACTTCAAGGAACTGATCGATTCTCTCGACGACGTGGCGCTCGCCATCGCACTCGACGGGACCCTAAAAACGGTGAACCGGCGGACCGCGGAAGTTCTCGGCGTTTCTTGTCCCGAACTGGTTGGCCATAAACTGGAAGAATTTCTGACCGCGCCGCTGCATACGGAGGCGTCCAGAGACCTGGCGTGGTTTCTGAAAAAGCGCAACTGGTCGGGAGTGGTCGAGACCCACCTTAAGAACGGCTCCCGGCGTTACTACGACTGCGTGGTCAACGCCATCGTCAAGGGCGACGAGGTGACCGGGGCGAGTGTGCTGGCGCGCGACATCACCGAACATCGCGAGAAGGAGCGGTACTTCACCCAGTTGTTCGAATCTTTCCAGGAAGGCGTGTACATCGCCAATCCGGAAGGCAAGCTGCTCGAAGTGAACCCGGCGCTGGTGGCGATTTTGGGATACGACAGCAAGGAAGAATTACTGGCCCTGCCCCCCGAGCAACTGAACGCCGATGCCGGCGGCGGGCCGGTGCTGGGACATGTGGGAAGCCAGAGCGGCAGCGCCCGCACTCGCGAGGTCCGGCTGAAAAGAAAAGATGGTGGTGTCGCAGTCTGCGTGGATTCATCGATCGGCGTCATGGAAGAGGGACGGATTGTCCGTTACCAGGGCACGTTGGTCGACGTCACCGAGAAGCGCGCCATGGAGCGGCAGTTGCGCCACCAGGAGGAATTCCGCCGCCACCTGCTCGAAAGCTTTCCCGATCTTGATTCTGGTGCTCGATCTGCAGGGACAATACACGTTTGTGAGCGCCCGCATCGGCGAGCTTCTCGGCTACGGGCCGGAATACCTCATGGGCAAGAACGTCGAGGATGCGGAGAATACTTCACCGGAGCTGGCCGGGCTTTGCCGCGCCGTCTCGACCGGCCAGAGTTCGCTGACCTCGTGCGAATACGGCGCCCGGCACCGCGACGGCAGTTGGCGCACCATGCTGGGCATGGCCAGTCCCCTGCTCGATGCCGAAGGCAAGCCAGCCGGCGTGATCGTCTCCGTCCGCGATGTGACGATGGAGAAGAAACTGGAGCAGCAGATCGTTCAAAGCGAGCGTCTCGCCGCCATGGGCCAGATGATCGGCGGCTTCGCGCACGAGCTCAACAATCCGCTGACCAGCATTCTGGGCATGGCGGAACTGCTGCAGGAAGGCGAGGCCAGCGAAGCCACTCACAAACAAATTGGCATTCTGCACCAGCAGGCGCGGCGCGCCGCCGAAATCGTGCAGAACCTGCAATACTTCGCGCGGCCGCCGGCTCCGGGACGCTGCCAAGTCAATCTCAATGAACTCGTGCAGCGCACCGTGCAGATGCAGGCGTATCCGCTGCGCAAGAGCAACATCACCGTGGATTTCCTCCCCGAACCCGCCGTCCCCGCCATCATGGCCGATCCCAATCAACTGATGCAGGTCTTCTTGAACCTCCTGTTGAATGCGGAGCAGGCCATCCGCGAAAACCGCGAGAAAGGCACGATTCGCGTGCGCATCGGACGCAAGCCCGGCTCCGTTTGGATCGTCTTTCAGGACGATGGCCCCGGCATCACGCCCGAAAATCTGGAGCACATTTTCGATCCCTTCTTCACCACCAAGCGTCCCGGCCGCGGCACCGGCCTCGGATTGAGCATCTGCAAGACCGTGCTGCGCGAGCACGGCGGCAACATCGAAGCCGCCTCGGCCCCAGGCGGCGGCGCAGTCTTCACCATCACCCTGCCGGTGACGGCCGCGGAATCGGGCGCGGCCGCGAAGTAAGCTGGGCGCCGGGTGCCCGTGTGGCGCGGACACTCTTGTCCCGTGTGGCGCGGGCGCCCTCGCCCGCGAAATGCCGACAGCAAACTATAGCGTTTCCACAGTTGGTGTGGCCCTGACCATTGGTTGCTTGAGGTACCCCCCCTCCCCCCTTATCTCTCTAAAATCTTGAAAATAAAGGGCATTATTTTCAAAATCTTCAAAACAAAGGGGTTAGAGGCAAAGTCTTGACAGTAAAGGAGTTAGTGGCATGGCAAAATTTCGCCTTCCTTTAGAATCAAGGAGTTGCCGTTGGAGATACTGGCAAAATCTTGATTTCAAAGAACTTAATAAATAATTTGAGGTCCGCACTGAGCGGTTACCCAATTACTATTTTAACTCTTGTGTCAAGGGTTTAATAGCGTTTTTTGGAGAGTGACGGCGCGAGGTCATTGTCCGCGACAGCGACTAGAATGTGTTTAAAAATGCTTTTCAGCCTAGAGAACGCGTCCCTCAGAGGCTAAGGCCCGCATTTATGAAGGCTCTAATCGGCACGGCTAAAGAGGCTGCGGAAAAAGTCATCGAGAGCGCGAAAAGCGCACCTCAGGCGCTGAAGCGCGGACACATTTTGAACGACTTAGCGGCACGAGTAAACTCGTGCCCTTCCCAAAACCCGTCCGAATCGGAGTTTTTCCGCAACCTGTAAAGCCGTGCCCTACCCAGAACCAGACCGCAGTCTGCGGCAACCATGAAAATGATCCAGGCTTTCACCACCAACCGTAAACGCCTACTCCGGCGAGTACTGCGGCTGTAGTTCCTCGTCGCCCACATTTGGGCCGGCGGTCAATGCCGTCGTTCCGTACTCAAACCCTCTTTCAAAAGCCTTTAGGTTGAGGTCACGGGAGCTCGCCGGAACGGAATCCGCCACCGCTTTGCGCACGGCATCGGGTTCGAGCAGCTTGGTCACGGCGGTGAAGAATCCCACCATTACCGAGTTCAGCACCATGCGCTTGCCCAGTTCTTCGGCAATGCGGGTCGCGGGAACACTGTAGACCTGGATTTCCCGCTTCAGATCGGAAACTCGCACCATGTCCTGCTCGACGATCAGGATGCCGCCGTCTTTCAACTCGGAGCCGAAGCGCACATAGGCTTCTTGCGACATGGCGACCAGGATGTTGGGCCGGGTGACATACGGGTACAGTATTTGCGTGTCGGAGAGTACGAGCTGCGCGCTGCAGGCGCCGCCGCGGGCTTCCGGCCCGAAGTTTTGCGTCATGGTGGCAAACGCGCCTTGATGGATCGACGCCGCCTTGCCCAGGACGATGGCCGAAAGGATCACTCCCTGGCCGCCAAAACCCGCGATACGAATTTCGGTTAGCTGCATACCGTCTCCTGTTCTACGGGGGGTTGGTCCACGAACCTGTCGCCCAGCGATTCGGCGTATTGCGCCCGCATCAAATTTTGATAATCGGGGCGTTCGCGGTCGACGAATTTGCCCACGACAATCTCTCCCGTCATGGTCAGCCCGACTTCGCTGGTGGGCGCGCCGTGGCGGACTTTACTCTTCTCTTTGTAGAGCTTCATGGCGTCGAGACCATCACCCATTTTGTTGCGCCGCTGATAAAGCGTGGGACACGGCGAGATCACTTCAATAAACGAGAAGCCCTTCTTCTGGAATGCCTCGGCGATGGCGCGGGAGAGTTGACGAACATGAAAGGTGGTCCAGCGCGCCACGTAGACCGCGCCCGCCGCTTCGACCAGGTGCGGCAAATTGAACGCCGGCTCGAACACGCCGTAAGGATTGGTGGAAGTCGTCGCACCATCCGGCGTAGTGGGCGCGGTCTGGCCGCCCGTCATGGCGTAAATCAGATTGTTTACGCATATCACTTTCAGATCGATGTTGCGCCGCGCGGCGTGGATGAGGTGATTGCCGCCAATGGCGGAAAGATCGCCATCGCCGGAATAAACCACGACGTTCAGCTTGGGGTTCGCCAGCTTCATTCCAGTGGCAAACGGAATGGCGCGGCCGTGCGTGGTATGGAAAGAATCGAGCTTGACGTAGCCCGCCACGCGGCCGGTGCAGCCGATGCCCGAGACCAAAGCCAGCGATTGCAAATCGACTTTCGATTCGATGAGCGCGCGGGCGAAGGAGTTTACGGTGGTGCCGATGCCGCATCCCGGGCACCAGATGTGAGGCATGCGATCGCTGCGCAGAAAGGCCTCGACCGGATTGACGACATCGTTGTCGCTGAGATCGTTGCACAAGCTGTCTGTCATCGCCCTGCCTCCAAAATTACCTTGAGAATGTCATCGGGGTTATGCACTCCGCCACCGGCGTGCGAGACGGCGAACGTCTTCGCCTGGCCAGCCGCGGCGCGCTCGACCTCCCGCACCATCTGGCCCAGGTTGAGCTCGGGGACGATGAATGCTTTTACCTTGGCCGCCAGCTCGCGGATCTTCTTGTCCGGAAACGGCCAGGCCGTGATCAGGCGCAGCTTGCCTACGTGCAGGCCTTGTTTGCGGGCAGTCTCGATGGCCCGCTGCGCCACGCGCGAAGTGATTCCGTAGGAAACGACGACCACATCGGCGCCTTCGATTTGCTCTTCCTCGAACATGGCAATGCGGTCGGCGGCGGCGAGGATCTTATTTTGCAGGCGGCGCACCAGCTTGTCCTGGACCGGCGGCGTCATGTTGGGATAGCCGCGTTCGTCGTGGGTCAATCCGGTGACATGAAATTTGTAGCCGTCGCCGGCGTGCGCCATTTCCGGAACCAGGCTGCCGTCGGCGCCGTAGGGCAGATAGTCTGCGACCGGCTTGTGCGTATGTTTTCGCGGCACAACTTCGATTTGATCGGCGGGAGGGATCACGACCTTCTCGGTCATGTGGCCCACGCATTCGTCCATCATGAACATCACGGGCACGCGAAATTCCTCGGCCAGGTTGAAGGCGGTGATGGTGAGGTCGAAACACTCCTGCGGAGAATTAGGGCAGAGGGCGATGATTTCGTAGTCGCCATGCGATCCCCAGCGGGCCTGCATCATGTCGGCTTGCGCGGGCAGCGTGGGCAGGCCGGTAGACGGGCCTCCGCGCTGCACATCCACGAACACGCACGGCGTTTCGGTCATGGCCGCATAGCCGATATGCTCCATCATCAGCGAGAAACCTGGACCCGAGGTCACCGTAAACGCTTTGGCTCCCGCCCAGACCGCACCCTGCAGGGTAATCGACGCCGCCAGTTCGTCCTCCATTTGGATAAACGTTCCGCCCACAGTAGGCACGCGCGAGGCGAAGCGCTCGACCACTTCGGTGGACGGGGTAATGGGGTATCCGGAGGCAAAACGGCTGCCCGCGGCGAGAGCGCCCTCGCAGCAGGCGTGGTCGCCGTCCATGAAATGTATGCCGGTGAGCACGCCGCGAGGGTCGGCGGTGTGGCGCTCTGCCTTCTTAATGCCGTTCTTCTGAAGATCAGCCGTCATTTGTCACCCCCCTTGCCCGAATCGACCTTGCAGGCAACGATAGCGAAGTCCGGGCAGTACATCCCGCACAAATCGCACCCGCTGCACTTTTCCGGGTGCACGACATGCGGCGGATGGTAACCCTTTGAATTGAAAGCCGAAGAGAGCGCAAGCACATGGGTGGGGCAAAACTCCACACAGAAACCACAGGCTTTGCAACGCTCAACGACAATGGAAACTCGTCCTTTGGCCATGAAATCTCCACGCTCAACGTGGTAAAACACTTCACGAAAGCTGCCGTAATTATGCGGTATGCCAGCCGGCGTTGGCGTGACACGTATCACGCCTTTATGTGATGCGCACGGGTCCCGCGCCGCGCGCGAAAAAGAGAAGCGGCTCGGACACCTTGCGCCGGTTTTTACGGGATGCTATCATCGGCCCGTTTCATCGTGATATAAGACACGGCCGATGGTGCCTTCGATCACAGCAATAAATAACGCGCTGGACTAACTAGAAGTGTTAGTCTGGTGGACGAACGCCCGGTTGCTTAAGAAAGGGACAGCCATGTTTGAAGCCGAAGTCGAGATGGAAAAACGCTCGTCGATCTTGCCCATGCTGCTCATGCTGCTGCTGCTGGCGCTGATCGTCGGTACGGTCGTCTACATAGCGCTCCAAATCCGGGGAACGCCTCTGCCCGCGGAAGAGGCCCGCGCCATCGCGGCCGCGGCGATTCAGGGCCCCGGTCCAGCGGTCATCCACTTCCGCACCGGCCTGGTGAAACCCGCGGAGGGCGACAACCCCTCCGAACCGAATTATCGCCTGCTGGAAAAAGCCAAAATCGTTAAGTTGACCAAGGCGGCAAAGGGCGCTCAGGTTGCGCTCACGCCCGATGGCGAGCGCATCGTCTCCGCCCTGCCGGGTTTCAAGAAGTCGCCAGGAAAGGACGAAGGCACCTTCTCCTACGAAGTCCCCTTGGCGCAACGGCAACTGGTGGCCATCGACGCTATTCAACGGACCGGTCCTAATGCGGTAACCATCGAATACACCTGGAAATGGCTGCCCAACCCCGTGGGAGACGCGTTTGACGCCGGGGGGCCGCTGGTAAAGGGATTCAGTGTCTGGGACCGGCAAACCCTGATCAATAAGTATCAAGTCGATTTCTATAACGGGAACCCGACGAAGGCCGCGCTCGCTCTCGTGTACAACGATAAAATATGGAAGGTCGCGGCGCGCTAGCGAATGCCTCTACTGTAGAGACGGGGCTTGCCCCGTCTCCCCCTCACCGCCGGAGACGCGGCCAGCCGCGTCTCTACGGGAAAGCACAAGGGCGAAGATCCCCCTGCCGCCGCCCAATCACCATCGCCAGCCGACCCATGTGAGCGATATCACAATGGCATGTGTTTTGCAGCACAGCCAAGCGGTTTCTCGCGACGGACACTGACTGTCAGACGGGGCCGGCTCAACTGGCTCGTAAACCGCGCAAAATGCGCCCCACCCCACGGAGCCGGGCCGCCATGCACGCTTGGTTACAGGAGGCCGCTTCATGCTCTCGCCGTACGGGATGGAGATTGTCGAAAGCTGCATCACCTGCAAGCTGCGCGCGGACCGCATCTTCTGCGATCTGCCTCCCGCCGCGCTTCAGGCCTTTGAAAACATCAAGTACGCGACCGCGTATCCGCAAGGCGCGGTGCTGTTTGTCGAAGGCCAGGTGCCGCGCGGCATTTTCGTGCTCTGCAAAGGCAGCGTGAAGCTCTCCATTAACTCCCCCAGCGGCCGGACCGTCATTATGAAACTTGCCGAACCCGGCGAGGTCCTCGGGTTGAGCGCGGCCATCTCCGGCAAACCTTACGAAGTGACGGCTGAAACCATCGATCCCACGCAGGTCAATTTCGTCAAGCGCGACGACTTTCTGCGCTTCCTCAAGGACGATGTCGAGGCCTGCTTCAAAGTGGCCGAGCAGTTGAGCGAAAAGTATCACAATGCCTGCAAGGAAGCGGGCGCGCTCGGCCTGTCGCATTCCGCCGCCGAGAAGCTCGCGAAGTTGCTTTTGGAGTGGAGCTCCAAAAACGGAGAAGGCCGCAAAGCGGAGCCCAAGTTGAAGCTTCGACTTACGCACGAGGAAATCGCGCAGATGATTGGAACTTCTCGAGAGACGGTGACCCGCCTGTTTGCGGAAATGAGAAAACGCCAGATCCTGCAGTCGAAAGGCTCGTCTCTGGTGATTCGCAACGCGGCGGCGCTGCGCGAGCTCGCCAACCACAACTAGCTCCGCGACCGCATGAAGAAGTACACGGTGGAGCGACGGGCGTCTCGCCCGTCCCGCCGGGCGGGGACGCCCGAGGGAAGGGCTCTACGTTACAATAAGACCTCCATCTCGTGACCAACATCACAAGTTCTGGTGATGAGAGTCACCGCCGGGTCGCCGGTCCTCTCTTATCGTTGCCCCAGTGGGTGGGTCGAAGAACTCCGCTTCAGCTAGAAAGGGAAAGCGCACATGGCTTCGGCAAACGGCAGCGCGCAGCATTCCAGTCACGCGCCCCAAAACAAGCCGCGCTTGATTTTCTGGGAGCTGACCAAAGGCTGCAATCTGCGCTGCATCCATTGCCGTGCCAGCGCCACTGAACTGAGCGCCGCCTCCGACCTTTCGACCGAAGCCGCACGCGATATCATCGCTCAGATTGCCGCCGTGTCCACGCCCATCCTGGTGTTGAGCGGCGGCGAACCGCTTTTCCGTTCCGATATTTTCCAGTTGGCGCGTTATGGCGCCGACAAGGGGCTGCGCGTGGCCCTGGCTACCAATGGCACGCTCGTCACCAGGCACGTTGCCCGCATGATCGTAGATAGCGGCGTGCGGCGCGTGGCCATCAGCCTCGACGGCGCCGATGCCCTAACACACGATGCTTTCCGCGGCATCCCCGGAGCCTTCGACGCCGCCATCGCCGGTTTCCGCAATCTCAAGTATCTCGGCATGTCGGTGCAGATCAATACCACCATCGCCCGTCACAACGCGCATCAGCTTCCGCAGGTGCTCGAACTGGCAAAGTCGCTCGGAGCCGACGCCCTGCACACTTTCCTGCTGGTGCCCGTGGGTTGCGGCGTTGATATCGCCGCCGAACAAATGGTTCCCCCCGAAGAGTACGAGCGCATGTTGAACTGGTTCTACGATCGCTCGCTCGAAGGCGGCATAGAGATGAAGGCGACTTGCGCGCCCCACTACTTCCGCGTGGTTCGCCAGCGCCGAGCCGCGGAGCATCGTTCCGCAACCGCAGCCGCTCTAGCTGCGCAGTCAACTCATCAAACGGCGCCCGCTTCGCCAAGCATCAACATTGGCCCCACCGAAATGGTGATGCCCGGATCAACCGGCATCGAACTGAAACCTCAAGGCATGGGACAGACAAAAGTTGGACAACCAGTGGGGCACCCCGGTTCTCATCCCTCCGACATGAACGCCATGACCAAGGGCTGCCTGGCCGGAACCGCCGTGTGCTTCATCTCGCATCAGGGCGAGGTCTATCCCTGTGGATACTTGCCGGCCTTGGCCGGAGACCTCAGGAAGCAGCCGTTCGCCGAGATCTGGGAAAAGTCGGTGGTGTTCAACCAACTGCGCGACGCCAACAACCTCAAAGGAAAATGCGGCTGCTGCGAGTTCCGCAATATATGCATGGGTTGCCGCGCCCGCGCCTTCGCCGCCACCGGCAACTATCTCGATGAAGAGCCGTTCTGCGTTTACCAGCCGCAAGCAAAAGGCTTGAAAGAAGAGAAAGACGCGACGCCGGCGGAGGCCGCGCACTAGCCGGCGAGTCTGGGGAGAACCAATCGTGAGTATCAAAAATGTGAGTATCAGAAATGAAGGTCCGGCGGGGTGGGCAGTGCATCCGGGAGAAATTCTTCGGGAGGAGTTTCTGGAGCCTATGGGCATCTCCGCTTATAGGTTGTCGGTGGAGCTGCGTGTCTCTGCCCCTACGGTCAACGACATCGTCCGGGAGAAACGGGGAATTACTCCCGAGATGGCCGCTCGTCTGGCGAGGTATTTCGGGACCTCCGAGCAGTTTTGGCTGAATCTGCAGGATACCTTTGCTGTTCATCAGGTCAAGGAAAAGTATTCCCAGGAACTCAGGGCCATCAAGCCTCTAGCCGCAGCGGCGTCGCGATAACGCCGATACGGGCGCGGAGAAAACCGCTGTTGGCCTTTAGAGACTGTGTGAGAGCTCATCTTTCGCCCCGCTGGGGCTTGTTCCTTTTCCACATGAACCCACGGCTTACGCCGTGGGCTGCATTCTTGTGCCGCTTCGCGGCTGAAAACCGTGAATTTCATTCCACCGCGACTCTGCAATCGTAGTTCTCACACAGTCTCTATTAGCTCTTAGCTCTTAGCCAAAAGCTAAGGGCCAAGAACGATTTTCTACATGTCGAAACCTGCCCTGAGTTCAGCAAAGGGTGTCTCCGAAGTGAGAAGCGCTACGGGGGCAAATGACACGAGGCCAGCGTGATATGCCGCAATCCTGTCTTGCCGATTCCACTTCTCTGTTCGGCGCAACTACGCTAACTAAATGAAAATAATAGGACTAACCATTCCGATGTCAGTCACTGTTTGGCAGGCCGGGTGCTTTTCCTCATCTTGGGGTCGGTAGGAGAAGAAGCGTTGGAACCCACTCTCATGGTGGTTGGTCTGAACTACCGCACCGCCCCGGTCGGAGTGCGCGAGCGCTTCTGGATAGGCGAAACCCGCCGTTACGAAGCCCTGGTGCAGTTGTCGCGGGCCGAGGGCATCGAAGAAGTCATCGTCATGGCCACCTGCAACCGCACGGAGTTTTGGCTGTGGGCGACCGATGTCACACTTGCCGCCAACTCCGTGATGCGTCTGCTCGGCTCGGAATATGGACTCAAGCTGTGCGAGTGGAAGCACTTCTACCGCTTGCTCGATGAAGGCGCGCTGCTCCACATCTTCCGCGTCGCCTCCAGCCTCGACTCCATGGTGGTCGGCGAGCCCCAGGTCGTTTCCCAGGTAAATGAGGCGTGGAAGCAGGCGCAAAAGCTGGCCACCGCCGGCCGCTTCCTCGATGCCGTGCTGCAGAAAGCGCTCGCCGTTTCGCAGCGCGTGCGCGCCGAGACGGCCATCGGCAACGCCGCCGTTTCCATTCCCTATGCCGCCGTGGAACTCACCCGCCAGATCTTCGGCAATCTGGGACACAAGCGAGTGCTGCTGCTCGGCGCCGGCAAGATGAGCGAGATGTCGGCCCGTGAGTTGCTCAAGCATGGCGCCGGCAGCGTCTGCGTCGTCAACCGCACGCTCGAACACGCCTGCGAACTCGCCAACAAACTCGCCGGCGCCGCCTTTCCGTTCGAGGAGCGATTGCAGCACATGGCCATGGCCGACATCGTCATCAGCTCGACCTCCTGCCCGCATACCATCGTGAGCCGCGAGGAAGCGGAGAGCGTGATCCGCGAGCGCAGGGACCGCGAGAAGAAAGACCTGCCGCTGGTGATCGTCGATATCGCCATGCCGCGCGACATTGACGCCGCCGTGCGCGAGATCGAGGGCGTTTTTCTCTACGACCTCGACGACCTGGAAAACGTGGAAGACCGCAACGCCAGCGAGCGCGAGGCCGCCGCCCGCGAAGCGCAGAAAATCCTGCAAGCCGAAGCCCAGGGCTTCCGCCGCAAGCTCATGACCGAGACCGCCGTGCCCACCATCGCCGCCCTCCGTCTGCGCCTCGACGAGCTTTGCCGCCGGGAACTCGATTCCTTCCGCCAAGAGCACGGCCCCTTTTCCAAAGACCAGGACGAGATGCTGATCGCCATAATGTCCCGCATGACCCAGCGCATCGCCGCCTCCTTGTCCCGCGAACTCAAGGGCTTTCCAGAAAAAACGGAACAGGAACAACTAACCACAGCCCTCTGCCGCCTCTTCCACCTGCAATCCGTCGAACCGACACTCGCCGGCAGTAAATCGGTGTAAGTATCTCGCAGAACCTGTCCAAAAACTGCGGGGCCTTGAAGGGTACGGGCTTCAGCCCGTACGTACAAGCGCAAAATGACAGTGGGCTTTAGCCCCCGAGGGGCGGCATGGCTCGCGAACCCTTTCCCTCAGCGGCTGAAAGCCGCTTCTTTCTGTAGTATTGAACGGACGGGCTGAAGCCCGTCCCCTTCAAATCTTGAGTTTTTGGACAGGTTCTAAGGCATACGCCATGTTGTCAGAACCTCATGGCTCCTACTCCGGTATTCTCGATTTCACATTTACTGACATCACGGGGATGGACATAGCCCATCGATTTTCGCGCCACTTGTTGCCGTTAGGCGAGCCACCCATCACAAGGAACCAAACAAGTTTGGCAATACCTCTCCCGCTTTGCCCAGGTAACATCGCGTGAACGAGGATGCGTTCGCAGGATTCTCGGGCCCGACGTAGATGGTTTGCGCGCGGCCACTGACATGAGCGGCAAAACTGGCAGCGGGCTCGACCACGCCCGACGTTCCTATGGCCAAAAAGAGAGTGCATGTGGCCAGCGCACTATAAATTCGATCCAACTCGAACGGCACTTCCCCAAACCAGCAGATGTGCGGGCGAATCAGGCCGCCGCATCCGCACTGGGGGACTTCGGCGGGCGGCTCGCAGAGACTCGTGTCGTCAAACGGAGCGCGGCTGCAAGTGTCGCAACGGCTTTTGAAAAGCTCTCCGTGCATGTGAACGGCGTTTCTCGAACCCGCCTGCTCGTGCAGGTTGTCCACGTTCTGCGTGCAGACGAACAGGCGGTCATGCAGAGCGTTTTCGAGTTTTGCAAGGGCGAAGTGGGCCGGATTCGGCTTGGCTTCCGCAGCCACCCGCCGGCGCATGGAATAGAACTCCCAGACCAGCCGGGGGTCGCGGCGCCAGGCTCCGGGCGAGGCAACCTCCTCGATCCGGTAATTCCGCCAGAGACCGCCCACGCCACGGAAGGTTGGAATGCCGCTCTCGGCACTCACTCCCGCTCCGGCAAGGATGAATACACGGTCAGTGGAAGCAACGGTGAGCATTTATGAAAAGTGTACGCTGGAGTTCAGAGCCTCTGGACCTATCCTAAGCCCGCCAACTTGCCGAAGGGCGAATCACCGAAAAATGTTTGTAAAGTCAACTCGGCTGGGTTGCCGTCGCGAACAACGATGCTGGTGACAACGTTGAGGCGGAGCTTCCTTGGCTGAGAGCCAAGAACCGAAAGCCGACAACCGATAGCTAATAGCTGGAACTGGTCTGGCTCCAGAAAGGCAAAGAACGGAAAATTGCTCTATGGGTGCACTTACGATGAATATCCGGAGCGCGTAGTTAGGCCGATTTCTGATAGAGCAGAATGCCTTGTTTGGACTGAGGAATTCGGGAAAGGCTTTCAGGGTTGGCCGCTTGCGGTGAGGTAATGCTAACTTCGCGGCGGGCTGCCTAGCCTCGCTCGGCTTGGACGGACGAGGGCGTCCGTCCCTACTCAACCCTGGACGGGCGAGACGCCCATCCCCACACGTACATCTAATAAATAGAGAGTCCCGAGGTGATGTTGGACTCGTTCGTCTCGGCCAGTAGCTCGCGTTTAGACCCTCACCGACCTCTTCCTACAACTCCCTTGCGGGTTCATTGCAGGGCGATCTTGGCTCGGGCTCCGGGCTCACCGCCAACCGGATAAATCAGTCCAACGCCTCGGGACTCTATCTTGCCTTTGACATTAGCTCTTGTTCGCCTCGACCAGCGCTTAGCTATAGACCCTTGCTCGCCCTCCCAAGCCCGCCTCGCGGCTGCTTGAGTGACTACGCTTGAGCCCCGGACGCTGCACCAACCGGGAAAACTTCAGAACGTGTCAAAGAACGATTATGTTTTTACCACGCTCATCTTTTACGTCAACGAAATTCTTGCGTCTCTAACTTCTTATTCGTCAATCGAGTGCAGCCCATGCACAACCCGGTGCCGCGGAAATCTGTGCAATCGCCCGCGTCCGGCTGCGAAATCCCCAGCATTCATGCGGTATTTCGCCGATTTTTCCGGCAAACCTCAAGCTGCTGGCCGACTCGCGGGTCACGATCGTGGCTGTGCAAATCGCCGGTCCTATCCGCATGGATATTGCTCTTCTCGCATCCCACTCCCGGTACTCACCCAGCTACTTACATCGATAATTCGCTTTCCCTACAATTCCCATGACACTAAGGAGTCTGCCATGACCATCTACGATCCCCCCCCCGGCCGCGGCCGAGTTATCGATATGCACGGCAGTTCCCTCGCCCGTCTTGTCGGCGTCGGTCTGATCCTCCTGCTGATTATTATTTTCCTGTCTTCCGCCGTCACCCGCGTCGATTCCGGCGCGGTCGGAGTCTTGACCCTCTTCGGCCGGGTCACCGGCGAAGCCCTGCCCGAAGGCATGCACCTCATCAATCCCTTCAAGACCAATCACGAACTCTCCATCCGCACTCAGGAGATCAAGGAAACCGCCAGCGTCCCCTCCAGCGAAGGCCTGGTCATGAACCTCGACACCTCCCTGATCTATCACCTCAGCGGCGACAAGGCCGCCGACGTTTACCAGAAAATCGGCCCCGATTACGTGGACGTCCTGATCGAGCCCAATCTCCGTGCCGCCATTCGTGAAGCCACCGCTTCGCACACGGCGAACGCTCTTTACACCGGCGAGCGCGAGATGGTCGCCAAGCAGATCTTCGACCAACTTTTCAATCTTCTCGGCCAGCGCGGCATCGTCGTCGAGAGCGTCCTGCTCCGTGACATCCAACTGCCCGCCACGCTCAAAGCTTCCATCGAAGCCAAGCAGCAGGCCGAGCAGGAATCGCTGGCCATGAGCTTCCGCCTGCAAAAAGAAACGCAGGAAGCCCAGCGCAAACGCATCGAAGCCGCCGGCGTCCGCGACTTCCAGCAGATTGTGGCGCAGGGCATCAGCCCGCAATCTATTGGAATGGAAAGGCATTGAAGCCACGGAAAATCTCGCCAAAAGTCCGAATGCCAAAGTCGTGGTGATCGGCGGCGGCAAGAACGGACTTCCGCTTGATCCTGGGCCAGTAGCGTAGGTCAGTGGAGGGGCGGGCGCTGCCCTGCAACTTTGCCGCCTGTGGCGACCTTCTGTCCCTCCCCGCATTTATAATAGGAGCACCAACGATTCGCTCCAGGAGGCCAGCCGATGTCCCATGTCATTCCCGAAAAATACGCAGACCTTTTTGAGAAGCGGGCTTTCGCCAGTCTGGGCACGCTCATGCCCGACGGCCGGCCGCAGGTGACTCCGGTGTGGTGCGATTTCGACGGCGAGCACGTCATCTTCAACTCGGCGCGGGGACGGCAGAAGGACCGCAACGTGCGCCGCGATCCGCGAGTTGCGCTGACCCTGATCGATCCCGACGATCCTTATCGCTATCTGGAGATCCGGGGCACGGTGGTCGAGATCACCGAAGACGGCGCCGCCGAACACATCGACAAGATGGCAAAGAAGTATCTGGGGGCCGACAAGTATCCTTTCGCCAAGCCGGGAGAGGTCCGCGTGCTATACAAGATCCGGCCCGAGCACACGACTGTGATGGGATAGACGCAGGTGTAACTTCTTTTCTGTAAATTGGCCGCCGGAGCGTAGCGAAGCGGAGGCGGCTACCGGTCCAGATAATGCCGTACCGAAGCGTCACGCAAGTGCCGCGCCGCCGCTTCAGCCGTGATGTCCCGTTGCGGCATGGCCAGCATTTCGTAGCCCACCATGAATTTCCTGACGGTCGCCGAGCGCAGCAGCGGCGGATAAAAATGCGCGTGCAAGTGAAATTCCGGATACGCTCCGCCAGCGGTGGGCCGCTGATGAAAGCCCATCGTGTAGGGAAACGGCGCGCGAAATAGATTGTCGTAACGAATCGCCGCTTGCCGGAGTATTTCGGCCAGGGCAGTGCGCTCCTCGTCGTTCAGTTCATCGAGGGCCGATACGCATCTCCGGCTGAGCAGCAGCGTCTCAAACGGCCACACGGCCCAGAAGGGCACGAGCAGCGCGAAATGCCGGTTGGAGCACACCAACCGTTCCTGTTTCTCGATTTCCAACTCCAGGTAATCGCGCAGCAGCGTCGCGCCGCGCGCTTGCCGGTAATCGCGAAACGCCGCCACTTCCTTCGCCATTTCATTGGGCAGAGTTTGGTTGGCCCAGATCTGTCCGTGAGGATGGGGATTGCTGCATCCCATCATCGCTCCACGATTTTCGAAAATCTGCACCGAGCGGATGCGGGGATTGCTCGCCAGTGTAGAGAACTCGTGCGTCCAGGTATCGACCAAGCGCCGCAGTTTCGGTACGCTCATTCGCGCCATCGTAAGATCGTGGCGTGGCGAGAAGCACACCACACGGCAGCGCCCAGTTTCGCTGCGGGCAACCAGAAGTCCTCTTTCCTCGATATCAGCGGCGGCCGTATCCGTCTTCAGCGCCGCATAATCATTGTCAAAAACGAACGTGTCCGTGTAGGCGGGGTTCTCTCGCTCCGGCGGCGCGAGCATTACCGGGACAAAGGTAGCAATTGGGATCGTAAGTGGGCGGCGCTTCCGGCGGGACCTCTTCGACCTGCCCTTGCCAGGGCCTTTCGGCGCGATGCGGCGACACCAGCACCCATTCCCGGGTCAGCGGATTCAAGCGGCGATGCGGTTGCGATGTCAGCTCGGAAAAGTCCATGGATTAAATTTCAGCGGCGGAATTTCATGGTTGCAATTTTCACTTGAGTCAAGACCCATCGTCCGCCAGTCGCGGGTATCCGTCGGGATGCGCGCGATGCCACTGCCACGCGCTGTCCACAATGGACTGCAAATACGGGAACCGCGGCTGCCATCCCAGTTCGCGGCGAATTTTTTCCGAGCTGGCAATCAATACGGCTGGATCGCCCGCGCGGCGCGCCGATTCGACCGCCGGGATGGGATGCCCGGTGACCTGCCGCGCCACTTCCAGCACCTCGCGCACGCTGAACCCCTGCCCATTGCCCAGGTTGTAAATCAGCGGACTGGAATGCCCGCGATCACCTTCTAACGCATTTAGCGCCAGCAGGTGCGCGCGCGCCAGGTCGCCAACATGGATGTAGTCGCGCACACAAGTGCCGTCGGGCGTGGGATAGTCGGCGCCGAAAATCTCCACATGTTGCGCGCGGCCCAGCGCCACCTGTAGAATCCGCGGGATCAAATGCGTCTCCGGCTGGTGCGCTTCGCCTGTATCGGGACGCGCCGCGCCGGCTGCGTTGAAATATCGCAGGCTGGCGTAGCGCAGGCCGTGGATTTGGTGGAACCACCCGAGCATCTGCTCCACCAGCAGCTTCGATTCGCCGTAGGCATTCGCCGGATGGAGGGTATCGTCCTCCGCAATCGGAGTGCGGCTGGGATTGCCGTACAGCGCCGCCGTCGACGAGAAAACGAACCGCTTGATCCGCGCGGCGAGCATCGCTTCGAGCAGCGTCAGCGCGTTCGCGGTGTTGTTGCGGAAAAATTCCTCGGGGGCCTTCATGGACTCGCCCGCTTCGATCAGCGCCGCAAAGTGCATGACGGCATCGATCGCGCGCAGCCGGAACACCTGGTCAATGCGATCGCGGTCCGCCAACTCGCCCACGATGAGTTCGGCGTTTTTCGGCACGGCCTGGCGATGGCCGCGACTCAGGTTATCGAAGACCACAACCTCGTGTCCCGCCTGCAACAGCTCGCCGGCAACCACGCTGCCGATATAACCGGCCCCGCCTGTAACCAGGACCCTCATTCGATTCGCGCAGAACTTCCGTGCCATACGTCAGTGCGAAATGGCGGCGAACAGCGGTGAGTTCAGCAGGGACTGAAACTTCTGATCGTCGCTCTTGAAGTGGAGTCGCAACAGCGAGCTGTCGGAATCGACGGTGGTCGAGTCATAGGCAGCCTTTTCGATGGCGCTGGCCGTCATCTTTTTATAAAGCACGAGGCCCTTAAGGACGGTGGAAAGCGTGGCTGCCGTCATCGAGTCGGACGTGACCACGCTCAGATCGAAATTCACTCCGCTCTGGAAGCTCATGGTGTAGCGAGAAGCCAGAATGCGCTTCTTGACGCTCTCGTAATCGCCAACCTTGGCGACGGCATCGCCCATCGCCGAAAACATCATGGCCTGGGTCCCCTGCTGGTCGAGAATGCTCCACAGCGGCGAACCATCGACGGACGCCATCTGATTGGCCATCTCCGGATTGGAATCGAGCGATGGGCGCTTGCCATCGCGGGTATCGAGCGCGCTGTGCAAATCGTCCTCCGCGCCGAAAACCAGCGTGTTGTCGTCGGTGAAGGTCATCACCAGACCGCTATTCATCGGGTAAATGCTGGTCTTGTTGTACTTCTCGGCCGAGATTTTCTTGAGCTTCAGCTTCTTGAGCACGGCCTTGGCCGAGAACGATCCCTGCGCCACGCCGATGGTTTGAATGCCCTTCTTCGCGGTGCGGAAAGAGACGAAGTCGATCTGGTCGACATCGCGCTCGACGTTGATGCCGACGCCCTTCAGCGCGCTCTCGAGTTGCTTCAGGTTGTCGGGCAGCACTTTATCCTTGAGCGCCTGCGCGGTGGGCGAATCCCTGAGCGCCCGGTAGTCGACGCCAATCAGTTGCTGCAATTCGGAAGGCACCATGGAGCGCGCCGACGATGCGATCGGCATGGCGTAGCCAGCCGTCGCGCACAGAAACAGAAGCGCAAAACACAATTTCTTCATAGAATCCCTCGATACGAATTTCCAGAAATGGTTGTACAGAATTTATCTGCAACGCTTGGATGCAAGCCGAAGACCGCGCGTTGGCGGTCTTCAGGCTGCCGACCCTATTTTAGTCCTTAATTCGCAGGGCAGGGCCGTAACTAGAATGCGTCCTCCCGGCATGATCTGGGAACGCCGGCTTCCTGGCCGCCATACACCTCGCGGCTACCGCCATCGGGCTCATTTGATGACACGCCCTAGTCTTTGCTCGGCTTTTTCGGCGTCAGATCGCAGGCTTGTTTGATGCGGTCCAGATTCAGGCCGCCGGGAGAAAACTCGGCGATCTGGCGGCCGCTCCGCGTGGGGAGTTCCACCTTGAAAATCTGAGAGCCGATCAGGCCGCGAACCGTGCCCTTGTCCATGGCAAGGGAGTGGCTACGCTCCCAGTTCCAACCCTTGGAGTAGTGCACATCGTCAACTCGGACCGTGGCCTCCCACTGGAGCTGACCCCACCAGCCGGGGGGGCGGTTCGGCGGACCCAGTTTGACTCCGGCATTAAATTCCGCCAGCTTGAACTTGCCGTCGCTGCAATACAGATCCACTCTGGGCTTGTACTCCGGGTCTTCGCGAAAATAATTGTCCGACTGGATTTCAAAGCGCACTTTTTTCGCGCCCGTCATCTTGTCGGTGGAGTGGAACTCCAGCCATTTTCCGCCGGCGCCGATGCCATCCGTTTCATCCTGATAAGGAGTCATGGCGCTACTCTGAGCGCCAGCCAATGCTGCCGCGCCCACCACAAAGAAAAAAAGAACGGCCGTCGCCGCCAACGCGGGGCCGATTGCTTCACCAAACCAGCGCGATATTTTCAAGGTCCCCTCCAGGCAATTCCATCCCTACATACTATTGAACCCGAAAGCTCCCGAAAAGTTGTACGAAAAGACAATGGCTGCCAAGAGTCTCGCATGTGATTATCGTAGAATTCAAGAGTTGCCTCCCAACGCCCGGATGGCGAAACTGGCAGACGCACGGGACTTAAAATCCCGGGTCCGTAACAGGACGTGACGGTTCGATTCCGTCTCCGGGCACCAGCCAACTCCGCAAATGGAATGTCGATTCGCCAAGGGAGCGAATGCAAGCGCCATCTGAGGATTTCCCGGTTCGGTTGCAACTCTTCCCAAACTCTGCCCCAGCTTGGGCGCGCGGGATTTTTCCAGCGCCTCGCATTCCCGCCGGGACATGACTTCCAGAATGGCAACAGCTACGACGCGGCATCGAAGCACGTCGCTGACCGCGTCCGGCGGCCGGCAGGACGGCAATTCCGGCGCGTGGCCGAGGAGGAAATCGCCCGGTTTGCGATATATTCGCTAGGTGCTCAGTCTGCTCCGCGAACATCGCTTCTTTTTCCTCGGAACCACTCTGGCGGCCCTGGCGCTGCGGCTATTTTTCTTCTTCCATTTCCCGGCGGTCACGGACGATTCGCACAGCTACGCCAGCTTCGCCAGCAACTGGCTGCAACACGGCGTCTACGGCCAGACCGAACTGGGCCCGCAGCAAACCCAGGTGGCGCCGTCCGACGCGCGCCTGCCGGGATATCCCGCGTTTCTGGCTGCGATGTTTTGGCTTTTTGGAGCCGGCAATTTCAAAGCGGCAATGCTGGCGCAGATTCTGTTCGACCTTGGCGCCTGCCTGATCGTTGCCGACCTGGCCCGCCGGACGATTTCCCGCCGCGCGGCGAGCATCGCGTTTGTTTTAGCGGCGCTATGTCCGTTTCTGGCCGACTATGCCGCCGCCGCGCTGACCGAGACTTTGGAAGTTTTCTTTACCGCGCTCGCTCTCGATTGCGCCGCCGCCGCGCTCGATCGGATGGATGGAGCGGGCTTCAACTGGCACTGGGGCAAGCTCTGGGCCGCGACCGGCGCGGCCATTGCGGCCTGCATCCTGCTGCGTCCCGATGGCGGCATCCTGCTCGCGGCCGTCGGCCTTTACTTGGTGGTTGCAGCTACTATTAGGAATTGTCATCCCGAGCGGACCGGGGCCCCCAGCGCGCCCGCTTTTGGCGCGATGGGGTGGGGGAGCGAGGGATCTGTAGTTTGTTGGAAGTCGATAAAAATTCGCAGCGTGTGGGGACGGGCGTCCTCGCCCGTCCGAGCCGAGCGCAGCTCGGCACTTTCCCGTGCTCACCGCAACCCTCGATCCGCTATCGCCGCCGGCCTCATCGTTACACTATTCTCGCTGGCGCCGCTCGTTCCCTGGACGATCCGCAATTTTCTCGCGTTCCATCGTTTTCAGCCGCTGGCCCCGCGCTACGCCAACGAGCCGGATGAGTTTGTCGCCCGAGGTTTCAACCGCTGGGCCAAGACCTGGATGGCCGAATACGTGTCGGTGGAGGAGATTTACTGGAGTGTTCCTGGCGACAAGATCAACCCGCTGAAACTGCCGTCGCGCGCCATGGAGAGCGCGGCGGAAAGGGAGCGGACCCTGGCCGCGATCGCGGACTACAACGAGACCCATGACATGACGCCGGAACTGGATGCGCGCTTCGGCCAACTGGCCGCCGATCGCATTCGCGCCCGGCCCTGGCGCTACTACGTCGCGCTGCCCGCGCTGCGCGTGGCGGACATGTGGTTGCGTCCGCGCACGGAAATTCTGCCGCCCGACGTTCGCTGGTGGGAATTCACCGACGACCTGCGGCTGTTGGCCACGGCAATAGGGTTGGGCTTGCTGAACCTGGCCTACGTGGCGGCGGCGCTGCTGGCGGTGGTTTTCAGGCCGTCGCGCCGGCCGGCGGGAATTCGCTGGGCTGGGTTGCTGCTCGGCTTCGTGCTGCTGCGCTCGTCGTTTCTGGGAACGCTGGAAAATCCGGAGCCGCGCTATACGCTGGAATGCTATCCCGTCGTCATCGTTCTCGCATCCGCGTGGCTGGCGCGAAGATTCGGCCAAGCCGAGTAGAGACGCGGCTTGCCGCGTCTCTTATGTGAATCCGGCGGAGACGGGGCAAGCCCCGTCTCTACACAAGCGGGCCACAGCAATCCTGGATTCGCGCTGGCGCAATCTCTGAGAATCTGTCCAAAAACTGCTGGGTCTTGAAGGGTACGGGCTTCAGCCCGTACGTACAAGGGCAAAATGACAGTGGGCTTTAGCCCCCGAGGGGCGGCATGGCTCGCGAACCCATCCCTCAGCGGCTGAAAGCCGCATCCTTCTGTAGTATTGAACGGACGGGCTGAAGCCCGTCCCCTTCAAATCTTGAGTTTTTGGACAGGTTCTTAGTCGAGCGGCGAGTCGGTCATGCGGAAACGCGTGCGAACGTGCTCGGAGAGCAGTGCGATGGCCCCGCGATTGGCCACGGGATCGGCCTTGGCCAGGTACTTCATCGCTTCCACCAGCATCTTCTGGCCGTCCACGTAGCGCGGGTCGGAAATGCGTTCGCGCTTTTTGCGGGACAAATCGGGCGGAACGGTGATGGTAAACACTCTGGCCATGCGGACTCAACTTTCAGAGATCTTATGCAGTATATCGCCGCCGCCGGTCTTTTTCAGCTTGTTTCTGTGGAGGCGATTTCACAATGGGAGGCTATCCCTGCGGAGAGACAAATTTGGTTTTCCCGGTCGTCTTCAGCTTAAAGACGTCCGCGGGGAGCTTTTGATTGATCTTGATCTCGGAATACTTTGCCAGGCGATAGTCGCCGCCCGGCTCAAACAACTGCTGCTGCACCGCAATTCCCCGCTCCGGGTCGATCCAGAGCCAAATGCGCGCGATATTGTTGCGCAAACGGTCGGACTTCGGAATCAACTCCAGTTTGCCAGTTTTGACGCCGTTGACGGTCTCTGCCCCCAAAAACTTCACGTCATAGGATTTTTTCAAATCATGCCCGCCACCGCCGAAGCCGAGCACGAGAAAGCTCTCCACGTCGCTGCGATTCTTGCCTGGATTGTATTCGTTGACCTGATCGATCTTGGGCTGGTAAACCTGCACTTTGCCGCCGCTGTAGATGACGTACTTCTTGTCGGGTTCGACGAAGTCGGCCGCCATCTGTATCTCGCCGCCTTCGCGCCGGAAATAGACCTTACCCTTTTGTGTCTCGGTTTCGTCTATGACCTTCTGGTATTGGTCCCAGACGACACTGGCCTCGGTAGTTCGAAAATTCCTGGCGGCGAGATCCATGTGGGCGAGAACGCGCTCCAGCTCAGGGGATTCGCCAACCATCTGCGCCCAGGCGAATGCCGTCGACAGCGAGCCAATGACGACAAACCAGAAAAAGAACGTTTTAGCGGCAACTCTCATTGGTGGACTTTGAAACCTTGAAACTTTGAAACCATGAAACCTTGCTCTGCTATTCTTTTTCCACCCAGACCTTATAACTCTGCGTATGTCCGGAAACGTCTTTGATGGTCTCGACATTGGTGATGCTGACCGCCCCGGAGATGGGTTCGATGATGCGTTCCAACTGGCGGCGAACGTCCGCGCCGGGCGCGGCATTCACGGCCGAGGCCTGTATCTGATAGATCAACTCGCCCTTTTCGCCGGGGACCACCACCAAGCCGGTAAGATGCGGAATGTGCTCGACCGGTTTGTCTTTGTAGTTGATGAAGTGCGGCGAAACAAAAACAAACAGGAGAATCAGCGTAACCATGATGTCGTAGTGCAAACTGCCGCGCTCGTACGACCAAAGAATGTATCCGCGAATTGTGCGCCAGATCACACCCATGGGAGAGACGGCCCTTTCGCGTGCCGTCGAGGCAATTCCGCTTTGTTGCCAGTGTATTTGGGAATTCATGCGATGGCAAATCGTGGAGTCGGCCAGTTCTGTATGCCTGATAAAGCGGCTGCGAGCTTCGGGCTGCGAGCTGCGAACTACTAGGCATCCGGCTTGCTCGAAGCTCGTGGCTCGAAGCTCGCAGCTCGATGCGAGTTCATGCGTCCCTTGCCAACACCGGGATGCGGTCGGCGCCCATATAAGGTTGCAGCGCCTCCGGAATGCGGACGCTGCCGTCGGCCTGCTGATAATTCTCGACGATCGCAACCCAGGTGCGTCCCACGGCCAAGCCGCTGCCGTTCAGCGTGTGCAGAAATTCCGTCTTGTTCTTACCCTCGGGACGATAGCGAATGTTCGCCCGCCGCGCCTGAAACGTTTCAAAGTTCGAGCACGAGGAAATCTCGCGAAACAGGTTCTGCCCCGGCAGCCAAACTTCAATGTCGTAAGTTTTGGCCGAAGAAAATCCCATGTCCGCTGTGCACAAGGTGACCACGCGATAGTGCAGGCCGAGCTTCTGCAAGACAGTTTCGGCGTCGTGGGTCAGCTTCTCCAGTTCATCGTACGAAGTCTCGGGACGCGAAAATTTCACCAGCTCTACTTTTTGAAACTGGTGCTGGCGGATGATTCCGCGCACGTCCTTGCCGTACGACCCGGCTTCGCTGCGAAAACACGGAGTATACGCGGTCAGGCAAACGGGCAGGCGCGCCGCATCGAGCACTTCATCGCGATAAAGGTTCGTCACCGGAACTTCAGCGGTCGGAATCAGCCAGAGATCTTTCTCGCCGTGCGGTACGCGAAACAAATCGGACGCGAACTTCGGCAACTGGCCCGTGCCATACATTGACTCGGAGTTCACCATGTACGGCGGAAGCACCTCGGTGTATCCGTGCTCGCGCGTGTGCAGATCGAGCATGAAGTTGGCCAGCGCCCGCTCCAAGCGCGCGCCCAGCGCCCAATACACGGCGAAGCGAGCGCCGGTAAGTTTGGTGGCGCGCTCCAAGTCGAGAATGCCCAAATGTTCGCCCAGCTCCCAGTGCGGCTTGGGCTGGAAATCGAAATGCGGCGGCGCGCCCCAACGGCGCGCTTCCACGTTATCTTCTGAGTTCGTCCCCACGGGCACGCTGGCGTGGGGAAGATTCGGAATCGAAGTCAAAATTTCGCGCAGGCGCGCTTCCTGTTCGGCCGCCTTTTTTTCGGACTCCTGAATCTGTTCGCGCAGCTCTTTCGTCTCCTTGATCTGCGCCGCAGCGTCCTGCCCGCTTTTCTTGAGTTTGGCAATCTCCTCGGAAGCCCGGTTGCGCCGCGCTTGCAGAGTTTCCGCCGCGGTGATGGCCTGCCGCCGCTCGGCGTCAATGGCGCCAAAATCCTGCAAAACTTCCGCCGGATCCATCCCGCGCCGCCGCAGGTTCTCTTCCACCACCGCCAGGTTGTCGCGAACAAAATTAAGGTCAAGCATGGTGCCTTAACTTTAGCTGAAAAAGGCGGTCCCGTGCACGCCGCCGGCGCGATCAACGCTGGTAAAAACCCTTAACGCGGAGGACGCGGAGAAATAACGCGAAGAACGCAAAGAAAGAAAAGAACGAAAAACCTCTGCGATCTCTGCGTTGCGCTTCGCGTGCTCCGCGTTAAGGGTCCTTCTGCGGTAAACTAGCTCGCGATGAGACTTCCCCGTTCCCTACTCGCGCCGCTGGTAGCAATAGCGTTGCTGTACGCGCTCCGCGCCGCCGCACCGCCCGCCGGAGGCCCACAATGACGCCTATGGGCAACCCGGACTTGAGCGTCAGCTTCGCCGGCATCGGCCTGAAGAACCCGATCGTCGCCGCTTCCGGCACATTCGCTTACGGCATTGAATTCGAAGATATCGTGCATCTCGATCGCCTCGGAGGACTGGTTGTCAAGGGTCTTTCCAAGGAACCGATGACCGGAAACCCGCCGCCGCGCCTGTTTGAGACCGCTGCTGGAATGCTGAACGCCATCGGGCTGCAGAACATAGGGGCGCAGGCGTTCCTCACGGAAAAACTTCCAGCGTTGCGCGAGAAGAAGAATGTGGTCGTGTTCGCCAACGTATTCGGCTACACTCGCGCCGATTACGAGCGGACAATTGAAACCCTCAATCAGGGCGACGGCATTGCGGCGTACGAAATCAACGTGTCTTGCCCGAATACGGCGCGCGGCGGAATTCAGTTCGGCAGCGATCCGCAACTGCTCGAAGAAGTGGTGCGGGCGGCGAAGCGCGTATCGGCGCGGCCGATCATCGTCAAACTCTCGCCCAACGTCACCTCGATCGCGCAGATGGCGCGCGTGGCCGAGGAAGCGGGCGCCGACGCCATCTCGCTGGTGAATACTTTTTTAGCCATGGCGATTGACGCGGAAACGCGCCGCCCCAGAATTGCCAACGTGACCGCCGGCCTCTCCGGCCCAGCCATCAAGCCCATCGCGCTGCGCATGGTTTACGACGCCGCCCGCGCCGTGAAAATTCCGGTGATGGGCATGGGCGGCATTGCCACCGCGGTGGATGTGGTGGAATTCATGCTGGCAGGAGCAACCGCCGTGCAGGTGGGAACCGCAAGTTACTTCGATCCGGTGGCCACCGAAAAGCTGGTCGGGGAACTGGCTACTTACTGCCGCGAACACCGCATCGAGCGCCTCGCCGACCTTATTGGCGGACTGCTGACAGACTAACTTCTTTCTCCAATTGTTCCGCAAACCATGCGGAGTTAGCGGCAGGATATTCCGCGTAATTTCGCTTATTGTCGCACAGCGGCGGTTTGCAAGTGGGCCACTTTTGAGTGCGGGCCGGTAAGGGCGGAAGCCTCCCGATAGCGGGCTATGCCCCGGTAAAGCGCTTCCGCGATTTGCTGGCGGTAAGCCGCGCTCTGTAGGTTACGCTCGTCGGTGGGACTGCTGACAAAAGAAATCTCGGTAAGAATGGCGGGCATGGTCGTGCCGGTAAGCACGGCGAATGTGGAGTCCTTGATGCCCCGGTCGCGAATCTCAGGGCTGCTTGCGGCCAGCATGGCGTATAGAGCGCGCTGCACGCTGGCCGCGAGACGGCGCGACCCGGCGATTTTTTCGCGCAACGCTCCCGCCGATAACGATACCGGCGTCACCCTGGCGGAGGTTCCGTCCTCGCGCTCCTCCGATTCCCGCGCCCCCGAAGCCGAAAACAAGTTAGTGTAGTAAGTCTCAACTCCTCGCGCCGACGCCGAACTGCTGTAGTTAGCGTGGACGGAAACGAACAAATCGGCTTGCGCCTGGTTGGCAATATCGGCGCGCTGTTCAAGGGGTAAGTAAGTATCGTCGCTGCGCGTGAACATTACTTCCGACCCCAGGCGCGCTTCGAGCAACTTACCCAAACGCCGAGTCACGTCGAGGACGAGGTCCTTTTCCATCAAACCCTGGCGTCCAACCGTGCCCAAATCCCAGCCGCCGTGCCCGGCGTCGAGCACAATGCGAAATTTGCCGGGCTTCGTTAGTGTTAGTGTTAGCGCCGGCACAGGCTGGGCGGATGGCTTCGCCGCTAATGCCGCCACGGGCGCCGCATTCACGGAGGCCGGTGTCAATTTCGGAGTTGCGTTCTTATTTGCGCTCGGCGGCGCAAATTGGTCCGCCGCCAAAGTTTTATCGCCGTTGCGCAACTCCACCACCAGGCGATAGGGGCTCGACTCCATGCTGACGGAGAAGTTCGATCTGTCTTTGGTGTCGAGCACGATTCGAGTGACACCGGCAACGGGCTGAGCGATGCGCACTCGTTTCAGCGAAACATCGCCGATGTCCATCGTCTTGCCATCCAATTCAGACGGCAGGACCGAGTCGAGCAGATCGAAGTAGATGCGCTCCGGCGACATCAAACGGTGCACTTCGTAGGGAATCTGGTCTTCCATGTCAATGACCACAGTGCTTCCCGTGGACGAAGACCAGTGGCGCACGGCCGTGACTTTCGGGAGCGCCGCCAACTTATCTTCGGCCACGGCGGCAAGCGGCGCCGTATCGGAGCCGAGTTTATCCGGATTCGTCAGATTGCCGGAAGCTGCGGGAGATAAGGTATCCGGCGGCGCGATTCCAGTATTTGCAATCGCCGTCTCGATCGCCGGAACCTTTGCGGCCACGGTTTTCCCATGGACGCGTATGCCCCACCACGCTCCCAGTGAAAATGACGCGGCCACTGCCACCAGGCCCATCACCACACTCAATCCCGGACGCGAACTGGCGGAAAAAGAGAGCTGCCGCAGAAACGACGCTTCGCCATCGACTCGGATTGGATTGGCACTCATGCTAACGCGGTCACGACCGCAAAAAGCCTGTATTCATCGTATCCACAGCCCGCAGGAAGGCTCAGTGCCGGCCTTGGTTCAAGCCAGTGGTTGGTGGGCAGTTGTCGGTGACCAGTATAAATGCCGGCCAGTCACTGACCACTGACCACTGCGCTAACGACTCCAGTGTCGAGCGTAATGGTGATTTAGGGGTACGGCAATGTCCGTTGGTACACGTCCCATGGCAGGGTGGCTATGCGCAACCCGCGCGAGCGGGGTACAGCAATAGTGAACTAGCACCGTGACCGCGTGATTGTTACTACGGTCGATCCATTTTTGTTGGTGGAGCGCCGGGCGTCCCCGCCCGGCGGGACGGGCGAGACGCCCGTCGCTCCACCGTATGACTTATCACTCGGTCATAGCACTAGCTCTGGCTCTTGTACCACTCCACGGTGCGGCGCAAACCATCCGCAAAATTCACCAGGACCTTGTATCCCAAATGTTTTTGCGCCAGCGCGATGTCCGCCAGCGAATGCTTGATGTCTCCACTGCGCTCCGGCTCGTGCTTGACGCTGCCCTTGTATCCAGTCAGTTTCCGCAGAGCTTCAAATGTCTGATTCAGCGTGGTGCGCGCGCCGGTAGCGCAGTTAAACACGCGCCCGGCGCACTCCGCCGCCGGGGCGGAGCAAGCCAGCAGATTGGCCGACACCGCGTTGTCGATGTAGGTGAAATCGCGGCTGGTCTCGCCGTCGCCAAAAATCGTGGGCTGTTCCCCAGCGAGCATCTGCATGGAGAATTTGGCGAGCACGCCGGAGTAGGGCGAAGAAGGGTCCTGCCGCGGTCCGAAAATATTGAAATAGCGCAGGCAGACGGTTTCGAGGCCATAGCAGCGGTAGAACGAAACCATGTAAAGCTCGCCGGCCAGCTTGGCCACGGCGTAGGGCGAGATTGGGTTGGGAGTCATGGCTTCGCGCTTGGGAAGCGTGGGCGTGTCGCCATAGGCCGAGGATGAGGCGGCATATACGACCCGCTTGACTTTCGCATCGCGCGCCGCTACCAGAACATTGACCGTGCCGTCGATATTGGCGCGGTTGCTGGCGATTGGGTCGAGCACCGATTTGGGCACCGACGGAATGGCCGCCTCGTGGAGCACGTAATCGACGCCGTCGCAGGCCTGGCGCATGGCGTCCAGATTGAGAATATCGGCTTCGCGGAAGTCCATCCGGGAAAGGACTTCGCTGAGGTTCTCGGGTTTGCCGGTGGCAAAATTATCTATGCCCCGGACCTCGTCGCCGCGCTGCAACAGGGAGCGCACCAGAGAGGATCCGATAAAGCCGGCCGCGCCGGTCACGAGATATTTGGCCATAGTTTTTTATGATAACGGATGAATTGCCGTCATGCTCACTACATCGGGTCAGGAGAGCAACTTCCGCTCCACAGCCCGCCAAACGGGACGGCGGCAAATCCACGTAGGTAGGATTCAGGACCGGCGGAACCGTTTGACGATCTGGTGAAACTCCGCACGGTTGAGCAGTTGGTTTTTCTGGAAGAACTTCGTGATCTCTTCGAGAAAGGCCCGCTGGTCGGTGGAAGCCAGGATATCCCTAATGCCATACTCCTCAACCACTGCGCCATCGGAGACAGCGATGCGCCCACTGAGTGTGTCGAGCAGTTGCTTCAGGTTCGCCAGTTGATCGGGTTCGAGTTCGGCAAAGCCAATACCCATGCCCAAAAAGGGGAACATGGCGCGGACCGTACCCGGAGCCTGGATCCGTATGCCGAACGATTTGAGCACGACATTCACTTTTGTGCCGACGGAAAACGTCGTGTTCATTTCCACATGGCATCCGTGCAAGCTGATGTTGGTAAGCGTCCCCCACAACCGCTCGGCGCTGCCCTGCACTCGGAACTCCACGCTGCCCGAACAACGGAGCCGCGGGCTTTTCCGCCGATCTATACAAGCGATAGCGGGCGCAGCTGGGGGAGTCCCATCGGTTGTTTTGGCCGCCGCCGCAGCGGTCGCGCCTCCCGTTGTTTCCCCTCCGATACGACGCGGACGGGTCGCGAAATCTTCGCCGGTACTTAAGTCTGGTGGCGAGCCAGGTTTTCTGGGATGGAGATCATGGTCCACGAGCGCCTCTGGCAGTATGCCGCTTATAGGAACATCGGCGGATTGCGGGAAGACTTTAAGCTGGGGGAAACTGCGACAGAGCGGCGCGAATCTGGTTCCACAGTTCTTCTTTGCCGGTCCCCGTTTTGGCCGAAAACGCCACCATGGGGGCCCCGCCATACGCCAGCCCCAGCGCTCGCATCGCCTGCTGCAATTGGTTGCCCGACAGCCGGTCGCATTTGGTCGCCACAATCACATGCGGGCGTCCTCGGGAGGCGAGGAATTCGAGCAACTGGCCATCGCTTTCCTGCGGAGGAATGTTCGAATCGACCAGCGCCAGGCACAGTGCCAGGCTCGGGCGCTGGTGCAGATACGGATCGACAAAGCGGGCCCAGTCGTCGGAGATTTCGCGCGAGACTTTGGCGTAGCCGTATCCCGGCAGGTCGGCGAACAGCAACTCGGGCTTCGGCTGTCCGGCGCGGCGGACTTCAAAAAAGTTAATGCTGCGCGTGCGCCCGGGAGTATTGCTGGTGCGGGCCAGCTTCGCGCCCACCAGCGCATTGATCACGCTCGACTTCCCGACGTTCGAGCGCCCCAGGAAGGCGATCTCAGGCACGGTGGGCGGAGGAAAGTGCGTCAAGTCGCTCGCCGACAACATGAATCGCGCCAGTATCCGCATACGTACAGTTTCCAGTGTTTGGGTTGGAAATGGCAAGCGCCGTGGAAAAAATTTCGCTAAAGCCCCAGCGGACGTTTGGGCTCCACGTCCTCTTCCTCAATCGGACGCAGTTTGTGGTACAACGTCAGCCCGCCCGCGATGACCAGTCCGATGAGAACGCTGATCAGAAAGAACCAGCGATAAGCAGGCAGCATGATCAGCAGAACCGCTACGACGGCGAGCGCGACGATGAGACCCGCCGATCCCTTGAAGCTGAATCCAGACCGGCCATCAGGTTCCGGCTCCATGAACGTATTTTAGCGCCGCTTGTGGGCTGGCGTAAGAACGAACAGGGGCTGGCGGCGGGGTTGCGAGGAACGGCAATTTTTGCTGTTCAGAGCATTTTCAGTATTCCTGTAATGCGCTCGCAGTTTGCTTCGCTATTATCCCCAAAACGCTATTCAACCCTTGACACCAGAGTTAAAATAGTATTTGGGTAACCGCTCAGCACGGGCCTCAGATTATGTACTATGTTCTTTGAAATCAAGACTTTGCTAGCATCTCACGCCGCAACTCCTTGATTCTAAAGGAAGGCGAAATTTCGCCATATCTCCAACTCCTTTGCTGTCAAGACTTTGCCTCTAACCCCTTTGTTGTGAAGACTTTGAAAATAATGCCCTTTAGATTCAAGACTTTAGAGAGATAAGGGGGGGAGGGTACCCCCAGCACCAATGGCCAGGGTCACACCAACTGTGAGAATGTTCTAGCCTTTGTCTCCGCGGCCCTGGGCGGCTTTTTTGGCGGCGGGGGTGAAGGGCTCGATGCGGTTGCGGCCTTTCTCTTTGGCCAGATACATGGCGGCATCGGCCTGACTGAGCAAAACTTGGACTGGGGTTCCCCCGTCGGAAGCGGAGACGGTGACGCCCATGCTCATGGTGATGGATCGCTCGGCGCCGGAACAGAGCACGGGCGCGCTGGCAATGACTTTACGCAGCTCATCGGCGCGCATGAGGGCGTTGGGCAAATCGCAGTTGGGCAGGACCATAAGGAACTCCTCTCCGCCATAACGGCCCACGCCGTCGTAGATGCGGAGCTGCGCGCGCAGGCGGCGGCCGATTTCGCAGAGCGCCTCATCGCCGAAAAGATGGCCGAGGGCGTCGTTGACGTTCTTGAAATGGTCGATGTCGCCGAGCGCGACACCGACGGACCGGCGCTCGCGGCGGGCGCGCTCAAGTTCGCGCTGTAGCATGGCGAGGATCTCTCCGCGATTCATCAAACCGGTGAGGCTGTCGTGGGTGGCGGCGTGGCGCATGGACTCGCGGGCGGCAACGAGTTCGTCCTGGAGTTCGAGAATGCGCTTGCCGACGAGCAGGCGCGCTTTCAATTCGAGATCGTCAAAGGGCTTGACGAGGTAGTCGTCGGCGCCGGCTTGCATGGCCTCCAGCATGTTCTGGCGGCCTTCTTTGCTGGTCAGGAGGATGACGTAGACATACGGGCCGGATGCCCCGGCTTTGCGGATGCGCTGGCAAAGCTCGATGCCGTCGAGATCGGGGAGGACCCAATCGAGCAGGACCAACTTGGGAGCTTCGGGCTGCTCGAGGATTTGCCAGGCTTCCTCGCCGGTCTCGGCGAGGGTGACGGCAAAATCCCAGCTGCGCAAACGATCGCCGATCAACTTGCGGTAGACAGCGGAATCGTCGACCACCAAGGCTTGCATGAGTCTTGCGCCTCCGATCTCCGCCGCGCCGAACCGAAAAACGCCGCCCATGCACGCCCCTGTGGCAGGTGAGTAACCGATCAAACCTGAACTCACTATCATAATGCCAAGGGGTCGCTTGAGGAGGGCTGGCAACAGGCTGGCCCCATGCATCCGGAGATACGTCTTGAAGAATCGGCAAACAGAGCCGGATGCTTTAGTCGGCTGTCGCCGAAGTTGGGGGCCCGCCTCAGGCAAGAAGAGCCTACACCCAGCGATCTTATCGAGGCAAGGGTATGTGGCCGTGCGCCGGGGCCGCGAAGAACAATTGCGCCGCCATTTTGCCCGCGGGTTGACCCGGCCTTTGCCAGCGGCCTAACATTACGGCGGCGGCACTGAGGCCCGCGAAATGATCGGCGAGACAGTCTCCCACTATCACATCCTGGGAAAGCTGGGTGGTGGTGGCATGGGCGTGGTGTATGAGGCGGAAGACACGCGGCTGGCGCGTCACGTGGCGCTCAAGTTCATTCCCGAGGAGATGGTCAACGACCCGAAGTCGCTGGAGCGCTTTCTGCGCGAAGCCCGGGCCGCATCGCAGTTGAACCATCCCGGCATCTGCACCATCCACGACATCGAAGATAACGGGGGCCATCCCTTCATTGTGATGGAGAAGCTGGAGGGGATGAGCCTGAAGGAGAAGCTGCGGGGGCAGGCGCTGGAAGTGGATGAGATCCTCGACATCGGTGTCCAGGTAGCGGATGCATTGGCGGCATCGCACGCCAAGGGGATCATTCATCGCGATATCAAGCCGGCCAATATTTTTGTGGGGCCGAACGGGCAGACCAAGATCCTCGATTTCGGACTGGCGAAGTCGGCGCGCGAGGCGGGACGGGGCGAGGCGGCGCTGGAAGACTCGATGGCCGCGACGGGTATGATTCCGGGGACGGCGGTTTACATGTCTCCGGAGCAGGCGAGGGGCGAAGAACTGGATGCGCGGAGCGATCTGTTCTCGCTCGGAGTCGTACTCTACGAGATGGCGACGGGCAAGAAGCCTTTTGCCACGGGCAACGTAATAACCACGCTGGATGCGGTGCTGAACCAGAAGCCGGTCTCGCCGCTTGTTCTGAACCCGTCGCTGCCCCGGGACCTCGAAGGCATCATTGGCCGGGCGATGGAAAAAGACCGCAGGCACCGCTATGCGGACGCGCTGGCGCTGAAGGGCGACTTGCAGTCGTTGCGGAAGGACACGGATTCGGGAGTGACCAGGACGGGAGCGCGGCGGCCGGCCTTGCCGTATCGCCTGGCCACGAGCACGTTTCGGGCCCCGAGCCGATTTTCAACGCCGGTTTTGCTGGGAGTGATCGCGCTGCTGGTTACGGTTTTGGCCGCGGTAGGAGCGTGGTGGTTGAAGCAGCGTAGGATGGCGGCCGCTGCCGCGCCCAAGAACACGATTGCGGTGCTGCCGTTCCGGAACGTGAATGGCGACATCAGCGTGGAGTTTTTGCGCTTCGCGCTGGCCGATGAAATCGCCAACACGCTGACCTACACGCGAAAGCTCGACGTGCGTCCCTCGGCAATCACGCAAAAGTTCGCCGGCAAGGACGTCGACCCGCAGCAGGCGGGCCGCGAGGCGCGCGTGGCCAACGTGCTGACCGGGCATTTTCTGAAACAAGGCGACCACCTGCTGATTACGCTGGAGGCGATCCAGGTGCAGAGCGACCGGCTGTTGTGGCAGACCAACGTGACCGCGCCCGCCGATGACCTGATCGCGTTGCAGGCGCAGATGGCGGCGCAGATACAGCAGGGGTTGCTGCCGGCGCTGGGCGCGGCCGGCGATTTTCTCGATACCGGCACGCGGCCGAAAAACGCGGAGGCGTACGATCTCTATCTGCACAGCTTGGCGCTGGCGCACGATGCCGGGCCGAATAAGGATGCCATCGCGGTGCTGGAGCATGTGGTCGCGGTGGATTCCGCGTACGCGCCAGCCTGGGAACAACTGGGATTGCGTTGCTACTATGACGCGGACTATTCCGACGGCGGCGAGGCGATGTTTCAGCGCTCCAATCAAGCTTTCGAACGCGCCATCGAACTCGATCCGAATCGGACCGTGGCCGCGGGACAACTCATCACCAACCGGGTGGAACGAGGCGAACTCGGCAAGGCATACGAGGCGGCGCAGGCGCTGGTCAAGCGGCGTCCAGAGAGCGCCGAGGCCCATTTTGCGCTGGGCTATGTGGAACGCTACGCCGGCATGTTGGAGCAATCGGCGACGGAGTGTAACACCGCGCTGGCGCTCGATCCCGGCAACTACACGTTTCGTTCCTGCGCCTGGGTGTTCATGGAAATGGGTAATACCGGGCGGGCCGCGGAATTTGTCCGCCTGGACGCGGGTTCGGAATGGGCCGCGTATGTCATGCCATCGATTCTGCTGCGCGAGGGGAAGGTTGCCGAAGCGCGCGAGGCGGTGAAGCAAATGCCGAGGGCGCCGGTCTATCACCGCGATCTGCTGGAGTCTTGCCTACAGTCGCCGCCGGCTGCGGATCTGGACCGGATCGCTCGCGAGGCGGAAACGAATCTCCCCAGCGATCCCGATCCCGAGACGTGGTACTACGAGGGAACGATCCTGGCGTATTGTGGCAAGAAACAAGCGGCGCTGCATCTGCTCGAGAGCGCGGTCGAGCAGAACTATTGCGCCTACACGAACCTGCTTTCCGATCCGCTGCTGGCGAAACTCCGCGCAGAGACGGCGTTTGATAAAGTGTTGACCGCGGCCGAGGCTTGTCAGCAAGCGGTGCGAGCGGCAGGTAACCCGCCGAGACGGTGAAGATAATCAGTGCGTGTTTCATAAATCGGTTTTGGGTAGGGCACGGCTTCAGCCGTGCCACTACAGGCCGGTAAAAATGCGGGCTTTAGCATCGAACCGCTTATCCACCGAGTCACCGCTCGAAGGCCTGAAGTGTTCACCCTCTTTTTCAAGGAACAATTGCAACTGCCCCATCGATTGAATCGGTTTTTATCGCAAGCAGAGCTTCGTTGGCTCGATCGAGTGGGAATGGTGTCACTTTTGGCCGAATGCCAATCTCAGCGGCAATCCGAAGGAACTCCCGTGCATCGGAACGTGTCATGTTGGCGACGCTGCGCAGTTGACGCTCCCCCCACAGCAGCCGGTCATAGTCGAATTCTGGAATGCGGTCCAAGTGAATCGCATTGATCGCGACCACGCCCCCTCTGCGCAGGCTGGCAAGAGCGGTGATGACCACATCGCCGCTCGGTGCGAAGGTGACAGCGCGGTCGAGTTCCACCGGCGGTTTCTCTCTCTCGCTTCCGACCCAAGCGGCCCCCATGGAGGCAGCCAATTGGCGATGGGAGGCTCCGCGTGTCGAAACATACACCTGGCACTTCCAGGCGCGCAGGACGGCGATGGCGAGATGCGCCGAAGCGCCGAAGCCGAACAAACCAACCCGGTCGCCTGGTTCCACACCTGCTACACGAAGACTGCGAAAACCGATTATGCCGGCGCACAAGAGGGGCACCGCATGCAAGTCATCGAGGGCGGCGGGAAGGGGAAATACGAAATCGGCGCGGGCGGCTGCATATTCGGCAAATCCACCGTCCACGGTGTATCCGGTAAAGGTGGGCGAATCGCACAGGTTTTCCAGGCCCCGTTGGCAGTACCAGCATTTTCCGTCAGTGCCGCCGATCCAGGAGACACCAACGCGCGTGCCCAGAGGCAGCTCCGGAGTAGCTCCCTCTATCACTTCGCCCACAATCTGATGACCGGGAATTACTTCTTTGCGAATCGGCGGCAGTTCGCCTTCGACGATATGCAGGTCGGTGCGGCAAACGCCGCAGGCGCGCACGCGCAGCAGGACGCAGCCCGGCTTCAGTTCAGGTTGCGGAACTTGACCGATCTTCAGGGGATGCTTTGATACATCCTGCGGCGAGGTCAGGACAGCGGCTTTCATGAGAATATTTTCTCACCCTTCCCGCTGTGAAGTCGTAAGGCCACCGGCAGGGTTACCGGATTATGTGCGCATAGGCGCCAGGCCGCTTCCCGTCGCTATTGTATCCGTTCGTGTGCGAAGGTACGCAATTCCAGCAAGGATCATGATTTATTGCAGAATGACGTGTCAGACCAAAAAGTTTGTTCATACGGAAAACGACCGTGGAATCCCACCCTTCAAAAAACGAAAGGTGGGGCAGCCGGCGGTCATTGCGTCAGCTTTCTCCAGAGGTCTATCACTCCGAGCACCGACACAACGGTAATGCTGACAACAGCGACCAGCATTCCGACAAACACCATAATTAACCAACCAGTCTGGTGAATCGCCTTGCCTGCTAGGACAAACCATTCATCGAGCTCTTTCTCTCGTTGTTTACAAGTCTTCATCATCCCTACCACCTTCAACTGAGCTGCTCTCAACTTTGAATAGAGGGCACGGCGCTCTTCTGAAAATGCTCCTATCTAATGGCTGCGTATTCAGAAAACCAATTAGGAGACTCGGCGCCTGGCTCCAACATGGAGGGTCCGGAGCGCCAAATCCACGATAGTCAAGTTCCATGAGCAAAACAGGATTACGAAAGTCACCCGAGGCGATGGAAAACTGAGGGTTTGGGCGCGGGAGGAGGTTACTATCGTTACCCAATTTCCTAGTCGGGCAGGCACCCTCAGGATGTGCCCAGCACCCCATCTTTTTCACGCATTTTGCGAAAGAGTGGATGATGGGCATCATCGGTGGGGCGCTGAAGTAGTCAGCGAGAAATCCGACGCGGGAGGCGACCATGAAAACCCACCCTTCAAAAAACGAAGGGTGGGACAACCGGCTCACGGGGAGAACGCCTTGACACTTCCCTTGGAGTGCTAACGTGTAGGGGTCCTTCGACTCCGTAGCTGCTTCGCTTCGCGAAGCAGCTACTCCGCTCAGGATGACATTTTATGAAGGACGCCCACATTATGTCGGAGGCCCGCATCTTCCTCAACAACTGGGCGGGGACGGCCATCGCCGCCCATACTCCGCCCGCTTGCGCTACAATCCGCTGAGACTCTGAATCGCAAGTTGCCTGGAGGCATATATGGATCTCGGATTCCCAGTGGTCACCGTTGGCATCATCATCGTCGTCATCTACCTGCTGAGTTCCATCAAGATTCTGGCCGAATATGAGCGCGGGGTGATCTTCCGGCTGGGGCGCTTGCTGGGGCACGCCAAGGGCCCGGGCGTAATTCTGGTCTTCGCCCCGGTCGACCGCATGGTGCGGATATCGCTGCGGCAGGAAGCGCTGGAGGTCCCGCCGCAGGACATCATCACGCGCGACAACGTCACGCTAAAGGTGAACGCGGTGATTTTCCTGCGCGTGATCGAGCCCAATAAGGCGGTGGTGGAAGTCTCCAATTACGTGTACCAGACTTCCCAGTTTGCCCAGACGACTTTGCGCTCGGTGCTGGGCGAACAGGAACTCGACGAACTGCTGGCGCATCGCGACAAGATCAACCTGCGCTTGCAGAGCATCCTCGACACGCACACCGCGCCCTGGGGCGTGAAGGTCGCGAACGTCGAAGTCAAGCAGGTGGATATGCCCGAGTCCATGCTGCGCGCCATGGCCAAGCAGGCCGAGGCGGAACGCGAGAAGCGCTCGAAGATCATCCACGCGGAAGGCGAGTTCTCGGCGGCGCAACGGCTGGTGGATGCGGCGCACCTGTTGGCGACCGAACCGATTAGCATCCAGTTGCGCTATCTGCAAACGCTGACTGAAATCGGGGTCGAGAAAAATACGACGGTGGTGTTCCCCGTGCCGATCGATTTCTTCTCCGGCATGCAGAAGCTGCTGGCAGCGGTGCCCGCACCCAGCGCGCCGACGGCGGGAAAATAGAGGGCGAGACTGGTTCCCATGTCCACGGCGCAACAGGATACGGAGATCACGATTGGCACGGGCCGCATGCTGGCCATTTTTTTCGTTTTTGTGCTGGTCTGCGCGTTCTTCTTTGCCATCGGCTTCTCGCTCGGCCGAAGGACGGCCATGGCAGGCGCGGGCAATTTGGCCGTCGCTTCCGCTGGATCACCGGCGGCGATCGTTCGCCCCTCGGCCGCAAAAACGGAGGCTTCGCCGGTCACGCCGCAGCCGGGAGACTTCAGCTTTTATAAGACGGTAGGCGAGAAAGGCGCCGACGCCGCACTCACGTCTCAGGAAACGGCGGCGCAGTCGGCGGCGTCGTCCCCCATCGCGGAAGCAGCGCCAAAAGCAGCTACAGACGCCGCCAGCGCGACGCCCGCACCGTCCATGCCATCAACAACAACGACCGGCGGTTACTACGTGCAGGTCGCCGCCGTCAGCCGCCGGGAAGACGCCGAAGCGCTGGTCGAGGCCCTGAAGAAGAAACAGTATCCGGCCTTCACCGCGAACAATGCCGCGGCCGACCAGTTTTATCACGTGCAGGTCGGGCCTTACGCCGATGTAAAGGACGCCGAGGCCATGCGGGCCCGGCTGATCGGCGACGGCTACAATCCGATTGTGAAGAAATGAGCTACGAGCTGCGAGCCGGGAGCTTCGAGCGGACGGTTTGCTCGTAGCTCGTGGCTCGCAGCTTACTTTCTGTTACTCTTCCTAATCATGGCTCACACCGCTCCCAATTTCGACCGCTTCCTCGGCGCCATTGCCGATCCGACCCGCCGCCGCATTCTCGGCGCGCTCAAAGAAAAAGGCGGATGCTCGCTGGGCAAGGAAACCGGGCTCTGCGCGGGCGATATCGAGGAGCGCGTGAAGCTGGCGCAGCCTACTGTTTCGCATCACATGCGAATCCTGGAAAAGGCCGGGCTGGTGGACGCCAAGCGGGAAGGCCACTGGCGCCGGTACCGGCGCAACGAAAAATTGATTGCGGAAATGATGCGGGAACTGAAGGGACGGCTTTAGAGCATTTTCGATTTAAGTGAATACATTTTGTGCGATAATACTCCTGCCGGTAGAGGGGAGGCGCAGATGCGAGCCTATTCGCAGGATTTGCGGGAGCGCGTGTTGCGAGCGCTGGATCGCGGGGATCGTCCGACGGAAATTGCACGGCGCTTCGAGGTGAGCCGCATTTGGGTTTATCAGGTGCGGGGCCGAGAGCGAAAGACGGGGGTGCGCACCAGTTTTCCGATTGGCGGCCATCGCCGGTCGCGGCTGGCGGAAATGGAACCGCTGCTGCGCGCCTGGATCGCAGCCCAGCCCGATCTGACCCTGGCCGAGTTACAAGAACGGCTGGCGCAACAGGGCGTTTCGATCAAGATCGGCGCCTTGTGGCACCAGTTGAATAAATGGAATCTCACCTTCAAAAGAAACTCTGCACGCCAGCGAGCAAGAGCGCGAGGACGTGCCAGCGGCGCGGCTCGCATGGAGCGAAGCACAGCCAGTCATGAACATCGAAAAGCTAGTGTTCGTCGATGAAACCTGGACATCGACCAGCATGACGCGCCGCTATGGACGCGCGCCCAAGGGCCAGCGCTGCGTCGCTTCGGCCCCGCTCGGCAATTGGGAAACGACAACCTTTGTGGCGGGCTTGCGCCGTCATCGATTGACCGCCCCGCTGGTCGCCGACGGGCCCATGGATGGCGAATTATTCCTGGCTTGGGTGCTGCAATTCCTCTGCCCAACGCTCCAGCCGGGAGACATTGTGATCCTCGACAATCTCAGCCGTCACAAAGTTGTGGGGATCCGAGAAGCCATCGCCGCAGTGGACGCAACGGTGCTCTATCTGCCGCCTTATTCGCCCGATCTGAACCCGATCGAAAAACTCTTTTCCAAACTCAAGGCGCTGCTCCGCAAAGCCGCAAACGATCGCTCGACGAACTCTGGAAGGAAATCGGCATCCTGCTCAGCGCCCTCTCCTCAAACGAATGCTCAAACTATTTCGCCTCTTCTGGATATGTATGCACTTAATTTAGGACCGCTCTAAGCCCATGCATGACTTCACAATTGACTCTGCTGACCACCGCTCTCACAAATGCCCATGAGAGATGAGCGCGTCCCCTCCAACAAAAAGGGGCATCCGTGTGGGACGCCCCCTGTTCATGTTCCAACAATGGTCGGTTCGCTGAAACCGAGACGCGGCAAGCCGCGTCTCTACGGGTGAATTACTCTTTCTTGTCGCTGCCTTCAGTCTTGCCCTCGGCCTCGTTAGCAGCCATGTCCTTCTGCACCTGGGCTTGGGCATCGGCTTCTTCCATCGCCTTGCGGTTTTCCTCGACGCGCTTGGCGCGGATTTCGGCGCGCTTCTGGCGCTTTTCGTCGAGCACCTGCTCGCTGCCCAGCAATTCGATGAACGCCTTCTCCGCGCCGTCGCCCTTCCTCCACGCGCCGCGAACGATGCGCGTGTAGCCGCCCTGGCGGTCGCCGAAGCGCGGAGCCACGGTATCGAAGAGTTTGCTGACGGCTTCGTCCGTCATCAAATAGGCTGCCGCCTGACGGCGCGCCGCCAGATCGCCCTTCTTGCCGAGCGTAATCATCTTCTCAACCGACGGGCGCACAGCCTTGGCCTTGATGGCGGTCGTCTCGATGCGCTCTTCCATGATGATCGACGTGACCATGTTGCGCAGCATGGCGCGCCGATGAGAAGTGGTCCGTCCTAACTTGTATCCCGCAACTTTGTGACGCATAGTTTAACCCCAGTTGTCAGTTGCCAGTGGCCAGTTGCCAGTGGCTTGGTAATCAGCGGTCATTGCCCTCAGGGGCTAAAGCCCGCGTCTTTATTGGTCCTGGGCGGCACGGCTAAAGCCGTGCCCTACCCAAAACAATCTAATTCAAAACAATTTGTGAGCAGGTTCCAGTTGCTCGTGGTCAGGTCTTACTGGCAACTGACCACTGGCCACTGGCAACTGCGTTCTTATAGATCGTTGTTGCCGTACGCCGAAGCGGGCAGCACCTGGTTGGAAGTCGGACCGGGCACGGCGTTGCCGTGCTCGTCGATCTTCATGCCCAGGCCCAGACCCATCGAGGTTAGGATCTCCTTGATCTCGTTCAGCGACTTACGTCCAAAATTCTTCGTCTTCAGCATCTCGGCTTCGGTCTTCTGCACCAGTTCGCCGATCGACTGAATGTTGGCGTTCTTCAGGCAGTTATAACTGCGCACCGAGAGTTCGAGTTCCTCGACCGATCGGTTCAGGTTCTCGTTCTTGATTTCCGGCCGGCGCTCTTCGCTCGCCGAAGCCGTTTCGATCTCCTCTTCGAAGTTGATGAAGATATTCATGTGGTCCTTCATCAGCTTCGCCGCCAGCCCCAGCGCATCGCCGGGAGTGATCGAGCCGTTCGTCCAAATCTCCAAAGTCAGCTTGTCGTAGTCGGTGATCTGGCCCAAACGCGCCGCTTCGACGGTGTAGTTGCACTTGCGCACCGGCGTGTGCACGGAATCGATGGGGATGAATCCGATGCCCAGATCGTCCTCGAAATTCTTGTCGGCAGAGACGTAACCGCGGCCGCGCTTCAGGCGCATTTCCATATCGAGCTTGCCGCCCTCGCTCACCGTCGCGATGTAGATTTCCTTGTCCAGCACTTCCACATCGCCGTCGGCCTCGATCATGCCGCTGGTGACCACTCCCGGCTCCTCGGCGCGCAGGTAAATCGCCTTCGGGCCGTCTCCGGCAAGTTTGAACGGGACCTGCTTCATGTTGAGGATGATGTCGGTCGCATCCTCGACCACGCCCGGAATCGACTGGAACTCGTGCAGCACGCCTTCGATCTTCACCGCGGTAACGGCCGCGCCTTCGATCGAACTGAGCAGCACGCGCCGCAGCGCATTGCCGATGGTGGTGCCAAAGCCGCGCTCAAACGGCTGCGCCCAGAACATCCCGTATTTATCGGTGAGCGAACTGGCATCGCTAGCCAGCCGCTTCGGTTTTTGAAAACCTCTCCAGAGCATCGTGTGTTTCTCCTCTCGGCCATGTGGCTCCGCCGCGGCTCTCCGAACCGGCCCTATTCCCTTACAACGTTCGGATCAAACGCCACAGCGGGCTGATCTGGCGCGAATAGTAGGCCCAAAATCAGTTCCCAGTTTTCGGTTCTCAGTTCTCAGAAAAACCTGGTTCTACGGTTCTTAGATCTTACTGAGAACCGGGAACTGAGAACTAGTCTTACTTCGAATACAATTCAACAATCAGTTGCTCGTTGACCGGCAACTGTATGTCTTCGCGCTTCGGCAGGGCAATCACGCGGCCCTTGTAATTCTCGCGATCGATCTCGAGCCACGCCGGCGCTGGCTGATGGCTGGCGAAATCCCTCGCGATTTCGAGAATTGGCACCTTGCGGCTGTTTTCGCAAATGGCAATCTCTTCGCCCACGGCGACTTCGTACGAAGGGATGTTCACCTTCTTGCCATCCACCTGCACATGCCCGTGACGCACCAACTGGCGCGCCTGGCGGCGGGAAATGCCGAAGCCCAGCCGGAAGACGACGTTGTCCAAGCGCCGCTCCAGTTGCTCCAGCAGCTTCGCGCCTGTCACGCCCCTAGACTTGACCGCGTTCTCGAAGTAATTCCGGAACTGCCGTTCCTGGGTGAAGTAGATGCGTTTGGCCTTCTGTTTTTCGCGTAACTGCAGGCCGTAGCCCACAACCTTGGTCTTCCTGTCTTTCCCGTGTTGTCCGGGAGCGAAGTTGCGTTTCTCAATGGGACACTTGTCGCTGAAGCACTTGGTGCCTTTGAGAAAGAGCTTGATCCCTTCCCGGCGGCAAAGACGGCATACTGCATCGGTATAACGCGCCATGGTTCTCCTTAGTTTGCATGACCGGTTTACAGGTTTGGCTTCACCCTTCATCCCGGACGAAATAGTTCTCAGTTCCCGGTTCTCAGTTCTCAGAAAAACCCAAAGTTCTGCGGCTCTTACTGAGAACCGAGAACTGGGAACTGAGAACTGCTCCTACACTCTGCGCCGTTTCGGCGGCCGGCAGCCGTTATGCGGAATCGGGGTCGTATCTTTAATGGACCGCACCTCGATTCCCGCCGCAGCCAACGCGCGGACCGCCGACTCGCGGCCCGATCCCGGACCGCTTACGCGCACGTCGACCGAGCGCACGCCGTGATCGCGCGCCATGCTGGCCGCAGTCGAAGCGGCCTGCTGGGCGGCGAACGGTGTGCCTTTGCGCGACCCGCGAAAGCCGAGCGAGCCCGAACTCTTCCACGCCAGCACATTGCCGGTCATGTCGGTGATGGTCACGAGGGTGTTGTTGAACGAGGCTCGCACGTGCACCAATCCATGCGGAACGTGCTTGCGCTCCTTCTTTTTGAACGTCTTTTTCTTGCCTTTTTTCTCGGGCGCCGCAGCGCCGCCTGCTACCGCTGGTTTTGCCATAATAGCTGTTAGCTCCTAGCTGCTAGCTCCTAGCTCGAAGCTAGAAGCCAGAAGCTGTTCTTACGCTTTCGCCGTCTTCTTCTTCTGCGCGACCGTGCCCTTGCGCGGACCCTTGCGGGTGCGGGCATTGGTGTGCGTGCGCTGTCCCCGGACCGGCAGGTTGCGGCGATGGCGGAATCCGCGATAAGACCCGATTTCGATGAGCCGCTTGATGTTCATCGAAACGTCCTTGCGCAGATCGCCTTCCACCGAGCCTTCCGCTTCGATGACCTGGCGGATGCGGTTGATCTCGTCTTCCGCAAGGTCGGAGACTTTCTTCATCGGGTCAACTTTCGCCGCATCCAAAATGCTGGCCGCGCGCCCCGCGCCGATGCCGTAGATGTAAGTGAGCGCGATATTCGCGCGCTTGTTGCGCGGAAGATCGACGCCTGCAATACGAGCCATAGTTTCCCAGTCCTTCTGAAGCCTCTTGCCAGCTACTAGCTGCTAGCCGCTAGCTTCTAGCGAGCCTCACCGTTTTAGCGTTTGCCAGTAGCTAGTAGCCAGAAGCTAGTAGCTGCCTTATCCCTGACGCTGCTTGTGTTTCGAGTTCTCGCAGATCACCCGCACTACTCCCTTGCGGTGGATGACCTTGCACTTATCGCAAATCTTCTTGACCGATGCCCTTACCTTCATAAATCCTCACGTAGAGACGCGGCTTGCCGCGTCTTGCGAGACGAGGCAAGCCTCGTCTCTACAGAAGCTTATTTATAGCGGTACACAATCCGCCCGCGATTCAGATCGTACGGAGAAAGCTCGACCGCGACTTTGTCTCCCGGCAGAATTCGTATAAAGTTCTTCCGCATCTTGCCGGAAACGTGCGCCAGGACCTCGTGTTTGTTTTCGAGCTCCACCTTGAACATGGCGTTGGGCAGGGGTTCGACGACCACTGCCATCACTTCAATCGCGTCTTCTTTGCTCATTACCCTCCTGAATCAGTTCTCAGTTCCCGGTTCCCAGTTCTCAGTATCTAATTCCCGTTTCTCACTGAGAACTGAGAACCGGGAACTGAGAACTTCTCTTACTGGGTCAAAATCTCCGGCCCTTGCCTGGTTACAGCCACGCAATGTTCAAAGTGCGCGCTGTAACTGCCGTCGAGCGTAACGGTCGTCCACTTATCGCTCAAGACCATGGTCTCCGGCCCGCCCGCGTTCACCATCGGCTCAATCGCCAGGACCATGCCTTCGGTCAACTCCGCGCCCTGGCCCTTCTTGCCGAAATTCGGGACCTGCGGCGCTTCATGCAGTTTCGTCCCGATGCCGTGGCCGACAAGATCCCGCACCACGCTGAACCCGTTCGCTTCCACCAGCTTCTGGATCGCCGCCCCAACGTGCCCGATCGTGTTGCCGATCTTCGCCTGCTCGATGCCCTTGTAGAGCGACGCCTCGGTCACTTCGAGAAGCTTCTTCAATTCCGGCGCCAGCGCATCGCCCACCGGCACGGTGATGGCCGCGTCCCCATAATACCCATCGTAAACGACTCCGCAGTCGATGGAAACGATGTCTCCCGTTTTCAGCGCCCGCTTGTCCGACGGAATGCCGTGCACGATCTCTTCATTGATCGAAGTGCACAGCACACAGGGATAACCGAAATATCCCTTGAACGCCGGCGCGGCCCCGAATTCCGCGATCATCTTCTCCGCGGCCTTCTCCAGGTCCATCGTTGTAACGCCGGCCGCCACCGCGCCTTTCAAGTGGTCCAAAACCTGGCGGACCATCTTGCCGCTGCGGCGCATCTTTTCGATCTCTTCCCGCGACTTGCGGATGATCCGGTCGTCTGCAAGGCTCATCATTCGCTCTGACGCTCTGACTTCGTTCCGTCCTGAAACTGGCTGCCCTCAGGGGCTAAAGCCCGCCGTCGATTTGCGGCACATACGGCGCGGCTGAAGCCGCACCCCTTCAAAGCAAGGTCAAAACCCGTCGTCGCCGCGAACCACCAGCTTCGATCCCTCCACATCGCACAACTCGTTGACAAGAGGTGGCTGGAAGTGAATGTTATAGGGCCGTCCACAGGTGGGACAGGAACGCCTGCCAGTAAGCCGCAGCAATAATTGAGTATAGCCCACGAGCAACTGGACCACAACCGGCAGCACTTCTCCGGCATCTTCCGAATTATCAAAGACCTATTTTCCCAGGAAGGCGTCCAGCCATCCTGCGTGAGCGGCTGTCCTTGGAAAGCCGCCCAGCAAAACCAGTTCTCAGTTCTCAGTTCTCAGAAAAACCCACGGTTCCGCAGATCTTACTGAGAACTGAGAACTGGGAACTGCGAACTTTTCTACCAGCGGCGTCCGCGCAACCTTCCGCTCTTCGGCGTGAAGCCATCGTAGTGCCGCATGATAAGCTGCGCTTCGATCTGCGTGACCGTGTCCATGGCAACGCCCACCACAATCAGCAGCGAGGTCCCGCCAAAATAAAAATTCACCCCCAGACCGTTCGTGATCCAAGTCGGCAGGTTCTCGAAGAAGCGCCCCAGCAGCGGGAGGTGGTTCAGCTTGATGCCGGCGATCATCCACTCCGGAATCAGCGAAATCAAAATCAAGTAGAGCGCGCCGACCAGCGTGATCCGGGTGAGAACATCGTTAATAAAGTCCGAAGTCCGCTTGCCGGGCCGGATGCCGGGGACAAAGCCTCCCCACTTCCGCATGTTGTCCGCGACCTCATTCGGATTGAACACGATCGAGATATAGAAGTAGGCGAAGAAAACGATGCCCAGGCAATAGAGCAAGGTGTAGAGCGGCTCGCCCCACTTCATCGCGTCGAGAATCGGGCCAACTACCCGGTTGTTGTGGAAGGCCGCGCCCAGCATTTGCGGCAACGCCAAAATCGAAGACGCAAAAATCACCGGCATGACGCCGCCGGCATTCACCCGCAGCGGCAGGTGGGTGGATTGCCCGCCCATTACTTTTCGTCCGACCACGCGCTTGGCGTACTGCACCGGAATCCGGCGCTCGCTGCGCTCCACGAACACGATGAACGCCACCACCGAGACCATCAGCACCAGCAGCATGAGCAGGGCCGGGGCGGTAAATGGCCCCCAGGCCGCGGTGTTTGCCTTCTCGTACAGATCGATGACGCCGCGCGGCAGGCCGACCACGATGCCGGCGAAAATCAAGAGCGACATGCCGTTGCCAATGCCGCGCTCGGTGATCTGCTCGCCCAGCCACATGATGAAGGCGCTGCCCGTGGTCAGCGTCAGCATGGTCATCAGGATGAACCTGGGCCCGGGAGTAAGAACGAAGTCGCCTGCTTTTTGCAGGCTGATGGCAATGCCGAACGACTGCACCGCGCTTAGGAGCACGGTAAGATAGCGCGTCCACTGGGTGATTTTCTTGCGGCCCAGTTCGCCTTCTTTCTGCAGCTTGGCCAGCGGCTCATAGACCACGGTCAGCAACTGTAGAATGATCGACGCGGTGATGTACGGCATGATGCCCAGCGCGAAAATCGTGAGCCGCCGCAGGTTGCCGCCGCTGAACAGATCGACAAAGCCCAGCACCGATCCCCGGTTCTGCTCGAAGAACTGCGCCAGCCGGTCGCCGTTGATGCCCGGCGTCGGGATATGGCCGCCGATGCGATACACCGCCAGCAGGCCGAGTGTGAACAGCACGCGCTTGCGCAGGTCGGGAACCCGGAAGATGTTCGCCAGCTTTTCCAGCATTACTGCAAGACCTCGGACTTGCCGCCCGCCTTGGCGATCTTTTCTTGCGCCGCCTTGGAAAATTTGTGGGCATGGACGGTGATCGCCACCGTCAGTTCGCCGCCGCCCAGGATTTTGACCGGCGACTTGCCGTTCACCACGCCCGCCTTCTGTAGCGACTCGGGCGTGATTTCGGTCTCGCCCAGCGCCGCCAGACGGCCGATGTTCACAACGTCGTATTCCTCGCGGAAAATGTTGGTGAAACCGCGCTTGGGCACGCGCCGGTGCAACGGCATCTGGCCGCCTTCAAACCCGCGGATCAGCCGCGCACCCGAGCGCGACCACTGCCCCTTGTGCCCGCGCGTGGAAGTCTTGCCCATGCCGGACCCCATGCCGCGCCCGACCCGCTTCTTCTTTTCCGTTGCCTTCTTTGGCGCCCGTATTGTCGATAAATTCATAGTAATTCCATGTTTCAAAGTTTCAAGGTTTCAAGGAAAACCCAAATGCCTCTGGATTCCACCTTGAAACCTTGCAACCTTGAAACTTTGAAACCTTGCACTTCACAACCTTGAAACGTTGAAACCTTGCTACTTCACGATCTCCACCAGGTGCGGGATCTTCTTGACCATGCCGCGGATCGCGGCCGTGTCCGGACGCACAATCACCTGGTTCAGCCGGGTGAATCCCAGCCCCCGCACAACTTTCCTGTGCTTCACCGGAGTGCAGATCATCGAGCGCACCCACTTCAACTGGATCATGCCGCTCGCCACCGTTTTCGCTGTCTTGGTTGTCATTTCACGTCCTTAAAGCTAGGTTTCAAAGTTTCAAGGTTTCAGAGTTTCAAGGTAAAACCGTGCGTCGTTGAGTCTTACTTTGAAACCTTGCAACGTTGAAACCTTGAAACTTGCTTACAACTCCTCGACCGACTTGCCGCGCAATTCGGCAACGTGTTCCCGGCTCTTGAGCTTCTTCAGCGCCTCGAACGTGGCCTTGATCACGTTATGGGGATTGTTCGTGCCAATCGATTTCGTCAGCACATTCTGTACGCCCGCCGAAGTCATCACCGCGCGCACCGCTCCGCCGGCAATCACGCCCGTGCCTTCCGGGGCCGGCTTCAGCAGCACCATGCCCGAGCCAAAGCGTCCCAACACCGTATGCGGCACCGTGGTCTGGGTCAGGTTGATCCGTATCAGGTTCTTCTTCGCCGACTCGATCCCTTTGCGGATGGCCTGCGGAACTTCTTTCGCCTTGCCGGAGCCGAAGCCGACCACCGCCGCCGTAGGATCGCCCACCACCACCAGCGCCGCGAACGACATGTTCTTGCCGCCCTTGACCACCTTCGTCACCCGGTTGATCGAGACCACCTGGTCCTTCAACTGGAACGAACCTGCATCGAGTTTCTTAGTAACTCTTGGCATCCTGAAATCTCATTTCATCATTTGTAATTGGTAATTTGTAATTTGCAATTGGAACCTTGACATTCAAAAATCACAAATTACAAATCACCAATTACAAATTCTTAGAATTGCAATCCCGCTTCGCGCGCGGCATCGGCCACGGCCTTCACCCGGCCATGGTAAATGTAGCCGCCACGATCGAATACAACCTTGGTGTAACCCTTTTGCTTGGCCAGCTCGGCGATCTTTTTGCCGACCATTTTTGCCGACGCCACGTTGCCGCCGGTCACGCGCACGCCCTTGCGGTCGTCGGCCGTCGAAGCCGCCGCCAGCGTCACGCCCTTGAGGTCGTCGATCAACTGCACGTAGATATGGTTGAGCGAACGGTACACATTCAGCCGCGGACGCTCCGGCGTACCCATGACTTTCTTCCGGATACGATCGTGCACCCGCTGCCGCGTCTGGTTCTTGGAAGTTATTCTCAACATCTTGAAACCCTCGATCGATTTGTAATTGGTAATTTGTAATTGGCAATTGAAAAGCGATGCTCCAAATTGCAAATTACAAATTACCAATCACAAATTCTCTACTTTGCTCCCGTCTTTCCAACCTTCTTCTTCAAGCGCTCGCCGGCGTAGCGCACGCCCTTGTTCTTATACGGATCGGGCGGACGCAGCGACCGCATCTCCGCCGCCACCTGGCCGACTTTCTGGCGGTCGATCCCGTTCAGCGTCAGGCGCGTCAGTTTCGCATCCACCGCGCAATCCACGCCCGTGGGCAGCGGATATTCGATGGGGTGCGAATAACCGAGGCTGAACACCACCGTGCCCTTGCCCTTCATCTCGGCGCGATAGCCGATGCCGACGATTTCCAGTTCCCTCGTCCAGCCCTTGGTCACGCCCTCGACGGCGTTATTGACCAGCGCGCGCGCCAACCCGTGGACCGCCGCATGGGCATCGCTTTCGCGCAGCGCCACCAGGTTGCCGTCCTTCTGCTCCATCTTGATGCCGGACGGAAGAGATGTATCCAGCTTGCCTTTCGGCCCCTGGACCATCACCGTGTTGCTTTCGATTTTGACCGTCACGCCCTTCGGGATCGCGATCGGTTTTTTCCCAATTCGTGACATAAGTCAGCTCTCAGCCTTCAGCCTTCAGCCTTCAGGTCGCAGTACCAGGGTTTTCCTGATGGCTGACGGCTGATGGCTGACGGCTTCATTACCAAATCTCGCAAAGCAATTCGCCGCCCAGACCTTCGCGGCGCGCCTGGCGTCCCGTCATCACGCCTTTCGGCGTGGTCAGGATATTGATCCCCATTCCGCCCAGCACCCGCGGAATCTCGGTGCGGCGCACATAGACGCGGCAGCCCGGCCGCGATACGCGCGACAGGTTCGTAATCACCGCCTCGTTGTTGTTGCCGTACTTCAGATAGACGCGCAGGACCTTGTGGCCCTCTTCCTCCGCCGGCTTGAAGTTCGCGATGTAGCCCTCTTCCTTCAAAATGCGGGCAATCTCCGTCTTCAGCTTGGAAGCCGGCATATCCACTTTTTGGTGCCGCGCGCGGATCGAGTTGCGGATGCGCGTCAGCATGTCTGCGACCGGATCGGTCAACCTCATCGTTTGCTTCTCCTCGAGCCGCCCGTTCGCTCCGCGTCGAGCGGAGAACCTGCGGCAGCTTGCTTCTTTCCGTCGTTCGCTATTCGCTGTTCGTCGTTCGCCGCACTCTGCGAACAGCGACCGGCGAATAGCGAACAGCGGCTTTCTTACCAGGACGACTTAGAAACTCCGGGGATCTCGCCCCGCAGCGCCAGTTGCCGGAAACACAGACGGCACAGGCCAAACTTGCGCAGATATCCCCGCGGTCGTCCGCAGATCTTGCAACGGTTGTGCTTGCGCGACGAGAACTTCGGCTTCTTCGCGTCCTTCACTCGTTTTGCTGTGGTGGCCAAATTCGCTCCTAACTCTTCCTCATGTGGGGACGGGCTTTTGGCCCGTCCAGACGGGGCGGAGCCCCGTCTCTACACATCACTCATGCCCGAAACGGCATTCCCAGGTGCTTCAACAGCGAGCGCGCCTGATCGTCGGACCGCGCCGTCGTCACGATGGTCACGTTCATGCCCTTCAGCTTGTCCACCTTGGCGTAGTCAATCTCGGGAAAAATCAGCTGATCGTGCAGACCCAGCGTGTAATTGCCGCGCCCATCGAACGACTTGGTCGAGACGCCGCGGAAGTCGCGCACGCGCGGCAGCACGATGCTCACCAGCCGGTCGAAAAATTCGTACATGCGGTCGCCGCGCAGCGTCACCATCGCCCCAATCGGCATACCCTCGCGCACCTTGAAAGCCGCAATCGACTTCTTCGCCTTGGTGACGACCGGCTTCTGCCCCGCAATCTGCCCCAGTTCGTTGACCGCCGGGTCGATGATCTTGGCGTTCTGGGTGGCTTCGCCCACGCCCATGTTCACGACGATCTTGTGCAGCCGCGGCACGGCCATCGGGTTCTTGAGTTCGAGTTCCTTCATCAGGGCGACGGCAACTTCCTTCTCAAACCGCGCCCGCAACCGCGGCCGCTCTTTCGCCGCGTGCCGGGGAGTCTCTGGCCCAGCTTTTTCCTCGACCGGCGCGTGTCCCTTGTCGCCCTTGGGCGCTTTGGGTTTCTTCGGCTGCGCGTCTTTTTTCTGCCCGTCTTTCTTCTGCTCGTCTGCCATTGCCTATGCTGCCTCGTCTCTCACGGTTTCGGATAAGCTTCGAGCTTCGAGCCTCGGGCTACGAGCACCCAAAAACTCTCCGTTTCGTAAGCACCTTCAAATCTCTAAAGTTCGCAAACACTGCTAATAACTTGTCGCCGCTGCCGGTTGCTCGAAGCCCGTAGCTCGCGGCTCGCAGCTTATTTATCCAGCGTCGTCCCGCATTTCTTGCAAACTCTGACCTTGCGATCGCCGCGCACTTCGTGTCCAACCCGCACCGGGCCGCAGGTCGCGCAGACCAGGGCCACGTTCGACAAAAATATCGCCCGCTCCTGCTCGGCGATTCCGCCCTTGATGTTGCGCTGCGGATTCGGCCGCACGTGTTTCTTCACCATCATCACGTGCTCCACCAGCACCTTGCCCTCGTCGGGCAGCACACGCAGCACGCGCCCTTCTTTTCCCGTGTCCCGCCCAGTCATCACCTTCACGGTGTCGTTGCGGCGGATGTCCACTCGTTTGTGTTCCGTCGATACTGTTCTCATAAGAATCTCAGGTTTCAAAGTTTCAAGGTTTCAAAGTTCCAAAGTCGCTTCGCTCGGGTCTCACATTCTCAAGGCACCTTGAAACCTTGAAACTTTGAAACCTGGCCCTTACAACACTTCCGGCGCCAGCGACACAATCTTCAAGAACTTCTTCTCGCGCAGTTCGCGCGCCACCGGGCCGAATACGCGCGTGCCCACCGGCTCGCCCGTTTCGTTGATCAGCACCGCCGCATTCTGGTCGAAGCGGATGTAAGTCCCGTCGCGCCGCCGATGCTCCTTGCGCGTCCGCACAATGACAGCCTTTACCACTTTGCCCTTCTGCACCTGACCGTCGGGCGCAGCCTCCTTCACGCTTGCCGTGATTATGTCGCCCAGGCCCGCGTTCAGACCGGTCGAACCGCCGAGCGGCAGGATCATCTGCAGCTTGCGCGCGCCGGAGTTGTCGGCGACCTCGAGCATGGATCTCATCATTACCGCCATGTCCGTCTCCTCTTCCGCCTCCTAACGCCAACGGAGATCTTCTGAACCGGCACCGTTACTCGTGTCTGGGCTCTAATAACTGATCTAATCCGTCGACGTCGGGTTTGATTTCCGGCACCAGCGCCGTCTTGCGCACGATTTCCTTCAGCGTCCAGCGTTTCAGTTTCGACAGCGGCCGCGACTCTTCGATGCGCACCGTGTCGCCGGCGTGCGCTTCGTTCTTCTCGTCGTGCGCATAAAACTTCTTCCGGATCGAGATCACCCGCTTGTACACCGGGTGCGCCTTTTTCCGCGTGACTTCGACCACGATCGTCTTCTGCATTTTGTCGGAGACGACCGTGCCGATCAGTACCTTGCGGCCCGAGTGCTTTTCGGCCTGCGCTTTTTCGCTTTGGACGTTTTCGGTTTGGCCCTGGATTTCCGCCATTATTTTTTCTCCGTCTGCGCGCCGGCCAGTGCCTGCTCGCGCAGGATGGTCTGGACGCGCGCAATGTCCCGGCGCAGCCCGCGAATTTTTTTCAGGCTCTCGGTCTGTCCCATGTTCATCTGGAACTTCAGCTTGAAGAGCTGGTCAGCCAAGTCCCGCTCCTGGTGCTTGAGCTCGGCATCGGTCAAGTTGCGTATCTTTTCCACCTTCATAATTCACTTCTCGGTTCTCAGTCAGAACTTCTTGCCCGGTAAATTTCCGCCAAAACTATAATATGTCGCGCTTCACGAACGCCGTCCGTAAGGGCAGCTTGTGGGACGCGAGGCGCATGGCCTCTTTGGCGTCCGCGATGGAAACGCCTTCCATCTCAAACAAAATCTTTCCCGGCCGCACCACCGCAACCCAGTGATCCGGAGCCCCTTTGCCTTTGCCCATACGGGTTTCGGCCGGTTTCTTGGTCACCGGCTTGTCTGGAAAGAGCCGGATCCAGACCTTGCCGCCGCGCTTCACAAAGCGCGTCATGGCGACGCGGCTGGCTTCGATCTGCCGGTCGGTGACCCAACCCGGCTCCAGCACCTTCAACCCAAACTGACCGAAAGCCAGCGTGCTCCCGCGCCAGGCCTTTCCGGTCATGCGCCCGCGCTGCTGTTTGCGGTACTTCACCTTCTTCGGCATCAACATAAAATCAGCCCTTAGTTCTCAGTTGTCAGCTTCTCAGCAGGAGCTTCGGGGCTCCCAAGATCCTTCGCTTTGCTCAGGTCTTCGTCGCGCGGCTCAGACGCCGTGCAAACGCCTCAACTTCTGCATCTGGCCTCTGACTCTGACCTTCTAGAACGCTCCCGTCGCGCTCACATCCCGCGCCGGCGTGGCTTCGCGCTTCTTCGCCGGCAGTATCTCGCCCTTATAGACCCAGCACTTCACGCCAATCACGCCGTAGGTGGTGCGCGCCTCGGTAAAGCCGTAGTCGATATCGGCGCGCAGCGTGTGCAGCGGCAACCGCCCCTGCAGATACCACTCCGAACGCGCGATTTCGTTGCCATTCAGCCGTCCGCTCACCCGCACCTTGATGCCTTTGCAACCGAAGCGCAACGCCGAATCCACCGACTTGCGCATCGCCCGCCTGAAGCCCACGCGCTTTTCCAGTTGCAGCGCGATCGATTCCGACACCAGTTGCGCGTCCAGTTCCGGCTTGTGCACTTCCTGGATATCGACGTGCACCTCGCGCGACGTGCGCTTCTGCAGGTCCTGCTTCAGCTTGTCGATTTCCGCGCCTTTGCGCCCGATAATGATCCCCGGACGCGCCGTCTTGATGATGATGCGCAGCTTGTTGCCGGGACGCTCGATCTCGACCGCGCTCACGCCCGCCGACTTGAGCTTTTCCTTCAGCTCGGTCTTGAGCTTATGGTCTTCGAGCAGCAGCTTGTCGTAGTCCCGTTCGACAAACCAGCGCGATTTCCACGGCTTGGTGTAGCCGAGCCGGAATCCGTATGGATGAACCTTCTGTCCCATGTGTGCTCCTAAAACTCTCGCAGTACGCTATGCGCTGTTCGCTGTTCGCTTTTCGCGAACGACGAACAGCGAACGACGGTTCTATTTCTTCGCCGCCGCTTTCTTGCCGGCCGCCTTCTTCTTCGCCGGCGCCTTGGCCTGGGCTTCCGCGTTGGGCTTGGCGGGAACCGCGGCTTCCGCCTCTGTCTCGCCCTCCGCTGCGGGTTCGCCGTTCCGGTTGCGCTCCGCCAGCACAATTTCCAGATGCGCGATACGCCGCACATAATGGTAGGCGCGCCCCATCGGTGCCGGACGAATCCGCTTCATGCGCGGCCCATCCTTGGCCACCGCCTGCTTCACATACAGGTTGTCAAGATCGACATCCAGGCCCTTCTCGGTGCTCAAAAAGTTCGCGTTGTCGATGACCGATTGCAGCAGCTTCCCAACCGTCTCCGCCACGCGCTTCTTGGTGAAGGCCAGCGTGTTCCGCGCTTCTTCGACGCGCCTTCCCTTGATCAGGTCCAGCACCAGCCGCGCCTTCTGCGGCGAGACGCGCATGTATCTTGCTTCCGCTCGGAATTCCATAGTCTTTTTGCCCTTAGCTCGCAGCCCGAAGCTCGTGGCTCGAAGCTGTTCTTACGCTTTCGGCGCCGCCGGCGCCGCCGGTGCCGCCGGCACTATCGCTCCAGGTCCGCCGGGCACGCCCGCCGGTTTCGCCGCAACTTCCGTCGCCGCCTTCATCGAGTGTCCCTTGAACTGCCGGGTAAAGCTGAACTCGCCCAGCTTGTGTCCCACCATGTTCTCGGTCACATATACCGGGATGAATTTCCGCCCGTTATGCACGGCAATCGTGTGTCCCACCATCTCCGGAATGATCGTTGAGCGCCGCGACCATGTCCGCAGCACCTTCTTCTCGTTGCGCGCATTCATGGCTTCGACTTTCGCCGCCAGGTGCGCGTCCACGAACGGTCCTTTTTTTGTTGAACGAGCCATAAGTCGGTTCTCAGTTCTCAGTTCTCAGTTCTCAGTAAATCCGAACCGAGGGTTCTGGTTGTTCCTTGAAACTTTGCAACCTTGAAACCTTGCCTCTAACCTTTCTTTCTCCGGTTCACGATAAACGTATCGGTCCGCTTATTGTTGCGCGTCTTGTAACCGCGCGTCGGCTGTCCCCACGGGGTCACCGGATGGCGTCCACCGGAGGTCTTGCCTTCGCCGCCGCCATGCGGATGGTCCACCGGGTTCATCGAAACGCCGCGGTTATGCGGACGCTTCCCCACCCAGCGCGTGCGTCCCGCCTTGCCCCAGGTGACGTTTTCGTGGTCCGTGTTGCCCACCTGCCCAATCGTCGCCAGGCAATCGAGCAGCACCCTGCGGGTCTCGCCCGAAGGCAGTTTCACCAGTCCGTAGTCGCTTTCTTTCGCCACCAACTGTGCCGCTCCGCCCGCCGAGCGCACCATCTGCGCGCCTTTTCCCGGCTTCAATTCCACATTGTGGATGGTCGTGCCGGGAGGAATGTTGCGCAGCGGCAACGCGTTCCCCACCAGGATGTCCGCCTCGGGCCCGCTTAGGATCTTCTGCCCAACCTTCAGTCCATCGGGCTGCACGATGTAACGCTTCTCGCCATCGGCGTAACTCAACAGGGCGATTCGCGCCGAGCGTCCGGGATCGTATTCGATGGTCTCGACCGTCGCCGGAATCCCATGCTTGTCGCGCTTGAAGTCGATCATGCGCAGTTTGCGCTTGTTGCCGCCGCCCCGGAAGCGCATGGTTGTGTCGCCGGAATTGCGCCGTCCGCCCGTCCGCAACTTGCCCTCAACCAGCGGTTTGTAAGGCTTCGACGACGTAATGTCGTCGTTCGTCAAGTGCGTGCGATAGCGCAGCGTCTGCGTTGTCGGTCTGTAAGTTTTAATCGCCATAAAATCAGCCCTTAGCTCTTAGCCGTTAGCTCTTAGTTTCCCCATTCACTCGACTGGCTGAATGCTGAATGCTGAGTGCTGATGGCTATAGGTTCTGCGCGTACTCCGGCATCTTCTCGCCGGCCTTCAAGCGCACGTACGCCTTCTTCCAATCGGGACGGTAGCCGGTAAACTTGCCCCGCCGCCGCTCTTTTCCGGGATAATTCGCCGTGCGCACCGACGCCACTTTCACCTTGAAGATCGCCTGCACCGCTTCCTTGATCTCGGTCTTCGTCGCTTTCGGCGCCACCTGGAAGACCAGCGTGTTCTGGGTCTCTTTAATGCCCAGGCCCTTTTCGGTGATCACCGGCTTCTGGATAATCTGATACGCGGATTTCACGGGGCCACCTCCGCCTTCGTCTTCGTTTTACGCAGGCGCCGCGCCGGTTTCTTTTTCACTTCTTCGGCCTCCGGCTCCGCGTCGTGTTGCCGCCGCGTCCCCGTCTTTTTTAGCGCGTCCTGCAACTTCTCAAGTGCCGGCTGCGCGAACACCACGTGCGTGCAGCGCATGATGTGATAGGGATGCACTTCGTTCGCCCGCACCAGTTCCAGCCCGTCGATGTTGCGCGAACTCAACTCCAGATTCTTGTTTTCCACGCTCGACGTGTCCACCAGCAGCGTCGTGCCTTCCACTTTCAGCTTGTCGAGCGCCTCGCGAAACAGCTTCGTCTTCGGCTCTTTCACCTCGAACGAGGTCACCACCACGAGCTTGCCGTCGGCAAACTTGGAAGCCAGCGCCGAGCGCAGCGCGCCCAGCAGCTTTTTCTTCGGGAAGGCGTAGCCGTAGGAGCGCGGCTGCGGCCCGTGCACCGTCCCGCCGTGGCGCCACAGCGGCGAGCGGATCGAGCCGATACGCGCCCGTCCCGTGCCTTTCTGTTTCCACAGCTTCTTGCCCGAACCGGAAACCCGCCAGCGGTTCTTGGTGGCATGCGTGCCCGCGCGCGCGGAGGCGCGATAGTGCGTGATCGCCTCCCAGAGCAAGTCTTCGTTGACCGCGCCGAAAACTTCATCGGCCAGTTTCATCGTCCCGGACTTGGCTCCGCTCAGATCGTAAACATCAATGGTTGCCATATCTCTCTCACTTGTGTGGTGACGGGGCTTTGCCCCGCCAAGCCGGGCCGAAGACCCGGCGCCACATGCCCTACGCCTTCTTCGAAGCGCGCTTCCCTGCCTTCAACGGATCGACGGTCGCCGCGCCCCCGAATCCTCGGCGCTCTCGCGGCGGCTTCTTCGCCTTATTGATCACGATGTATCCGCCGTTCGCGCCCGGAACGCTGCCTTCGACCACCAGCAGATTTTCGTCTTTATCTACACCCAAAATCCTCAAGTTGCGCGTCGTTACCCGGGCATCGCCCATGTGGCCCGACATCCGCATTCCCTTGAACACGCGCGACGGAAACGCCGACGAACCGATCGAACCCGTAATCTGAAACATCGAACCGTGCGACTTCGCGCCGCCCGCGAAGTGGTGCCGCTTCACCACACCCTGAAAGCCGTGGCCCTTGCTTACTCCGGTGATGTCCACGAAGCGCTCGCCTTCGAAAAGATCCACCAGCACCCGGTCGCCAACCTTCAGCGCGCTTGTATCCTCGCCCGGAGCGTCCACTTCCACCGCCACCTCGCGCATGAACCTCACCGGAGGAAGGTTGTGCTTGGCAAAGTGTCCGCGCATGGGCTTGGTCAGGCTCTTTTCCTTGACAAACTCGACGAGGCCAATCTGCGCCGACTCGTATCCGTCCTTGGTCTGGGTCTTGTGCTGCGTAATCACGCACGGCCCCGCCTGCAACACCGTCGCCGGCCGCACATCGCCCTTCGCATCGAAGAGCTGCGTCATGCCGACCTTCTTGCCCAGAATTCCTACGACTCTCGCCATTTCCTTCTCCGTTCCCAGCTTGGCTCGCCGATTACTCAACGACGGCTATTGGCTGGGTGAGCTTCCCCGCTTGCTCGTAGCTCGTAGCTCGAAGCTCGCAGCTACTTATGCTCTTTCCCGAACGCCTTAATCTCCACATCCACGCCCGCCGGCAAATCGAGCTTCATCAGCGCGTCGACCGTCTGCTGCGTCGGCTCCAGAATATCGAGCAGGCGCTTGTGGGTGCGGATCTCGAACTGCTCCCGCGACTTCTTGTCCACGTGCGGCGAACGCAGCACGCAGTATTTGTTCTTCATCGTGGGCAACGGAATCGGGCCCGCGATTTGCGCGCCGGTGCGTTTGGCCGTCTCCACGATCTCGCCCGTCGACTGGTCCAGGATGCGGTAGTCGTAGGCTTTCAACCGGATGCGAATTCTTTCTTTTCCAGTCACTGTTTTTCTCGCTTTACCCCTCCCGGCTCACCCGGGAGGAAAGATCTGGCGGCAAGTTGCGAGCCGCGAATTAGATTGCCTGTGTGGTGACGGGGCTTTGCCCCGTCCCGGCGGGGCGGAGCCCCGCCGCTACACAACGCTACTTGATAATCTCCGCGATCGTGCCCGCGCCCACCGTGTGGCCGCCTTCGCGGATGGCGAACCGCAGTCCCTTTTCCATCGCCACCGGCGTGATCAGCTCGATCACCAGGCTCACGTTGTCTCCCGGCATCACCATCTCCGTGCCCTTCCGGCAGCTCCGCGATCCCCGTCACGTCCGTCGTGCGCAAGTAAAACTGCGGACGATACCCCTTGAAAAACGGCGTGTGCCGCCCGCCTTCTTCCTTCGTCAAAATATAAACTTCCGCCTTGAACTGGGTGTGCGGCGTGATCGACCCCGGCTTCGCCAGCACCATCCCGCGCTCCACTTCGTCTTTCCCAATGCCGCGCAAGCAGCAACCCGGCGTTGTCGCCCGCCATGCCTTCGTCTAACTGCTTCTTGAACATCTCCACGCCAGTTACCACCGTCTTACGCGTCTCGCGGAAGCCGACTATCTCCACTTCCTCGCCCACCTTGACTTTTCCGCGCTCGATGCGGCCCGTCACCACCGTGCCCCGCCCCTGGATCGAAAATATATCTTCAATCGGCATCAGAAACGGCTTCTCCAGCTCGCGCGCCGGCTGCGGCACGCTCTTGTCCACCGCCTCCATCAGCGCGTCGATCTGCTTCTCCCACTTCTCGTCGCCGTTCAACGCCAGCAGCGCCGACATGCGCACCACCGGCACGTCGTCGCCCGGAAACTGATAGCTCTTCAGTAACTCGCGCACTTCCAGCTCGACTAAGTCGAGTAACTCGGGATCGTCCACCGCGTCGCACTTGTTCAGCGCCACGACAATGTAAGGCACGCCCACCTGGCGCGCCAAAAGCACGTGCTCGCGCGTCTGCGGCATGGGACCGTCCGTGGCGGCAACAACCAGGATCGCGCCGTCCATCTGCGCCGCGCCCGTGATCATGTTCTTGATGTAATCGGCGTGGCCCGGGCAATCCACGTGCGCGTAGTGCCGGTTCGGCGTCTCATACTCGACGTGCGCCGTGGCAATCGTGATGCCGCGCGCCTTTTCTTCCGGAGCGTTGTCGATCGAATCGAACGACCGGAACACGATCTTCGGGTTGTGCTTCTGCAACACCTTGGTGATCGCCGCCGTCAGCGTCGTCTTGCCGTGGTCGATGTGCCCAATCGTCCCTACGTTGCAGTGCGGCTTCGTCCGTTCAAATTTTTCCTTCGCCATTTCAGTTTTCCTTTGTAGCGCCGGCGTCTCGCCGGCTTTCTAACGGGCGCCTGCCCGTGTCCAACCAAATCTAGAATTCGCCAACTTTCGAGCCGGCGAGACGCCGGCGCTACCTCCCTACCGCCTTCCCCTGCGTCTTGGCGATGATCTCTTCCGCCACTTGACGCGGGGCCTCTTCATAGCGCGCAAAGTGCATCGAGTATTCGGCGCGCCCCTGCGTGCTGGAACGCATGTGCGTCGCGTAGCCAAACATTTCCGCCAACGGAACGATTGCCTTGATCACCTGCGAACCAGCGCGATGCTCCATGCCTTCGATGCGCCCGCGGCGCGAACTCAGGTCGCCCATGATCGCCCCGGCGTAATCTTCCGGCGTGACGACTTCGACCGCCATCACCGGCTCCAGAATCACCGGGCTCGCCTTGCGCGCCGCCTCTTTGAATGCCATCGAACCGGCGATCTTGAACGCTATTTCGTTCGAATCGACCTCGTGATAGCTCCCATCATAGAGCGTCGCCTTGACATCAACCATCGGATAGCCGGCAAGAACGCCGCCTTCCATGGCTTCCTGCATGCCCTGATCGATCGGCTTGATGTATTCCTTGGGCACCGTGCCGCCCACGATTTCGTTGATGAATTCGTAGCCCTTGCCCGGCGCGTTCGGATCGAGGCGAATCTTGGCGTGTCCGTACTGGCCGCGGCCGCCGGTCTGGCGTATGTACTTGCCTTCCGCTTCCGCGTGCCTGCGGATGGTCTCGCGATACGCCACCTGCGGCTTGCCCACGTTGGCCTCGACCTTGTACTCGCGCATCATGCGGTCAACGATGATTTCCAGGTGCAACTCGCCCATGCCGCTGATGATGGTTTGTCCGCTGTCGGGGTCGGTATGGACCTTGAAGGTGGGATCTTCCTGCGCCAGCCTCGCCAGGGCCATGCCCATTTTTTCCTGATCGGCCTTGGTTTTCGGTTCGACGGCAACCGCAATCACCGGCACGGCAAACACAATCGACTCCAGCGTGATGGGGTGCTTTTCGTCGCAGATGGTGTCGCCCGTGCCGACGTTTCTCAGCCCCACTGCGGCGCAGATGTCGCCGGCGAGAATTTCCTGGATGTCTTCCCGCTTATTGGCGTGCATCTTGAGCAGGCGCCCAATCCGCTCGTGCTTTCTGCGTGCGCGAGTTCATCACCGACTCGCCCGAATTCAACTGTCCCGAATACACCCGGATAAACGTCAATTGACCGACATACGGGATCGGCCATGATCTTGAAGGCCAGCGCCGAGAAAGGCTCGTTGTCGTCGGCCCTGCGCGTGATCGTCTCGCCGGTGTCGGGATCGAGCCCATGCGTCTCTTTCGTATCGAGCGGCGAGGGCAGGTAATCGACCACCGCGTCGAGCAGCGGCTGCACGCCCTTGTTCTTGAACGCCGCTCCCACCACCACCGGAAACAGCTTCAGCTCGATGGTGGACTTGCGCAGCGATTGCTTCAGCTCGTCCGCCGAAATCGCTTCGCCTTCCAGAAACTTGTGCAGAATGTTGTCGTCGTTCTCGGAAACGGTTTCGACCAGTTGCGTGTGGAACGCCTCGGCCTTCTTCTGTAGGTCCGCGGGAATCTCGCCGACGCGGTACTCCGCGCCGATGGTCTCGTCCTGCCAGATGATGGAATTCATGGCCACCAGATCGACCACGCCCTGAAACTTGTCTTCTTGTCCGATGGGAATTTGGATCGCGACGGGCTTGGCGTTGAGGCGCTTGCGGAGAGTGTCGATGGCATGTTCGAAATCGGCGCCCATCTTGTCGATCTTGTTGATGAAACAAATTCGCGGAACGCCGTACTTGTCGGCCTGCCGCCAGACTTTTTCCGACTGCGGCTGCACTCCATGCACGGCGTCAAACACGGCGACTGCGCCGTCGAGCACGCGCAGCGAGCGCTCCACCTCGGCGGTGAAGTCCACGTGGCCGGGCGTATCGATAATGTTGATGCGAATGTCGCGCCAGGTGCAGGTTGTGGCAGCGGAGGTAATCGTGATGCCGCGCTCCTGCTCCTGCTCCATCCAGTCCATGATGGCAGTGCCCTCGTGCACCTCGCCGATACGGTGCGTCTTTCCCGTATAAAACAGGATGCGCTCCGTCGTCGTGGTCTTCCCGGCATCGATGTGGGCCATGATGCCGATGTTCCTGCAACGTTCTAATGGGACTGTTCTGGGCACGGCTTCTATTGCTCTTTCTGAGACTCCGATAATCTGTAGTTAGTCGTTGGTCGTTAGTCGTTAGTTGTTCGCTCGAAGCTCGTAGCTCGCGGCTCGTAGCGTTCTTCTACCATCTGTAATGCGCGAACGCCTTGTTCGCTTCCGCCATGCGATGCACGTCTTCCTTTTTCTTGATGGCGGCGCCTTTGCCGTTCGCGGCATCGAGCAACTCGTTCGTCAACTTCTCAACCATTCCCTTTTCGCCGCGGCCGCGCGCATAGCTCACGATCCAGCGGATGGCCAGCGACGTCCTGCGGTCGGGAGCGACTTCGATCGGCACCTGGTAGTTCGCTCCGCCCACGCGCCGCGTCTTCACTTCCAGCAGCGGCTTGGCGTTCTCCACCGCCTTCGTGAACAGCTTCAGGGCCTCGTCGCCGCCCTTTTCCTGCAACTTCTCGAGCGACTTATAAAAAATGCCTTCGGCAGTCGACTTCTTGCCCTGCCACATCATCGAGTTGATGAACTTCGTCACCAGGTCCGATGCATAGACGGGATCAACCTCGACCGTCCGCTTTGGGGTATGTCCTTTTCTCGGCATAGCTTTTCAGCTCTCAGCTCTCAGCTTTTAGTCCTCAGCTTTTATTTAGCAGCGGTTTCACTGGCAACTGGCCACTGACCACTGGCAACTGTCTTACGCTTTCTTAGCGCGTTTGGTGCCGTACTTCGAGCGGCCCTGGTTGCGGCCCGCCACGCCAGTGGCGTCGAGCGTGCCGCGCACCACGTGATAGCGCACGCCCGGCAGGTCCTTGACGCGGCCCCCGCGGATCAGCACAATCGAGTGCTCCTGCAGGTTGTGGCCAACACCGGGGATATACGTCGTCACTTCGATTCCATTGGTCAAGCGGACGCGCGCCACTTTGCGCAGCGCCGAGTTCGGTTTCTTCGGCGTTTGCGTATACACGCGCGTGCACACGCCGCGCTTCTGCGGACACGATTGCAGCGCCGGACTCGCCGTCTTATACTGCGTCCGCTCGCGGCCGAATTTCACCAGCTGATTAAAAGTAGGCACTCTCGGAACTCCTCAAAGTCGCCGCTGTTGGTCTTTAGTCGTTAGTCGTTAGTCGTTCGTCTTTAGCAAAATCGTGATCGCGAATGACCATCGACTAACGACCATCGACGATCCTCACCGCAACCACACACTTCCGTAGAGACGGACCTCCCCCGTCTCCGGTTCTGGCACAGGCCTACCGCGCCCAGCCATACTCTCTCCGCGCGGCAATGCCAACGCCGGTGAGAATTCGTTCAATTTCCCGCTCAGACTAATCGCCGACGACGGTGACGCCACGCCCAACCTTGACCGAACTTCCGCTTCCGGTTCGGAGGCGTTCCGTTTCGTCCGCTCTCCCCTGCATAGCCTCGCGTGACTCCCAGGTTTTTACTTCATGCCCCGGGCGCAAAGGATTTCGCAGGACGTTTCAGCGAGGGCGTCCCCGGTCCCACTTGCAACCGGACACGTATATCTTCAAAGCTCCTAAACTCGCGGAACCGTTTTATATTAACAACTACCTGGCACATCGTCAACCACCGTTTCTGAAAAGATGCTTGACAACCGAACTGGAGGGTCTACGATATAGATATCACCTTCGATCCCAGTCCGGATCGAGTGGGCCGATGGCCAAGGAAGAGTCACCGCTTCTTGGCCGGCGGCCCATTTTAATTCACGGGGTGATCGCGATCAATATGCGAAATTCCTGCCTGTTTTGCCGAAGCCCCGAGCGAACCGGGGCCCCCAGCGCGCCCGCTTTTAGCGCGATGGGGTGGGGGAGCCGAGGGGGCATCCGCAGGGTCTGCCCTGAGCGGAGTCGAAGGGGAATGACCTGTTGCTTGCCAAGCATCGTCGCACCTTTGGATCGCCTACTTCCCAAACTGAGCCACTACCCAATTTTCATGCGGATCGCCGCCGCCGATTCAAGATCCCAAACCAGCACAGGCCGATGCCCCATCCTAACGTCGTGCTTTTCGACGCGAGGGCCGAGACCTTCACTTTGGCGCGTCCCACCGTTCAAGCTACGCGAACAGAAATTCCTTCGTCCTCAGCTCCTTGATCGCATCCCGCAACTTCGCCGCCTTTTCAAATTCAAATCGCTTAGCGGCTTCTCGCATATCGCTTTCCAACTTTCCTATGTAAGCGTCCAACTCTTGCCGCGATTTAAATTCCGGAATGCCTTCGGCTTCTGGAGCGGCGAGGTCGGTGTAGTCCGCGCCTACGATTGCGACCAGCGTCATGTCGAGCGGGCGAACGATGGATTCGGGCGTGATTCCGTTTTCTTCGTTGTAGGCCTGCTGGATGGCGCGGCGGCGGTTGGTTTCGTCGAGCGCCTTTTTCATCGAGTCGGTCATGCGATCGGCATAGAGAATCGCCTGGCCGTTCAGATTGCGGGCGCAGCGTCCAATGGTTTGGATCAGCGAACCGGCGGAGCGCAGGAAGCCTTCTTTGTCGGCGTCGAGAATCGCCACCAGCGATACTTCGGGCAGGTCGAGGCCTTCGCGCAGAAGATTGATGCCGATCAATACGTCGAACTCGCCCTTGCGCAGGTCGCGCAGGATCTTCACCCGCTCCAGCGTCTCGATTTCGGAGTGCATGTAACGGCACTTCACGCCCACCTCGCTGTAATACTCGGCCAGGTCTTCGGACATGCGCTTGGTCAGCGTGGTCACCAGCACGCGCTCGTGGCGAGATACACGGCCGCGGATCATATGCAGCAAGTCGTCGATCTGTCCTTTGACTGGACGTATCTCGACCGGCGGATCGATCAAGCCGGTAGGGCGAATAATCTGCTCGACCACCACGCCCGCCGACTTAGTAAGTTCATAAGGGCCGGGCGTGGCCGAGACATAGACGATCTGATTGGTGCGATGCTCGAACTCCTCGAAAGTAAGGGGACGATTGTCGAGCGCCGAGGGCATGCGGAACCCGTATTCGACCAGCGTCTGCTTGCGCGAGCGGTCGCCGTGATACATGCCGTGGAGTTGCGGCACGGTCTGGTGCGACTCGTCGATGAACATGCAGAAAGTCGCGGGGAAAATAATCGAGCAGCGTGGGCGGAGGCTCGCCGGGAAGGCGTCCGGTGAAATGGCGCGAGTAGTTTTCGATGCCGTGGCAGTAACCCATGGCCTTGATCATTTCCAGGTCGTACATCACGCGCTGATGGATGCGTTGCGATTCGACCAGCCGCCCCTGCTTTTCCAGTTCCGCCTCCCACCATGCCAGTTCGGTTCTTGATGGAAGCAACGGCCGAAGCGCGCGTTTCTTCCTTCATTACATAGTGCGTCTTGGGATAAATCGGCAGGCGCATGTAACGCTGCTTGACCGTGCCAAACAGAGGATCGATCTGCGAGAGGGATTCAATCTCGTCGCCAAACATTTCGACGCGGTAGGCGTTGTCGTCATAAGTGGGATAGATCTCGATAACATCGCCGCGCACGCGAAATGTTCCGCGGCGGAAATCGCCCTCCGTGCGCTCGTAAAGAATTTCCACCAGCTTGCGGGTAATGTCCTGACGCTTGATCTTCTGTCCCTTTTCCAGAAACAGCAACATGCCGTAGTAAGCTTCCGGCGAGCCCAGCCCATAGATGCAACTGACCGAAGCGACGATCAAACAATCACGCCGCTCAAATAAAGACCTCGTCGCCGAGAGCCGCAACTTATCGAGCTCGTCGTTGATCGTAGCTTCCTTTTCAATATAGAGGTCCGCCGCCGGCACATAAGCCTCCGGCTGGTAATAATCGTAGTAGGAAACGAAGTACTCGACGGCGTTGTGGGGGAAGAAGCTCTTGAATTCGTGGTAGAGCTGGGCGGCCAAAGTCTTGTTGTGGGCCATGACGAGGGCGGGGCGGTTGGCAGCCTCGATGACTTTGGCGGCGGTGAAAGTTTTACCCGATCCGGTGACGCCGAGCAGGACTTGATGCTGTTCGCAGTCGAAGACGCCGCGGGTGAGCGAGTCGATGGCGCGCGCCTGGTCGCCTTGGGGAGTGTAGCCGCTTACCAGCTTGAAGTCCACAACCCATTATATGGGAGGGGAGCAGAATGGCTGCGGATGCTACCAGCAAATTCCCTCGTAAGTGCGGACACCTTCTGGACGGTGCGCCTTATCGAGATGGATGAGGTCTATCACGATCTGCTCGGGGCGAAGGCGCTTGGCCAGGCGATCTTTGTTTGCCGATTTGTTGCCCAGGATCACAACTTCGGCGGTACTTAGCACGCCTTCTAAGTCGGCGGAGAGCACGGATCCTATGTGCGGGACGACTTCCTCTATGTATTGGCGGTTGGCGCCGGCGAGGCGGCCCAGGGAAACGTCCTCGTCCCAAACTTTGACTTCCAGGCCCTCGCCCAAGAGGCGTTTAATTAACTGCACCTGCGGGCTTTCGCGGAGATCGTCGGTGCCGGCCTTGAAGCTCAGGCCGAGCTGCGCGATTTTCTTTTTGCCCGTGTTCAGCACCATCTCGACGGCGCGATCAATGTGCTCGGCGTTGCTAGGCATTAGGGATTCGAGTAAGGGAAGTTTGAGGTCGAGTTCTTTGGCTTTGTAAGCGATGGCCCGCAAATCTTTCGGAAGACAGGAACCGCCGAAGGCAAAGCCAGGGGAAAGATAGGCGGCGGAAATGTTCAGCTTAGTGTCGGAAGTAAAAATCTTAGTGACCGCATGCGCGTCCACGCCCAGATGCTTGCACATGGTCCCCATTTCGTTGGCGAAGCCGACCTTCAGGGCGTGATAGCAGTTGGAAAAATACTTGACCATCTCGGCCACGGGAATGGTTGTCTCGTAGAGAGTGCCGGGAATGTCCTTATAAAGTTCGCGCAACGGCGCCAGGTATTGGGCGTCGCTCGCTCCAAGAATGGTGTAAGGCGGGTTGAGGAAGTCGGCGACGGCGCTGCCTTCGCGCATGAACTCGGGGTTATAGCAGACGGTGAAACCCTGGCCGCACTTCTTGCCGCTTTCTTTTTCGAGGATGGGGAGCACGACCGATTCGGTGGTTCCGGCCAGCACAGTGCTGCGCAGAACAAAAACGTGCGGCGATTTTTTCTGGCGGATGGCGGCGGCGATTTCACGCGACACATGCTCGATATGGCTGAGGTCGAGCTTGCCATTTTTCAGGCTGGGGGTGCCGACGCAGACGAAGGAGACTTCAGAATTCAGCACGGCCTCGGCCGCGTCGGTGGTGGCGCGCAGCAGGCCGGCGCGGCGGGCTTCGGCGACCATTTCGCTCATGCGCGCTTCGATGATGGGAGTGCGGCCCGAGTCCATCATCTCGACTTTGGCGCGGCTTACGTCAACGCCGATGACTTTGTGGCCCATGGAGGCGAAGCAGGCGGCCGACACCGAGCCAACGTATCCCAATCCAAAAATGCTAACGGAAAAGCTCAAGCGAATTCTCCTGGCCATCGAGTATGTGGGGGCTGTTTGATGCTACTAGGAACTATATCAGCCCCTTGTCAATCCGTGGCAAAAGGGTAACTTGTGGAGCAAGAGTAGTCTCCTCAGCATGTAAGATAGGGGGTATCGGATGGCTGCTGGATGGCAAAGCAAGCTGGCGCGCTTGTCCCGGATGGACTGGGAAGAGGTGCGGGTGCGCGTGGGGCAGGAACTGCACAAGCGGCGCGACCTGTTCATGCACTGGATGGGCGCGCGGGCTGGGACGATTCGGCTGAACGCGGATTCGGCGGCGCCATTGGGGCGCTTCTTTTTTTCGGGCAATGAAATTTCGGAGCGCGTGGAGTTGTTGCGCAAACACCTGCCCGATGAAGCGGCGGAGATTCTGCGCTTGGCCGATGAGATTTGCGAACATCGTTTTCGGCTGCTGGGCTACGAAGATCTCGATTTTAGTCTTGACGGCGGCAGGAGCAATTCCGGCGGCGGCCATTTCAAAAAAATTGACTGGCACCTCGATGCGGTACACGGCAAGCGTGCGCCGCTCGATCCGTGGTTCAAGATTCCGTTTCTCGATTTTGCGACGGTGGGCGATCACAAGGTCACGTGGGAACTTAACCGGCACCAGCACCTGGTAATGCTGGCGAAGGCTTGGCTGTTGAGCGGGGACGAGAAGTACGTTCGGGAGTTAAGGGCGCAGTGGCGGAGCTGGATTGAGGCGAATCCGTATCCGCTGGGGATTAACTGGGCGAGCACGCTGGAAGTCGCTTTCCGCAGCTTGTCGTGGATCTGGGTGGACCAATTGCTGGCGGGCGCGGACGGGGGCGCGAATTCCCGCTCGGAATTTCTTTCTGAATTCCGCTCGGAAATGTTGCCCGCACTCGCGTTTCATGGGCGTTACATCGAGCGCTATCTATCTACATATTTTTCTCCGAACACGCACCTGCTGGGAGAAGCGGTGGCGCTGTTTTTTCTGGGCGCTTTGTATCCACAGATGCCGGGAGCGGCGCGCTGGAAGGACGCGGGCTGGCGAACGGTGCGGCGCGAGGCGGAGCGGCAGGTGCGTCCGGATGGCGTTTACTTCGAGCAATCGTTGTACTACCACGTTTATGCGCTCGATTTCTTTTTGTATGCGCGGTTGCTGGCGGGGCGGAATGGGATGGAAATTCCGCCGGCGTTTGACGCGGCGTTGGGGCGAATGCTCGATGTCATCGCGGCGCTGGCGCAGACCGGGTCGGCGGAAGGCTTCGGCGACGACGATGGCGGGCGGTTGTTCAATCCGCGGCGCAATCGGACGGAGCACATGACGGACCCGCTGGCGTTGGGCGCGGCGATGTACTCGAGGGAATTTTCCGCGGCGCGGCTTACGGAAGAAGCGATCTGGCTGTTTGGGAATCAAGCCGTCGATAAACTCGCACGCACGCATTCGACCGCGCAAACGAGCGCGCAAATGAGTGCGGCGGCGCAGGCGTTGGTGTTGGCGTTTCCCGACGGCGGACTTTATGTGCTGGCGGATGCGCAGCCGTTTGCGCAGGCAATGGTTGTGGATGCCGGCCCGCAGGGCGTGGGCCGCGCGGGGCACGGACATGCCGACGCGCTCAGCCTGCGGCTCACGATGGATGAACGGCGCTGGCTGGTGGATTCCGGAAGCGGCGTGTACATTGCGAAAGATCCGGCGGACCGCAACACGCTGCGCGGGACGGGCGCGCACAACACGCTGCGCGTGGATGGAGCCGACCAAGCGGAGGCCGATGGGCCTTTCTCATGGATCCACATTCCGGCGACGAAGGCGGAAAACTGGATTGCGGGGAAAAGTTTCACTTACTTTGTGGGCAGTCACAATGGGTATGCGCGGCTGGCGGACCCGGTCCTGCATCGGCGGCACGTACTGAAGATTGCGGGCGGCGTGTGGCTGGTGCGCGATGTGGCGCTCGGACGAACGGAGCATGAACTGGAGATACGATGGCACTTTGCTCCCGATCTTGAAGTTCGAAGCGTTGCCCCGGGACGAGTGGAGATATCGAGAGCGGGCGCTGGGCCGGACGAAGCGCGGTTGAGCTTGCTCGTGGCGGAAGAAACAGTCTGGCAGGCGGGGGCGGAAGTTACCGAAACTTTGCAGTCGCCTGCGTATGGTGCGTTGCAGGCTGCGCCGCTGGTGCGCTGCCATGCGCGGGTACGGTTGCCCGCAGAGACGGCGACGGCGCTGGCGCCGCGCCTGGGCGCAATCCCGCAGGGAAGTGAGCCGAGGTTGGCAAGCATGACCGAGGCGGCGGTGCAGGCCTACCAACTCGACTATCGTCAAAATGAAAATAACGAAAGCGACTGGTTCTTTTTTGCACTCGGCGAGGAGCCGTGGAGTTTTGGCCCGTGGTCTTCGGACGCGCGCGTGCTGTATTGCCGCATCGAAAACGAAAAGCTCACGCACCTGATAGCGATCGGCGGAACGCAGGTCGCGTGGCAGGGACAACCTCTGCTGAAGGCAACGGGGCCAGCGGCATTTTTCGAGTGGCGCGGGCAGGATGGGGTGATGAAAACAGCGCCCTGCGCGGAGAAACACTGAATGTGCGGGATCGCTGGGATTCTTGAATTCGGACGGGACGTGCGGGCAAACGCCGAGGCGCTGCGCGAAATGTGCCGCGTCATCACGCATCGCGGGCCGGACGACGAGGGCTTCTATACGGACGGCGCGCTGGGCATCGGGATGCGTCGGCTGAGTATTGTCGATGTGGCGGGCGGGCACCAGCCGCTTTCGAACGAAGATGGCACGCTCTGGATCGTGTTCAATGGCGAAATCTACAACCATCTCGCGTTGCGCGAGCAACTCATCGCGCGAGGCCACCGCTATAACACGCATAGCGATACCGAAACCGTCATCCACCTTTACGAAGAGTACGGCGCGGATTGTGTGCGGCATCTGCGCGGCATGTTCGCCTTTGCCATCTGGGACCGCAACACGAGAACGCTTTTCGTCGCGCGCGACCGGCTGGGCATCAAACCGCTGTATTACAAATTGACGCCGGAGCGGCTGCTGTTCGGATCGGAAATCAAAGCGGTGCTGGCGCACGGCGGGATTCGTCCGGAGTTCAACCGGGCGGCGCTGCCGGAATATCTGGCTTTTGGATATTTATCGGGCGAGGAAAGTTTCTACAACGGAATTCTCAAACTGCTGCCCGGATGCACGATGACGATTGGCCCGGAGGGCAAGACGGAAATCCGGCAGTATTGGGACCTGGATACGTCTACGCCGCACGAATCGCGGAATGAGAGTTACTACGTTCAGAGTTACCGCGAGTTATTGGAAAGCGCGGTCGAGAGCCACCTGATGAGCGACGTGCCGCTGGGCGTGTTCCTGAGCGGCGGCGTGGATTCGAGCGCGGTGGCGGCGCTGATGACAAAAATACGGCGCGAGCCGGTGGAGACGTTTTCCGTCGGCTACCCCGAGCAGACTTACAGCGAACTGCCTTTTGCGCGTGCGGTTTCGGAGCACATCCATTCGCGGCATTATGAGGTTCTGGTTGGCGAGCGCGATTTTTTCGGGGCGCTGCCGCATTTGATCTGGCATGAAGACGAACCCATCGTTTGGCCGTCGAGCGTCTCGCTTTATTTTGTCGCCCGGCTGGCCCGCGAGCGAGTTACCGTGGTGCTTACCGGAGAGGGCGCGGATGAAACGCTGGCGGGTTACACGCGCTATGCCTTCACTTTGAAAAACGCGGCCATGGATCGCGCTTACCGCAGCGTGGTTCCGAGCTTTTTGCGGCGCGGATTGCGTAACTCGGTGGCGACCTCTTCCTTGCTCGGAGCCACGCTGCGCCGGAAACTGGAACATACGTTTCTCGCCAGGGATGGCAATTCCTGGGCGTCTTTCTACTTCGACAATTTTTTTTCCGCCTTCGGCGAAACGGAGCAGAGCGAACTGTTGACCGCCGAGTTCAAACGGGAAGCCGCGCCCAGCACGGCCTATAAGAATGTCGCCGATTACTGGGAGCGCTCGTCGGGCGAAATGCTGCAACGGCTGCTCTACACCGACATCAAAACTTACCTGGTCGAGTTGCTCATGAAGCAGGACAACATGAGCATGGCGGCATCGATAGAAAGCCGGGTGCCGTTTCTCGATCATGTGCTGGTGGAATTCGCGACGCGAATTCCGCGCACAGCGCAGATCCAGGGGTTGGCCGGGAAACGGGTACTGAAAAAGGCGGTGGAAGATCTGCTGCCGCACTCGATTCTGTACCGCAAGAAGCTGGGATTTCCGACGCCGTGGAGCGGGTGGCTGGCCGGACCTCGACTGGAAACGATCCGTGAAATGCTGCTGGAAGCGCGCAGCGTGAATCGCGGATACTTCCGGCGCGAAGCGATCGAGAGGCTGTTCGACGAACATCGCGCCCGGCATCGCGACAACTACGATCGCATCTGGCGGCTGCTCAATCTTGAGTTATGGCATCGAGTTTGTTTGGAAGGCGAGGCGCACAGCGAAATTGGCGAGCCGGCGATGAACATGGCGACGCGGTAGTGGAAGTTTTCGCGCGAAAACGCGGGCCGTCCGCGTTTCATGGGAAGCGTATTGAGCTTCGACCGCCAAACAGACATTTGCTCATAAGATTAGTTGCAAAGCGGGCGCGGGAGCACTAAAGTACATCCAAGACACAAAGATTGCTACAGGGGCATTGGGCAGCATCCGGGAATCGCAGACATCCGTTGGAAAGGGTGGAACATGAAGATCTCGCAGAAAGGACTATACGCGCTGCAAGCGATAGCGACCCTTGGCCGCCGATACGGAACTGAAACCGTCAAGATACGGGACATTGCCATTGACAGCGACCTGCCGGAGAAATTTCTCGAGTTGATTCTTCTGGAAATGAAAAACGCGCGCATCGTGGAAAGCGTACGGGGCGCGAAGGGCGGCTACCGGCTGCGGCGCGCGCCCGAGGAGATCAAACTTAGCGAGATCATTCGCCTGGTGGACGGCCCACTTGCGCCTTTTGGAGACGCGGATCGACTGCGGAACCTCATGGTCACGGATTCCGACCATCGCGCACTTTACGGTGTGTTCATGCAGGTGCGCGACGCCGCAGCCAAGATATTGGAGAGCACCACCGTGGCGGACATCGTTGGCGGCCCTGGGAAAGCCGGCAAGAAATCGAGCGCGCAGAAAAAGGCGAAGAAAAGTCCTTATCTAGCGACCATTCACAAGGACCAAAGAGCACGTGGCAACTCGGCAATGATGGTGTAGCGATTCGATGAGGAACTCCCAGGGCTGAAGTAATCTAACAGCCCGTGGTGAAAGTGAGAGCCCGCAGTTTCACCCTCAATTTACCTGATTTTGTCATCCCGAGCGCAGCGAGGGATCTGTAGTTTGCCGCGAAAATGCAGATCCCTCGCTGCGCTCGGGATGACAATTCATGAATAGTGTTACCCATCCGCTGCGCGCCGACTTTCACCACGGGTTGCTAAGCCGAAGGAGGACTTCATGGAACCACTCTAGCTGCGGATGGCCGATTGTGGATGATCGAGGGCGCGGACGCCAACCGCTTTTCCTGAGCTATCCACGATCCACTTGTTTTCACCCGCTCGCCGCCGGCAAATCTTCTTCCGCGAGCAACTCCAAGTCCATCCATCCTTCGAGTGGCAATGCGTCCACCGGCAGATGGTTCTGCCACAAACTGAAGCGCAAGCGCAAGCGGACGATCAGCACATCCGAAGTTTTCGGTCCCCGCACCTGGTCGATGCCCAGCGGGGCCGCGAGCAGCCAGGCGAGCGGCAGACGAAACTCGAAATTCCGGTCGAGCGCCACCCGCGCAATATCCTTTGACTCGGTCGAATCCGCCATCGCCTTGTCTCTTCCCAGCGTAACTTTCCACGCCTGCATGCGGCCGCCAACGACCGCCGCATCCAGCCGCAGTTCGCGCCGGGGTTTGGCGGCATGGTGGGTCCACGACTCCAGATTTACCACCACTTCGAATGCGTCTTCCGGCACTTTGCCGGCGAAATCCAACCGCCCGTACACATATTCTTCGTCGATTCCGGCCAGCACTTCATCCATCAGGAACTGCTTGCCGTGCATGGCGCCCGAGCGCTGGTCCGCCGTGTAGCGCGCCGCTCCCATCCATTCGAAATAGCGCACCATGTCGCCCGAGATCCGCGGATGGATATAGGCGCGCTGCGGCGTGAACGAAGGCCGCACCAGTCCCCCGGCAATCGGCTGCGCCAAATAATCCGGCGGCGTCCCGCCCAGCGCCTGATAAACGTTCGAAAGGTGTTTGCGGTAGAGTTCGTCGAAGTCGCGATCGTTGGCCGAGTGGTGCTCCGGCCCGTACCACCAGTTCCAGTCGCTGCCCTCGGCGATCAAGATCTCTTCAAACGCCAGCTTGCGTTGTTTCTCGGATGCGCCCGGCGCGGCGTGCGCATAAAAATTGCGCGCGTGATACAGGTAATCCCAGGCCTTGTTGTCCTCCGGCGCTCCAATCCACACGTTGAAGTTCGCGCCGATCCACGACCCCGGCACCACCGTCTTCAGGGGACTGAAGTTCTTATGGCGAGCAATCGCCTCCGTCACCGTCACCGCTTCCATCCCCGGATCTTTCTGCAGCGCGTCGTAGAATCTCCGCAAAAATTCGCGCCCCGACTGCGGGTAGTATTCCCAAGCATTCTCGCCGTCCAGAATGATTGGGACTACGGCGTCTTGCCCGCTCGCAATCACCGGCTGCGCCGACTCCTTGATTTTGCGGATGAGATTGTCGGCAGCGTCTTGCGGCGGCATTCCCGAATATACGAACCCGATCAGGTCCGAGAGCGTGTGGTCGCGGAAGAGCAGATTCATCCGCGTATCGGCATTGGCGTTTTCGTAGCGATAAATCGTGTAGAGGCGGCGCGCCAGATCCGCATTCAGATGGCCATAACCGTCGCGCGAGAAATTTATCCCCAGGCTTCGCCCCAGCACGCCTTCGTCGGTCGCCATCCACTTTACGCCCAGCCGGTGCGCGATCGCCAGCGTCTCTTCGGAAACGCTGCCCTCCGACGGCCACGCCCCTTGCGGCCGCAACCCAAACACTTTCTCGTGCAGATCCAGTCCGCGCAGTATTTGCTCGCGAGCATCCTCGGGATGGCGATAGCGGTTCTGCGGCAGGGTCAGCCCCGGCGAGGAAACCGCCCCAATCTCCGTATCGCACACCAGTGGCAGAATAGGATGATAGAAAGCCGACGTTGAAATCTCGATCAGGCCTTTTTTCGCGGCCTGCGCATGCACCGGCAGGACCCGCCCGAGCAGTTCACGCTCCCGCGCCATCACAAACCGCTGGTCTTCGAGCGTATAGTTCCGGCCCTTGCGGACCAGTTCCGCAACGTCTTTTTCCGCCAGAAAATACTCGTCGAACCATCCAATCTGCGACAGCACCTGCAAGTCGGTGAAATCCTGCGTCTGAAAATACTTTTCCGCCCGCTCCGGCGAATCCCCCGTCCCGTGAAATTTCTCCCACAGCTCGCGATACCGCGGATAGCGCCCGATTACGCTGACCAGATTCGCCTGAAACAAATATTGCAGCGCAAACTGGCGCTCCCTCGCCGTCAGCTCGTTCGCGGGCTTTGCCGCCACCTGCAGAAAAGGATCGTGCGCCTCGCCCGTAACATAATCCTGAATTTGCGCGACCAACGAAGGCACCAGATTGAACGTCTGATGCACCTGCGGGAACTCGTCCAGCAGCTTCACCATGCCGTAGTAATCTTTCAAGGCATGGAGGCGCGTCCAAGGCAGGCGATACTGCCCCGTTACCAGGTCTTTATAGAACGGCTGGTGCTGGTGCCATAGAAGGACAACGCGCAGTTTCGCCATGACCTATGATCCACTTAATCCATCGGCAATTTTTCAGTTTAATTCATTCCGGCAGCTTTTCCGCGCGGCATTGCTGGAAAACCCGCGCCACTCGAGCGTGGCGCCACTATGAGGCGCGGGCCGCCATTTTCCGTTACTCTACTTACGAAAGGCCGTGAAAGGCGAAACGGGCGTCTGACTTCCTAGCGGGCGTTTGACTTCCGCGTCAGAGACGCGGCTTGCCGCGTCTCCGCCGAACTTTTACGTAAACTATTTCACCGCGCGATTCTTATGAACGCAAAAGTCAAATTCATTTTCTTCGACGTGGGCAACACACTCCTCTTCCCCAATCGCGCGCGCATTCACGCGCCCCTTGCCGAACGCGGCTTCTCACCCGACGCCGAGCGCCTGCGCGACCTGGAATGCCGCACCAAGAACCGGTTCGATCGAATGCTGACCACAAACGGCAGCGCCGATCGCAGCTTCTGGTGGATGTACTACACGCAATTGCTCTCCGAGATCGGGCTCACCGATGATGCCGACGCCATCCGCGACCAACTCGTCGCCAGCATCCGCAGCTCCGCCAATTGGGACACGATTCTTCCCGGCACCGCCGATCGGCTGCGCGAAATCGGTGAGCGTTACCGCATCGCGGTCGTCTCCAACGCGGATGGCGGGATCGCCAATGTGTTGCAAAGCTGCGGCATCGCCCACTGCTTTCGCACCATCACCGACTCCGGGCTCGCCGGTTACGAAAAACCGCACCCGGAAATTTTTCGCCAGGCCCTGAAGAGCATGAACGCCTCGCCCCAGGAGAGCCTCTTCGTTGGCGACGTCTATTCCGTCGATTATCTCGGCGCGACCGGCGTAGGCATGAAAGCCATGCTGATGGACGTGCCCGGCGCCTACCGCGACAAGGCAGTGCCCCGCGTGGAATCGCTCGCGGAGTTGCAGATCGCCCTGCGCGACGAAGACTTCGCCCGGCGCTAGCGCAGCGCGCCCAAAGTGTGGAGTGTCATCCTGAGCGAAGCGAAGGATCCATGCATTTCCGCGCTATAAACCAACCCAATGATCCTAAGCATCGATAAGATTTCCCCCTGTGTTCCCCTGTGTCCTCTGTATTCCTCTGTGTCCTCTGTGGTTTAAGCTCTCTCCAAAAGCGGCAATAACTTCAGCTCACCGGCGAACTACACCCGCGCTGAAAACGCAAAACTTTTGCGCAGGGCCGTTTACTGCAGCACAATAACCTGATGATCGTGGCAATCGGGGTCGATTTGCCGGTAGAGATTGGCGAGCAGTTCCGGCCCATACCGCGCCACAAAACTCACTCCCGCGACTTCGCGCTCCTGCAGCGCCTTATGCGGGAATAGCGCGTGGCTCAAGGCGTCCGCGTGGCGCGCGACGACCTCGTTCCGCAACAGTTCCGCGCGCGCCGCCCGCCCATGCAGCCGGTTAATTTGCTTCCACATGTTCATCCGCGCGCGGTCCGCCGCCGCGATGAGGGTCGAATCCAGCTTGCCGATCGATTCCCGCACCGCCGCCAGCGACTGCTCCGCGCTCGCGTAGGCTTCGGCAAAGCGTGCCTGCAAATCCGGCGGCAGCGAACGAGCGGCCATCGCTTCTCGAACTTTTTCCGGGCCGAGGAACACATCGGGCAAGCCCAGCTTGTAGCGCGTCAAAATGCGCTCCGCTTTCGCTTCCAGCAGCGTCGCCGAAAACCGCGGCAGGATTGGCGTCACGCGTCCCAGCAGTTTCTCGTAAACCACGGCGGCCTGCGCGAAGTATGCGACTTCCGCCGCCCCTCCGGTATAAACCAGCGTCGGCAGCAGAAAATCCTGCACCACGGGACGAAACAGCACATTCGGGCTGAACTTCTCCGGAGCCTCGTCGATTTGGTCGAGCAGTTCCTTAGCCGAGATCCGCTCCTCGCCCACGGCAAACTCGCCGCCGCCGCTATTGCCAACGATGCCGCCATTATTGCCATTATTTCTGCGCCGGATTACTGTGCGCGCGCCATTCTTGATTTCGAAAAGCAGCGTGGCCGCCGCCGTCACTTTCACCTGCTGGCGATATCCCGCCGCCTCGAGCGCCTTGCCCCGCCCGAGCAGCGCCTCATCGATTTCGGAAGCCCGCTCAATGGCCGCGCGGAACAGGGGCTTTGCGAGATCGTGAAAACCCTTGCCCTGCGAATCGAGGCCTGCCGGATCGAGCAGGATGACGCCCCACTCCGCAAACAGCCGCGCAAAGAGCAGCGCAAACGCACTGCCCAAAGTTTCGCCCGGACGATACGCTTGGCGCAGCCATGTCGCGGCCTCGGAATCTCCCAGCAACGCGGCGGCGCGCTCGACCACCGGCTCAATCTCCGGACCAAACTTCACCGTTCCCACCGGCGCGTCGACGTTGTGGCTTTGCATGGCATGATTTTCCACAACAAAGTTTTCCGGAAGGCCATTCTCCGCGAGCAGCGCCACATGATTGACCTCGGCCAAATCGTGGTCCTCCGTCGCCAGCCAAAAGACCGGGACGCAGTCCACTCCAGCCGCCGTCGCCTGTTCCGCCAGCTTGACCGCCGTCAGCGCCTTGAAGATCGAAAACAGCGGGCCGCCGAAAAGACCGACTTGCTGCCCCGTGACCGCCGCCAGCGCTCCATGTTTGAACCGCTCAATATTGGCCAGCGTTTTCGCAGAAGCTCCCCACGCGCGATTCTGCCGCTCGAGAATTCCGCCGACCTTCGCGCGGCGCGCAGCGTCGTAAACCACGCGCTCCGATTCGTCTTTCACCCACTCGGAAAATTTCGGCGAGCGTGGAAACATTCCGCGAACGGAGGGAGCGCAGGCAAGATAATCGAGGAAGAGCCGCGTCGAGTGCGGAATCTGCGCGAACGGAAGACACTGCGCCTTCATCGGCAGTTCTCCACAAATCTCTCGACACACCGCCGAATTTGTGCGATCCCCATAGGTTCTCAGTCTATCGAAAGCCAACGCGCGGGAATTCTTGCGTGCGTCAAAAATAGCACTTTCCACGCAGCCAGCGCCAAACCCAACTACATCAGATGATGCGGGCGCGCTCAGGTTGCAGAGAGCGGGGAGGAATTCGCTTGGGCGATACGGTAAGGCCAAAATGATGCGAACCAGATTGCCGTGTCTGGCGCCAGCTAACCGATGCTGTTTAGAGTATGCTTAACATGTGCCCTATGGCTTCTTCCGAGGAAACGCCTTTCCGCCAAAGCAAGGTCTGGACAGCGCTTGTCTGGTGCTTGCCTTCACTGCTCGGCTTCACGCTTTTCCTTCTTTCATTTCCGATTTACCGTCAAATCCCATTCTGGCCTCACCTGAGTCTCGCTGACATTTTCACTCTTTGGTTCCTTTTCATAACGCCGATTACGACCGTAATTGCAATTGTTATGTTGATTAAGCGCGGACGTTCAGGGCGTATTGCTATATTTATCAGAATGCTAGCATGGCTAACTATCACGTTCAGCGTGCTCGCAAATGTACTTATTTTGGTTGGCATGTGGGCATCGACTTACTAAGGCCGCTGCCGCCCAATATCTAGCGTCTCTCCACCACCACCGCAACCTTATCTTCGTACGCGACCCGCCAATCCTGCGGGAGTTCGCGGAGGAGGTTGGCCAGGGTCGAATCAGCGGGCAGGAGTGCCGTCTGAACCTTCCACTTTTCCAGCACGCTCTGCCATCCCGGCTCTCCATTGTTCAGAACCATGAGCTCGCGAACGCGCTCCGAGCCGTAGAGATCGTGACGATCATCTATTACGACCTTGCGATTCGGATACATCACATAGATGAGATAGCCTCCCCAGGAATCGGTAGAGAAAATCGGCTGAACATTCGGCTGCTTTCCCGCAGATTCTTCCAGCAGAAAATTCGCCGCCGCGACCGGCACTTTCCTGGGATCGAATTGCGCGTGAAGCAACTGCCGCGAGCCGAGCCATCCTCCGTGCAGGCAAATCGCCAAGGCAAGGACTACCGAGACGACCGGCCACAGATGCCCGCGAAGCTGCATTTCCTGCGCGCCCATGCGGCCGGAGAACTCTGCAATTCGCGCCGCTCGGTTGCGCAGCCATGGCCACGCATCCGGCTTGTCCGCCAGCGCAACAAAGTTTTCCCACAGCATCGGCCCGGCTACGAGCGCCAGCAGCATCGCCGAAACCGGAAGGTTGCGCGACGCGTAGAATCCCGCATACGCCGCCAGCAGCGCGACCAGCAGGTGACTGAGCCGCGGCTGGCCACGATTCTCCGAAGACGATTCTCCGAAGTTAGATCGCCCGAAAACCGATTGTCCGAATTACGCCTGCCCGCGAACGCGATCAGCGTCAGCGCCAGGATGGCCACGAAACCGCGCTCTCCCCAGCCGTGAAAATTGGGTGAACGGAACTCTTCGATATGAGCCATCAGGTAGCGATCGCCGAGATAGCGGTAGATGTGCGCGTGCAACCGCCAGCCATACGGGTTGGCGAGCGTCGCCGCCGCCGATGCGACGAAAGCCGCAGCCATGGCGTGGGCGCGATGCGCGGCGCGAATCGCGGCCAGCGCGTCGTTCTTTCGCGCGCGCCAGCTCTCAACGAATGCGGCGAAAGTGTAGATACCCAGCAGCGCCACGCCGAAGAGCCATCCGCCATGCAGATTGACCCAGAGCAACATCGAGGCGGGAAAGAACCAGGGAATCCATCGCGGCGGGCTGACGTGCTCCCCGTGGCGCAAATCCGGATTCCCAGAAACAGCGCCTGAAGGCGCATTTATTTCAGAGCTGTTTTGGCACGCCTGAAGGCGTGCCCTGATACGAAGTCTCCCCTCATCACCGATGCCTGGATATTCAGAGCGTTTCCAGCGTTCCCAATCCCATCGCTCCCATTTTTCCAGCACGACAAACCAGAGCAAAGAGAAAAGCCAGCTCACAATGTGCGGACGCGCGTAGAGATGGATGGTCGCGGCGGTCTCCGCCAGCAACATCAGCACGATCGCCAGCAGCAGGCCGGCGCCGCGCTGCAGCAGTTGCGCCAGCAGCATGGTGAAAACCGCTGCCACCAGCAAGGCGCACAGCCAAACCACTCCGTTCAATCCGCAGGCTTGGTGCAGAATGCCAAGCAGTATGTCGTAGAGCCACTCCCATGCAAACCAGGGCTGGCCTTGCATGGTGGAAGAAAACGTGTCGGTGCGCGGAAGCGAGTGCGTCGCGAGAATCCGCTCGCCGGTGCGTATGTGCCAGCCAATATCCGGGTCGGCCAGCGGCCGATTCGACAAAGGCCCCGCCAGCAGCGACCAGAAGAGGAAAATGAAAACGATGTCGCGGACGGAAGGCAACAGAAAACGCAAGGCTGACGAATTGGGCTGCTCGGAAACCATCAAAGTCCGCAGAAGCTAAGGTATGAAGAAGCAGTGTATGCGGAAGCTGGGCCATGATGCCAGAGGAATGGTGCGGGGCCGGGCCGCGCTCGGCTGGAACGGGGCAGGGTCCCGTCCCCACGCCACTGCCGATATAATCGAGTTGTCGTGAAACGCGCCGCTGTTTTTGCCTTTCTCGCATGGCTGCTTTTTTGCGCGCCGCTTCGCGCCCAGGCCCCGCCCGCCTCCGGGCAAACGGACGCCGGTCAAGCCACGGCCGCACCGGCCGAGGCCGGTCGAACCGTGGTCGTGATTCCCTTCGAGAATGTGTCTCCGACGCCGGGCCTGGAATGGCTCGGCGAATCGTTCCCCGAAACTTTTCACGAGCAACTCAATTCTCCATTGCTGTACGTGGCCAGCCGCGACGAGCGGCTCCGCGCCTACGACCGTCAGGGCATTCCGTCCGGCGTTCACGCATCGCGCGCCACGCTCTACCGCCTCGCCGAGCAGATGGATGTGGATTACGCGGTGCTCGGCTCGTATAAGTATGATGGCTCGCAACTCACGGCAACCGCGCAGTTGCTCGACATGCGCGCCCAGAAGCTTTTGCCGGCCGCCACCGAGTCCGCGCCGCTGGCCGATCTGGGCGCGCTGCAATCCGCGCTGGCGTGGGATTTGCTTCGCCTGATCCGCACCGACTTTGCCCAGCCCAGGGAAAAGTACGTCTCGATCGTCGCTCCCATCCGTCTCGACGCGCTGGAAAATTACGCGCGCGGCGTGCTGGCCACTACCACCGACGAAAAAGTGAAGTACTTCAGGGAAGCGGTCCGAGTAAATCCGGATTACGCTCACGCCTGGCTCGAGCTGGGCAAGACCTACTACGCCCAGCGCGCTTACGAACTGGCGATTGCCGCGCTTGGCCAGGTCCAGCCGCCCTCCCCAATCGCCCGCGAGGCGAATTTCTATCTCGGCCTCGCCGCTTACGCGCACGGAGACTTCGCGAAATCGCAAAGCGCCTTTGAGTTCGTCGCCGCGCGCCTGCCCCTGGCTGAGGTCTATAACAACCTCGGAGTGGTCGCCGCGCGCCGCGGCCAGAAGAGGGCCGTCGAGTATTTTGAGCACGCGATTCAGGACGATCCGAGCGACGCCGACTATCGCTTCAATATGGCAGTGACTCTTATGCAAGCTGGCGACCGCGCCGGCGCAGCGCGCGAACTGCACATGGCGCTCGATCGCCGCCCCAACGACGCCGAGGCAAAAGCGTTGCTCGACTCGCTCGCGCCCGCTGCCGCCGCGGGCGGCATTGTGCCGGGCAGCGCGCCGCCGAAGCCTCCCTTGGAGCGCATCAAGCGCAACTACGAGGAAGACTCCTTCCGCCAGATGACGACGCAAATCGGAGGATGGGCCGAGCAGCGATTCGCCCGCTCCGATGCACGCGCCCACGCGCGCTTTCACGTCGAGCTTGGCAAGGAACTGCTGGCCCACGGATTCACCGCCGAAGCCGAGGCTGAATTCCACCATGCCGCCGCGGTCGATCCCTCGAGCAGCGCGCCCCTCACAGCTCTTGCCGAAGATTACGAAGCCCGCGGCGACCTCGCCGCAGCCCGCGCTCAGGCCGAGGCCGCGCTCCGCGTGCGCGAGTCGGCGGAAGCCTATCTGGTTCTTGCCCGCCTCGATTGGAAAGAAAATAGAATGGATGCGGCCGCCCAGAATATCGACCGGGCGCTGCAACTCGAACCCGGCAACGCCGCAGTTCAGGATATGAAGCGCACTCTAGCAGCCAAGCTCGCGGAGAAAGCGCAGCCGCTGCCACAGCCATGAAACCAGTTCTCAGTTCTCAGTTCTCAGTTCTCAGTTCCCGGTTCGCAGTTCTCAGAAGCGTTTGTGTGGGGACGGGCGCCCTCGCCCGTCCGCGTAGGGACAGCCGCCCTCGGCTGTCCAGCCGAGCGAAGCTCGGCAGTTGCCGGCGCTCACAGCAACTCTGGATTCGCCATGCGGCCCGCTGCTTGGCAGCGATCTTTTTTCTCGCTGCCCCCTGCTCCGCCGGCGTCCTAAAAATCGCAATCGACGACGCCATCCAGCCCGTTACCGCCGAATACATTGGTCGCGCCCTGGACGACGCTGCCGCCAACCACGATCAGGCCGTGCTGATCGAGATGAATACTCCCGGCGGACTCGTCGATTCGACGCGCGACATTATCGAAAAAATCGTGGCCTCGCACGTGCCCGTAATTATCTACGTGACGCCCAGCGGCAGCCGCGCCGCATCGGCTGGCTTCTTCATTCTCGAATCGGCGGACGTTGCCGCCATGGCGCCCGGAACCAATACCGGCGCGGCCCATCCCGTCATCCTGGGCGGCGAGAAGATGGACGACGTGATGAAGCAGAAAATGGAGAACGACGCCGCGGCCCTCATGCGCTCGGTCGTTGCCAAGCGCGGCCGCAACGTCGAACTGGCCCAGAGCGCCGTGCTTGAATCGAAGTCCTTCACCGAACAGGAGGCGCTCGACAAGAAACTGATCGAATACATCGCTCCCAACGAGCGGGACCTGTTTCGCCAGTTGCAGGGAAAAAGTTTCAAGCGATTCGATGGCGCGACCGTCACGCTCAACCTGACCAACCAGCCGGTGCGCGATTACCGCATGACGCTCAAGCAGCGTATCCTCTCTTACCTCATGGACCCGAACATCGCGTTCATCCTGCTGGCCATCGGCGCGCTCGCGCTCTATGCGGAATTCAACCACCCCGGCGCGGTCATTCCCGGGACCGTGGGCGTGGTCTTCATTCTTCTGGCGGCGTTCGCCTTGAACCTTATGCCCGTGCGCTTCGCGGCAGTTGCCATGATCGCCGGCGCTTTTTTGCTGTTCGCCGCCGAAGCCAAATTCGCCAGCCACGGCGTGCTCACCACGGGCGGCATTGTGCTATTAACCCTCGGTGGACTGTTTCTGGTCGATGCGCCCATCCCGGAAATGCGCGTCCATCTCGTGACCGCGCTCGCCGTCAGCATCCCGCTCGGACTGATCACGGCCTTCCTGATGAGCATCGCCGTGCGCGCCCGCCGCAACAAGATTGTGACTGGTAAGCAAGGCCTGATCGGCGAAATCGGAATTGCGCAAACCACGCTCGCGCCCGCCGGAAAAGTCTTCGTTCACGGCGAACTCTGGGATGCCGTCTCCTCCGTCATCATCCCCGCCGGAGAACGAGTCGTCGTTCGCCAAGTCGATGGACTTACGTTACGGGTCGATCCGGTGGCGGCAGCGAGAACAGCGATGGCGTAGAAAGCTGAATTTCACCACCAATCCAACGCGCTCGTCACAGCACTCCCCGCCGTTCTCACTGATGTGCCGACGCCGACATCAAATCCACCAGCATGATGTCGCTGCGGCAGTCGTTTGCGCCTTCGTTGAACCAAGTTACCGATCCATCCGAGCCCGCTCCGCCGCCGTTTGGGCACTGCCCGTAGTTTGGGCAGAACGCCGGCGTAGTGTTCGTTGCTACCCATTGCGGCGCTGTGCTGCTCGGTGTCCCACCTTCTGTAGTGCAGAAGATATCACTTTGGCCTTGCCCGACCGCCGGGTAAATGCAAGTATTCTGGGGCACCGTTGGAATTGGCGAGCCGGTTCTTACGACATCGCTCGCGCTGCCCCGCAACTGGTTGCAGGAAGCGCCGAGATTCGTCCAGGTCACTCCGCCGTCTTGAACCGTGCATCCCGGCGTTTGACACCACGCGGCAGGCTCGTTCCCCGCGCTATTTCCAGTGACTGTAGTGGCCTGGAAATCGTATCGTCCAGCATTGGTGCAGATGCCAGATGTGGAATTACAGGCCGGGTACATAAAAGCTCCCCAGGCGTAAGGGTAATTCCGTTTCCAGTCCGGGGAAATCGAGCCTCGCGTTCCCATCATGTCGGTTGCGACCGCCGCCCATTGGCCATCTTCCGAACTCGCGCCGATGGCGTTATCGACGGCGAAAAACGGCGACGACCCCGTATTGAAATTGTGCGCGAAGCGGTAACGTGTCCCCGCCGGGACAGAACCCAATCCGGTCGCGCCGCCCACAATCTCTTGCGCGTAGGTCTTTATACTCCCCGACGTGGTCATGGGCACGTCGCCAAGAAAGAATATGATGTTCCCCGTGTCCTGCGTTCCCAGCCCCAAGGCCGAGACGTGAGAATCGCTGGGGAACGGAGTCGGGGTTACCTTGGTGTAAGACCAGCTATTGGTGCCTATAGAACCCGGATTGGGCTCGTCGTAAATCAGGTCGCCCGGCACGCACCCTGTCGGGCCATTCAAAAGTACATCGGGCTGATAGTACGTGTACGGCTTAGCGGAAGTCTGGCATATATAGGTCTCTGGCTGCGAGTAGATCCGTTGCACGTAATAACCGCCGCTCCACTTGTCCAGATAACCGCTTGGCGAGTGCGCGGTGCACTGCATTTGTGTACATGTGCGGAAGGTGAGCGTAGGAATGTCCCATGTCATGCCATAATCCATAGTGCCGGTCAAGGCCCAATTGCCAATCTGATTCGCCACGTCCACAGAGGGTGAAGTCGTTGCACACGATGCCGATGGATTCGCACAACCAATTCCCGCACTCGTGGGCGAGTAGAAATTCAACGTTCCTGTATTAGTTACTTCGGTGGGATCATATACCACACCGTTTAAGCTTGTGTAAAGTTGTCCAGAGAACCAAGGGCCGGTGTAAAGCGCGGCACTGCCTATAAATGTCCCCCCGTTAGGGCCGCCAACATTATTACTGATCGCCGCATATTCCGGGTTTGTTATCGAACTGGCGGCGTGTAGAAAAGAGGGCGTCCTGGTAAGTGGACAGGTCCCAGAAGGCGGATTTGACGGTGTAACGCCCCATGGCTGACAGAGCAAAGGGTCGTCCGTTTGCCAGAAGCCGGTGGGGGTTGAATCCAGCGCAGGCCATCCATTCTGCCACGGCGGTTCTCCCGGCCAAGACACGCCAGTGCCCCGGCGTACCTGCCCAATATAGGTGTTGATCGCGCTGCATCCGACGCCCGCCGTGTAATTCACCGCGTCGATGCCAGTATTCTGGCCGTTGACGGGGCCAATGTCCATCCAGGTTAGCGTATAACTTGCACATCGGGTATTGTGCTTTCCACCACATACTCTTGTGGTTGGTTCGGTCACGGTAACCCCTTTAGTCTGAGGCCAAACCGGGGGGGTGCCCCCGCTGGTACCCGGCGCGATCGCTACAAACCCATGGTGTTTGGGGTTGCCCTTCTGCGGAACGATGAACGACGTCCAGTCGTTCGTGATGTAGACGGTATCGGGTTGCCAATCCGCTCCGCCCGCCAGCGCCAGCGAAAACGATCCGTCGTTGCTCATGTCGAAGGTGCTGTTCCATGTCGCCATGTACTTGTAGTTGCTGGCGGGCAGAATGCTGCAAGCGACCGGAGAGTCCGAGGTCAGGTCGACGTAAGGCACCCGCGCAAACGTATCCGGCCCGGTGACGGAGCAGTATGGGCTGGGAGGCTGGAGCGCGCTGTTGTTCAAGGGGCAAATTTCCAGCTCATTGATTGTCGTGTTATTCCCTTGTAACTCATAGATGACATATGGATCGCTGCGGCTGAATGTTTCAGAGCCATTGCTATCCATCACGGTGCAGCCTGTGGTGCAACCGTCGATGGAGGGTCCGGTTGTAATATTGCTTTTCCGCGTGCAGGCACCCGCGGAGCAGCCAGAACGTATCTGACTGGGGTTTATGTAAAATAGACCCCTCCCGCTGCTAGTCATTACCAGCAGCATCCCACTGTTACTTGAAAAGGCGTTCCAAGCGCCGGTATCACCCATGCTATAACTGGCAGTGGTTTTCCCCGTGGAGGTATCGGTCAACAAAATCAAATGGCTGCCAAAGTCGGGGTCGTAAGCGTCCGTGTTCGCGGGCGCGTTCGCCGCGAAGGGAGGCATGTCAGTCGGGCGGTACAGAAACGACATGGGGCTGCCGGCTTCTCCAGTCGTCGCGCCGGACACACAGCCCGCAGCCAACACAACGCCCGACGAAGTGAGCACAGCGGTCTCGTTGCCCCGCTCGCAGTCATCCGTGCGCGCGCTGTACGTCTCCTGCGCGCCGACCATCAACAGCACCGTGGCGGTCGCCGTCGTGTAGTCCGTCGTGTCGTATGGTGTGAACATCACACTCAACGTTTGCATCCCTTCTGCTGGCACCGTCCCTAATGACGGACTATAGACGAACGGATCCGCCGCCGCCCCCGCCACATTCGCCGTCGCATCCAACTGCGCCGCGCTCAACGCCGTCCCGTATCCGATCGGGAGTGGCGGCGTCCAAGTAATCGTCGGTGTCGCTTGTGTAATGGTCAACGTCCCATTCACATACGTAGTCCCGTTTGGATTCGCATGGCTGATGGGACTCAGGTCATAGTTGGCCGCCGACAGCGTTCCCTGCGCCGCCACGATCGTATATGTATTGGGCGGGGAAGTATCCGTTGCCGTGACGGTCGCAGAGCATGCGCCACCCACCACGCTTGCCGTTTCCCCGTTCACGAAGCCGGTGATGGTGCAGGTGAACGCCGCCGGGTTCACCGCTCCGTACGTCTGACTAATGCTGTTGGCCGTCACCGTCAACGGCGCTTTGCGCACCGTCTGCGTCAGCACTGACGATGTACTGCCGCTGTATTTCGTGTCGCCGGGATACACTGCCGTGATCGCGTGCGTCCCTTGCCTCCCAACTGTTAACGAAGAGGTCGTGTAAGTCGCGACCCCGTTCCCGTTTCCGACCACGCCCGTTCCGACTAACAACTTATTATCGTAGAATCTCACCGTCTCACCTGAACCCGTCATCGACGGTGTCAACTTCGCCGTAAAGGTGACGGAAGTCCCATACGTCGAAGGATTGAGCGAAGATGTTACGGTGATGGACGTCACTCTGGTGATAGTCAACGTCCCATTCACGTACGTACTGGGTGGTGATAAGAAGGTATAGTTGGCCGCCGACAGTGTTCCCTTCAACGCCGTAATCGCGTAAGTGCCGGGAGGAGAAGAATCCGTTGCCTTGGTGGTCAGAGAGGCTTTCCCGCTCACTACGCTTAGCGTGTCCCCCTTCACAAAACCCGTGATGTTGCAAGTGAACTTCGTCGGATCCACCGCCCCGTACGTCTGACTAATGTTGTTAACTGTCACCGTCAGCGGCGCTTGGTTCACCGTCTGCGCCAGCGGCGTCGACATGCTGCCTTCGTAGGTGGCGTTGCCGCCGTAGGTGGCCGTGATCGAGTGCGGCCCCGCTGTCAGCGTCGAGGTGCGGAACGTGACAGTCCCCTTATTGATCGTACCTGCACCCAGCGGCGTGGTCCGATCCATGAAGGTCACCGTTCCGGACGCCGCCGAGGGTGTCACCGTTGCCGTGAACGTCACGAGGTTCCCATAGGTGGACGGATTTGAAGAAGAGTTCAGCGTCACGGAAGAAGAAGACTTGCCAAACGCCATTCCGGTGCAGGCCATACCGCTAAGAACGACAACCAAAACACGGGATATTGCTCGCATCACAATTCGCTTCTTGGCATTCTGCAGTTTCATAAAACATGGGCCCTGATTCACTCAACGTCATCTCGGAAAGACAAAGACGACCTAGCTCGACATCGCTCTCGTCTCTTGTTGGAAATTTGCCGTGGACCGAACACAAGTGACAACCCGCTATCAAGAAAATAGCATCCGCCAATGGAAACTGCAATCACATTGAATTCCGGAATACTTTGACTATAACCCCTTTAGACTCAATGGTCCGGGTCGTTTTAGACGCTAATTCTCTGATTCCAAAAGACCGGAGGGGAAGAGGTACCAATTTTACTAACTGGTTATTACCCTCAGAGTAATAGGCGAAAATCAAGACACGCGCAGACCGCCAAGCTGAATTTCACCACCAATCCAACTCGCTCGTCACAGCCTCTACTGAATCCGGATCACGCTTCCCGAACTCCCCGCTTTGATCTCCTCCACTCGCGCCACCACATGGCGGGCAAACGCGAACAGCGACTTCGCATGAGGAGAGCTTTCTCCCTGGAGCACGGCCGGAACGCCGCTGTCGCCCGATCTGCGAATCTCCGGATCGAGTTCGATGCTTCCAAGATAGGCGACGCCGAGCTGTTGCGCCGTCTTCTCCGCGCCGCCGCGCGAAAAGATATCGACTTCGTGCTGGCAGTGCGGACAAACGAAGTAACTCATGTTTTCCACCATGCCGACGATGCCCACCTTCATCTGGCGGAACATCTCGATGGCCTTGCGCGCATCTTGCAGCGCCACGTCGGAGGGCGTCGAAACCACAATGGCGCCGGTCAGCGGCACCGTCTGAATCAGCGACAGCGCAACGTCGCCCGTCCCCGGAGGCAGGTCGATGACAAGATAGTCAAGCTCTCCCCACTCCACCGATCCCAGAAACTGCCGGATGATCGAATGCAGCATGGGGCCGCGCCAAATCAGCGGTTTGTCTCCAGGATTGAGGAAGCCGACCGAGATGACCTTGAGCCCGTGCGAATTGATGGGCGCGATCTTTTCGCCCAGCACTTTGGGTTGCTCGTCGGCGTCGAGCATCAGCGGGACGTTCGGCCCGTAAACGTCACCGTCAATCAATCCAACTTTGTGGCCCATCGTGCTGAGGGCGATTGCGAGGTTGACCGCGAGCGTGGTCTTGCCGACTCCGCCCTTGCCGGAACCGACGGCGATGATGGCCTTGACGCCAGGTAAAGGTTGCGGCGTGGGTTGGTGCTCGCCAGGATGATGGGAATGTGCGCTCATCTTTCGATTATACGGGAGGGAAATACAGTTCTCGTTCCCAGTTCTCAGTTCTCAGTATTTAATCCCAGCGGTTCACACTGAGAACTGAGAACTGAGAACTGGCTCCTCAGTAGTACCCTTCTCCCACCTGCGCCTTGCCGCGGAACTTGCGGTACACGAACACAAAATAGGCCACCGCGAGCGCCGCGCCCAGCGTCCACCAAACCAGGCCTACGTTCAGTCCGTGACTGGCGGCGGCCGTGTTGTAGATGGTGAGGTCGTATTGGTGGTCGCGGGCAGGCAGTACAACGGGATAGAGCGCGAACGCCTCGCCCGCCAGCATGAAGGCGATATACAGGCTGGAGGCAATGAACGCGAGTTTTTCCTTGCCCTTGGGATTCGCCCAGAGCATCACTCCCAGGCTAACGACAACCACGATCGGAACCAGCAGCCCAATCCTATGCCTGCCGTAGTTCGCCATGATGCCGGGACGGATGAAGTAAGTCGCAAGCAGCGTGGTAACGGTAAGAAAGAACTGCACGGGCCAGCACAGCAAGGCGAAACCGCGCGCGCGGCGGCCCAGGTCCTCGCCGGTCTTGAGGGCAATGTAATAAGAACCGTGCGCGGCCAGAGTTACCAGCGCCATTACTCCGATCAGTATCGTATACCAATCCAGGATGCCCGTTTGCGGGCCGAGCTTGAGGTTGGTCCAGAGCGGCTCAAAAAAATAGCCGGTTGCATCCAGCGGAACTCCGCGCACCACGTTGCCCAGCGCCGCCCCGAAAAACACAGCCAGCAAAATACTGGAGCCGCTGAAGACCACGTCGAAGAATTCCTGCCAGACCCGATTTTCGACGTGGGCGCGGAACTCAATGCCGATGCCGCGCAGAATGAGCAGCCACAGCACAACCATCAGCGGAAGGTAGAAGCCGCTGAAGCTCGACGCGTAGAGTTGGGGAAACGCGAAGTAAAGCGTGCCACCGGCAGCCAGCAGCCAAACTTCGTTCCCATCCCAGACCGGGCCGATGGCGCGCAGCACCTGGCGTTTTTCCTCGTTAGTCTTGGCGGCAATCAGATAGATCGCGCCCGCGCCCATATCGAACCCGTCGAGCACGACGTAAGTCGCGATCATCGCCGCGACAATCCAGAACCAAAGGCTTGCCATAGTTACATTGCCTCCCTCGACGCGGGAAGATCGGACGCGGACTGGTTGTGCGGGCCGCGCTCAATTTCCCGCCAGATCAGGAACAGGCCCATAATTCCCAGCACAGCGTAAATGCCCATGAATCCCAAAAGACTGAACATGCCATTACCCGCCGAAACAGTCTTGGAATATCCGTTTTCGGTGCGCATCAGCCCGTAGATAAGCCAGGGCTGGCGGCCCAGCTCCGCCGTCATCCATCCCGCGGTATTGGCGATATAAGGCAAGGGCGCAGCCAGCATCAGGATCCAGAGCATCCACCGCGAGTGAAAGAGTTTGCCGCGCCACAGCAGCCACAATGCGGCCACCATGACAGCGGCGAAGATCGTGCCCAGTCCAACCATGATGTGATAGCTGTAATAGAGTAATGGGATGTTACCCGGCCAGTCTTGCTTGGGGAAAGCGTCGAGTCCGCGGACGTTGGCATCCCAGTGCTTGTAAATCAACATGCTCAACAGTTTCGGGATTTCCACCGGGTTATCGATCTTACCTTCCCGATCGTTGGGCTGACCAAGGATGACTAGTGGCGCGCCTTGCTGGCCCTGAAACAATCCCTCCATCGCTGCCAGCGTAGCGGGCTGCAGGTCGGCGACCATCTTCCCCTGTTGGTCGCCAGTTGGAACAATCTGCAGCACGCTGAACAGGCAACCGGCCAGCACTCCGACCTTGACGAAAATGCGGGCGTGCGCCGTCCACTTACCGGAGAGCAGATAGAACGCGCCCACCGATGCCATGACAAACGCGCCCGTAACCGCCGCTCCGCTCATGTTGTGCGCATATTGCCATCCCGCCCAGGGATTCAGCACCAAAGCCCAAAAGCTCGTTAGCTGCAAGCTCCCGTCCGCGGCCGTGTAATAACCGACGGGATGCTGCATGAAAGCGTTCGTGGCGATGATGAAATAACCCGACAACCACGCGCCCACAAAGACCGCGAACGCCGACAGCCAGTGCGCCCTGGGGCTCAACCGCTTCTCTCCGTAAAGAAACAATCCCAGGAACGCCGATTCCAGAAAGAAAGCGAACATGCCTTCCATGCCCAGGGTCTGGCCAATGACGCCGCCCGCGAACCGCGAAAAGTGCGACCAGTTGGTGCCGAACTGGAATTCCATCGGAATGCCCGTCACCACGCCTAACACGAAATTGATGCCGAATATCCTTCCCCAGAAGCGGGCCGCCTCGTGATACACGGGATCGTTGCGCCGCAGGGCAATCGTCTTTAGCACAACGATCAGCAGCGCCAGCCCCATCGTGAGCTGCGGAAACAGATAGTGAAAGGTAGCGGTAAAGGCGAAGTGAAGGCGGTGTACAAAAAGCGCGCTGTCCATGAGTAAGTCCTCAGGTCTCAGTTGTCCCTCATCGAGTCTCAGTTGCTCGCGTGTTGTCTACAGTGTGTTTCAAAAATAGGTTTTGGGTAGGGCACGGCTTCAGCCGTGCCGCTTAGGGCCAAGAAAAATGCGGGCTTTAGCCCCTGAGGGCCGCGCCTTTGAACCTTAAAGGTATTTATGAAACACACTCTACAAACTCGCTTCGTATCGGGTTATCGTTCCAGCGATCTCGTACATTCTTCGGAATCATACGCCCCTTTAAGGGACAAGCGCCAAACGACGCCTAACTCCGGCCCTCGTTCCTGCGCGCCGATTCCTTACGCCGCAGCTCCCGCCGGCGCGCGGCATCTTCGTAGCGCCGCTTTTCATCCCCGGTTTCGGGAATGACCTGCGGGGGGACCATGCGGTTTCCGTCCGCATCCACCGTGACAAACGTTAGATAGGCGGAACTGACGTGAATGTTCTCTTGCGAGCGGCGATGCTCCACCCAAACCTTCACGCCCACCTCCATCGAAGTATGGTAGACGCGATTGACCGACGAGCGCAGGATCACGAGATCTCCGACCCGAACAGGCACAAGAAAATCCATGTGATCTATGGAAGCCGTCACCACGTACTGGCGCGAGTGGCGGCGGGCGGCCATGGCGCCGGCGAGGTCGATCCAGTGCATGAGCTGTCCGCCCATCAGCGAGTTTAGCGCATTGGCATCGTTCGGCAGAACCAGTTCCGCCATTTCCGAGACCGATTCGCGCACCGGCCGCGCGCGCATGGACTTCGCTTTGTCGTCGTCATTCATAAAAACTTAGATGAGATCGGCGCTTTGCCGGGTGCGATAATTTTGCAGATAGCAGGTTGCCAGTCTGAGCACACGCGGATCCGGATGTGCGTCGAGCCAAACTTCGCCCGCCAAATCGAAAGTCAATTTCCCATGGTCAATCGGAGCGTGGTCCAACTCGCAGACAAAGCAAATCGTGACCCGCTTTCGGCCCGCGCGCGCGACGGAAAAACGCACCGCGTCCCAATCGCGCTGCCGCGGAAGATGCGGACAAGCCGTCGCATAACCCAGGTTGCAGAATTCCCGCACATGGGCCGGCGATGCCTCGACTTCCCGCCCCGAGGCGCGGCAATTTCCCGTCCAGCCCGCGCCCAGCGGCAGACGCGAAGGATGCGGCCAGGAACCATCGTTCACAATTTCCAGCGGCACAAAAAATGGGCAAGCCACCTTCGTCCCTCGGAGAAGCCATTGTAACGCGGGGCGTAACGCCCATGCCGTAATATAAATGGTGGATCGGAATCGGCTCTTGACCGTTGGCTCGTAGCTCGCGGCTCGTAGCTCGTAGCTTCTATCTGAAACCTGACACCTGAGACCTGAGACCTTTTTTATGGATCGCATCGCCGCGTTGACCGAAATTCTTGCCGCCAATCCCGAGGATTCCTTTGCCCGCTATGGCCTCGCCATGGAGTACTCGAAGGCCGGGCAAATCGACGAGGCGCTTCGGGAATTCAAAACGCTGATCGCAAAAAATCCCGATTACACGCCCGCCTACTTCATGGCCGCGCAGATGCTGGCCAGCGCAAGCCGCGCCGATGAAGCCAAACGATGGCTGGTGGATGGCATCTCCTCCGCCCGCCGCGACGGCAACGCCCACGCCCAATCGGAGATGACGGCCATGCTGGAAGAACTGGGATGAAGCAGGTTTCAGAGTTTCATAGTTTCAGGGTTTCAAAGTTGCAGAGTTTCAAGGTCGCGGCGCTTCGTCATTGAAACCTTGAAACTTTGAAACATTGAAACCTTGCTCTTTGCTAAACTTTCCTGTTCGCTGGAGGCAACACATGCGCCGTCTTTTTTCTCTCGCCGTTCTTCTTGTTGTGGTTCTGACTCTTCCCGGATTTTCTCAAGCCAAGCATCCCTTCACCTTCGAAGACATGATGAAGCTGAAGCGCGTCGGCGAGCCGGTGCCTTCGCCCGACGGCAAGTGGGTGCTGTTTAGCGCGGTCGATGTGGATCTGGCCGCGAATACCAAGACGCCGCACATCTGGATCGTGCCGCTGAACAGTGGAGCAACAAGTGTGGGGACGGGCGTCTCGCCCGTCCAAGCCGAGCGCAGCTCGGCAGGGGTTTCGTCGGTGTCGGCCGAGCGCATCCTTATTACCGACCAGGACGGCGACCGTCCGCGCTGGGCGCCGGATGGCAAGCGCTTTGCGTTTCTCTCGACCAAAGAGGGCGGATCGCAGATCTGGATTGCCGATTTCGATGGTGCAACGGGAACTGTGACTGACAAGATCAAGTTGACGGACATTGCCACCGAAGCAGGCGGCGAACTCTGGTCGCCGGATGGCAAGAATATTCTTTTTACATCGGACGTGTATCCCGAATGCGACGGCGCGCCCGCCGCGGAAGAAGCCTGCAACGCCAAGAAGTCGAAAGAAGTAGAAGAATCAAAGGTCAAAGCGCTGATCTTCGACCGCCTGCTCTATCGCCACTGGAATGCTTACAAGGAAGGTAAGCGCACGCACATTTTCGTGGTCGCAGCACCCACCCTCCCCTCCGGGGAAGGGTGGGGCACCCAGTTTTCTGTGGCGCGGGACCTAACCCCCGGCGATTACGACGCGCCCGAGTTCTCGCTAGGCGGGCAGGACGACTACGCCTTCTCGCCCGATGGGCAGGAGATTTGCTACACCTCGAATCACGACAAGGTCGAAGCCACTTCCACCAACAACGATCTCTGGATCGTCCCGGTGAATGGTGTGGGGGCGGGCGACTCGCCCGCCCAAATTCTGGCCAAGACGAAGAACATCACCGCCGACAATCCGGCCAGCGACTCGACTCCGCTTTATTCTCCCGATGGCAAGTACATCGCCTACCGCGCCCAGCAGCGTCCGGGATACGAGAGCGACCGCTTCCGCCTGATGCTCTACGACCGGAAGACGGGGGAGAAAAAGAATCTCACGGAGAACTTCGACGGCTGGGTCGGATCATTCGGCTGGGCTGGGCGACACGAGATTGTCTTCACCGCCGAAGATGAGGGTGAGTCCCCGATTTACTACTTCTTCCCGGAACTCTGCCCCAATGGCTGTTATCCAGTCAAAGTCATGGATGGGTTCAACGACGACGTTGACGTCGGCGAGAACAAAACTGTCGAGATAAGTGCAGCTTCCATGTCGGAGCGGGTGGTCTTCAGCCGAATGTCGCTCGGAGCACCCACGGAAATCTTCGTCGCCGAGCCTGGCACCTATTCAGTTGGCCTCGACAGGATCAGAGCGGCGCTCACAGGTGAATCCAAAGAACCGATGCCGAAGAATGCGATGGCGAGACCGCGTCAGCTCACACACCTCAACGACGCCGTCCTTTCTCAAGTCGCCATGTCGCCGCTTGAATCCTTCTACTTTCCCGGCGCGCACGGCGACAAAGTCGAAGGCTTCCTCGTCAAGCCGCCAAACTTCGATGCTTCCAAGAAATATCCCGTGAAGTTTCTCATCCACGGCGGGCCGCAGGGGGCTTGGGGAGACGACTGGTCGTATCGCTGGAATCCCGAACTCTTTGCCGCCAATGGATACGTGGTCGTCATGATCAACTTCCACGGCTCGACTGGATACGGGCAGAAGTTCGTCGACTCGATCAACGGCGATTGGGGCGGCGCTCCGTTTGAAGACCTGATGAAGGGCCTCGACTACGCTGAGCAGCATTACGCTTTTATTGACAAAGACCGGGAGTGCGCGCTGGGCGCGAGCTTTGGCGGATACATGGCCAACTGGATTCTCGGCCACACCGACCGCTTCAAGTGCATCGTCTCGCACGACGGCACGTTCAACAACGAGTCAGACTGGGGAACGACCGAAGAGCTGTGGTTTAACGAATGGGAGTTTCACGGCACGCCTTACACGAACCGCGAGTTGTATCGGAAGTGGTCTCCGAATTTGTTTGCGACGAATTTCAAGACGCCCACGCTCGTAGTCCACGGGCAACTCGATTACCGGCTCGACGTGAGCGAAGGCTTCCAGCTCTTTACGACACTGCAGCGGCTGGGCGTACCGTCGAAAATGCTCTACTTCCCCGACGAAGGCCACTGGGTGCTGAAGCCGCAGAACTCGCAGCTTTGGTGGAAAACGGTCAACGACTGGGTCGATCAATGGATTGGGACGAAGAAATAGTCAGTCGTTAGGGAACATCTGATCAAGTGTGGCGCGGGCGCCCTCGCCCGCGAAAAAGCCGCATCCTCACAGTGTTCCTGAAGCAACGAGATACTTGTTCAGAGGTTCCTTAGTCGTTGGTCGTCAGTCGTTGGTTTTGCTGTTATTAAGCTGCGGCAAAACAATTGCCGCCGGCGAAGGGCGAAGATCGTTCCGGCCCGGCGCGAAAGCTGCTTCCACTGTGGACCGAGAACGCGCCCGGCGAGCGCAGACCTGCCAAGCCATTACGGGTTCTTGACGCCCTCCCCGGGGTCGTTATAGCGATCACCGTCCAAGTTTCACCGCATCGTCTTATCCGGCTACGTCCCTCCGTGCAAAACGGGTGGGCACAATACGGGTGCGGGTGGTCTTGAACGTGCTGTCTCCCCAGAAACCGGCTAGCCAAATCTAAACCTAACAAGGTTCCACGACGATGATGCCATAAGGGGATGGCTATGTATTCAGCAGCGAAGAGAAGTGGAACGAAAGGTCAGGCGAGCATTTCCGCAGCCGCGCCGCGCTTCGGCTCGACGAAACTCGCAGCCGCAATGATTCGCGGCGCTCTCACACTGGCCGTGCTTCCCGCGCTGCTCCTGCTTGCCGTTCGCCCCGCGCAGGCCCAGTCGGAGACTGTGCTCTACAACTTCACCGGCGGCAGCGATGGCAGTCATCCCATGTCTAACCTCACCTCTGACGGCGCTGGCAACTTCTATGGGACGACCAACGCGGGGGGTCTGGGATATGGGACGGTATTTGAGCTTTCGCCGAACGGCAGCGGAGGTTGGAACGAAACCGCGATCCACAACTTCGAATTGGCGGACGGGGCGATTCCCGATGGCTCTGTTATCTTCGACAGCGTGGGAAACCTTTACGGAACGACGGCTTGGGGCGGCGCGAATACATACGGCGTCGTGTTCGAGCTTAGTCCCGCCGGAGCAAGTTGGACGGAAACCGTCCTCTACAGCTTTGCCGGCGGGCCGGATGGCGCCATTCCGGAAAGCGGCCTGATCATGGATCCGGCGGGCAATCTTTACGGCACAACTTGGGACGGGGGCACCAAAAACGAAGGAACCGTCTTCGAGTTGCGTCCGTCCGTTGGCGGCTGGACCGAGCAAGTGATTTACGCCAGTGCCGACCACATCTACAACGGGTTGGCTATGAATGCCGCCGGAAACATCTTCGGCGTCTCCGCGTCGACAGTGTTCGAGCTGTCATCGAACGGCAGCGGCGGTTGGACTCCAGCTACGATCTACAACTTTGCTGGCGCTCCCGACGGCGGCTTTGCCCAGGGCGCTCCCGTGCTCGACCAGGCCGGAAACCTTTACGGCACAACCCTCCAGGGTGGCGCCAATGGCTATGGGACCGTTTACAAGTTGACGCTCGGAAGCAAGGGAACATGGACAGAGAAGATTCTTTACTCCTTTAAGGGCGGTACGAAAGATGGTAGCGGGCCTACCGCGGGGATTGCGTTCGATGCGGCCGGGAACATTTATGGCACCACAGGCTACGCTGGCGCGTCCAGCGATGGAACTGTTTTCGAGCTAGTGGCCCCAGTTGGCACTGGCAGCTACAAAGAAAAGACCCTCTGGAGTTTCAGCGGCGCGAATGGGTATGACCCATTGACCAGTCTGATTCTGGACAGCACCGGTATCCTCTATGGCACCACCTCGTGGGGTGGCCCGGCGTACGTACTGGGCGGGGCTAACGGATACGGCGTTGTGTTCGAAGTGAATCCATTGGCTGCCGCGACCACGACTGCGCTCACGTCTTCGCTGAACCCGTCCAAGTATAGCCAGGCGGTGACCTTTACCGCAGTGGTCTCCTCCAGCGCGGGCGCGCCGCCCAATGGAGAAACCGTCATGTTCGCGAATGGCGCGACCGTGCTCGGGACGGCAGCGCTGAGTGGGGGTTCAGCTAACTTCACGGTCTCGGTTCTCCCCGCGGGCACAGCGGCGGTCACGGCGGCCTACGGCGGCGACTTGAACTTCGCCGCCAGCACGTCGAACACGGTGAAGCAGGTGGTGAAGACAGCCGCGACCACAACCACTCTGACTTCTTCGCTGAACCCGTCCACCTATAGCCAGGCGGTGACCTTTACCGCAGTGGTCGCTTCCAGCGTCGGCGCGCCGCCCAACGGAGAAACCGTCATGTTCGCGAATGGCGCGACCGTGCTCGGGACGGCAGCGCTGAGTAGTGGTTCAGCTAACTTCACGGTCTCGGTTCTCCCCGCGGGCACAGCGGCGATCACGGCGGTGTATGGCGGCGACTTGAACTTCGCCGCCAGCACGTCGAACACGGTGAAGCAGGTGGTGAAGACAGCCGCGACCACAACCACTCTGACTTCGTCGCCGAATCCGTCCACTTATGGCCAGGCGGTGACCTTTACCGCAGTGGTCTCCTCCAGCGTCGGCGCGCCGCCCGATGGAGAAACCGTCATGTTTAAGAATGGCGCGACCGTGTTCGGGACGGCCGCGCTGAGTAGTGGTTCAGCTAACTTCACGATCTCGGTTCTCCCCGCGGGCACAGCGACGATCACGGCGGTGTATGGCGGCGACTTGAACTTCGCCGCCAGCACGTCGAACACGGTGAAGCAGGTGGTGAAGACAGCCGCGACCACGACTGCGCTCACCTCTTCGCTGAACCCGTCCACCCATGGCCAGCGGGTGACCTTTACCGCAGTGGTCGCTTCCAGCGTCGGCGCGCCGCCCAATGGAGAAAGAGTCATGTTTAAGAATGGCGCGACCGTGCTCGGGACGGCCGCGCTGAGTCGTGGTTCAGCCAGCCTCACGACCTCGGCTCTGCCCGTGGGCACAACGGCGATCACGGCTGTGTATGGCGGCGACTTGAACTTCGTCGGCAGTAAGTCGAAAGCGGTGAAGCAGGTGGTGAAGAAGAAAGCGGGGTAGTGACCGTTCCCGCTTCATCGCAGAACCCGGAGGAAGACTCTTCGTGTTTTCGTTCAGAATGATTAGTTACACTCGAATAGAGTGTTGAAATGCAAATTCGCAGAGGGAAACCGCCCGGTTCGGGCCGGCTGGCTCGTGCCGGGGTGGAGTTGAGCCGGGAAGCCCGGGTTCGATTGTCCTGGATGGATTTCTATCGTCGCTGCCGCAACGTGGCCCGTACCTGCCGTCATTTCGGCATCAGCCGCCAGCAGTTGTCGGTTTCGACCTTCATGGTGGGCCGCATTCTCACCCGGCTCAAGCGGCAAGGCCGGCTGCTGGAAGCGCCGCGCAGGGTGGTTCCGGGATCGCGCCGGGGGTTGCGGCCTCGTCCCTACGCGGTGTGCAAACCCAAGCAGTACGCGGCGTCTGCGCCCGGCGTGGTCTGCAAACAGTTCACCGCCCGCGACCTAATCTCGCGTTGGGATGTGCTGCAAGCCCACACCCGCGCCACCGCGCAAACCGCGACTCAGTTCCTCGACACCTTGCAACACCGTATGCCGTTTCCCATTCGCGCGGTGTAGGTCGACGGCGGAAGCGAGTTCGCCGCCGAGTTCGAACCAGCTTGCCAGCAGCGCGGTTTGCATCTGTTCGTGCTCCCCCGCGCTCGCCCAAACTCAATGGCGCCGTCGAACGCGCCAACCGCACCCACAGCGAGGAGTTCTACCAGATAACGGCCTGCTCGCTGGAGATGAAAAAACTCAATCGCGAACTGCGGCAGTGGGAAAAGATCTACAACACCGTCCGCCTGCATCAGGCCCTCGGCTACCTAACTCCTCAACAGTTCCTGCGGCAGAACTCATCCCAACGAAAGGAATGAAAAGTGTCACTCATCTACTGGACGAGTACAACCGCTTGCAACCGGACGGACGGTCGGTTACTATCACAAGAACTCCTTGGTGCTACCGTGGCGAATGTACAGAGGCTCCGGCGATTTATTATTAAAATTCCGGGGGTATGCGTGCGCTGCGGTGGGGAGAAGTGAGCTGAGAAACTAGAAATCGCAAACGCTCCCGAATCCCACCCGCCAGAGGCGCTGGCACGGTGGGTTTTGTTTTTTGGGGAGCAATCCGGTTTCCCATGGAAACGCGGCTCGCCGCGCCTTCGTGACGGGGACAGTCCCGCCTCTACTTCACGAATCGCAGTTGCACCACGGATTGGCAAGGAGGACGGATGACGGATCGGGAACCCGCGTCAAGCATGAGCAAGAACAAGACCACAACGATCATGACCGGCGCCGCCATTCTCTGGGAATGTCTGGAGCGTGAAGGCGTGAAGCACGTCTTCGGCTATCCCGGCGGCGCCATCCTGCCCGCCTATGACGCGCTGAAGCACAGCAAGATCCATCACGTGCTGGTGCGCCACGAACAAGGCGCAACCCACATGGCCGACGGCTACGCGCGCGCCAGCGGAGAGGTCGGAGTTGCGCGTCGCAACCTCGGGGCCGGGAGCGACCAACATGGTCACCGGAATCGCCACCGCCATGCTGGATTCCTCACCGATCGTCTGCATCACCGGACAGGTTGGCAGCAAACTGATCGGGTCGGACGCGTTTCAGGAAACCGACATCACCGGCGTGACCCTGCCGATCACCAAGCACAACTATCTGGTTACGCACGCGAACGAAGTGGCGCGGACGATCCGCGAAGCTTTCTATGTGGCGCGCTCGGGCCGTCCCGGGCCGGTGCTGGTCGATATCACCAAGGATGCGCAGCAGAGCACGTGCGAGTTCGACTGGGAAGCGGCCAAGCCGCAACTGCCGGGCTACCGCCCCGACCTTTCGCCCGCTCCCAAGGAGTATGAGCAGGCGCTGGAGTTGATCCACAATTCGAAGCGGCCCGTGATCCTCGCGCGGCCACGGCATCATCATTTCTGGAGCCATGCGCGAGGTGCGCGATTTTGCCGAACGCGCCGGCATTCCGGTGGCGATCACGCTGCTCGGCCTGGGAGCGTTCCCCGCGTCGCACCCGCTCAATCTCGGCATGATGGGCATGCACGGAGAGGCCTGGGTGAACCACACGATCCAGGAAGCCGATCTGCTGCTGGCCTTCGGCATGCGCTTCGACGACCGCGTCACCGGCAACCTGAAGACCTACGCGCCCAACGCCAAGAAGATCCACATCGAAATCGATCCCGCCGAGATCAACAAGAACGTCAAAGTCGATGTGCCGCTGGTCGGCGATTTGCGCGAAGTCTTGCTGGAATTGTTGCCGCAGGTCGAGTCCATCGACCGCAGTGAGTGGCTGGATTCGATCGACAAGCTGAAGGGCGATTCCGCCGTTCGCGACATCCAGAACCTGCCCGACAGCGGCCACCTCTATGCCGCGCACGTCATCAACGATCTATGGCACGCAGACGCGCGACGGCAACACCATCGTTGTCACCGACGTGGGCCAGCACCAGATGTGGGAGGCGCAGTACTACAAGCATGAGCGTCCGCGCTCGCTGATTACTTCCGGCGGATTGGGCACGATGGGTTTCGCGCTGCCCGCCGCCATCGGCGCCAAAGTCGCTTGTCCGGAGGCCGAGGTTTGGGTGGTTGTGGGCGATGGCGGATTCCAGATGACCATGTGCGAACTGGCGACCATGGTGCAGGAGAATCTGAAGATCCATATCGCCATCATCAACAATGGATTTCTCGGCATGGTGCGGCAGTGGCAGGAATTCTTCTACGAGCGCAACTATCAGGCGACGCCTTTGCTCAATCCCGATTTCGCCAAATTGGCCGAGGCTTATGGCGTTCGGAGCGTCACGGTTTCGAAGCGTTGCGAAGTCGTGCCCGCCGTGCAAGCGGCGCGCCAGCACGATGGGCCGATGCTGATCAATTTCAAGGTGGAACAGGAAGACACGGTCTATCCGATGGTCGCGGCCGGAGCGGCGCTGCACGACATGATCCGGCGGCCAAGCCCGATCGTCGAGACGGCCGAGGACGAATAGATGCATTGACGCATTGAATCGAGGCTTGAGATATTGAAAACATTGCAAACTCAAGCTCGACTCAAAGCTAAGCCGATCAATAAATGATTCAATGACTCAATAATCTGACGAATGGAAACTATGCTGAATACTTTCATGGTGTACGTCGAAAACAAGCCGGGTGTGCTCACCCGCGTGGCTTCGCTGTTTCGCCGCCGCGCCTTCAATATCGACTCGCTGACGGTCGGGCGCACTGAAAAGCCGGAAGTCTCGCGCATGACCATTACCGTCGATGCCGACCGCGACCAGGCCCGCCGCATCGAAGCGAATCTCTACAAACTGGTGAACGTGCTGCTGGTCGAGAACATCACCAATCAGCCAGCCATCGTTCGCGACCTGGCCATGATCCGGGTGGCGGCCGCGCACGAGGCGCGCTCCCATGTGCTGGAACTCGCCAACGTATTTCGTGCGCGCGTGGTCGATGTCGCTCCCGAATCCCTGACCATCGAAATCACCGGCGCGGAAGACAAGATCGACGGACTGCTCGAAGTGCTGCGTCCGTATGGCATACTGGAGATGGTACGCACCGGCATCGTCGCCATGCGGCGCGGCAGCAAGACGAACGGCGTCGTCACCGCAACGGATAGCACGGCGCAGGATGCGGCTAGTGACGATGTCCCTCACTCGTGTAAGGAAGACGGCGCAGGGAGCCACCCGATTTTTCAATCGCCAATTGCCAATTGCAAATTACAAATTCACTGGGCGCCGTACTCTTTCAGCTTGCGGTACAGCGTCGTCTTGCCAATCCCCAGTAGCCGCGCCGCCTGCATCTTGTCGCCATTGACCTGGGTGAGCGCGTTGAGGATGGTCTGTTTCTCCATCTCCGCCATGGGCACAATGCCTCCGCTCGCCGGCGCGCTCATCGCCGCAACTCGGCGGGCGCGCTGTGGATCTGGGTGGGAAGATCGCGCAGCTGAATTTCGTGAGCGCTGCTGAGCGCGCACGCCCGCTCCAGCGAGTTCTCCAGTTCGCGCACGTTGCCCGGCCAGTCGTAATTGAGCAGCGCCTTGAGCGCCTCGTCGGCAATGGTCTTTTCGCTGCCCGCGTCGCGCCCGATGCGCTCCAGAATATGCGCCGCCAGCAGCGGGATGTCCTGCCGGCGCTCGCGCAACGGAGGAATCCGCAGCGTCAGCACGTTCAGCCGGAAATAAAGATCGCGGCGGAAACTGCCATCGGCCACCGACCGCTCCAGGTCGCGATTGGTCGCGGCCAGAATCCGCACGTTGATGGGCACGCGCTTCACGCTGCCCACCGGACGAATCTCCTTCTCCTGGATCGCGCGCAGCAGCTTCGCCTGCAAGTCGGTGGGCAGCTCGCCAATTTCGTCGAGAAACACCGTGCCTCCCTCGGCGATGGCCAGCAGCCCGTCCTTGGATTGGTCGCGCCGGTAAAGGCCCCGCGCACATGGCCGAACAATTCGCTCTCGATCAGGGTCGGCACCAGCGAGCCGCAATCGACGGGAATGAACGGTTTGTTGCGGCAAGGAGCCGGAGAAGTGGATGGACCTCGCCACCAGTTCCTTGCCCGTGCCGCTTTCGCCCAGAATCAGCACCGGATGCGCGCTCTGCCCGGCCTTG
>CAVYVX010000004.1:0-16724 GCA_963772155.1 uncultured Acidobacteriaceae bacterium | reverse complement strand
GCGGGCGCTGGAAAGCGGGGAAGCGCGGGCCATCTTCATGAGGGACAATTATTCCGCTCGCGCCGTCGAGTGCCAGCACTGCGGCCATCTCGATGCCATCTAATCCCACCTGCTTAGCTTGCGGACATTTCACCCGCGAACTCACCGACGTTTCCGACGCCCTCATCCCCGCCGCCATTCGTGGCGACGTTGAATTGTTCTATCTCAAGGAGCACGCCGACCTCGACCGCGCCGGCAATATCGCCGCGCTCCTCCGTTTCCGCTCCGATCAAACACGAGGACAGCTCGCGGCGGCGTGGTAAGTAAGGAGCAACTTCAATAAAATTGTCATCCCGAGCGGAGCGAGGCTTCCGCATTTGTCGGGCGGAACTCTTGATCCCTCGCTCCGCTCGTAATTTAATGCGGATGAACTGGTGAATTGTCGCGCCCTTCAAGAAAATGGGCGAAAATGAATGCATGATTCACAAGATTCTTACCGTGGGCCCGCTCCGATGTAACTGCTCGATCATCGGTGATGAGACTACCCGCGAAGCCATGGTCATCGATCCCGGCGACGACATTGATGACGTTATAGCCGTCGTCAGCCAGCACAAACTGAAAGTGAAACAGATCGTCATTACCCACGCCCACATCGACCACGTGGGCGGGGCCATGAAGCTGCGCGCGCTCACCGGTGCCCCGATCCTGCTCAATCAGAATGACTATGCGCTGCTGAAGATGATTGACGTGCAGGCTTCCTGGCTGGGCGTGGCCGCGCCGGGAAAAGTTGCCATCGCAGCCAGCATCGCCGACGGCGACTCGTTGCAGGCGGGCAACCTTACGGCAAACGTTCTCCACACCCCCGGCCACACCGAGGGCAGCGTCTGCCTCTATTTTCCCGGCGAAAAATTGTTAATCGCCGGCGACACCCTGTTCGCCGGCAGCATCGGGCGCACCGATCTCCCCGGAGGCTCGTTCGAGAAGATCATGCGCTCCCTGCGCGACCGCGTACTCGCCCTGCCTGATGAGACGGTCGTGATTCCCGGCCACGGCCCGCAAACAACCATCGGAGAGGAAAGGGAAGGGAATCCCTTCCTGTGGATAGCAGGGCGGATTGCGGCCTGGAACCAGTCTGATAAATGCCTTTGCAGGGTACTGGGCCTCAAGCCTAGCCGCTCAGGGCCAATAAAAATGCGGGCTTTAGCCCCTGAGGGTAAGAAAGCCCGCCGGAGAATTAGATATGAGACCGCGGCCTGGTCTCTATTTCTGTGCCTGCGCTCTTGGTCTTGCGGAACGGTCGGCGGCGCGGAAGGCGCGACCGGCGTCACCGGCTGCGATTGCGTCTGCGAAGGCTTCACTCCCGACATCGCGGACGTGGGCCCGCTTTGACGCGCCGCGAAAATCGAAAGCGTGATCGACGTGACCATGAAGATAATCGCGGACCAGGTTGTCGCTCGGGAAAGGACCGAAGCCGCGCCGCGCGGGCCGAACGCCGTTTGGCTGCCCTGACCGCCGAAAGCCGCCGCCAGATCTCCGCTTTTACCGCTCTGCAGTAGCACAACCGCAATCAGAAAAAAGCAAACAAATACGTGAACGACCGTGATCAGAACTGTTACCCACATGCACGAAACTCCAAAGGAGCCGAAGCTCGGATTCGATAATCTCGGCTGTCGCAAAATCAGTGCGCGAAATCAAGACGATGGTGCGGAAGGGGGGATTTGAACCCCCACGCCTTTCGGCGCCACCCCCTCAAGATGGTGTGTCTGCCAGTTCCACCACTTCCGCTCGTCACAAACTATTTTGTTCCGAGATGCCTAATTTGAAACTTCAAGCACACGGCCGACTGGTGGGATTGATCCTAATCTTATCATGGGCACGCGGTGTCGAGCCGATGCGACCGCTTCAGGTAGTGTCCTAAACTTGCAGCCGGTGAAAGCGCAGGCGGGGTGACGCCCCCATGCTATAATTTCAATTCGCCTGAAGGTTTTCGTCGAGGGTGATCGTGTGATTTTCTCCGCCGGTGGTAACTGATAGTCCCGAAGAAACAGCGCCATTGAAGTTTTAGTTCCATAGACACGAGGTATCGCCATGTCCGCCATTCAAAATGGGCAACCATTAAGCATAAGAAGGGCGCGCTGGACGCCAAGCGGGGGAAGATTTTCACCCGTCTCATCAAGAATCGCGATGGCGGCGAAATCGGGCGGCGATCCTGGCATGAATCCTCGCCTGCGCATGGCCATCCCGGCTGCCAAGTCGGAGAATATGCCCGCCGATAACATGAAGCGCGCCATCCTGCGCGGCACGGGCGAACTGCGCGGCCTGATTAGAAGAATTTGTGCTGGAAGGCTATGGGCCGGGCGGCGCGGCATGCTGGTGGACATTTCCACCGATAACCGTAATCGTACGGTCAGCGAAATCCGCCACGTCTTCGGCAAGAACAATGGCAACATGGCCGCAGCGGGCGCTGTGTCGTATATGTTCCACAAGAAGGGCGAATATCATCATCCCCAAGTCGGCGGCCAAGGAAGACGATCTGATGAACATCATTCTCGACGCGGGCGGCGAGGATTTGAAGGACGACGGCGAGAATTGGGAAATTCTTACCGAACCTCACGCCTACGAAGGCATGCTGGAGGCGTTAAAGAAGGCCGGCATCACGCCCGCATCGTCGAGTGTGAGCATGGTTCCGGATTCCTATATCAAGCTGGAAGGGCAACAGGCGGCGCAGATGATCCGGCTGCTGGAAGCGCTCGAAGATCACGACGATGTGCAGAACGTGCACGCCAACTTCGACATAGACGCAAAACTTCTGGAAGAGGTTGCGGGTTGAGGTGGTATCGGGTGATCGGGTGATCTGACCATCGGGTCATCTGAAGTGCGGAACTGCTCTGTTTTTGAATTTCGCTCTTGAATTTCAATCGCCCGATGACCGGATGACCCGATCACCCGATGGCCAGATGACCCGATGCTCTTCCAAACTTTTCAACAACGCAGAGGAAAAGTTTGTGGAAAAGCGGGCTCTTACTCCTGTAACCTTCTGTTAAGAAATCGTGTTCAAACAACCTGCACCGCAACGGGTGTGGCTGCATCGTGCCGGTGCGGGAGGTGGCAGGCTGGCGAAGAATCCGATCCGAGTGAAAACGCGTCTCGACAAGTCGCCGCTGGATTCGGTGTCGGCATCGTCGCGCGAGCGCGCGCAGGCGCTCATTCTCGCCGGAAAGAACCCTGGTCAACGGGCAGAAGATTGCTAAGGCAGGCGCAGCGATCGACTCGAAAGCGGCCTTGCGCCTGCTGGGCGCCGGCTCTCCGCGACGTCAGCCGCGGCGGCCTCAAACTAGAGAAGGCCCTGGAACACGGCGGATTCGACCCGCAGGGCAGAATCTGCCTCGACATCGGGGCTTCCACCGGAGGCTTCAGCGATTGCATGTTGCGGCACGGCGCGGCACGCGTATCGCCATTGATACCGGCTACGGCCAGATGGATTTAGGCTTGCGCAACGATCCGCGCATGAGGCTGCTGGAGAGGGCCAACGCCCGCTACATCGAGCACGGCGACCTGGGCGAGGCCATCGACTTCATTGCCATGGATGTTTCGTTCATCTCGGCCACGCTGGTGCTGCCGGCGGTGCTGCGGGCCGTTTCGTTTAGCGGCGACGGGACGCGCGACGGCGTTCGCGGCAACGTCCGCCAAAGTGTCCGCGAAATTGTGGTGCTGGTGAAACCGCAGTTCGAAGCGGGCAGGGAACAGGTGGAGAAGGGCGGAATCGTGCGCGACGCGGCGGCGCAGCGGGCGGCAGTGGCCCGAGTCGAGGGGGCGCTGGAGGGCCTCGGCTGCGTGGGCGCGGAATGGATCGAATCTCCAATCTTCGGCGGGGGCGGCGATGGCAATCGCGAATTCCTGCTGCACGCGGAGTTTTAGCCGCCCGCCGTCCGCTGATTTTGTACAATCGGAAGTTCGGCGTGCGCAGGAACCTCCGAAGAGAAATTAGAGCATTTCTCGAGTTGCTATAGAGGGAGCCGGGAACGGGTAGGGCACGGCTTCAGCCGTGCCGTTAGGAGTTATAACGGGTTCCGGCTTTAGCCGCTGAGGGTGTGCACTCTGCACCATCACGAAAAATGCTCTAGAAGAGACGCCAAAACAGACGCGAGCAGGGAAAACCGAAGACATGCCCCAGACTTCCCCAGGTTCAATCCGTCAAAAAGTCGTTGCCATCGTTTCCAAGCCGCATCGGCCGGAACTGCGCGAGACGCTGCCCGCGCTCGAAAGATGGCTCCAGCAGCGCAAGTATGCCGTGGTGGTGGACGAGGAAAGCGCGGCGTATTTCAAGGCGTCGCAGGTTGTGCCGCGCAGCGAGTTGGCCACGCGCTCGGCTGACTTGGCCCCAGATTTGGCATTGGTGCTCGGCGGCGACGGCACGCTGCTTTCGGCGGCGCGCGCGGTCGCCCAGGCCGGAACGCTCATTCTCGGCGTCAACCTGGGCACGCTCGGCTTCATGACCGAAGTTCCGCTGGCCGACCTCTATCCCGCGCTGGAAGCGATTGAGGATGGGCGCTACATCGTTGACAACCGCGCCATGCTCAGTTGCTCGGTGGTCCGGGGCGGCCAGATTCTCGCCACCCACTCCGCTCTGAACGAGCTGGTGGTGAGCAAGAGCGCCATCGCGCGGCTGAATTATTTCGAGCTTTTCGTGGACGCGGAGTTAGTTTCCAGTTATAAGGCCGATGGTTTGATCGTCGCAACACCGACCGGCTCGACCGCATATTCGTTGGGCGCGGGCGGCCCCATCCTCAAGCCGGACGTGAACGCCTTCGTGATCACGCCCGTCTCGCCCCACGGATTGACGCACCGTCCGTTGGTGGTCCGCGACACGGTCCAAATCGAAATCCATGTCAAGACCGGTGACGAGGAAGCCTACCTGAGTCTCGATGGGCAAGTTGGCATGCCGGTGCGCGACGGCGACATCGTGCGCTGCGTGAAGTCGGAATATTCGGCCCGGCTGCTGCGTTTCAAGAAGACATTTTTCGAAGTGCTGAACACGAAGCTGAATTGGGGAGAACGCTGACGGTCCGCTGGTGGAACGTCGGGCGTCCCCGTAACAGGCTGCGGAAAAACTCTGATCACCGCAGGTTTTTGGGAAGGGCACGAGTTTACTCGTGCCGTAAGTCGTTGAAAATGTGCTCGCGCTTTAGCGCCTGAGGTGAGATTTTTGCGCCGTGGAGGATTTTTCCCGCAGCCTGCTAGGCGCTAACTTAAGGCAGGATTCCTTCCGTTGGCCCGCGATGCGGGCACAATCGTGTGCGGGAACCATCTTGGCGCAGCGGCGCGCCATAACGGTTTTGTGCGACACTGGGAAGCGAAAAAATCGCATTCAAAATGAGGTAAAATGACCCCTTCCAAACTGGCCTTGATCGTTGTTTCTTCCACCTTGTTTTCCGCCGCCGTGCCGCTGCTCTCCCAGGAATTGAACTCGACCTTCGCCCGCGATCCCGGCCAGCCCATTGATCGGCAGTACACGGAGCAGATCCAAAAATACACCACCGATCCCTCCTTCATATCTCCCCTGGTGGATTACCTTCCGGCCTCGAAAACCGTCCCCACGCCGGCCCAGGTGCTCGGCGATGTCGCGGGCGCGCCCAACATGCTGCCCTACGCCGAGGATGTACACAAATATTTTCGCCTGCTTGAGGCGAGCAGTCCGCGGGTGAAGGTCTTCAGCATCGGGCACTCCGAGGAAGGACGAGAGACGATCGTCGCCGCCATTGCCGATCCCGAACTCCTCGCCGCCGCGAAAGAGAATGACGCGCGCCTGGCCCAGCTTGCGGCCCCACGCACCATCGGCCTCGATGACGCCAAAGCTCGCCAGATCGTCGGCCAATCCTGGCCCGTTTACTACATCACCGGCGCCATTCACTCTCCCGAGACCGGCGCGCCCACGGCCCTGATGGAACTCGCCTATCGTCTGGCCGTCGACGATGCGCCCTATATCAAGTACATCCGCTCCCACATGATCGTGCTTATTACTCCCGTTGTCGAAGTCGACGGCCGCGACCGCATGGTAGATATCTATAAGTGGCACAAAGCTCATCCCGGCCAGGATTGGCCCGACCTTCTTTACTGGGGCCACTATGTCGTCCACGACAATAACCGTGACGCCCTGGCCGTGACCCTCAATCTGACTCGCAACGTCCTCGACACATATCTAGGATGGCATGCGCAGGTGTTACACGACTTGCACGAGTCGGCCCCATTTCTTTACGACAACACGTCGGGCGACGGACCCTACAACGCCTGGGTGACCCCACCCTGGCCGACGAGTGGGCGGAACTGGGCTGGAACAACGTGGCGCAAATGCAGAGCTTCGGCATGACCGGAGTCTTCACCCACGGCGACTTCGACACCTGGAGTCCCAGCTACCTGATGCTTCTGGCCGGCATGCACAACGGCATCAGCCGCCTCTATGAGACCTTCGGCAACGGCGGCGCCGATACCGAGAAGCGCATCCTCCGTCCGGAAGAATACTCGCGCACCTGGTACCGTCAGAATCCCCCGCTGCCCGTGGTGACCTGGTCGCAGCGCGATAACAACAACTACGAAGAGAGCGCTCTGCTCTCAACCATCTCCTACTTCTCGCACAACACCAGCCATTTTCTCGAGAACTACTACCTCAAGGGCAAACGCGCCGTGGAGAAGCCATCGCTGGAATGACCGGCCGCCTATGTCATCCCCGCCGACCCCGCCGAGACGAACCGCCAAGTCGAGTTACTCAAGGTGTTGAAGCGCCAGCACGTTGAGATAGAACAGTTATCCGCCCCGGCCACCTGCACCCTCCCCGCGGAAAAGCGCGGAGACAAGCCGAAGCAGGAGACCTTCCCCGCCGGCAGCATCGTGGTGCGCATGGACCAGCCCTACTCTCGCATCGCCGATGCCTTGCTGGGCCGGCAGTTTTGGGCCGCCGACGACCCGCAGAAGGAGCCCTACGACGACACCGGGTGGTCCTTCACTCACCTTTTCAATCTGAAAGTTGTCCGCGTCCTCGATCCTGCGATCCTCAAAGCCAAAATGACTCCGCTTGACGATCCCGCGGCGCTTGCCGGCAAGATATCCGGCTCGGGCACGCTGCTGGCAGTAGCCAACACCGGCCAGGTTTCGCTCCTGCCCCTGGTCTACAAACTCCAAGGCGCCAACATCCAGGTCGCTGAAAAGCCCTTCGATGCCGGCGGCAAACATTTTGCGGCCGGTTCGCTGCTCATCGCCGGCGCTCCCGCTGGCGCTAACGACGACCGCATCGCGGGAATTTTGCGCGATCTGGCGCTCGACGCCTCGCGCCTCGGCGCAGCGCCTTCCGTGCCGGTCCACGCCGTCACCGCTCCGCGCGTGGCCTTCATGCACACCTGGCTTGCCACCCAAATGGAAGGCTGGTGGCGCTATGCCTTCGATAACGCGGGCGTGCCCTTCGATTACATCAGCACGCAGACCGTGGCCAACGAACCAGACCTCCGCGCCAAGTACGACGTCATCGTCTTCGCTCCCGCCGACGGCTCTTCCGCGCTCGAAATTCTCAACGGCATCCCCCAGTGGAACAATCCGTTACCGTGGCAGAAATCCGAGCTGACCCCCAACCTCGGCGCCATCGACAGCACTCCCGACATGCGCCCCGGCCTGGGTTACGACGGCCTCGCTCATCTGAAGAAGTTTGTCGAGCAAGGCGGGCTTCTCATCACCTGCGAAGACACAGCTGAGTTCGCCATCGACATGGGACTTGCCCCCGGCGTCAGCGTCACTCCCCACGAAGACGTCCGTGTCGCCGGCAGTGTGCTCAACACGGTCTTCGTCGCCCGCGACAATCCAGTCGCCTTCGGCTACGGAGACGGCGTCCCCGTCATCAGCGCCGACGGCATGGCCTTCAACGTCAGCAATACAGTCGGCCGCTCGTGGGAGCGCGCTTCGACCGACCCCTACATGGACCCCTACGAGCGGCGGCCCACCGGCCGCGGCAGCGTCGAAGACAGCGACCAGCCGCAGGGCAGAAAGATCGCCGAGCCCGAGCCGCTGGTGAAGCAGGAGCCATGGGAACCAAAAAAGTTGAATGAGGATCAGACGCGCAACAACCCGCTGGTGATTCCCGTTCAGAGCCGGCCCGATGTCATCCTGCGCTTCTCCGATTCCGATACCCTTTTGCTCGACGGCCTGCTCGACAAGGCTTCGTCCATTGCCGAACATGCCGTGGTGGTGAACGCACACCTGGGTCGGGGAAACGTGCTGCTGTTCGCCAACAACCCCGTCTATCGCGGCGAGACCATCGGCAACTACGCCCTGGTATTCAACGCAATTCTCAACTATGGGCATCTCGCGCGCGAAGCCGCGCCCGCGGAGAAGCAGCCATAGATATGCGCACCGGGTGCCTCATCCTAACGTCGCGTTTTTTGCGACGTTAGGGTGGGAGCCCAGTCCGCTGGCGCACTCACACAGTGGGTGCCCCATCCTTGCGCGTTTTTTGCGCAAGGGTGGGAGGCAGTCAGACCGTACAGTGGGCTTCGCCTTTTACGCCGCGCGTGCCCCACGTCTCGCGCTTTTCGATACGTGGGACGCAGTGCCGCCAGCGCAGTTGCGTGAAGTCGGAACATTCGGCCCGGCTGTTGCGTTTTCAGAAAACATTCTTCGAGGTGCTGAGCACGAAGATGAAGTGGGAAGAACGGTGAGGAAGCGCTGGTGGAGCGCCGGGGCCGTGAAGCGTCAAAGGCGGCTGATGTCAACGGTGTTCATGCGCAGGCACTCAAAATGTTTTTCACCAGCAGCTACGTCCTCAACAGTCGGCTGGTAACCCGGTTGTGACAATGCCAGATAATAATGCTCTCCATCGAGATCAATGATCACTAAACAGCTACCCTTCTGATACGCAGCAAGAGCAGCTCCCGTCAGTTCCCCAACGACATTGAACAGGGTCCGACTTCTGCCATCCCTTTGACGCCACAAAAAGGAAGATCCGATCCCGACCGTCAATATATGCACTCCTGAAGACCAGATCCCGATCTTTGCCAGCAATCCGTTCACTTACCTCGTGGAAGGCTCTGCCGAGCTCCGCCCGTTCGCGCAGTCTCAAGTCCGTTAAGATTTCTTGCAGCAGCAGATGATTCTTCCTCTTTTCGTCAGGATCGAATAACGCTACCATTTCGCTGCTCAATCCTTGGGCGTAGCCCGGATCCCTTTCCCCGAGACATTCCGCCACATGCTCAATCAAGCTGCTATAGAACTGGCACTCAGCATTGCGATTCAACGCTGCTTCGAGCAGTTCACTATGAGTTGAGATGGCACGCCTGGCATCCGCGTGTCCTGTGCAGGTTCCCGAATTTGCCCCCGTTCATCAGGTACAACTCGAACAAACACATTTCGTCGCCCATAATGCGGAGAGTGGTGACTGGCAAACTCCGCCTCGCGTTCAGATATTCGAGAAGTTCCGGAACTGTTCTCAATTGCACGACAAGGTTCAGAAAGTCGTTTATTGACAGGTAGCTTAATGGCACATCCAGGTAATCCAATGGCAGATCACTAGCCGCAGAACCCAGATCCACTGGATACCACGTTTCGGCGAGGGCAATCCCATGAACTATTGACGGCAACACAGCAAATTCAACTCTACCCCGGCGCGGATGATCGCACCATTTGGGACGTTCGTCTGGTTTGTTGATTGCGCCACAAATCGGTTTCAAAGCACTTTTTACATTCTTCAACACCCATCGCTCGTTACTCTCGATGTTTCGCTTCTCGGGATTTTCTTGCGCTTTTTGAGAAACAAGAATGCTCTGTCCCTTGTGTACGATTAGGTGGTCTATGACTTCTTTCTCGGTGGGGTCGTTGTGCTTGGGACTGCGAAACACAAACTCGGAGATGAGCGGCAAGGACAGTAGTTCCTCAACCTGTCGTTCAGCCCATTCCGTTCGTGTGATTGTAGAACCGTTCACAACATAAACTATCGGTCGCAGGGCCGCAAAAAGTCAACCAAAGGAAATTCCGCCCTTTCCTCTCTTAAGTCTCCATCCCCATCTGGTCCTCGACGCTCTCGCGGCGGCGGATCACTCTTGCTTTCGCGCCATCGACCAGTACTTCCGCGGCGCGGCTGCGGGTGTTGTAGTTCGAACTTAATACTGCGCCGTAGGCGCCTACGTCTAAGATCGCCAGCAGATCACCTTCGTTGACTAAGGGAAGTTTTCGGTCGCGGGCGAAGAAATCTCCGGTCTCGCAGATGGGCCCGACCACGTCGGTGATCTCTGTTTCGCTAGCATCCGTTTCGCGCGAGCCGTGGCGCACGGTGACGATCTCATGATACGCGCCGTAGAGCGAAGGACGCAGCAGATCGTTCATCGCCGCATCGACAATCAAAAAGCGTTTGCCATTATTCCTCTTCCGGTAGAGGACGCGCGTCAGCAAAACGCCGGCCGGGCCCACGATGGAGCGTCCCGGCTCCAGCAGCAGGTGTAGCTTCAATCCGCGCAACGGGGTGAGCACTGCCTTCGCGTAGGCTGCAATCTGCTTCTCGAAATTTTCCTGCACGCCGTCATCGTTCTCGTACTCGCCATAGGAAATTCCCAGGCCGCCGCCCGCGTCTATATAGCGAATGTCGTGGCCTTCGTCGCGCAGCGCGCGCACCAGATCGGCCACGCGCTCGATCGCCTCCCGAAAAGAACCGGCATCGGTGATTTGCGAGCCGATGTGAACGCTGACTCCGGCGACCGTTAGATAAGGCTGCTTGGCGGCTTGCGCGTAGAGAGCGCGCGCCTCGGGAATCGGCACGCCGAACTTATGCTGGTGCAGTCCGGTCGAGATATAAGGATGAGTTTTCGCCGAAACATCGGGATTGACGCGCACGGCGATGGCGGCGCGTTTCTGCAAGCGAGTCGCAATTGCGGAAAGCAAGTTCAATTCAGATGCGCTTTCGATGTTGAAGAGCAAGATGCCCGAGCGCAAGGCGAGTTCCATCTCCGCCGCCGTCTTGCCCACGCCAGAGTAAACAACTTTGCCCGCAACTTTGCTCGCAACTTTGCCAGTAACTTTGCCCGCAACTCCGCGCGCGGCCTTGCGGCTGACGCGCAGAACGCGTTCAAGTTCTCCGCCCGAAACCACGTCGAAGCCGGCGCCCATGGCCGCCAGCAGACGCAGAATCCCGAGCGTCGAATTGGCTTTGACGGAGTAACACAGGGTGTGAGGAATGGAATGAAAAGCGCTATGGAAGGCGTTGACGCGCGCGCGAATCATGGCCGCGGAATACACGTAGAGCGGAGTTCCGTGGCGCGCGGCGAGGCTTGCAAGCGGCACGCCTTCACAGTGGAGTTCGGTGGCGCGCGGCTTGGACGGGCGAGGCCGCCCGTCTCCACACAAGACCCGCCGCCGTACGCCAACGCGGGCGGCCGTAACACTTGCGCCTGCCATGATCGCAGCCGCTTCACTTGCGTTTGCCCGCGCCGGATTTCACCTTGATGGCAACCACCGTCTGGTCGTCGAACGCCTCCACGCCGGCGGCGTGCTCGGCGACCGAGTTGAAGATTTCGTTGACCACGCAGTCGGCGGACTTGGCGACGCAGGCGGCGGCGATCGCCGCCACGCGCTCCGGGGCAAAGGATTGCCCGTGGCGGTTGCGCGCGTCGAGAATGCCGTCGCTGTAGAACACGAACATGTCGCCGGTCTTGGCCTTGAAATTTAATTCGTCGTAATCGGTTTCGTCAAAGAGTCCGAGCGGCAGTCCGGTGGCGTAGATGAACTCAGTTTTGCCGTCATGGCAATAGATGGGTCGCGGCAAGCCGGAATTGGCGACCACGAGCGTGTGGCGCGCGTCGTCCCACACGGCGTAGATGATGGAAACGAACTGGGCGGCAATCCTGCGTTCGGCGAGCGACAGATTCACCGCCGAAAGCATTTCCGCCGGGCGCGGCTCCATCGGCGCATGAGAACGCAGAATGCCGCTGACCAGCGCGGCATAAATGGCCGCCGGCGCGCCTTTGCCGCTGACGTCGCCAATCGCGATCCCCAGCCGCGACAACGAATAGGGAACGAAGTCGTAGAGATCGCCGCCGATGGCGCGGGCGGGAACGAATTTGGCCGCCACTTCGAGATGCTGCATTTTGGGGAGCGAGTGGGGCAGCAAGCGGAACTGCAACTCGCGCGCCAGCGCCAGATCGCGCTCCAGGCGCTGCTCCTGGCGGGCGATCTGCTCGTAGAGGCGCGCATTTTCAATGGCGATGGCAAGCTGCGCCGCCAGCGTGGTCAGCGTCCGCTTGTGGTCCTCGGTGAAATAGTTGCGGCGCGTGTGCTCCAGATCGAGCACTCCAATCAACTTTCCCTGGTAGATGAGCGGGACCGCCAGTTCCGAGCGCGTCTCGGGATTCACCACGATGTAACGGAGATCCTTGGCGACATCCGGGACAAGGACCGCTTCCTTGGCCTGCGCGGCGTACCCCACCACTCCGCGGCCAATCGTGATGTCGCGCTTCAGATGCAGGCGTTCCTCGAAGCGCTGCGCAAAACGGTGCTGCAATTTTTCGCCCGTCTCGTCCACCAGAAGAATGCTGAACATCTGGTACTCGATGATCCGGTTGAGCAACTCGGCGACGCGCTTCAGCAGTTGGTTCAAATTAAGGATGGACGTGAGTTCGCGCGCAATCTCGTTCAGCAGCAGCAGCGTGCGCGCCTGGCGCGTAATACGCGTGTGCAGCCGCGCGTTCTCGATGCCAATCGCCATGCGCGAGGCGATCAGCGTCAGCAGGCGCTTGTGCTCTTCGGTGAAGTACCCTTTTTCGCGCGCCTCCAGGTCGATCACGCCAATCACCCGGTTCTTGACTATCAGCGGGATCGCCAGTTCCGAGTGGACGTTGGGCACGCCTTCGAGATAGAAATCGTCGCGCGTGGCGTCGGCGACCAGCACCGCCTGGCGAGTTTCGGCGGCGCGTCCCGTCACTCCCTCGCCGACTTTCACGCGCATGCGGTCGGCGAGTTCCGCCGGATATCCCACATGGAAGCGGACGTACAATTCCTGGCGCTGCTCGTTGAGCAACAGGATGGCGAAAATTTCGTATTCGATGACCTTGCGCACCAGTTCCGCCACGCGCCGCAGCGTGGTTTCCAGGTCGAGCGTGGTATTGACCACGTCGGCCACTTCGAGCAGGAGGGGATCCACCTCGGAAGCGCGTCCGGTTGGCGGGGCGGTCGTTTTCACAGGGTTTATTCTAGCAGCCGGTCAATTCGCAATTGGTAATTTGTAAATCGAAGACGCAGGTTTTGCAATCACAAATTACAATTACCAATTGCAAATCCTACAAATTTTCCAGTACGCAAATATCCGGAAGATTGCGATAGCGTTCCGCATAGTCCAGGCCGTAGCCGACGACGTAAACGTCGGGAATGGTGAAGCCGATATATTGCGCCTGGATCGGCTGCTGGCGGCGCGAAGGCTTGTCGAGCAAGGCCGCGATGCGCAGCGACCGTGGCTGATGCGCCTGCAACAGTCTTGAAATGTAGTTCAGCGTCAACCCGGTGTCGAGGATATCTTCCACCAGAATCACGTTGCGGTCCGCCAGCGATTGGTCCAGGTCTTTGGTCAAACGGACTTCGCCGAGGGAATCCCACGCCGCGTGGCCCGCCGGATCTTCTTTGGCTGGGGGCGGTTGCCGTAACTCGAAACTCCTATGAAATCGAAGGTGGAGTCGAGTGGGACCTGGCGCGCCAGATCGCTCAAAAAAATCGCCGCGCCTTTGAGCACGCCGACAAAGATCATCGACTGGCCGCGAAAATCGCGGGTAATCTCTTCTCCCAGCTCGGCAACCCGCTGGGCAATAGTTTCGCGTGACAGCAGCACTTTGAGTTCGGGCATCGAGCACCATTTTACACAGGAGTCCGGCTGCAACTGGACGACTGGGATCAGCCAGTATCCTGGCCGAGCGCCGGTGCGTTGCGCGGTCTTTTCCAAGTCATTAGAATGCTAAAAGCTATCTCATAAATCGGGTTCGGGTAGGGCACGGCTTCAGCCGTGCCGTAATGAAGACGCGCTTTGAAGCCCCTTCTATGAGATTTCTAGTTCGCAGGTTACTGGAGGAGGATTTTGTGAATCTTCAAGGTATCCAACTCACATGGCTGGGGCACTCGACTTTCCGCATGCAAACGCCGGAAGGGAAGACCCTTTACATTGATCCGTGGATTGCAGGCAATCCCGCCTGCCCGGAAAGCGAAAAGCACGTCAAGAAAGCCGACGCGCTCGTCTGCACGCACGGGCATGGCGACCACATCGGCGACGCGGTCGAGGTGGGCAAGAGGCTCAATCCGGTCGCGGTTGGCATCTACGAGCTGTGCTTGTGGCTGCAGAAAAAAGGCGTCAAGCAGATCGCGCCCATGAACAAAGGCGGCACGCAAACCGTCGCCGGAGTGAAGATCACCATGGTGCACGCGGTGCACTCCTGCGGCATTCAGGATGGCGACCAGATCGTTTATGGCGGCGAGGCGTGCGGCTATGTGCTTGAATTCTCGAACGGCGTCAAGTTCTACCACGCGGGCGATACCGGCGTCTTCGGCGACATGGCCATCATCCGCGACCTCTACGCGCCGAAGATTGCGCTGCTGCCCATCGGCGATCTTTTCACCATGTCGCCGCGCGAGGCCGCATACGCCTGTAAACTGCTGCAACCGGAAATTGTCATCCCCATGCACTTCGGCACATTCCCGCCGCTGACGGGAAGGCCCGGCGAGTTGCAGAAGCTCGTGCCCGGCGTGAAAGTATTGGAGATGAAACCGGGGCAGACGATTTCGTAAGGGAACCTCTGATTAAGTCGGTTTAGGGATAGCTTTGAAAGGGCACGGCTTCAGCCGTTGCCGTTAGAACCCGCTATAGAAGCGGCTTTAGCCGCTGAGGGCCGTGTTTTCATCGCATCTCATCTCGTCGGCGAAGACTTAATCAGAGTCTCCCAAGTTTATAATCGCGGCAACTTTCGACAGCAAGGAGCAGCATGACCGACCAACCCGCAAACCCCGGCTGGCGCATGGGCGGGATCACCGCCCCGGAAGTCGAAGACTACCTCTACGCCATGCTGCCGCCGCGCGACGAAGTTCTGGCGGAGATGGAAGTTGAAGCCGCCAAAAACGACATCCCCATCGTCGGCCCCGCTGTCGGGCGCGTGCTTTATCAACTGGCAATTATTAGCGGCGCGAAGAAAATTTTCGAAATGGGCTCGGCCATCGGCTATTCGACCATCTGGTGGGCGCGCGCGGTGGGCGATGGCGGACGCGTGGTTTACACCGACGGCGACCGCGCGCGCCGACAAAGCCCGCCGCTACTTCGATCGCGCCGGACTCAGCCAGCGCATTACGGTTCGCGTGGGCGAAGCGCTCGAACTTCTTTCCGAGGAAAAGGGGCTCTACGACATCATCTTCAGCGACATCGATAAGACCGACTACACGCGCGTCTTTCGACTGGCGCTTCCACGCCTGAAGAGCGGCGGTCTGTTGATTGCCGACAACGTTCTCTGGAAAGGCAAGCTCCGCCAGCCCGACCCGACGCCGAAACCAGGGCCATCGCCGAATTCAACAAAACGATTTACGAAGCGAAGGAATTGTTTACGACCATCCTGCCTCTGCGCGATGGAATTTCCGTTTGCGTGAAGAAGTAGGGAACCAGCGCGCCCTCAGTGCCAGCCCGCGGTGTTAAAATTGATCGCTCCCTATTCCGCGCAGTCGAGGCCGCGCACCCTTGCCCATCGAACAAATTCCGGAAACCTTGCCCCGCGCGTACGCCCAAGCGCGGCCCGACTCCTCGAGCGACGTTCTCGTCGTAGGCGCTGGCCCCACCGGCATGGCCTGCGCCATCGAGGCGCAAAAGGCCGGCTTTAAGGCCGTCATCATCGACAAGGGATGCCTCGTCAATTCCATCTATCGCTATCCGAGCAACATGGTGTTCTTCACCACGCCCGAGCTGCTCGAGATTGGCGATGTTCCCTTCACCACGGCGCTGGCGAAGCCCACCCGGCTCGAAGCCCTCGAATATTACCGGCGCGTCGCCGAGCACTATCGCTTGCATGTCCGCCAGTACGAATGGGTGAAAACCATTACGGGCGCGGACGGCGACTTCCGTGTCACCACCACTGACCGGCACAACGCCATCTACGATTACCGCGCACGCAAGATCGTGATCGCCACCGGCTACTACGATCTCGCCAACCAACTCGACATCCCCGGCGAAGACCTGGAAAAGTTTTCCATTACTACCGCGAGCCGCATCCTTATTTCGATACGGACGTGGTGGTGATCGGCGGCAAGAATTCGGCGGCGGAAGCGGCGCTGGATTTGTGGCGGCACGGGGCGCGCGTCACGCTCGTCCATCGCGGAGCGCAGATGCACGACCACGTCAAGTATTGGGTGCGCCCCGACATCGAGAACCGCATCAAGGCCGGCGAAATCGCCGCCCACTTCAACAGCACCGTGCAGGAGATCGGCGGCGACTACGTTGTGGTGCAAACTCCTTCCGGCCCGCTCCGCCTGAAAAACGATTTTGTGTTTGCGCTTACCGGATATCATCCCGACTACGATTTCCTGCGCAGCGTGGGCATCGAGCTGTGTTCCGAGCAGATGCGCCCGCTGTGCGATCCCGAGAACCTGGAATCGAACGTTCCGGGAATTTACGTGGCGGGAGTGATCGTCGCCGGTTCGTGGACGAATGAAATCTTCATCGAGAACGGACGTTTCCACGGCAAGCTGATCGCCAATCACCTCAG
>CAVYVX010000003.1:0-18477 GCA_963772155.1 uncultured Acidobacteriaceae bacterium | reverse complement strand
GCCCCTGAGGGTCGCGCCTTGTGGCCTTAAGGCCATTTATGAAACACGCTGTAGTCAAAACTCGAATCTAAACATCACGAGCGATCCAAGGAGAGTCGAGATGATGACCCGGGACGAAATCCGAGAATTGGCGGCTTTTCAAGCGGACGAAAGCAAAGGGGCGTGCGCCCTCAGTTTTTACTTCCAGCCCGATCCTCCGCAGGATCGCTCCCATCGCCGCGAGGCCATCGTCGCCAAAGACATGGTGAAGCAGGCCCTGAAAAGCGCCGCCGCCAGCGGCAAGAACGGGCCGCTGCACGCCGACCTCGATCGCGTGCTCGATCTGGCGACGAACCTGCGCGGCAACGCGCGGGGAAGGGCGGTCTTCGCCTGCTCCGCCCACAATTTCTGGAGGGAATACGAACTGCCACCGCATCTCGGAGGCACACAGATCTATCTCCAGCCGCGCTTTCAGTTGAAACCGCTGGCCGCCTTGCTCGGAGCCCAGCCCGCGCTCTCGGTCGCCATGGTCGACCGCCAGCGCGCGCGTTTCTTCGATCTTCGCCTGGACGACCTGCACGAACGCGGAGCCATTGTCCACATGCTCTCGCGCAATGCCTCGAACTACGGCTACAACGGATACGAAGGCGGACATGCCGAACGCCGCGTGGCCGAGGAAGCGCTGCAACACTTCAAGGCGGTTGCGGAACGGCTGCGCATCGACTTCGAAAAAAATGTCTGGGAGCGGCTGGTCGTCGGCTGCCAGGACGCCAACTGGCCCGAGTTCGAGTCGCACCTCCATCCTTACGTTAAGCAGCGCCTGATTGGCCGGTTCTCAGCCGATGTTGCCAGCGTCTCCAATGAAGAGATTCGCGACCACGCCGGCGCCGTCCTCGGTCAATGGATCGCCGAACGCGCGTCCAAGAAAGCCAGCGAAGCGGTGGATTTCGCCAAGTCCAACGGGCGCGGCGTCACCGGCCTCCGCCGCGTCCTGCGCGCGCTGGAAACCGGGGAAGTGCAGACTATCTTCCTCAGCGAAAACTATTCCGCGAGAGCAGTCGAGTGCCCTTACTGCGGCCACCTCGATGCCCACCTGACCGCGTCGTGCGTCGCCTGCGGACATTTACGCGCGAACTCGCCGACGTTTCGGACGCCATCATCCCCATCGCCATCCGCCGCGACATCGAATTGCTCTATCTCAAAGAGCACTCCGATCTCGATAGCGCCGGCAACATCGCGGCGCTCCTGCGCTTCCGCTCCGATCAGACCACGGGACAGGTGGCGGTGGCGTCGTAAGGAAGGAGCGAGCTTCAATAAGTTTGTTATCCCGAGCGGAGCGGTAGGGATCTGCCTTTGTCATGGAACTGTAAGGGATCCCTCTGCTCGCGCTCGGGAGGATAAACTCTAATGAACTGGTGAATTGTCGCGCCCTTCAAGTAAATGCGCGAAAATGAATGCATGATCCACAAGATCCTTCCCGTCGGCCCGCTGCAATGCAACTGCTCGATCATTGGCGATGAGACCACGCGCGAAGCCATGGTCATCGATCCTGGCGACGACATTGAAGACATTCTCGCCATCGTCCGCCAGCACAAGCTGGAAGTGAAGCAGATCGTCATCACCCACGCCCACATCGATCACGTCGGCGGAGCGATGAAGCTGCGCGCGCTGACGGGCGCTCCAATCCTGCTCAATCAGAACGACTATGCGCTGCTGAAAATGCTCGACGTGCAGGCTTCCTGGCTGGGCATGGCCGCGCCGGGCCAAGTTGCCATCGAAGCGAGCATCGCGGATGGCGAATTGTTGCGGACGGGCAATCTGACGGCGAACGTTCTTCACACTCCCGGCCACACCGAGGGCAGCGTCTGCCTCTATTTTCCCGCGGAAAAATTACTGATCGCCGGCGACACGCTGTTCGCCCGCAGCATTGGACGCACCGATCTCCCCGGAGGCTCGTTCGAGAAGATCATGCGCTCCCTGCGCGACCGCGTCCTCACCCTGCCTGATGAGACGGTCGTGATTCCCGGCCACGGCCCGCAAACAACCATAGGAGAGGAAAGGGAAGAGAATCCCTTTCTGGTGATAGGGTGGACGCGGCCAGGACGAGTCACAAGACTTGGTAGCGCACGGCTTCAGCGTGCCGCTCAGGGCCAAGCAATGCGGGCTTTGCCCCGAGCGTAGGAAGCCGCCGAGAATTAATATGAGACCGCGACGTGGTCTCTATTTCTGTGCCGGCGCCTGGTTTTGCGGAACGGTCGGCGGCGCGGAAGGCGCGACCGGCGTCACCGGCTGCGACCTCGTCTGCGATGGCCTTCGCTCCCGACAGCACGGATGTCGGCCCGGTCTGCCGCGCCGCGAAAATCGATAGCGTGATTGACGTGAGCATGAAGATGATGGCGGACCACGTCGTTGCCCGGGAAAGCACCGAAGCCGCGCCCCGCGGGCCAAACGCCGTCTGGCTGCCCTGGCCGCCGAAAGCCGCGGCCAGGTCGCCGCTCTTGCCACTCTGCAGCAACACCACCGCAATCAGAAAAAAGCAAACGAATACGTGAACGACCGTGATCAGAACTGTTACGAACATGCGTGAAACTCCACTGGAGCCGAAGCCCGGATTCGACAATTTCCTCTCTCGCAGAAACAATACGCGCAATCAATACGATGGTGCGGAAGGGGGGATTTGAACCCCCATGCCTTTCGGCGCCACCCCCTCAAGATGGTGTGTCTGCCAGTTCCACCACTTCCGCTCGTCACAAACTATTTTGTTCCGAGATGCCTAATTTGAAACTTCAAGCACACGGCCGACTGGTCCTATCGATCCTAATCTTATCATGGGCATGCGGTGTCGAGCCGATGCGACCGCTTCAGGTAGTGTCCTAAACTTGCAGCCGGTGAAAGCGCAGGCGGGGTGACGCCCCCATGCTATAATTTCAATTCGCCTGAAGGTTTTCGTCGAGGGTGATCGTGTGATTTTCTCCGCCGGCGGACCCATAGTTCCGAGAAGCAGCGCCATTCAAGTTCTAGTTCCATAGACACGAGGTATCGCCATGTCAGGCCATTCGAAATGGGCAACCATCAAGCACAAGAAGGGCGCGCTCGACGCCAAGCGCGGCAAGATTTTCACCCGTCTCATCAAGGAAATCGCGATGGCGGCGAAATCGGGCGGCGATCCCGACATGAATCCGCGCCTGCGCACGGCGATCCTGGCGGCGAAGTCGGAGAACATGCCCGCCGACAACATCAAGCGCGCCATCCAGCGCGGCACCGGCGAACTGCCCGGCTTGACCTACGAAGAATTTGTGCTGGAGGGCTACGGCCCCGGCGGCGTGGCTTTGCTGGCGGAAATTTCCACCGACAACCGCAACCGCACGGTCAGCGAAATCCGCCACGTCTTCGGCAAGAACAATGGCAACATGGCCGCAGCGGGCGCTGTGTCGTATATGTTCCACAAGAAGGGCGACATCATCATCCCCAAGTCGGCGGCCAAGGAAGACGATCTGATGAACATCATTATCGAAGCGGGCGGCGAGGACTTGAAGGACGACGGCGAGAACTGGGAAATTCTTACCGAGCCCACGCCTACGAAGGCATGCTGGAGGCGTTGAAGAAGGCCGGCATCACGCCCGCATCGTCGAGTGTGAGCATGGTTCCGGATACCTATATCAAGCTGGAAGGGCAACAGGCGGCGCAGATGATCCGGCTGCTGGAAGCGTTGGAAGATCACGACGATGTGCAGCACGTCCACGCCAACTTCGACATCGACGCAAAACTTCTGGAAGAGGTTGCGGGTTGAGGTGGATCGGGTGATCGGGTGATCTGACCATCGGGTCATCTGAAGTGCGGAACTGCTCTGTTTTTGAATTTCGCTCTTGAATTTCAATCGCCCGATGACCGGATGACCCGATCACCCGATGGCCAGATGACCCGATGCTCTTCCAAACTTTTCAACAACGCAGAGGAAAAGTTTGTGGAAAAGCGGGCTCTTACTCCTGTAACCTTCTGTTAAGAAATCGTGTTCAACAATCTGCACCGCAACGGGTGCTGGCCGCATCGTGCCGGTGCGGGAGGTGGCAGGCTGGCGAAGAATCCGATCCGAGTGAAAACGCGTCTCGACAAGTTGCTGGTGGATCGAGGCTTGGCATCGTCGCGCGAGCGCGCGCAGGCGCTCATTCTCGCCGGAAAAGTCCTGGTCAACGGGCAGAAGATTGCTAAGGCAGGCGCAGCGATCGACTCGAAAGCGGCCTTGCGCCTGCTGGGCGCCGGTCTCCGCTACGTCAGCCGCGGCGGCCTCAAACTAGAGAAGGCCCTGGAACACTGGCGAATCGACCTGCAGGGCAAAATCTGCCTCGACATCGGGGCTTCCACCGGAGGCTTCAGCGATTGCATGTTGCGGCACGGCGCGGCACGCGTAATAGCCATTGATACCGGCTACGGCCAGATGGATTTAGGCTTGCGCAACGATCCGCGCATGAGGCTGCTGGAGAGGACCAACGCCCGCTACATCGAGCACGGCGACCTGGGCGAGGCCATCGACTTCATTGCCATGGATGTTTCGTTCATCTCGGCCACGCTGGTGCTGCCGGCGGTGCTGCGGGCCGTTTCGTTTAGCGGCGACGGGACGCGCGACGGCGTTCGCGGCAACGTCCGCCAAAGTGTCCGCGAAATTGTGGTGCTGGTGAAACCGCAGTTCGAAGCGGGCAGGGAACTGGTGGAGAAGGGCGGAATCGTGCGCGACGCGGCGGCGCAGCGGGCGGCAGTGGCCCGAGTCGAGGGGGCGCTGGAGGACCTCGGCTGCGTGGGCGCGGAATGGATCGAATCTCCAATCTTCGGCGGGGGCGGCGATGGCAATCGCGAATTCCTGCTGCACGCGGAGTTTTAGCCGCCCGCCGTCCGCTGATTCTGTACAATCGGAAGTTCGGCGTGCGCAGGAACCTCCGAAGAGAAATTAGAGCATTTCTCAGTTGCTATAGAGGGAGCCGGGAACGGGTAGGGCACGGCTTCAGCCGTGCCGTTAGGAGTTATAACGGGTTCCGGCTTTAGCCGCTGAGGGTGTGCACTCTGCACCATCACGAAAAATGCTCTAGAAGAGACGCCAAAACAGACGCGAGCAGGGAAAACCGAAGACATGCCCCAGACTTCCCCAGGTTCAATCCGTCAAAAAGTCGTTGCCATCGTTTCCAAGCCGCATCGGCCGGAACTGCGCGAGACGCTGCCCGCGCTCGAAAGATGGCTCCAGCAGCGCAAGTATGCCGTGGTGGTGGACGAGGAAAGCGCGGCGTATTTCAAGGCGTCGCAGGTTGTGCCGCGCAGCGAGTTGGCCACGCGCTCGGCTGACTTGGCCCCAGATTTGGCATTGGTGCTCGGCGGCGACGGCACGCTGCTTTCGGCGGCGCGCGCGGTCGCCCAAGCCGGAACGCTCATTCTCGGCGTCAACCTGGGCACGCTCGGCTTCATGACCGAAGTTCCGCTGGCCGACCTCTATCCCGCGCTGGAAGCGATTGAGGATGGGCGCTACATCGTTGACAACCGCGCCATGCTCAGTTGCTCGGTGGTCCGGGGCGGCCAGATTCTCGCCACCCACTCCGCTCTGAACGAGCTGGTGGTGAGCAAGAGCGCCATCGCGCGGCTGAATTATTTCGAGCTTTTCGTGGACGCGGAGTTAGTTTCCAGTTATAAGGCCGATGGTTTGATCGTCGCAACACCGACCGGCTCGACCGCATATTCGTTGGGCGCGGGCGGCCCCATCCTCAAGCCGGACGTGAACGCCTTCGTGATCACGCCCGTCTCGCCCCACGGATTGACGCACCGTCCGTTGGTGGTCCGCGACACGGTCCAAATCGAAATCCATGTCAAGACCGGTGACGAGGAAGCCTACCTGAGTCTCGATGGGCAAGTTGGCATGCCGGTGCGCGACGGCGACATCGTGCGCTGCGTGAAGTCGGAATATTCGGCCCGGCTGCTGCGTTTCAAGAAGACATTTTTCGAAGTGCTGAACACGAAGCTGAATTGGGGAGAACGCTGACGGTCCGCTGGTGGAACGTCGGGCGTCCCCGTAACAGGCTGCGGAAAAACTCTGATCACCGCAGGTTTTTGGGAAGGGCACGAGTTTACTCGTGCCGTAAGTCGTTGAAAATGTGCTCGCGCTTTAGCGCCTGAGGTGAGATTTTTGCGCCGTGGAGGATTTTTCCCGCAGCCTGCTAGGCGCTAACTTAAGGCAGGATTCCTTCCGTTGGCCCGCGATGCGGGCACAATCGTGTGCGGGAACCATCTTGGCGCAGCGGCGCGCCATAACGGTTTTGTGCGACACTGGGAAGCGAAAAAATCGCATTCAAAATGAGGTAAAATGACCCCTTCCAAACTGGCCTTGATCGTTGTTTCTTCCACCTTGTTTTCCGCCGCCGTGCCGCTGCTCTCCCAGGAATTGAACTCGACCTTCGCCCGCGATCCCGGCCAGCCCATTGATCGGCAGTACACGGAGCAGATCCAAAAATACACCACCGATCCCTCCTTCATATCTCCCCTGGTGGATTACCTTCCGGCCTCGAAAACCGTCCCCACGCCGGCCCAGGTGCTCGGCGATGTCGCGGGCGCGCCCAACATGCTGCCCTACGCCGAGGATGTACACAAATATTTTCGCCTGCTTGAGGCGAGCAGTCCGCGGGTGAAGGTCTTCAGCATCGGGCACTCCGAGGAAGGACGAGAGACGATCGTCGCCGCCATTGCCGATCACGAACTCCTCGCCGCCGCGAAAGAGAATGACGCGCGCCTGGCCCAGCTTGCGGACCCACGCACCATCGGCCTCGATGACGCCAAAGCTCGCCAGATCGTCGGCCAATCCTGGCCCGTTTACTACATCACCGGCGCCATTCACTCTCCCGAGACCGGCGCGCCCACGGCCCTGATGGAACTCGCCTATCGTCTGGCCGTCGACGATGCGCCCTATATCAAGTACATCCGCTCCCACATGATCGTGCTTATTACTCCCGTTGTCGAAGTCGACGGCCGCGACCGCATGGTAGATATCTATAAGTGGCACAAAGCTCATCCCGGCCAGGATTGGCCCGACCTTCTTTACTGGGGCCACTATGTCGTCCACGACAATAACCGTGACGCCCTGGCCGTGACCCTCAATCTGACTCGCAACGTCCTCGACACATATCTAGGATGGCATGCGCAGGTGTTACACGACTTGCACGAGTCGGTCCCATTTCTTTACGACAACACGTCGGGCGACGGACCCTACAACGCCTGGGTGGACCCCACCTTGGCCGACGAGTGGGCGGAACTGGGCTGGAACAACGTGGCGCAAATGCAGAGCTTCGGCATGACCGGAGTCTTCACCCACGGCGACTTCGACACCTGGAGTCCCAGCTACCTGATGCTTCTGGCCGGCATGCACAACGGCATCAGCCGCCTCTATGAGACCTTCGGCAACGGCGGCGCCGATACCGAGAAGCGCATCCTCCGTCCGGAAGAATACTCGCGCACCTGGTACCGTCAGAATCCCCCGCTGCCCGTGGTGACCTGGTCGCAGCGCGATAACAACAACTACGAAGAGAGCGCTCTGCTCTCAACCATCTCCTACTTCTCGCACAACACCAGCCATTTTCTCGAGAACTACTACCTCAAGGGCAAACGCGCCGTGGAGAAGCCATCGCTGGAAGGACCGGCCGCCTATGTCATCCCCGCCGACCCCGCCGAGACGAACCGCCAAGTCGAGTTACTCAAGGTGTTGAAGCGCCAGCACGTTGAGATAGAACAGTTATCCGCCCCGGCCACCTGCACCCTCCCCGCGGAAAAGCGCGGAGACAAGCCGAAGCAGGAGACCTTCCCCGCCGGCAGCATCGTGGTGCGCATGGACCAGCCCTACTCTCGCATCGCCGATGCCTTGCTGGACCGGCAGTTTTGGGCCGCCGACGACCCGCAGAAGGAGCCCTACGACGACACCGGGTGGTCCTTCACTCACCTTTTCAATCTGAAAGTTGTCCGCGTCCTCGATCCTGCGATCCTCAAAGCCAAAATGACTCCGCTTGACGATCCCGCGGCGCTTGTCGGCAAGATATCCGGCTCGGGCACGCTGCTGGCAGTAGCCAACACCGGCCAGGTTTCGCTCCTGCCCCTGGTCTACAAACTCCAAGGCGCCAACATCCAGGTCGCTGAAAAGCCCTTCGATGCCGGCGGCAAACATTTTGCGGCCGGTTCGCTGCTCATCGCCGGCGCTCCCGCTGGCGCTAACGACGACCGCATCGCGGGAATTTTGCGCGATCTGGCGCTCGACGCCTCGCGCCTCGGCGCAGCGCCTTCCGTGCCGGTCCACGCCGTCACCGCTCCGCGCGTGGCCTTCATGCACACCTGGCTTGCCACCCAAATGGAAGGCTGGTGGCGCTATGCCTTCGATAACGCGGGCGTGCCCTTCGATTACATCAGCACGCAGACCGTGGCCAACGAACCAGACCTCCGCGCCAAGTACGACGTCATCGTCTTCGCTCCCGCCGACGGCTCTTCCGCGCTCGAAATTCTCAACGGCATCCCCCAGTGGAACAATCCGTTACCGTGGCAGAAATCCGAGCTGACCCCCAACCTCGGCGCCATCGACAGCACTCCCGACATGCGCCCCGGCCTGGGTTACGACGGCCTCGCTCATCTGAAGAAGTTTGTCGAGCAAGGCGGGCTTCTCATCACCTGCGAAGACACAGCTGAGTTCGCCATCGACATGGGACTTGCCCCCGGCGTCAGCGTCACTCCCCACGAAGACGTCCGTGTCGCCGGCAGTGTGCTCAACACGGTCTTCGTCGCCCGCGACAATCCAGTCGCCTTCGGCTACGGAGACGGCGTCCCCGTCATCAGCGCCGACGGCATGGCCTTCAACGTCAGCAATACAGTCGGCCGCTCGTGGGAGCGCGCTTCGACCGACCCCTACATGGACCCCTACGAGCGGCGGCCCACCGGCCGCGGCAGCGTCGAAGACAGCGACCAGCCGCAGGGCAGAAAGATCGCCGAGCCCGAGCCGCTGGTGAAGCAGGAGCCATGGGAACCAAAAAAGTTGAATGAGGATCAGACGCGCAACAACCCGCTGGTGATTCCCGTTCAGAGCCGGCCCGATGTCATCCTGCGCTTCTCCGATTCCGATACCCTTTTGCTCGACGGCCTGCTCGACAAGGCTTCGTCCATTGCCGAACATGCCGTGGTGGTGAACGCACACCTGGGTCGGGGAAACGTGCTGCTGTTCGCCAACAACCCCGTCTATCGCGGCGAGACCATCGGCAACTACGCCCTGGTATTCAACGCAATTCTCAACTATGGGCATCTCGCGCGCGAAGCCGCGCCCGCGGAGAAGCAGCCATAGATATGCGCACCGGGTGCCTCATCCTAACGTCGCGTTTTTTGCGACGTTAGGGTGGGAGCCCAGTCCGCTGGCGCACTCACACAGTGGGTGCCCCATCCTTGCGCGTTTTTTGCGCAAGGGTGGGAGGCAGTCAGACCGTACAGTGGGCTTCGCCTTTTACGCCGCGCGTGCCCCACGTCTCGCGCTTTTCGATACGTGGGACGCAGTGCCGCCAGCGCAGTTGCGTGAAGTCGGAACATTCGGCCCGGCTGTTGCATTTTCAGAAAACATTTTTCGAAGTGTTGAGCACGAAGTTAAAATGGGAAGAACGGTAACGAAGTGCTGATGAAGCGCGGGGCGTCCTCATAGGCGCTAACGTAACGCTGACCCTGTTAAGCCGGTTTGACTGGCTAGAGCAATCTGCCAATTAGCCGCCGATCATACGCTGAAATGGGCTGCGCGAGGAGATTGATTTTCCATGCGTCAACCCATCTAACAACCTGTCGAGTCCTTGCCAACTGTAGGAGTCTCACCGTCAACAACGATCTCATGTCCAGGTATTGTATTCGAGCCACCGAATCATATCTCGGTTTCAGCCGGGCTTTGTAGCGAGTGGGGACGTTGGTGTATTTCCGAATACGTTCGACCAACCTCACTACGTCGGCTAGGGGATTGCGCAATAGCCTGCTGGCAGATCTTCGAACCTCGCTGAATTCTTTATCTCCATAGCTTGCGTAGACCACGGCACTGGCCCGGAGAAGCGGAGGAGGAACCAGAGATTTTTCATCGTCGAAGCATCGCCTCAGCAGAGGAAGGGATCGTCTGTCCCCAAATCTCAAGACGAGAAGTGGTGCTAACGCTCTGCATTCCAATGCACCTGGTCTATTGTTCTTTCCCGACAAAAATGAGGCTGCCATAGATCGGATTCTTCTTGACTCGGGTTTATTCGCCTCAAGGCGTAGAAAGCCCTCCGTCAGAGCAACATTAACGTCCGGGTATATTTGCTCTTCTTCCTTCATTAGTGCGTCGGCCCATATCATGTATTCAGAAACTGTCCCGGAGCACCGCATATAGTCGCAAACTCTGTCCACCAACGCAGGATTGGCCAATACGTCTCGGAGTGCTCGCCGACGCAGAAAGCGAAGACGGGAAAATCCGACCAGTCTGTAGAGCCGCCGTAACACCTTGTCGAATTCCCCTACATCTTTGTGTGGCTTGGATCTTAGCCATATTTGTTTCAATTGTCCGGATAGTTTGAGTCGTTGCTTACGGGTCTTCGCCTTTTTCGCAGCAGCCTCGGCCCTGTCGAGCATGTCATTGAGATCGAGGTGGAAATGGCGGCTGGCATCCTTCAGCTTAAGTATCCGAGACTTCTTTGCATTCGGCGAGAGGTGTAGCCTTGCCAGCGACCTACCAACCTCGGAAAGAACACGCAATCCAGCCGCTCCGGACGGAACCCCAAAGTTTTGATCGTCCATCCAGCGAACATAATTACCCTCGCCAACCAGCCCAACCATCGTTTCATCATGGCTAAACAACGTCAGATGAGCCAATGTCCGCGAACAGTCGAATTCGTCCACCGGGAGGCTAATCCCATGGGAGCTTGCGTAATCTTGGCGAATCGAGAGACGTTCGAGCAAAAAGAACAACAATCCAAGCATACGCGGATCGAAGGGAATTCCGCGCAAGGCTTCTTCCACATGCGAATGCAACACGCTGTCGAAGAAGTTTGTGATGTCTGTGACAACAAGATATGGATGTATTTTTTGAAGAAGTAGGTATTTCCGGTATTGGGCGTATTTTAACCAATTATAGAAACTACGCTGGCTCGTCATTCGATACTGCGCAGCCCAATTTATCTGTTGCATTACCTGCTGCTGGGCTACCGCCTGAGCCTGCTGCAGATGTTCACGTTTAAAATAGACGTGCTTGTGTTCCCTTTTAAGCGACTTGCGGTAGATGATATCGACAATCGTGCGATAGAGAACCAGGTCGGGAATGGCAGGTTGGGTCATCGTGCGGCTAAAGCCGTTGGATTTTCCTAGAGTGAACCTGAACGGCGTTGCGGGTTCATATCTACCACTGGAAATCTGATTAAGAAGCGTCTGAATCCATTTGTCTGGGTGAACATCATAATCGGCAAAGTCGATTACGTCCCGAATCGAAGCATTTTTGAGCTCTGCACGGATAATCTTCCATGTGCTCCACAGCGACGATTTGCTAATTCCTTTGATTGCTGCCATCGTTACGCTATCTTATCTCAAACTTGCGAAGGCTCCGAAGTTAGCGTTTATGCCCGCGTTCCTGACCGGCTGGATCCTTAGACCTCGCTCAGGGCAAGCTCGCGAGGCGCTTGTCCCTCCATTATATCTCCGCCCTCATCTGGTCCTCGACGCTCTCCCGCCGCCGGATCACTTTAGCTCTCGCGCCCTCCACCAGCACTTCCGCCGCGCGGCCGCGCGTGTTGTAATTCGATGCCAGAACCGCGCCGTACGCGCCTACATCTAGGATTGCCAGCAGATCGCCTTCGTTGACTAAGGGAAGTTTCCGGTCGCGGGCAAAAAAATCTCCGGTTTCGCAGATGGGGCCGACGACGTTAGTGATCTCTGTTTCGGTAAAGAGTGTTTCAAAAATAGGTTTTGGGTAGGGCACGGCTTCAGCCGTGCCGTTTGGGGCCAGGAAAAATGCGGGCTTTAGCCCCTGAGGGCCGCGCCTTCCGGCCTGAAAGGTATTTTTGAAACACGCTCTAGTTTCTGTTCCGGTAGGACTGGTTTCGCGCGACGCGCGGCGCACCGGAACGATCTCGTGATACGCGCCGTAGAGCGAAGGACGCAGCAGATCGTTCATCGCCGCATCTACTATCAGAAAGCGCTTGCCATTGTTTGTCTTGCGATAGAGGACGCGCGTCAGCAAAACGCCGGCCGGTCCCACGATGGAGCGTCCCGGCTCCAGCAGCAAATGCAGCTTCAATCCGCGCAACGGACGAAGCACTGCCTTCGCGTACGCTGCAATTTGCTTCGCAAAATTTTTCTGCACGTCGTCATCGTCCTCGCCATAGGAAATTCCCAGGCCGCCGCCGGCGTCGATATAGCGAATGTCGTGGCCTTCGTCGCGCAGCGCGCGCACCAAGTCGGCCACGCGCTCGATCGCCTCCTGAAAAGGACCGGCATCGGTGATCTGCGAGCCGATGTGGACGCTGACTCCGGCGACCGTTAGATAAGGCCGCTTGGCGGCTTGCACGTAGAGCGCGCGCGCCTCGGGAATCGGCACACCGAACTTATGCCGGTGCAGTCCGGTTGAGATATAGGGGTGAGTTTTCGCCGAAACATCGGGATTGACACGCACGGCGACGGCGGCGCGTTTCTGCAAGCGAGCCGCGATTGCGGAGAGCAAGTTCAATTCGGATGCGCTTTCGATATTGAAGAGCAAGATGCCCGAGCGCAAGGCGAGTTCCATCTCCGCCGCCGTCTTGCCCACGCCAGAGTACACAACTTTACCCGCAACTTTGTCCGTAGCTCTGCGCGCAGCCTTGCGGCTGACGCGCAAAACGCGTTCAAGCTCTCCGCCAGAGACCACGTCGAAGCCGGCGCCCATGGTTGCCAGCAGACGCAGAATCCCGAGCGTCGAATTGGCTTTGACGGAGTAACACAGGGTGTGAGGAATGGAATGAAAAGCGCTATGGAAGGCGTTGACGCGCGCGCGAATCATGGCCGCGGAATACACGTAGAGCGGAGTTCCGTGGCGCGCGACGAGGCTTGCAAGCGGCACTCGTTCGCAGAAAAGTTCAGTGGCGCGATTTGGACGGGACCCTTCGGCTCCGCTCAGGGCAGGCTCCGCCCCGTCTCCACACAAGGACCCGCCGACATACGCAAACGCGGGCGGCCGTAACGCTTGCGCCTGCCATGATCGCAGCCGCTTCACTTGCGTTTGCCCGCGCCGGATTTCACCTTGATGGCAACCACCGTCTGGTCGTCGAACGCCTCCACACCGGCGGCGTGCTCGGCGACCGAGTTGAAGATTTCGTTGACCACGCAGTCGGCGGACTTGGCGACGCAGGCGGCGGCGATCGCCGCCACGCGCTCCGGGGCAAAGGATTGCCCGTGGCGGTTGCGCGCATCGAGAATGCCGTCGCTGTAGAACACGAACATGTCGCCGGTCTTGGCCTTGAAATTTAATTCGTCGTAATCGGTTTCGTCAAAGAGTCCGAGCGGCAGTCCGGTGGCGTAGATGAACTCAGTTTTGCCGTCATGGCAATAGATGGGGCGCGGCAAGCCGGAATTGGCGACCACGAGCGTGTGGCGCGCGTCGTCCCACACGGCGTAGATGATGGAAACGAACTGGGCGGCAATCCTGCGTTCGGCGAGCGACAGATTCACCGCCGAAAGCATTTCCGCCGGGCGCGGCTCCATCGGCGCATGAGAACGCAGAATGCCGCTGACCAGCGCGGCATAAATGGCCGCCGGCGCGCCTTTGCCGCTGACGTCGCCAATCGCGATCCCCAGCCGCGACAACGAATAGGGAACGAAGTCGTAGAGATCGCCGCCGATGGCGCGGGCGGGAACGAATTTGGCCGCCACTTCGAGATGCTGCATTTTGGGGAGCGAATGGGGCAGCAAGCGGAACTGCAACTCGCGCGCCAGCGCCAGATCGCGCTCCAGGCGCTGCTCCTGGCGGGCGATCTGCTCGTAGAGGCGCGCATTTTCAATGGCGATGGCAAGCTGCGCCGCCAGCGTGGTCAGCGTCCGCTTGTGGTCCTCGGTGAAATAGTTGCGGCGCGTGTGCTCCAGATCGAGCACTCCAATCAACTTTCCCTGATAGATGAGCGGGACCGCCAGTTCCGAGCGCGTCTCGGGGTTCACCACGATGTAGCGGGGATTCTTGGCGACATCCGGGACGAGGACCGCTTCCTTGGACTCCGCGGCGTAGCCCACCACTCCGTGGCCGATCGTGATGTCGCGCTTCAGATGCAGCCGTTCCTCGAAGCGCTGCGCAAAACGGTGCTGAAGTCTCTCACCTGTCTCGTCCACCAGAAGAATGCTGAACATCTGGTACTCGATGAGCCGGTTGAGCAACTCGGCGACGCGCTTCAGCAGTTGGTCCAAATTAAGGATGGACGTGAGTTCGCGCGCAATCTCGTTCAGCAGCAGCAGCGTGCGCGCCTGGCGCGTGATACGCGTGTGCAGCCGCGCGTTCTCGATGCCAATCGCCATGCGCGAGGCGATCAGCGTCAGCAGGCGCTTGTGCTCTTCGGTGAAGTACCCCTTTTCGCGCGCCTCCAGGTCGATCACGCCAATCACCCGGTTCTTGACGATCAGCGGGATCGCCAGTTCCGAGTGGACGTTGGGCACGCCTTCAAGGTAGAAATCGTTGCGCGTGGCGTCTGCGACCAGCACCGCCTGGCGAGTTTCGGCGGCGCGTCCCGTCACTCCCTCGCCGACTTTCACGCGCATGCGGTCGGCGAGTTCCGCCGGATATCCCACATGGAAGCGGACGTACAATTCCTGGCGCTGCTCGTTGAGCAACAGGATGGCGAAAATTTCGTATTCGATGACCTTGCGCACCAGTTCCGCCACGCGCCGCAGCGTGGTTTCCAGGTCGAGCGTGGTATTGACCACGTCGGCCACTTCGAGCAGGAGGGGGTCCACCTCGGAAGCGCGTCCGGTTGGCGGGGCGGTCGTTTTCACAGGGTTTATTCTAGCAGCCGGTCAATTCGCAATTGGTAATTTGTAAATCGAAGACGCAGGTTTTGCAATCACAAATTACCAATTACCAATTACAAATCCTACAAATTTTCCAGCACGCAAATATCCGGAAGATTGCGATAGCGTTCCGCATAGTCCAGGCCGTAGCCGACGACGTAAACGTCGGGAATGGTGAAGCCGATATACTGCGCCTGGACCGGCTGCCGGCGGCGCGAAGGCTTGTCGAGCAGGGCCGCGATGCGCAGCGACCGTGGCTGACGCGCCTGCAACAGACTTGAAATGTAGTTCAGCGTCAGCCCGGTGTCGAGGATATCTTCCACCAGAATTACGTTGCGGCCGGCCAGCGATTGGTCCAAGTCCTTGGTCAAACGCACTTCGCCGAGGGAATCCCACGCCGCGTGCCCCGCCGGATATTCCTGGTCCTGGGGGCGGTTGCCGTAACTCGAAACTCCGATGAAATCGAAGGTGGAGTCGAGTGGGACTTGCCGCGCCAAATCGCTCAAAAAAATTGCCGCGCCTTTGAGCACGCCAACAAAGATGATCGACTGGCCGCGAAAATCGCGGGCAATCTCCTCTCCCAGCTCGGCAACCCGCCGGGCAATAGTCTCGCGCGACAGCAGCACTTTGAGATCGGGCATTGTGCACCATTCTACACAGGAGTCCGGCTGCAACTGGACGACTGGGATCAAAGCCAGTATCCTGGCCGCCGGCGTGCGCTCGTTGCGCGCCTTTTCGCAAGCCATTAGAATTCTAATTCGCAGGTTACTGGGGAGGATTTTGTGAATCTTCAAGGCATCCAACTCACCTGGCTTGGGCACTCGACCTTCCGCGTGCAAACGCCGGAAGGGAAGACGCTTTACATCGATCCGTGGATTGCGGGCAATCCCGCCTGCCCGGAAAGCGAAAAGCACGTCAAGAAAGCCGACGCCCTCGTCTGTACGCATGGGCATGGCGACCACATCGGCGACGCGGTCGAGGTGGGCAAGAGGCTCAATCCAGTCGCGGTTGGCATCTACGAGCTCTGCCTGTGGCTACAGAAAAAAGGCGTCAAGCAAATCGCGCCCATGAACAAGGGCGGCACGCAAACCGTCGCCGGAGTGAAGATCACCATGGTGCACGCGGTGCACTCCTGCGGCATTCAAGATGGCGACCAGATCGTTTATGGCGGCGAGGCCTGCGGCTATGTGCTCGAGTTCTCGAACGGCGTCAAGCTCTACCACGCGGGCGACACCGGCGTTTTCGGCGACATGGCCATCATCCGCGACCTCTACGCGCCGAAGATTGCGCTGCTGCCCATCGGCGACCTTTTCACCATGTCGCCGCGCGAGGCCGCATACGCCTGTAAACTGCTGCAACCGGAAACTGTCATCCCCATGCACTTCGGCACATTTCCGCCGCTGACGGGAAGGCCCGGCGAGTTGCAGAAGCTCGTGCCCGGCGTGAAAGTGTTGGAGATGAAGCCGGGGCAGACGATTTCGTAAACCACTTTCATAAATTGGTATTTTTTATGAATTGTCATCCCGAGCGAAGCGAGGGATCTGCAGTTTGCAGCGAACTGCAGATCCCTCCCCCTCGGCTGCGCTCGGGGTCGGGATGACAGAGTCTGGCGAATTGAGAATCGAAGAAGGGCCGCAACAATCCGCGGCAACTTTCGACAGCAAGGAGCAGCATGACCAACCAACCCGCAAACCCCGGCTGGCGCATGGGCGGGATCACCGCCCCGGAAGTCGAAGACTACCTCTACGCCATGCTGCCGCCGCGCGACGAAGTTCTGGCGGAGATGGAAGTTGAAGCCGCCAAAAACGACATCCCCATCGTTGGCCCCGCTGTCGGGCGCGTGCTTTATCAACTGGCAATCATCGGCGGCGCGAAGAAAATTTTCGAAATGGGCTCGGCCATCGGCTATTCCACCATCTGGTGGGCACGCGCGGTGGGCGATGGCGGACGCGTGGTTTACACCGACGGCGACCGCTCCGCGCGCCGATCAAGCCCGCCGCTACTTCGACCGCGCCGGACTGAGCCAGCGCATTACCGTCCGCGTGGGCGAAGCGCTCGAACTTCTTTCCGAGGAAAAGGGGCTCTACGACATCGTCTTCAACGACATCGATAAGACCGACTACACGCGCGTCTTGCGACTGGCGCTTCCGCGCCTGAAGAGCGGAGGTCTTTTTATTGCCGACAACGTCCTCTGGAAAGGCAAGCTGCGCCAACCCAATCCCGACGCCGAAACCAGGGCCATCGCCGAATTCAATAGAACGATCTACGAATCGAAAGAACTGTTTACGACCATCCTGCCTCTGCGCGACGGAATTTCCGTTTGCGTTAAGAAGTAGGGAAGCGGGCGCGCCCGCAGTGCTAGCGCCGCAGTGCTAAAATGATCGCTTCTATTCCGCGCAGTCGAGGCCGAGCACCCTTGCCCATCGAACAAATTCCGGAAACTTTGCCCCGCACGCAAACCCAGCCGCGGCCCGACTCCTCGAGCGACGTTCTGGTCGTAGGCGCCGGCCCCACCGGCATGGCCTGCGCCATCGAGGCGCAGAAGGCCGGCTTCAAGGCCGTCATCATCGACAAGGGATGCCTCGTCAATTCCATCTATCGCTATCCGAGCAACATGGTGTTTTTCACCACGCCCGAACTGCTCGAGATTGGCGATGTTCCGTTCACCACGGCGCTGGCGAAGCCCACCCGGCTCGAAGCGCTCGAATATTACCGGCGCGTGGCCGAGCACTATCGCTTGCGCGTGCGCCAGTACGAATGGGTGAAAACCATTACCGGCGCGGACGGCGACTTCCGCGTCACCACCACTGACCGGCGCAACGCCATCTACGATTACCGCGCGCGCAAGATCGTGATTGCCACCGGCTACTACGATTTCGCCAACCAACTCAATATTCCCGGCGAAGATCTGGATAAAGTTTTTCATTACTACCGCGAGGCGCATCCTTATTTCGACACGCGACGTGGTGGTGATCGGCGGCAAGAACTCGGCGGCGGAAGCGGCGCTCGATTTGTGGCGGCACGGCGCGCGCGTCACCGTCGTCCATCGCGGAGCGCACATGCACGAGCACGTCAAGTATTGGTTGCGCCCCGACATTGAGAACCGCATCAAGGCTGGCGAAATCGCCGCCTGCTTCAACAGCCACGCGACCGAGATCGGCGGCGATTACATTGTGCTGCAAACTCCTTCCGGCCCGGTCCGCCTGAAAAACGATTTTGTGTTCGCACTCACCGGTTACCATCCCGACTACGATTTTCTGCGCAGCGTGGGCATCGAGCTTTGTTCCGAACAGATGCGCCCGGTGTGCGATCCCGAGAACCTGGAATCGAACGTTCCGGGAATTTACGTGGCGGGAGTGATCGTCGCCGGCTCGCGGACGAATGAAATCTTCATCGAGAATGGACGCTTCCATGGCAAGCTGATCGCCAATCACCTCAGCGGAAAGCTCGGCCGCGGCAACCCGAACCTTCCTCTTG
>CAVYVX010000002.1:0-57991 GCA_963772155.1 uncultured Acidobacteriaceae bacterium | reverse complement strand
GCAGCCGGTGCATTTAGCTTTGGAGCGACCACGTTTCAGCGGCTGCAATTCAGAATAGCTCAGGGGTCAGACTTCATCCGGGAGTGCATTGTCAATGAAACGCAAACTCGCACGCCAACCGGTGTTATCATTAGCAGGCCCACCTGCTGTTCACAGCGGATGAGCCAAGTATTCACCGAAATCGATGCGCATTCGACGCCGCCTTCTCATCCCTTTGGCCGTTTTGCTGATCGTGGCCGCCGTCGCGTTGATCGTGGCCCTGCGCAAGCAGGCTCCGCCGGAAGCGGCGCGCTTGCTGCCGGGCGCCGACGGTTTTTTCTACATCAACCTGAGATGGGTTCGGACGTTCGACGCCAGCGGCCAACTGCCGCCGGTTTCGCGCGAGCCCGAATACGAGAAGTTCGTCGAGGAAACGGGCTTTCAGTTCGAGCGCGATCTCGACGAAGCTGCCTTTGCCATCCACTATCCGCAAAGTTGGGGCGGCGGTACCGGCGGATCGGCTTCAGAGCCGCGCTTCTCCGAAATATTTGTCGGCAAGATCGATTCCAGCCGGCTGACGGCGTACCTCAAGAAGCTGTCTTCTTCCATTGACGATTACCGCGGTTTCGACATATACAACATTCCGCTCGAAGGCCGCACGGTCCGCGTTGCCATTCTTTCCTATGACAGCGTCGCGGTGTCGAACCATCCGGATCCCCGCGTGATTCGCGGCATTCTCGACCGCTCCCGTAAACTGGCCTCGCCGTTTGGCGGCCCCGCGCTGCTGCGCAAGTACTATCGTAAAGTTCCGTTGGCGAGTCTGTCTTTTGCGATTCTGCGGATGCGGCCAGAAATGAATTCCCTGGGCGGACTGGGCGCTTGGAGCCTGCTGTTTCCGAAGCCCGCGGTCGCCGTGATTTCCGCGCGCTATCTCCGCGCTCTGCACCTGCGGGCGGAAGCGTTCACCGGCAGCGACGCCGACGCGCAGGCCATCACCGAGAAAACCTCCGCCTTTTTCAGCATCTTCCACGCCGCCGAAGGCAGCGTCGGCGCGCAGGGCACGGATGCGGACGTGAAGGCGTTCTTCGACAGCCTCAAGGTCGAACAGGCGGGAGATCGCGCGGTCCTCACCGCAACCGTGCCGCCCGGATTTATTCGCAAGGTGTTGACGGAAGCTCCGCCCGAAACCGTGGCGCCCGCCGCGCCCGCAGTGCCGCCCAAGGCGCCGCCCGCCGCAAAACACACACAAAAACGCGGAGCACGATAACGGCGGCTAAGCGATCTCGTCTATATGTATGAATGCTGAAGTGTGGCAACAACTCCCTCTTCCGCGGCATCTCGTGGACTAGGGCCGTGACCGCGTGAAGAAGTACACGGTGGAGCGACGGGCGTCTCGCCCGTCCCGTCGGGCGGGGACGCCCGGCGCTCCACCAGCAAGATCAAGCCGGAAACGGCAAACTTCACGCGGTCGCGGTACTAGGGTGCGAATTTCTTTTCGATCGCTACAATAGGGAAATATGACGAGTTTGCCGTTGCCGCTCGCGGCCTTTGTTGCCGGCCTGATCTCGTTCTTATCTCCGTGTGTCCTTCCCCTTGTGCCGGGATACGTTTCCCTGATCTCCGGCGCAGGCGTCGAGCAATTGAAGACAAAAGAAGGGCAGCTCTTCCGCAAACTGATGCTCAATTCCGCCGCGTTTATCGTCGGTTTCAGCATCGTCTTCATCACGCTGGGCGCCATCTCGACGGAAGTCGGCCAAGTCCTCGCGCAGTACAAGTCTTTGCTCGCCCGCATCGCCGGAGTGGTCATCATTCTCTTCGGCCTTCACCTGACTGGCATCTTTCAGATCAAGGCGCTGCTGGCCGACACGCGGCTGCATGGCCTCAAAGGCAGCTCTTCCGCCTGGGGCGCGTTTGTCATTGGATTTGCCTTCGCCTTTGGCTGGACGCCGTGCGTCGGCCCCATCCTCGCGGTCGTGCTCGGATTCGCCGCCGCGCAGGATACAGTTTGGAAAGGCGTCTTTCTTCTCGCCATCTACTCGGCCGGATTGGCTGTGCCTTTCCTGCTGACTTCGCTCGGCATCGAACGCTTTCTGAAGTTCTACAACCGCTTCAAATTCCACATGCACGCCGTGGAAGTGGCGAGCGGAGTTTTGCTGATCGGGTTGGGCATTTTGCTGGCGATGGGACGCTTCGCGCTCCTCTCCGGCTATTTTTCGTTCTTAAATCGCTTTGCGCTGTAAAGAAACTTGTTTTGAAGGGGCACGGCTTCGGCTGTGCCGTTAGAGGTCGCCACACAAGCGGCTTTAGCCGCCGAGGTTGCCAGTGAAGAGAAATCCTCTGACTCTGTTCTTTGTCGCCGCCATCGTCGCGGCCATGTTACTCGCCGGCATCCATATTGCCCGCGACCATCGCGCCAACGGCCCCGCCCGGGGACAACTCATCGGCAATTTGGCGCCCGATTTTGAGTTGCAGACGCTCGACGGCAAGAGCATGAAGCTCTCCGATTTTCGCGGCAAGGCCGTGCTGCTCAATTTCTGGGCCACCTATTGCGGGCCCTGCAAAGTCGAGATACCTTGGTTTGTCCAGTTACAGAAGGAATACGGCCCGCAAGGATTTCAGATCGTCGGTGTGGCCATGGACGACGCCAGCACGGAAGAGATCGCCAAGTTCGCCCAGGAAATGTCCATCAACTATCCGGTCTTGCTCGGCAAGGATTCGGTTGGGGATAGCTACGGCGGCGTCGGTGCGCTGCCGGTCTCGTTTTTTGTGGACCGCGGCGGCAAGCTCATCGCCCGAGAATTCGGCTTGCAGAGCCGCAGCGTTTTTGTCGATCACATCAAGAAGGCCCTGGGCCAGGCAACACAAGCTCGGAATTAACTGCGAACCGGACTCGAACTGGGAATACTCTGGAGGCTGGAACTGATCATGAAATTGAGAATACTTCTGGTGAGCGCGCTTCTCTTATTTTCTGCGTGGGCTTGGGCGCAGGACGACCTCGGCCCGAAAGGCCTCACTGTACAGATGGCGCCCGCTCCGCTGGTGACCGCCGTGCAGGGCAAAGCGGCCACCGTTCCGCTTTTGTTCCGCGTTTCGAGTGGTTATCACATCAACTCCAACCACCCTAAATCGGAGTTCCTGATTCCCACCGTGCTCAAGATCGACGCCACCACCGACATTGTCATTTCCAAAACCACTTACCCCGACGGCCAAGATATGAGTTTTGCCTTCTCTCCCGACGAGAAGCTCAACGTCTACACCGGAGATTTCAAAGTGGATGTACAGGTGCGCCCGCTGCAATCCGTGCAACCCGGCAAATATGTGGTCCGCGGGAGCTTGAAATACCAGGCCTGCGATAACTCATCCTGCTATCCGCCGAAACAGTTGCCGGTCAGCTTCGATGTGAAGATTGCCAAAGCTCCGCCCGCGCCCCGTAAGAATCCCGCGCAAAGTCCGCACGCACACTGACGCCGGCATTCAGCATTCAGTCAGCCCGGTTCCACCAAGGATCGCGAAACTGGTCAAGGGCCAATTTTTGAGTGCTGAGTGCTAATGCGGAATGCGCAGAACGAACCCGGAAGAATCGCCGTCGCCGAACATTAGCGACGCCCCGGCTGCGTCGAGCACACGGCTGGCAATCGCCAGCCTCACCCTACGCATGGTTGATGCTGGCACTGGTGCCGATGCCGATGCCGACATGGCCGGATCGCGTTCCGCCTGCAGGCTGGTTGCGCTTTGTTCTTCATCGCGATCATTCGGCTCGTCAGGACCCAATTCGCAAAAATCAAGCTCGCGAACATTAACACTGCGTCCGCCTTCCGCCCGCAGCATCGCTTCCGCCGGGCCCTCCCCCAGCAGAAGCGTAACTTCACCGCCCGCCGGTTGCGCTTCCATCGTCGTAGCAATCAAGTACTGCAAAGCCAGGCGCAACCGCGGCTCCGGTACCGGCAACGTTGCCGTGCAAGTGCCCACCAGCCGCAACTGGATGCCGCGCACCTCCGCGATCGTCGCCAGTTCTTCGACCACGCTTTGCATCGCCGGCGCCAACGCAACCGCGCGAGCTTCCGGCCCAAGCTGCTCGGCGTCCAGATACTCGCGCATCAACTGGATCATGGCAATGACTTTTTCGGTCTGTTCGAGAGCCGCCGCAACACTCTCCTGCTGCTGTTGTTCCGCGAGTTCATCGAGCGACAGTTCTAGCGAACAGCGCAAGCTGGTCAGCGGCTGGCTCAACGAATGCAGCAATTCGCCGAGCACGTCCGGACTTTGCGAAACTCCAGGGAAAGACTGCGGGCTCGCGCTCATGCCGGTATGCCGCCGGGGCTCATCTGATATCCCACGCCACGGACCGTGTGGATCAAGCATGGTGTGAAGCCGTCATCCACCTTGCGGCGCAGGTAGTTGATGTAAACGTCGACCACGTTCGTCGTCGAATCGAAGGTCAGGTTCCAGACGTGCTCGATGATCATGGCCCGCGTCAACCGGCGCCCGGCATTGCGCATGAGGTATTCGAGCAGCGCGAATTCCTTGGCCGTCAATTCAATGGGACGCCCGGCGCGCGCCACTTTGCGCTCCACGCGATCCAGACAAAGATCGCGCACCGTGAGCACCGATTCCGACGGCAGGCGGCTGCGCCGCAACAAGGCCCGCGCCCGCGCCGACAGTTCGAGATAGGAGAAAGGTTTCACCATGTAATCGTCCGCGCCCGAATCGAGGCACTGCACGCGGTCTTCGACCCGGCTGCGCGCGGTGAGAATCATCACCGGCAAATTTGCCTTGCGCTGCCGCAGACTTTTCAGGACCGACAGCCCGTCAACCCCAGGCAGGTTGAGGTCAAGCACCACCAGATCGTAGTCGAACTCCATCGCCATCGCGCACCCCTGGTTCCCCTCGCTGGCGACATCCACCGCGTGATGTTCCGCTTCCAGCCCCTTCCGGATAAAGCTGGAAAGAGCCGCATCGTCTTCCACAATAAGAATTCTCATGAGCTTCGCCTAAGCCGGCTAACTGTGAACCGATTCTTATTCTCGACTTACTAAGCTCTAGTACACAAGATAACCGGCTCGTACAAAAGGACGTGCCTGAGGTGGAAAACACTAAAGTGGAAAAATGAACCGGAGCATTAGGGAAACTCTGATTAAGTATTCGCTGGCAAGACGGGATGCGTTGAAAGTGCGACCCTCAGCGGCTAAAGCCGCTTGTGTAGCGGGTTCTGACGGCATGGCTGAAGCCATGCCCTTTCAAAGCTCTCCATGAACCGATTTAATCAAAGCTTCCTTAGCAGGCTGCGGAAAAACTCTGATTTCCGTAGGTTTTTGGGAAGGGCACGAGTTTACTCGTGCCGTAAATCGTTGAAAATGTACCCGCGCTTTAGCGCCTGCGGTGAGCTTTTTTGCGTTCACAATGACTTTTCCCGCAGCCCGTTAGGTCTTCACGCCCGGACAGCTGCCTTCGCAGCCGCTCCGATACCGCCCGCTACTTGCCTCGGCGAGCTGCCCGCGCCCGTTGCCGCCGGAAGTTCTGGAACGCCTTCTGGCCGGCGATTTCCGTCAATTGCTCACGTTTCTTTTGCCGGGGCATGTCTGCGCGCAGAAGTTGTCGGCGGAGTTTTCCGATGTGCTCCACAAACGGCTGCCACTCCGGCCCGAATTGCCGCTCCAACTCCTGACGCAGCCGCGACGCCAAGGCAGGGCTGTTTCCGGCGGTAGAGATGGCAATCTGCAGCGGCCCGCGATGCACCACTGCCGGATAAATAAAGTCGCAGCGCTCGGGATCGTCAACTACGTTGCAGAGCACAGCCCGAATCCGGCAGGCGCGCAACACCGCGCCATTGGTTGCCGCGGAATTTGTGGTTGCAACCACTAGAAACATGCCTTTTACATCGCGGGACGAAAATGGCCGGCGGCGCCATGCGAGTTTGCCCGCTCGCGCTTTCTCTCGAATCCAAGCGACTGCTTTTGGGGCGACGACCACGACCTCGGCGCCGTCTCTCAACAAGCCAGCCGCTTTCGCCGCCGCCACTCGTCCCGCGCCCACCACCAGGCACTTCCGGCCCGCGAGCCGGAGCATGACAGGAAAAAACATGTAACCCCCGCATTTTCAATCGCGTCGAACCAGGCCATAATAACCCAACCGGGGTACCCCGCGGCGCGTTCCACGGCGCTCGCGTTTTTCTCCGAAGGTCGATTCTCCGGACAATTCCCGGCGCGATCACAACGCTACGTGACCAATGTCACATACCGGCGGCGGCTATTCCAAGTAATCTTATGGACATTATGATGTTGTTCCCCCTGCGTTCCGTGGACGCTTGCGGCTCCGGCCCGATTTCCTCAAGAACCTAAGGAGATAGCCGATGGCTAACAACAGCGGTGAAAAGCCGAAGACCGAGATGCTGGACGAACTGGAAAAAGGTCCGTGGCCAAGCTTCGTAAAGGAGATCAAGTCCGCCGCCGAGACCAGCGCCAGCGCCGCCGACTTGCTTCGGCAATTGGAACTCTCCTACCGGGAAAAGAAAGGGCATTGGAAACACGGCGGCCTGGTGGGCGTGCTCGGCTATGGCGGAGGCGTTATCGGGCGCTACAGCGATGCCGGCGAACAGTTCCCCAACGTCGCCCAGTTTCACACCCTCCGCGTCAACCAGCCGGCGGGATGGTTCTACACCAGCGACGCCATTCGCACCCTCTGCGACATTTGGGAGCGCCACGGCTCCGGCCTCACCAACATGCACGGGTCCACCGGCGACATCATTCTGCTGGGCGCCGGAACGGCTGAACTCGAACCCACATTTCGGGAGCTCACGCAGGCCGGGTTCGATCTGGGCGGCTCCGGATCGGCGTTTCGCACGCCGTCTTGCTGCGTGGGCATGGCCCGCTGCGAATGGGCGTGTTACGACGCAATGAAATTGTGTTACGACCTGACCATGGCCCACCAGGACGAGATGCATCGTCCGCCCTTCCCTTACAAGTTCAAAGTGAAGTGTGCGGCCTGCCCGAACGATTGCGTGGCGGCCATCGCCCGCGCCGATCTTTCCATCATCGGCACTTGGAAGGACGAGATCCAGGTGGACGAGAGCGCCGTGAGCAAGTACGCGTCCGATGGCCTCGACATTCAGAAGGACGTCTGCGATCTCTGCCCCAGCAAGTGCATGGCATGGGATGGCCGCAAACTCGGCATTGAAAACCACGAATGCGTGCGCTGCATGCACTGCATCAACGTCATGCCCAAAGCTCTGCGCCCCGGCAAAGAGCGCGGAGCGGTCGTCATGATTGGCGGCAAGGCGCCCATTATGCAGGGCGCGCTGCTTTCCTCCGTGCTGGTTCCTTTCGTGGCCGCGGAGGAACTCATGGAGACTTTGCAGGAGTTGATCCGCCGCGTCTGGGATTTCTGGGACGAGTACGGCAACAATCGGGAGCGGGTCGGCGAAATGATCCAGCGGGTGGGGCTGCCCGCGTTCCTCGACGGCATCGGCCTCGACCCGGCGCCGGAAATGGTTTCCGCGCCCCGCGACAATCCCTACATTTATTTTCAGGCCGCGAAGGACGGTGAAAAATGAGCGCCACCTCCGGACCTCGACTTACCGACATCGGACCGCCGCATTACGAAAAATATCTGCATCCGCTGATCAAGAAAAATTACGGGCAGTGGAAGTACCACGAGAACCTGGCTCCCGGAGTTTATTGCCATGTGGCGGAATCGGGCGACCGCATCTATACGGTGCGCGCGGGCACGCCGCGTTTGTTGAGCGTCCAGACGCTGCGCATCTTCGCCGGCTTGGCCGACAAATATTCCGGCGGTTATTTGCGCTTCACCAGCCGCAACAATCTTGAGTTTCTGCTGGACGATCCGGCCCGGATCGAGCCGCTGAAACAAGAACTGATCGCTCTGGGATATCCGGTTGGCGGCACCAACAACGCCATCAGCAACATCGTGCATACCCAGGGATGGATCCACTGCCATTCCTCGGCAACCGACGCTTCGGGGCTGGTGAAGTGCGTGATGGATGCGGTTTACGAACGCTTCACGCACGAGGACCTCCCGGCAAAATTGCGCATCGCCGTGGCTTGCTGCCTGAACATGTGTGGCGCGGTGCATTGTTCCGACATCGCCATTCTCGGCGTTCACCGCCTTCCCCCGAAGGTGCAGCATGGCACGCTGCCCAAGGTGTGCGAGATTCCAACCCTGATCGCCGCCTGCCCGACCGGAGCGATTCGTCCGGCGATCGTCGAGGGCAAGAATTCGGTCGCCGTGGTGGAGCAACAGTGTATGTATTGCGGCAATTGCTACACCGTATGCCCCGCCATGCCCATGAACGACGCGGAGAACGACGGTTTGTCCATCTGGGTGGGCGGCAAGGTGAGCAATGCGCGGAGCGCGCCCCGGTTTTCCAAGCTGGCGATTCCGTTCCTCCCCAATAATCCTCCGCGCTGGCCCGAGGTGGTTGAGGCCGTGGTGAAGATTGTGGATGTGTACGCGAGCCACGCGCGCAAATACGAGCGCGTGGGCGAGTGGATCGAGCGCATCGGATGGCCGCGCTTTTTCCAGCTGACCGGGTTTGAGTTTACGCGTTATCACATCGACGACTTCAAACATGCGGCGCTGACGTATGCGCGGTCGGCGCACGTCCGCTATTGATATTGATATTGAAGCGCGTTTTCGATTCCTTCCGCTGCGAGGAAGCTGGCGAATGGGGCTGTTCAAGGAAGTCAAGAAACCGGCGATTCGAAGCGTGGCGGCGGCTGCCAGCGAGATCAGTCCGCTGCGTCCTCGCTTTGCGCCGAAAGCGCCGCCCTGCGCCTCGGGCTGCCCCAACGGCAGCGAAATCCGCGAGTCCCTCGTGTTCATCGCGCAAGCTAAAGACTACGGCTTGACCCAGGAACAAGCTTTTGAACGCGTTTGGCATCGGCTCGTCGAGCGCAACCCTTTCCCCGCGGTCACGGGCAGAATCTGTCCTCACCCTTGCGAATCTGCGTGCCACCGCAGCGCCAAGGATGGAGCGGTGGCGTTCCATGCCATCGAACGCGCAATCGGCAATTTTGGAATTGCCCACAAACTGCGGCTCTCGCGGCTGGCGGCTCAGCCCCGCGCAGAAAAAATCGCCGTCATTGGCGCGGGTCCGGCGGGGCTGTCATGCGCTTATCAGCTCGCGCGCCGCGGATACTCAGTCACAGTATTCGAGGCGTTCCCACGGGCGGGAGGGATGCTGCGCTACGGCATCCCGGAATATCGCCTGCCGCGCGAGGTGCTGGATGCGGAAATTCAGCGCATTCTCGATGTCGGCGTCGAGTTGAAGTGTAATTGCGCGGTGGGAAAAGACATTTCGCTGGAGCGGCTCCGCCAGGACTATGCCGCCGTGTTCGCTGGCATCGGCGCGCAGAAAGGCATCAAGCTCAAAGTGCCCGGCGAAGACGCGCCCAACGTTTTCAGCGGGACCGAGTTTCTCAATCTGGTCAACTGCGGAGAAAAAGTCGGCGTCGGCAACCAGGCGATCGTGATCGGCGGAGGCGACACGGCGATTGACGCTGCCCGCGTCAGCCAGCGGCTCGGCGCCACGGTTACCCTCCTTTATCGCCGCACGCGCAACGAAATGCCGGCCATCGGGTCCGAAATCGAAGGCGCGCTCGAAGAAGGCGTGAAGATCGAATTCCTGGCTGCGCCGCTGGAAATTCTGCGGCAGAACGGACGCGCCGTAGGCGTGCGCTCGATTCACATGCAGCTTGGCGAGCCGGATTCCTCGGGCCGTCCGCGCCCTGTGCCTCAGCCCGGCACAGAATTCGAGTTGCAGGCATCCTGCGTCATCGCCGCGATCAGCCAGGAGCCCGATTTCCAGGGCCTGGAGACCCTGCCCAACGGCAACGGCTGGATTCGGACGGACGACTGGGGCAGGACCGCCGTTGACGGAATCTTCGCCGGCGGCGACGGCGCTGGACTCGGCATCGCCACCGTTGCCATTGCCCACGGCCGCTTGGCGGCCGAGGCCATCGACGCGCGTTTTCAGCGGCGCGACCTGGAAAAGCCGCCCGCATTGCCTGCCATCCCGATCGAGAAGCTGAGGCTCGATTGGTATCCCGCGGCGCCGCGGCATGAAGCGCAGCGGGTCTCGGTCGCGGAGCGCGAACTAAACACCGAAGTCGAGCGCGGCTTGACTGAAGCCGAAGCGATCGAAGAGGCCAATCGCTGCATGTCGTGCGGCATGTGCATGGATTGTGAAACCTGCTGGATGTATTGCAGCAATAACTGTTTTGTCAGGCTGCCGAAGGGCGAGCATTGCCGGATCAAACTCGAAGTCTGCAACGGCTGCAAGAAGTGCGCCGACGCATGTCCGAGCGGGTATATCGAACTGAGTTAGTAACAACCAGGGAGTGTAACTGTGCCGATATTCGAAGTCGAGGGAAGAAGATACGAAGTAGATGAAGACGGTTTTTTGCAGGAGCCGGAGCGCTGGAACCAGGAAGTAGCCAGGGACTTCGCCGGTACGGAGGCCATTGCCGATCTGACCGAGGAACACTGGAAGGTCATTAACTACATCCGCAATTATTACGTGGAGTTTGGGATCGCGCCTATGATTCGCAAGCTCTGCAAGGAAACCGGGCACAAGCTCGGCGAGATTTATAAATTGTTTCCATCCGGGCCGGCGAAGGGCGCGTGCAAGCTGGCTGGCCTGCCGAAACCCACAGGCTGCGTGTAGAAATCAAATGGACAGGAACGAGGCCAACCTCATTTTGGAGCGATGGATCGCGCGCATGGCGGAATCTTATCCGCGGAACGCGGCGGTTCTTCTCAGCCAAGAGCCCGACCCCTTTCGCAATCCGGTTGGCGGCACGTTGCGCCAAAACCTGTCGTTGTTGGCGCGTGAGTTATGTGGCGAGATGGATGCGCCGGCCATCGATTCCGCCCTCGACCCAATCATCCGGCTGCATGTAGCGCAAGGGGCCGCGCCCGACGACGCCGTGCGCTTCGTATCTCTGCTGCAACCTATTCTCCGGGAACTGGTTTCGGGACGACCCTCGGCAGACTTCGATAGCAGGATCAATCGCCTGGTGACGATGGCGGCGGACAAGCACAAACAATGCCGCGAACAACTGGCGCGAATCCGGGCGCACGAACTGCAACGCGCTGGTTACGTGCCCCAACGCATCCGCGCGAGGAGGCCGGCATGAAGGCGCTTCCTCCGCTGCTCGCTGTTCTCACCATCGCTGGATTCGCCGTGTTGGCGGGGCACACGCATCCCGGCCTGGTTTTGCTGACAGTGTTCGTTCCCTATGCGGCCTTCGCGGCTTTCCTCGGTGGCTTCTGTTACCGTGTGCTGCGCTGGGCGTGGACCCCGGTGCCGTTCCGCATTCCCACCACCTGCGGCCAGCAAACATCGCTGCCCTGGATCAAGCCCGCGTCGCTCGACAACCCCGGCACCGGCTGGGGCGCATGCCGCCGCATGGCCCTGGAAATTCTTTTGTTCCGTTCCCTGTTTCGCAACAACCGCGCGCGGCTGCACGAGCGGCGGCTGGTGCTGGGCGAAGACGGATTCCTGTGGCTGGGAGCTCTGGCGTTTCATTGGTCGTTGCTCTTGATCCTGCTTCGGCATCTGCGTTTGTTTGTCCAGCCGGTCCCGGTTTTCGTGAGCGCGATTGAACGGCTGGACGGCATTTTCCAAATAGGGATCCCCGCGCTTTATATCTCCGATGTGGTCATCCTGGGCGCGCTGCTGTATTTGATGGCGCGGCGGTTTCGCGACCCCATTGTCCGCTACATATCCTTGCCCATCGATTATCTGACCTTGTTTCTTCTGCTGGGGACCGCGATTTCCGGCCTTCTCATGCGCTTCGTGTTCCGGGTGGATGTGGCCGCAATCAAGCAGTTTGCGCTCGGCTTGGCGGTTTTCCATCCGGCAGTTACAAGCTCTCTAACTCCGATCTTTCTCGTCCACTTACTTTTAGCCGGCACGTTGGCTGCGTATTTTCCGCTCAGCAAACTCATGCACATGGGCGGGGTCTTTCTCAGTCCCACGCGTAATCTGGCCAACAACAATCGCAGTAAGCGCCACGTCAACCCATGGAATTACCCGGTGAAGATCCATTCCTATGCGGAATGGGAGCGCGAGTTCGCGGACAAACTGAAAGCCGCGAAGCTTCCCCTTGAGGCCGAGAATGCCGGAAAAACTGCTGACGATTGAACAGAAACGTCCCGCGGGCGATTGGCGCGACGCTAAGGTCGAGTTTCGCAAAGGGACGATCTGTTACAGCGCGGCGCCGAAGAACATTGCCTATCTCGGCCTGCCCAACCCGCGCGAGTGGCGGCCTTTCGACGCGGACTGGAAACTTCCGCCCAACTGGAAACAAGTCGTTCTTGCAGGCATGAAAGAGCGCTTGCGGAAGTACCGGTCTTTCCGTCTATTTATGGAAATTTGCGTGCGCTGTGGCGCATGCGCCGACAAGTGTCATTTCTATGTCGGCTCCGGCGATCCCAAAAACATGCCCGTGCTGCGCGCCGAACTGATGCGCTCGGTCTATCGCCGCTATTTCACTCTCACGGGCCGGATTTTTGGCTCGCTCGTGGGCGCGCGCGAGCTTACCGAAGACGTTATCAAGGAATGGTTCTATTACTTCTACCAGTGCACCGAATGCCGGCGCTGCTCGGTCTTCTGCCCTTATGGAATCGATACGGCCGAGATCACCATGATGGGCCGCGAGTTACTCGACCTAATCGGGTGTAACATTAACTGGGTCATGGAGCCTGCCGCCAATTGTCTCCGCACTGGCAATCATCTTGGAGTGCAGCCGCATGCTTTTCAGGACAGCATGCAGTTCGCCGCCGATGAAGCGGCGGAAATCTCCGGCCTGCCCATCAAGGTCCCCATCAACCGCAAGGGCGCGGAGGTCCTTTTCGTCATGCCCTCGGCCGACTACTTTGGCACTCCGCACTACTACACGCTGCTCGGCTATTTGATGTTGTTTCATGAAATCGGCCTTGACTACACGGTGAGCGCCTTCGCCTCGGAAGGCGGCAACTTCGGCCTGTTTTCCTCGCACGAATTGATGAAGCGGCTCAATGCCAAGATCTACGAAGAAGCGAAGCGGCTGCGCGTCAAGTGGATTCTGGGCGGCGAGTGCGGCCACATGTGGCGCGTGTTTCATCAGTATATGGACACCATGAACGGCCCCGCCGATTTTCTGGAGCCGCCGGTTTCGCCCATCACCGGAACGCGTTTCGAGAATGCCCGCTCCACGCGCGCTGTGCATATATGCGAGTTCACCGCCGACCTGATTCATCACGGCAAGCTGCGGCTCGACCCCAGCCGCAACGACCGCTGGAATGTCACCTACCACGACTCCTGCAACCCTGCGCGCGCCATGGGACTGCTGGAAGAGCCGCGCTACATCCTGAAAAGCGCTTGCCGTAATTTTCACGAGATGCCGGAAAACACGATCCGCGAGCAAACTTTCTGCTGCGGCAGCGGCGCCGGACTGGGCACGGACGAAAACCTGGAAATGCGCCTGCGCGGCGGATTTCCGCGCGCCAACGCCGTCAAGTACGTGCAAGAAAAATATGGCGTAAACTTGCTCGCTTGCATCTGCGCCATCGACAAGGCGACCCTGCCCACGCTGATGGAGTACTGGGTCCCGGGCGTCGAGGTCGCCGGCGTACACGAGCTGCTGGGCAACGCGCTGGTGATGACCGGCGAAAAAAAGCGCACCACCGATCTACGCGGCGAAGATTTGCGCCGCGAAGACCTGCGCCGCGAACCGCTCATAGAAAAGGAGGCTGCGCGTGAGTGATCGTCCACTGATTCTCGCGGGGCTGACTCTTTTCGTCGGGCTGGTCACTACTCCGATCTGGCACGGCGCTCTCGACCGAAAAGCGGCGCTGGCTGCGCCGCCGATCCGGCTTCCCGCCCAGGAAAAACAGTGCGTAGCGCCCGCCAGCTACATGCGCGCCTCTCACATGCAATTGCTGGAACATTGGCGAGACGAGGCCGTGCGCGATGGACGGAGGCAATTCGTCGCATTTGACGGGAAGATTTACGACAAGAATCCCACCCGCACCTGCCTCACGCAATGTCATACGGACCGCCAGGAATTTTGCGAGCGGTGCCACGTCTATGCCGGTGTTTCCGATTCAAATTGTTGGGATTGCCACAACGATTCTCCGCTAGCTTCCAGAGGCGCCCAATGAGGAGCGTGCCATGAAAATTACGCGAAAAGATTTTCTGCGGCTTTCGGGCCTGGGCTTGCTGGCCGTGGCGGGAAGGAAAGCCGTCCGAGCCGTAGCCGAAGGAACGTCCGAGCGAGCGCTGCAACCAGCGCCCGCGAAGCCCGTCCGTTGGGGCATGGCGATTGATTTGCAAAAGTGCCGCCAGAAAGACGGTTGCGACCGCTGCATCAAGGCATGCCACTTCACGCACAACGTGCCGCGCTTCGCCGACCGCGCGCACGAGGTCAAGTGGATATGGAAAGAGCCGTTCAAGAATGTATTTCCCGCCGCGCAGACCGGCTACACGCGCGAGTTTTTCGGAGAACTTCCCGTGCTGCTGTTGTGCAACCACTGCGACGATCCTCCCTGCGTGGGCGTTTGCCCGGTCAACGCCACCTGGAAACGAAAAGACGGCGTGGTCACCATCGACTTTCATCGTTGCATCGGCTGCCGCTATTGCATGGCTGCCTGCCCGTATGGCGCGCGCAGTTTTAACTGGCAGGATCCCCGGCCCGCCATCGCAAATGTGAATCCGGATTTTCCGACCCGCGCTATAGGTGTGGTGGAAAAGTGCAATTTCTGCGAAGAACGGCTGGCCAAGGGGCAGGGGCTGGCTTGCGCCGAAAACTGCGAGGAGAAAGCCATTGTTTTCGGCGACCTTGAAAAGCCGGACTCCGATGTGCGCCAACTGCTGCGCTCGCGTTTTGCGGTGCAGCGCAAACCGGAGTTGGGCACTGGCCCGGCCGTATATTACATTGTCTAGGGGCTTATGGTCATACTTGTAAAAGCACTCACGGGAAGCCGCAAGTACTGGCTCTGGGTCGCCTCGCTTCTCTGCGTGGTTTTGGCGGCTTCGATCTGCTACGTTTTGCAACTGATGCACGGGCTGGCCGTCACCGGGCTCAGCCGCGATGTGAGTTGGGGCCTCTACATTGCGCAATTCACCTTTTTTGTGGGCGTCGCAGCTTCCGCCGTCATGGTGGTTTTGCCCTATTACCTGCACGATTACAAACATTTTGGACGCATCACCCTGCTCGGCGAACTGCTGGCGGTCACGGCAGTCACCATGTGCCTTCTCTTCGTATTCGTCGACTTGGGCCGGCCCGCGCGGATTTTCAACATCGTGCTTTATCCCCAGCCAACGTCGGTCATGTTCTGGGACATGATTGCGCTCGGCGGTTATCTGCTGATGAACGCGGCGATCGCCGCAGTCACGCTGACCGCGCAACGCGAGCATGTACCCGCTCCCGGCTGGATAAAGGCAGTGATCGTTGTTTCGATTCCCTGGGCCATCGGCATTCACACAGTCACCGCATTTCTCTATAGCGGATTGTCCGGCAGACCTTACTGGCTGACGGCAATCCTCGCGCCGCGTTTCCTGGCTTCCGCTTTTGCTTCCGGCCCGGCTTTGTTGATTCTTCTATGTCTGGCGCTGCGGAGGTTATCCGGCTTTGATGCGGGACGAGAAGCCATCCAGAAACTGGCGATCATCGTGACCTACGCCCTCGCCATCAATATATTTCTAATTCTGGCAGAGGTCTTCACCGCTTTTTACAGCGGAATTTCGGCGCACGAGGAGCACTTCAAGTATCTCTTCACGGGACTCAACGGCGACCATTGCTGGGTGCCCTGGATGTGGCTCTCGGTCGTGCTTTCGTGGGTTGCGTTGGCATTACTGCTGGTTCCAAAGTGGCGAACTAACATCCGGCTGCTAACCATGGCGTGCCTGTGTGTTTTCGTTTCCATCTGGCTGGACAAGGGTCTCGGGCTGATGGTCGGCGGCTTTGTGCCGTCGCCGCTCGGAGCGGTCACGCGCTACGCGCCCACTCTGCCCGAGTCGGTCATCGTTCTTGGGATTTGGGCCAGCGGCGCTTTGATGATTACGGTGTTCTACAAGATCGCGCTTGCGCTGTGGAAGGATAACTAACTGCGGAAAAATTCTGATTCGGATGAGTTTGGGGAAGGGCACGAGTTTACTTGTGCCGTAAGTTGCTGAAAATGTGTTCGCGCTTTAGCGCCTGAGGTGAACTTTTTGCGCCGTGGATGACTTTTTCCGCAGCCTGCTAGAGTGTGTTTCATAAACGTCTTTCAACGCGGAAGGAGCGTCCCTCAGGGGCTAAAGCCCGCATTTTTCTTGGCTCTAAGCGGCACGGCTAAAGCCGTGCCCTACCCAAAACCGATTTATGAAACACGCTCTAACAACAGAACTAATAAGGACGAGTAGATCTATGGTTTGCGATTATGGCACGACGATGGTTCTTGAAAGAGAGCATTCATGACGAACGTGGGTAAAGTGTATTTGGTGGGCGCGGGACCGGGGCATCCCGATCTTCTTACAATCCGGGCGGCCAAACTGCTCAGGACCGCGGAAGTAATCGTGTACGACCGGCTGATCCAGGATGAAGTGCTGGCGCTGGCCAAACCTTCCGCTGAAAGGATTTTCATGGGCAAACCGCTGGGCAGGCATGGTTCACGCCAGGACGAAATCCACGATTTGCTCGTCCGCAAGGCCCGCGAAGGCAGGCTGGTAGTGCGGCTCAAGGGCGGCGATCCGTTTCTGTTCGGCCGCGGCGGCGAAGAAGCCGAATATCTTGCGGAGCATGGAATTCCCTTCGAAGTGGTCCCGGGAGTTTCTTCCTGCTTGTCCGCGCCGTTGAGCGCCGGAATCGCAGTTACTCACCGTGACCGTGCCTCGTCGGTCGCCATCGTAACCGGCCATCAGGCGGCGGAGCATGACGATCGCGTGGATTGGCAAGCGCTGAGCAAGGTTGACACGTTAGTCGTTCTAATGGGCATTCACAATCTGCAACATATCACCAGTAAGTTGATGGCTGCCGGCTTGGCGCACGATACTCCGGCGGCAATCGTTCAAATGGCCTTCTGGGAGAGTGAGCGCGTTATAACGTCAACGCTCGGCGGGATTGCCGGCGAAGCTCGCCATGCAGCCATCGAGCCTCCGGCCACACTTGTGATTGGCGAGGCCGTGCGCCTGCGCGACAAATTGAAACATCATCAACAACATATAGGACGGCACACGAGCGGCGGTCCCTTGATTCACGCCGTTCCTATCGCTGTTACTATTTCCGACCGGCCCGCAGGCGACACGCTAAGTCTGGAAGAGAAGAACTGCATAAGTGCCGCAACCTGCGAGAAAGATGTCCTGCAATGACAGACACAAAATCGGTTTCAATTGAGACGCTGGCGGAAGATATGTACCAACTGGTTGCGGAGTGCGCCGGGAAGAGAAACATGAAACCCGGCGATCTGGCCAAGGAGCTGATTGCCAAACACGGCGCAGCTTGCAGCAAAGACGACTGCAAGAAGGCCCTGCGAATCTTGATCGACTCCGGCCGCTGTGTTTACAGCTATCTCGGAGGCTCTTTCATCCAGCTTCCGCCCCAGCCCGGCGCCGAACTGTGACCGGCCTTCGTTCCAGCCCCAGCCCCATGCCGCGCCTGCTGATTGCCGGCATGTCCGGCGGCTCGGGCAAGACGCTGATTTCGCTCGCGCTCCTGCTGGCCCTGCGCCGCGCGGGATTTCAGGTACGCGCATTTAAGAAGGGCCCGGACTATATCGACGCCGCCTGGCTCGGTTGGGCGGCATCTTACCCCGCGCGCAATCTCGACACTTACCTGATGGGCCGGGATATTGTCCGCGCTTCGTTTGTCAATACCGGGTTCTCCCGCAACGCCATCGCGGATGGCATCAACCTCATCGAAGGCAATCGCGGCCTGTTCGACGGATTTGACGCTGCCGGCACGCACAGCAGCGCCGCGCTCAGCCACTGCCTCGCCGCTCCGGTGCTGCTCGTCGTCAATGCCACAAAAGTCACGCGCACGGCGGCTGCTTTTGTCGCAGGATGCCGAGCGCTCGATCCCGAGCTTCCGCTGCGCGGCGTCATTCTGAATAATGTGAGCGGCCAGCGGCATGAGCTAATCCTGCGCGAGGCGATTGAACTTTCATGTGCCATCCCTGTCGTTGGCGCAGTTCGCAAGGCTGCGGTCAACCCGCTGCCCGAGCGCCACCTCGGATTGGTTCCCCCGCAAGAACGCGCTGGGACCGCGCAAATCCAGGAAGACTTGTTGAAACTGGCGGAGGGCTTCGATCTTGATGCCATCGTCTCGATCGCGCGGGGCGCGCCTTTGTTTGAGACTGGCCCCACGGAAATTTCGATTGCGGCGGCGAAGGACGTCAAGGTCGGCTATCTGCGCGACTCCGCGTTTAGTTTCTATTACCCGGAGAATCTGGAGCAGTTAGAGCTGGAAGGCGCCGAACTTATCCCAATTTCCGCGCTTCAGAGTAGTGCCCTGCCGCAAGCGCTAAGCGCGCTGTATATCGGAGGAGGGTTTCCAGAAAAGCACGCGGAATCGCTGTCGTCAAACAGGAGCTTTCTGGAGTCGGTGAGGCAAGCCGCGTTCGGAGGTCTGCCCATTTACGCCGAGTGTGGGGGGTTGATCCTGCTGGCTAAAACGTTGAGCTGGGGAGGCAGGACTTATCCGATGGCCGGAGTGTTTCCTTTTGACGTGGAAGGCTTCGACGCGCCCCAAGGCCACGGCTACAGCGAGTTACTTGTGGACAGCGTGAACCCGTTCTTCCCCGCCGGGCTCGTTCTCCGCGGACATGAGTTTCATTACTCGCGCATTTCTCCGGGGAATGAACCGGTCCCGACCGCTTGCGCCGTGCTGCGAGGCGTGGGATGTTTCGAGAAACGCGACTTTGTTGTTACAAGCAATGTAATGGCGGGTTATACCCACTTACACGCTCTGGCCACTCCCGCATGGGCCAAGGGCTTTCTGGATGCGGCGCGCCGCTTCGCGCCTCGCGTCGCGCACCCAAGTTCTTCTTAATTTTGCGGAAGCGATGGGTTAATCTGGTTCGCCGTTCGATCCGAGCGCTCGCTTCGGTCTCCTACGGCAGGCCTTGGAATCGCCAGCGCAGAAATTTCCCGCCGTTTCTTCCCGCTGCTTGACGATATACTTACACGGTCAGCCCAAACAGATGATCACCGCTCTTCAACAGCAGCGCCGCCGGGTCATGGGATTTTTTGTGTTTCTCCTCGCCGTCGTGGCGCTTCTGGCACTCCCTCGTCCGGGCTGGATCTATTTTCGCGCCGCTGGGGTGCTGTTGCGCGTACAAGCCCCCCAACATCCGGGAGCGCTGGCCAACCTCAGCGCCCATCCCATCGAAGAAGTGCTGACGGAGGTGCCCACTCCGTCTGGGCCCATCCGTGCGCGACTGTACATTCCCAAGTACCGGCCCCATGCTCCTGGCATGGTCCTCGTGCATGGGGTGCATCATCTCGGCATCGAGGAGCCGCGCCTCGTCGCCTTTGCTCGCGCTCTCGCTGCAAGCGGCATCCGCGTCCTGACGCCGGAGTTGCCGTCTCTCGCCGATTACCAGGTGGACCGCACTTCAATCGGCCTCATTGGCTATTCGGCCCGCGCGCTTTCCGCGCAGGTTGGGCAAAAGGTTGGCGTGCTCGGCCTGAGCTTTGCTGGAGGCTTGTCGCTGTTGGCGGCAGCCGATCCGCGTTTTGTGCCGTACATTCGCTTTGTCGTTTCGGTCGGAGCGCACGACGATCTGGAACGTGTGTCTCAATTCCTAATCGCGAACAATATCGCGCGGCCCGACGGCACCATTCTGCACATGAAGGCCCACGAGTACGGAGCGCTGGTCTTGATCTATTCGCATGTCGGCGATTTCTTTCCGCCTGCCGACGTTCCCGCGGCCCACGAAGCTCTCCGGCTGCTGTTGTGGGAAAAAGTCGACGAGTCGCGAAAACAAGCCGGACAGCTCAGCCCCGGCTCTCGCCGGAAGATGGAATTGCTTTACAACCATCGTGTGGAAGCGCTGGCCGGTGAGATCGGCGCGGCCATCGTCCGCCACCGGGCGGAGATGGCTCCGGTTTCTCCTCACGGAAATCTTGGGGCGTTACAGGTGCCGGTGTTGCTTCTGCACGGCGCGGCCGACAATGTGATCCCGCCGTCGGAACTGCTGTGGTTGCAGCGCGACGTTCCACCCGCTGCCCTGAAATCCGCGCTCATCAGCCCGGCCATCAGCCACGTTTCCATGGAAGAGAAATTGTCTCTCTCCGACAAGTGGAAGCTGCTGCATTTCATGGCGCAGATATTGGAACTAACGGAAGACTCCCAGCCCGCGCCCGCGATTTTCAGATAAACGGAGGTGTTGCAAGCCTGGATGCAATAACTCAGGCTTCGATTGCTTATGCCACGCTGACGGACTGGGCCGAGGGCGCAGTCCGGGCTACGCGGTCACCCCGAGGGGTTGTGGAGTTGCAATCCGCACGGCATCGCGCTCCGGCTTGCGAGCGCGTTCGCGCGCCCAGCTTGATATCTCGGAGACGGCATGGATCGCGGCCGTCACTTCCTTCTCCGTATTGAACGCGCCCACCGAGAAGCGGACGCCGCCGTGCGTGTCTACCGTCCCCAATTGCTTGTGCACGAGCGGCGCGCAATGCAGACCGGTGCGGGTCGCAATGTCATGGTCGACATCGAGCATGATTCCGACGTTGCCCGGATCGACGCCTTCCACGTTCATCATAACGGTCGCGAGATGGTTCTCGAGTTGATCGCAACAGTACAGCCGCACACCATCGATCTTGCGCAAACCTTCCACCAACTGTTTGGCGAGCTTCATCTCGTGCGCGTGCACCTTTTCGATTCCGTTTTCGTCAAGCCAGTCCTGGCCGGCCCAAAGAGACGCCACTCCCACCATGTTCGGAGTGCCGTACTCGAACCGCCACGGATACTCCTCCAGATGGTAGGGCTCGACCGAGCGCACTCCGGTGCCGCCGGCGCGCACTTGCGCGATTTCAACATGCTTGCGGATACAAAGACCGCCGATGCCCATGCAGCCCATCAGTGCCTTGTGGCCCGTAAACGCGACCACATCGATATTCATTTCTTTCATGTTGATGGGAACCACGCCAGCGGTTTGCGCCGTGTCTACGAGGAAAATTATGCCGTGCTCCCGGCAAAGCCGCCCCAATTCGCGCAGAGGCTGCACCGTGCCGATGACGTTGGAGCCGTGATTGACAATCAGCACTTTCGTGTTCGGACGAATCGCCCGCTTGACCGCGTCGGGTTCGATGAAGCCCGCGGAGTTGAACGGCAGATAGGTCGCCTCCGCTCCGTAGTCGCGGACCATGTGATTGACCGGACGGATCACGGAGTTATGCTCCAGGTTGGTCGTGATCACGTGGTCGCCCTTGCCAATCAGCCCGGGGATCGCCAGGTTCAGCGCATCCGTGACGTTGTAGCTGAAGATGAGCCGTTCCGGCGTGTCTTCGTCGCCGCCAAAAAACTTGGTCAAACGCTTGCGCAGGTTGGTCAGCAAGGAACCGGCTTCAATCGCCAGGTCGTAACCGCTTCGCCCGGGGTTCACACCGTGCGTGCGGTAGAACTGGTCCATGAACTTGTAAACACTCTCCGGCTTCGGCCAAACGGTTGCAGCATTATCGAAATAAATCAAGCGTTTTTCCATGTTCGGCCCCCAGCTTCACGAATTTAGCAAAAACAAGTTATCGAAATATTGCCGTGCCGTGAAAATTCATGTTCCGTTTCAAGAAATTATATCCATATTTTCTCCACCATGTCTACCATTTTTATAGACAACATCTTGATTATTCGCAATCGGGCCGCCGCTCGGCCCGGAGGCCGGAAAATACCAGAATCACATGTCGTTTCTACGGTTTACGGGCTTCCAGTACGGATTGTCCACGCCCGGACTGTGCAATTTCTTGCCGCTTGGCGGAAAAAACCACCCGGGAGGCGCCGATTAAATTGGGCTGCGGAGTCGACAATCTCTAGCCCATGGCGGCCTCAGGTACGCGCTCCCCATGCGCTAAGGTTTTGGTTGCAAGCTGGATGTTTGTCTCTGGAGGAGAAGAGCGTTCAATTTGGCCAGCACTGCAAAGGCATCGGCCACGTAGAGCACGTCCGCTTTGCCCCGCGCCCAGCCGCAATTCGGATCGAGATTCACTGCGCGGCGCTCGCCGATGAAACGCCAGCCCACGACATGCGGCTCCTCGCCATGGCAACAGGTGGACAAACCTTTGGGATGGCGCGGCGTCGATCCAGTCTGGCCCACCTGGTTCAGATGGGTCATGAAGCCGAGCACCGCCTGACTTTCTTCCGATTGATCTACGAGCGATTTGCTGCCGCCGAGCGATGCGCCCGAGGCGCGAAGGAAGCCGAGAATCAGGGTTTCCGCTTCGGCGGCATGAAGCTTGCCGTCAGCCTGCTTCTTGGTCCAGCCCGCGCCCGCGACAAACAACAGGTCGGCGTCGGGGCGGATGGTTTGCGCGTCGCTTTTCGGAGCGCGAACTCCGCTGACGGCGGTTCGTGCGGCGGCTGGCGGAAGTGCGACTGGAATTTGTTCGACTTGGGCCGCGCCGGGCGCTCCTGTCGTGGTTGCGTTGGCCGTTGCTTCGTTGGCCATTGCTTCGTTGACCCAAGCCGCTTCGCAGCCGGATTCGAGCAACACGATCCAAGGGCGCGGGTCGCGGCGAATGACGGCTTCGATGCGCTGGCGATAGTGCCAGCGTGTGGCGCGCAGTTCGCCGTCAATAGTGTTGGCTTCGAGCGCGGTGACATGCGTGTCCACGCATCCGTTCAGGCGGTGCGCCACTCCCGCCAATACGCGCATGAAGCGTGACGTTGCAGGCGCGAGAATCAATTCGGCTCCGGCGGCGCGACAGATGGCTTCCGCCGCCGCCGCATCGCTCGAGTAGCGCGCGGCCGCGAAGTCTGGCCCCGTGACCGCGAGAATTCGATCGGCTCCGGCGGCGGCGATCGCTTCCGCCACGGCAGACACGTCCTCGCCGATTAAGCCAATGGTCAAACGTGCGCCAAGCTGCTTCGTCAATTTCACGGCAGCGCCCAGAACCTCATACGACGCCTTGGGGAGCGTGTTGCCATCTTCCGCAACGTGCGCTAGAAATAGAATGCTTTGTGACATTAGAGTTTTAATCTCCGGTATCAAAATCCAGCGCCTGAAGGCGCATTGATGTTAATCCGTATGCGGCATGCCTGAAGGCATGCCCTGATACGAATCTGACCTACGCCACGGGTTGCTAAATAAGCGGCCAAAATAATTACGCTTCGTATCAGGGCATCGCTTTAGCGATGCCGTAAATCGTTCCATCCCAATCGCCCCTTTAGGGGCTGCGTTTGGAATGTTGATTTTGTTTTCTACTTGCCAATCCATTCCGCAAGTTCTTGGGCGATCTGGTCGGGCGATAAATCTTTTACCACGCGCGTCTGGCGCTGTTGTTTCGGCGGGCTTGCGCTCAGGAAATGCAATCCACCAGCCGCCAGCGGCACCGACTTCGCTTTTTGCAGCGCGGGCATCACCGTGCGCATGTTCGCCATTCCGACTTGAGGATTGTTGCGCGGCTCCGGCAGATTGCCGGTCGCCCAACCGAACAAAGCAGGGGGGCCCGAGCAGACCGAAACCTGGTGCCGCCCGCCTTCGATGCGCTCCAGCACTTCGAGCGAGCCATCGGCTTGAATAGTCAACTGGTCGACGCCTTGAAACTGGTCGAGAATCTCAAGCCGCTCCCCGACCAACTGCATGGTGGCGCCAGCGCCGCGCGAAGCCGATTCCCAGCCGCCGAATACGAGCAAGCGCGAGCGATCGAGTCCGGAGATGCTTTGAATTGTTTCCGCGAGCAGCGCAGCGGTCGCGTGCGCGTCGGCAAAACCGCTGGCGCTCGCGTCGACCGGGACCAATTCAAAGCTCACGCGCTGGGCAATGGTCATCATGACTTGCTGGAGTTTCGCTTTCGGTCCCGCGCTCACCAGCCAGACTTTACTGCCTGCGGCCTTCGATGCCAGGTTGGCGGCTTCATACAGGGCATGGGCCGCCCAGGGATCGAGCACGGCGGGCAGCATCATTTCGTTTTTGAGCGCGGGGCCGGTTGGGGTAGCGACCGGCTCCAGGGTTTGCAGCGGGTCGGGCACGATGCTGCCGCAGACGACGATTTGATATCCGTTTGTCATTCGAGTCCTGTCAAGTTAGTAACTCACATTTGCCAATGGAGAGCCGGGCGTCCCCGCCCGGCGGGACGGTCGAGACGCCCGTCGCTCCATTGTAAGAATCATCGCGTAGTTACGGCACTAGGGTCTACGCGGCCGGGCGGGGACGCCCGGCTCTCCACTTGTCTTCAGTTCAGCGTCGAGTGCAGTCCTCCCGCGCCGGCCTTGAATTCTATATTTCCCTTGGCGGCGTCGGCCTGGCAATTCCACAGGCAGGCGCCGCAGTAAACGCACTTTTCGCGATCGAAGGCGGGCACGCCATCTTCATTGTCGCTGCGAGTAATGGCCTGGCCCGAGCACATTTCCACGCACAACTTGGTGTCACAGGCGCGGCAGATTTGCTGACGCGGAAAGCACACATGGTTCGCATAGCCCGGCGGCGCTTGCACGCCTCCGCCCATGAGCAGCGCGTCCTGGTGCGAGATGAACAGCTTGCCATCCATGGGAATGGGCGGCCAACCGCAGCGGTCCATGATGCGGTCGTGCAGCGAAACGCCTTGGGCGGCGCATTCCTCGCGAATCTGCTGCAGCTCGGCCGGCGGAATGCGCGAGCCGTACACCTCTTCGAGCGAGGGCAGCGCGCTGGGCACGGGACGCGAGCGCAGCGCAAAACGCCCGCCCGACATGCCAGCAATGGCCATGCCGATCATTCCGGTGACCACGCCTTTCTGGAATCCGTTGCGCGCTTGGGCGGCGACCTTCGACTCGTCGTCAACCCAGCTCGCGCGGCGGCGGCGCACGTACGTCGTTTCCAGGTTTTCGCGAGTGAAGGCGCGCTTTTGCTCCGTCAATTCGATGACCGCTTCCGCCAGTTGCACGCCTGTGGTCCAAGCTTCATCTACTCCAGACCCGGCGAGCACGTTCGTGCTTCCCGATCCTTCGCCAATGCGGGCATAACCGTTGCCCGCGAGAAAGGGCTCACCCTGGCGGCCCGATTCTTGCAGCGACTTCGCTCCCCAGGACTTCAGCGTGGCGCCTTCCAGATAACGCCACAGATAAGGATGAAGCATGAAATGCTGGAGATAACGATATCCCGTGCGGATCGGACTGCGGAACCACGACGGAACAAAAATGCCGACCGAAGCCAGATTTCCAGGATGAACGTAGAGGAACCCGAAAATTTCCGGCTCGGGAAATCCGATGGTGTGGAGGACGGTGCCGGGTTCGAGCCCGCTACCTTCTCCGTTCTCTTGGCGGAGTTCGACGACCATCTTCATGCCCAGCGCCCATTCGCGGGAGCCGTGGCCTTCGGGCATTCCGAGATGAGCGTCGATCTTGCGCCCGACCGCTCCCACGGGCCCGTCGCCAACAACGGTTAGCGCGGCGCGCAGATCCATGCCCGGCACAAAACCCGGCTCCGGGCGTCCAAGAAGATCGGTGCCCTGATCGGCGAGTCGCACGCCGGTGACGGCATCGCCTTCGATGAGAGGTTCGGCAACCGGCATGCCGGGCCAGATTTGCACCAAGCCGGACGCTGCCACTTGATCGCCGACCCATTGGTTGAGCTGGCCGAGCGAGAGCACGAAGCCCTCGTGTTTGCGCATGAAAGGCGGAGTATAGGGCAGCTCGAAGGCATCGTGCTTCAGCCCGAACAGGAAGCCGAACGAGCGCAGCACGCGGTCTGCAACTTTGAATGAAAACGACCGGCGGCTCGCCCGCACGGGATCGAGCAGGTAAATGAGCTTTTCTTTCTTCACCTCGACCGACATCGGAACCTGAGTGAGGTCAACGCCGGGAAAACTGCCGCGGATGCCGCGCGCCCGCGTGACCACGCCCGAGACTCCGAAGCCCAGCCCGTCGGCGCGCTCGTAGCAAATCACTTGCAGAGGCAGGCCGGGGGATATCGCACTCTCCAAGCGCACCGAGCCATCGGGATTGAGCAGGCTGCGGCTGAGCGTGGCGAGGAAACCGCCCATGGCGGGGCCGAAGCCCACGCAAGCAATGTCAACCTCCATCTGTTGCCGCTCGATGGCGGCAGGTTCTTGGGAATCGGCGCTCATGAGCCTGTCGTGAAACTCCAATTTTGTCATCCCGAGCGGAGCGAGGGATCTGCATTTTGCTGCGAACTGCAGATCCCTCGCTCCGCTCGGGATGACAATTCATAAAAAGCTTTTTCCCGGCGCTGGACTAAACTCAGTTACCCATCCGGTGCTGGATTCTCAAGCACTTCATTTGGCTTCTCAGGCGCTTCATCATGCGGGGTAATCCAGCGCCTCCGGAATCATGATCTTCGATATCGCCTCGGCGGCGCGGTCCTTCGCCAGACGGCAGCCGGTGAGGCAAGTGGAGAGCTTGGTTTGCAATGACAGAAATTGCTCGGCGCCATTGCACTTGGCGCAGGGGCCGGCTTTTTTCGGATGCGAGCCGTCGTTCGCGATGACATCCAAGCCGTAGGAACCGATGCCGGGAATAATGCCTTCGAGCGAATCCAACTCATCCTGCTGATAGCAGCCCAGGTTTCCCGCTTTGTCCCACGCGGGGTGACGATTGTAGCCAAAGACCAATTCGGCGCAGATGCGCGCCACTTCTCCGCTGGCCCGCGCCGATTGCACATGGCAGAGGTCGGTCATAAAATTCACCAGGCCGGCCAAACCCTCGGCAACGCCAGGGTCGCCGGCTCCACGGCGCTCCAGTTCGAGCGCGTCGAAAATCTGGCAGCGCGCGGCGAGCAGCCAGCAGAGCGCGTCGGCCAAGGGGAAGGTCACACCTTGACGGGCGCTCTGGTAGAGACGCCCGCCGTCGGCGTCGGTCGAGCGCTGCAAACGCTCCAGCGTCCACAGCCACATACCCATCGCGGTTCCGAGCGTACACGCGCCGGTGCCGGGGCGCTCGGTGGCGATGGCGCGCATTTCCTTGATCCACTCCTTAAACTGCGCGAGAAAAACCGGGTTGGCCATGGTGATTGAGAGCTGCCGCCGCTGCACCGCTTCGGGGCCCTCGTAAGTCGCTTCGAGCTGCGCATCCATCCACTTGTTGCCAAGAAAGCCGGGACAATCTTCGGTAATGCCGTAGCCGCCCATCAGGCTGACCGCTTCGCGCATCATTTGCGCGCCCCAGCCCGTGTTCCAGAGCTTGGTGGCGGGGCAAAGCACGTCGGCCAGCGCGTCCAGCAAAACGAAACGCATGAGCGGATCGGAGGCAATTTGCGCTTGGTTGGGGTCGCTCGCCGGCCAACGCACCAGTTCCGCCGCCCGTTCCGAGGCTTCGCGCAGCACCTTCATGCGCGCCCGGCCAGCGGCGGCTCCCTGCGCCGCCAGCAGCTTGTCAGCCTCGCGTTCCAGCGGATCGAGTTCATCGAAGGCCCGCGCCGCGGCAAATCCCAGCGACGCGCTGGCCTCGCCCGTCGCCCACACATCGGCCAGCCGATGCAGCGCGTCTTGCCGCGCTTGCAGTCCGAGTTCATAGCGCACAGATCCCGGCGCCGCCGTTTCCGCGCCCCGGAAGCGCCCGCGCTGGTACCGTATCACCGGCTCGATCGCGGAGAGCAACTTCGCCGCCGTCATCACGCCCACCGTCACGCGCGTGCGGCGGAACACGGCTTCGATGATCTCGCTATGGTTGAAGCGCGGCACGATGACGCCGTCTTTCACGTCGTAGCCGCCGACAATCCGGCCCGCCGGAACGCGCAGGCTGAAGATCGGATCGCCGGTCGAAGAAAGCTGATGCACCAGCTTGCGCGTCGGCGTTCCGCGATCGAATGTGCCGGGATCGCTTTCCTCCAGAATCACTATGCAGCTTCCCTTGATGCGCTCATCGCCGGAATCGACCGCCGCGGTCACGAAATTCGCAAAGCCAATATTGGTGATAAAGCGCCCGCGCTTTTCCACCTGCAACATCGGTTCTTCGCCATCTTTCCACTCGGCAATGCCGATTTTTCCGTTCAACATGCCGGTGTCCACGCCGACGTAAGGGATGGGCTCGGTCAGGCAGAAAGCTCCCCGCCAGGGTTTGCGGTCCTCTCCGGCCTGAGGCGGTGCGGCCAACCGCATGTATTTTTCTTGCTGCTCGGGCGTGCCGCGCTCGTGGATCGGCGACAGAGCCAGACAGCTCGCCAGGCTTCCGGTTGCGGCCCCGCCGTCCACCCATGCCAGCTCAAAGGCCACCAGCGCCAGCGCCAGGTTCTTGGGGCCCGCGATAAATCCACCCTCCTCGGGTTCCATGAAGACGGCCGTGATGCCCGACTCATCGTAGGCCTTCAGCAGTTCGTTTTTGGCCGGAGTCCAATCGTGCGAATTGCGGCCGCCGCTAGCCACCAGCCGCGCCACCGGACCGCGGGCCACGCTGCGCACCGACTGCACCAGCATCTGCAGGTCGTAGCGGTCGGCGAAGCGCCATTGGATTTGGCGCGCGGCGTCGGAAGGAAGCGTCCGCACCAGTTCCGGCTTCACAGTGGTGGCAATAGGGCCCATGGACTTGCTCCTTAAAATGCTCAAGAGTCGCTTGCTAAGTTGTTGTTTGCGAAGTGGCCTTTTCGATTCTGCCGTCGCATGATTCTCGGGTCTATGACTCGCGTCATGAACGCCCGTGATTATGATACATCGCCCCACAGACTGCGCGGCTGTGGTCAGGCGCGCTGTAACGGCACCAGCTTCACGGTCGAAGGCAGCGGAGCATTGGGCCCCAAAGAGTGTAATACCGAGTCTAGTACTGTGACCGGATGATTTGTATCGTTTCACTACTTTAAGAGTAGCGCCGCCGTCCCGGCGGCTGTCCGGCGGGCGTCCCCGCCCGCCGCGCCGAAGGCGAGACGCCCTCGGGACAGCCGGCAGGATTTGTCCTGAGCGAAGTCGAAGGATGCCGGCGCTATTCGTTTTCCACACCGTCATCATCACGCGGTCACGGTACTGGCACTGCAACGCCGCCGCCGAATAATCGCCGTAAGTTTAACAAAAATAAGGCTAAACTTGAGTCCTCCCCGCCCCGCCCCAGATTGTGGGAGAATAGTACGAGCATCCCGCCCCGGCATTAACTTTGGATCCGAGCTTCTTGGCTGGAAATCTAACGGTATAAGCGTAATGGCAAGAGAGACCCGCAACATTCGTCGTGAGGTGCTGCCGAACGGCCTCACCGTCATCACCGAGCAGATGCCGCACATCCGCTCGGTGGCGATCGGCGTCTGGCTCAAGTCCGGCTCGCGCGACGAAGATTCGGAATGGAACGGCATCTCGCATTTCATCGAGCACATGGTCTTCAAGGGCACCCAGACGCGCTCCGCCGAAGACATCGCCCGCCAAGTCGATTCCATCGGCGGCAATATGGATGCCTTCACGGCCAAGGAATGCATCTGCTTCAACATCAAAGTTCTCGATGAGCACATTCCCCTCGCCATGGATGTCCTCAGCGATCTCGTCCTCCATCCCGTCTTCGACGCCGGCGATATCGTGAAGGAGCGCGGCGTCATCCTCGAAGAAATAAAAATGGACCAGGACAATCCCGAATACCTGGTCCACGAAATCTTCACCCAGAGTTTCTGGAAGAACCACGCCCTGGGCCTGCCCATCGTGGGCACGCGCGACACGGTGAAAAAATTCGAGCGCGACGTGGTCTCCCGCTTCTATGGACACCACTTCGCTCCCGGCAATCTCATCCTCAGCGCCGCCGGCAACCTCGACCACAAACACTTTGTCGAACTCGCCGCCAAATATTTTGCGCCCGTGAAGGCGGCGGAAAACGGCTTGCACTCGCCCCCGCCCAAAACTTTTTCCCGCATCAACTTGCGCAACAAGAAAGCGCTCGAGCAAGTGCAAATTTGCCTCGGCGTCCCCTCGCACCCCATGGCCCACGAACGCCGCTATGCGTCCTACATCCTGAACACGCTGCTCGGCGGCGGCATGAGCTCGCGCCTGTTTCAAAACATCCGCGAGCGCCAGGGACTCGCCTACTCCATTTACAGCGACCTCAATCCCTATCGCGACACCGGCTGTATGTGCGTTTACGCCGGCACCTCGCGCGCGTCGGCCATCAAGGTTGTCGAATGCGTCATCGCGGAATTTCGCAACCTGAAAACCACTCCCGTGCCCGCGGAGGAATTGCGCCGCTCCCAGGACCAGCTCAAAGGCAGTCTCATGCTCTCGCTCGAATCCTCGACCGCCCGCATGTCGAACCTCGCCCGCCAGGACATGTATTACAACCGCTTCTACTCGCTCGACGAACTCATCGCGCACATCGAAGCCGTCACCATCGAAGACCTCCAGCAAACCGCCGAGGAATTTTTCCGCACCGAGCACATCGCCGTGACCATCCTCGGCAACCTCACCGGCCTGAGACTGACCCGCGACCAGTTGGCCTGCTGAGGTTTTGTTGGTGTGCGGGCGGGCACCCTCGTGGGCCTGCCCGTTTCGCCGCAGCCTCGGGCGAACCGGGCCCCCAGCGCGCCCGCTTTTGGCGCGGTGGGGTGGAGGAGCCGAGGGGAAAGTCGAAGGACCCAAGCCGGGCGGGGACGCCCGGCTCTCCATCGGCCAAAGATACCCTTAATTCTTTTCTGCGGGCTTGTCGCTCTTGAGTTCCGTGCCCTTGTCGTCCTTACTTTTCTCGTCTTTCGTCTTGTTCTTGATCGACAGCAGCTCGATCTCAAAGATCAGGGTCGAATTGGGCGCAATTTCGGCGTGCGGCTCTCCCCGTGCGCCATAGGCAAGGTCCGAAGGAATGAAGAGCTGCCATTTCGATCCCACCGGCATCAATTGCAGCGCTTCCTTCCACCCTTTGATCACTCGACCCACATTAAACTTTGCTGGTCTTCCTTTCTTGTAAGAGCTGTCAAACTCCTTGCCATTGATGAACGTGCCGCGGTAGTTGCACATCACCCAGTCGTGCGCCGTGGGCTTCGGTCCGGTGCCGGCGGTCAGGATCTTGTACTGCAAGCCGCTGGGCAATGTGACCACGCCTTCTTTGTCCTTGTTGGCGGCCAGGAATGCTTCGCCTTCGCTTTTGTTCGCCGCCGCCGCCTTCAGTTTGAGGAGTTCGTCGTGCACCTCGTCGAGCGTGGCCTTCGCTTCTTCCTCTGTCAGGCGCGTTTCCGTCCCCTCCGCGGCGTCCTTCATTCCCTGAGCCACCAGGTCCCAATCCACTTCCAGCGCCTGCATGTTCAGGCCTTTGGAATAGCTTGCCCCGATGCTCATTCCCAGGGCGTAGCTGAACTTTTCTTTTCGCGATGCCAACGGCTCCGTGGCGGCTGCTTTCGCGGTTGTGGCTGCGGGGGATTCAGCCTCTTCCGCCGCCGTTTCCGTCTCCTTCGCCGGTTGGGGGGATGCTTCCCATGTGTAAACCGTTGGAATACTGCAGAAATCGCTCGTCACCGAAATCGATCCGCTGGCCGAGCTGCCAGACAAGAATGTACCCTCTACAACAACCTCATATTTCCGGTGCCGCACTTTGCGGTCCTCAAAAGTCGCCTCGAAACTGTTGGGGCCGGAAAAGTGAACGATCTTCGAGAGATCCACCACCGACGACATGGTCATATTATCTACGGCCGAAGCGTCACTGCCATGGATTCCGTGTTGCCGTAGCTGTGCATTGGCCACCTCTTTTGTCATTCTGCACGACTGATTAACTGGAATCGTGCCCTCGCCCGTTAGCACATGATGCTTGATCGTAAAGGAAATCGTGTCCCCGTCTACGACCGTAGAATCGGTTGGCGGTTCCGGAGGAGCGTCGCCAGATTTGAAGACCGCCTTGCCCGACCACAGACCATTGGTCAGAACCAGCTTTGAGCGGGCCGGCACTTTTTTGGTTCCTGCGGTTCCTACCTTGGTTCCAGCCTTCGGAGTTGGGGCTGCGGGAGCCGCTGGAGTCTTTGCCGCCGGAGCGCTTGCTGCTGGAGTCTGCTGGGCATAGCCAGTTCCCGCCAGCATCATCCCCGCAGCCAATAGAAAGGTAGAAGTGAGAGGTTTTCGCATGCGCCTATTGTGCCATTACCCCGCGTTCTGCGCCAGAGCGGGATAGCTGTCGGCGCTTAGCCTGTTTCTACGGGGTCGCCTCGCCCAGCGCCGGACCGTCTGCTGGAATGCAATCGCTATCCGGAGGTCTCTAAAGCGCAGGGCCCGATTTCCGAGCGCCGGCTGCCGGCTGCCGAGTGTCGCTTCGCAGCCACCAGATCAATCCACCGCCGACGGCCAGCAGAATCGAAATCAACTGCGTTCCCGTCATCAGCCCGCCGAATACTTCGCCGCGTCCGGGATCGCCGCGCAGAAACTCGATGAAGTAACGCTCGATCCCGTACAGGACCATGAAGCTGCCAAACACCTGCCCATCGAACCGCTTGCGCTTGAGCAGCCAGGTCAGCAGCAGAAAATTGCAGAACTCGGCTGCCGCTTCGATCAACTGCGTCGGTTCAATCCTGACGCCGAGCGGGGTCCCACTGATGGAATACGCCAGCGGATTCGTGAATACGACGCCCCAGAAGTGGCTGGTCGGTTTGCCATAACAGCAGCCGGCCGAGAAACATCCGAAGCGCCCGAGAACGTGGCCAAAGGCCAGCCCCGGAGCGAAAGCGTCGGTAGTGCCGAGCATCGGCATGTGGTGGCGCCGCATGTACCATACCGCCATTAGCAGCGCGGCAATCAGCCCGCCCGAAAATACGCCTCCCGCCTGCAGCGTGTTGACGCTGAAAATCTCGCGCCAGTCGTTGGCGTACGAGCTCCAATCGTTGACGACGTAAAGCACCTTCGCCCCGATCAATCCGGCCAGCACAACGAGAATGCCAAAGTTCCACGCATCGTCGCCGTCGATGCCCCGCTTTTCCGAATTGCGCACGCCGATCCCAAGCCCGATCAGCACGCCCGCGGCGACGAGGAACCCGTATGTGGACTGCTCGAAACTGCCAATGTGAAAAAGTCTGGGGAACACGTTAGTTTAGACGCTCCCGTCAACGGCTGAGTTCAGCGCGGTTCTGACAAGAGTTTAGCAGCAGACCAGCTCTCAGAACCTGTCCAAAAACTCAAGATTTGAAGGGGACGGGCTTCAGCCCGTCCGTTCAATACTACAGAAAGAAGCGGCTTTCAGTCGCTGAGGGAAAGGGTTCGCGAGCCATGCCGCCCCTCGGGGGCTAAAGCCCGCTGTCATTTTGCGCTTGTACGTACGGGCTGAAGCCCGTACCCTTCAAGACCCAGCAGTTTTTGACAGATTCTCAGGTCAGGCAGGTGACGTCAAGCTGCTTGTGTAAATAGCTTGAGGGTGCGGTTTTTCCATTCCAGGTTAAAGCGCTGGAAGATGGAATAGATGATTCGGTCGACGCTGGCAACGTTGACAAAGCACACCATCGGCCGAGTCCGTCTTCGCACCTCCACAAAACAGCGCTCGATGATGTTAGTGGTGCGCAGCTTCTTCCACAGGTGTCGGGGAAAGGTGAAAAACGAGAGCAACTCGGGCAGATCGCGCTCCAGTCGCCGCACCATGGCACCGTAGTCGCGCTGCCAGCGGCGGCGAAAGTGACGAAAAGCCGCTTCCGCCTGGCGTCGGCTGTCGGCCCCATAGATCGCCTGGGCATCCCGTTTCACTTCGTCATAGTCGCGCTTGCGCACGTGCTCCAGAATGTTCCGCATCTTGTGCACCCAGCAGCGCTGATGCAGCACCCGCGGGTAGACCGTCGGAATCGCCGCCGCCAGTCCGGCGCAGCCGTCGGTGACGATCAGCAGCAGATTCTCGCCCCGCAGTCCGCGCCGATACAGGTCCCCGAGCAACCCCTCCCACGCGCTTTGGCTTTCGCCCGAACTGCGCAGAAAGGCCAACAGTTGCCGCGAGCCGTCGCGCCGCACGCCGTAGGCCACCAGCATCTGCACCCGCTGCCGGCCGCTCGGCCGACGCACCCGCAAACTCACGCCATCCAGAAACAAGTAGGCCCACTCGTCTTCGAGCGGCGCCTGATGGAACTGGCGCACGGCTTCGTCCAGGTCGCGCGTGAGCCGCGAGACGGTTTGCGCACTCACCACTTCTCCGGTCAGCGTGCCCACGAGCCGTCCCACCTGGCGCGTCGAGATCCCGCGCAGGAACGCTTCGCGGATGAGCAGGCAGACCTCGTCGGCCCGCCGCTGAAACTTCCCGATGACCTGGGGCAGGAACCCGCGTTTGCGGCTGCGCGCAATGCGCAAGCGCAACGTCCCGAAGCGGGTGACAAAATCCCGCAGGTAGTATCCGTTGCGATGATCCTTGCGGGCCGACGATCGGCCATAGCGCCGATCCACCATATACCGGTCGCGTTGCCGCTCGCTCAACAACTCGAAGAACTTCTTGGCCGCCCGCTGCACCTCGCCTTGCAGGTCGCCCCAAAAACTCTCCTTCATCTCCGCCAGAAAATGTTGGAAATGCTCGGTGATCGGGATTATCTTCGCCATGGGGTGTAGGTCTCCTTTCGGATCGGCTTCTGCTTGTCAGGCAAAAAGCCAACTTACACCCTCTCGCTTTTACACAATCGACTTTACGTCACCGGTCAGGCATCCCGTCTCGCCAGCATTCGCTCCGCGCTGTATGATGGTGCGAAACCTAGTTCGAAACTTGGTGCGAAACTTTTTTGAAATTCTCTTGTGCTACGGAGCGTGTCATGAACCCTGCCCTCGCTGACCTGGAACCTCAAGCCTTATGGAAGCACTTTGACAAATTGACATCCATTCCTCGCGCCTCCACAAAAGAAGCCGCGGCCCGCGACTACATTCGCGCCGTGGCCACAAAGCTCGGCCTGGAATGCGCGCAGGATGCCGCCGGCAATCTCGTGGTCCGCAAGCCCGCGCGGCCCGGACGCGAGCGCGCGCCCATGGCCCTCCTCCAGGGCCACCTCGACATGGTCTGCGAGAAGAACGAAGGCACGGCTCATAACTTCGATACCGATCCCATCAAGGTGGTCAAAGACGGCGACTGGCTCAAGGCCGATGGCACGACCCTGGGCGCCGACAACGGAGTCGGTGTGGCCGCGTCCCTGGCCGTGATGGAGAGCACCGATATTGCCCACGGCCCCCTCGAGTTCGCGTTCACCATCGACGAGGAGAGCGGACTCACCGGCGCCTCCGAGTTCCCCGCCGGCGTGCTCAAGTCCAAATATTTTCTCAACCTTGACAACGAAGACATGGGAACGCTCTGCATCGGCTGCTCGGGCGGCATCAAAACGACGGCTCGACGCAAGGTCGCGCTTCGTCCGGCGGGCGCGGGATCGGCCTGGCGCATCAAGGTGTCTGGACTGAAAGGCGGACACTCCGGCGTCGATATCCATCAGGGCCGCGGCAATGCCCTGCGCATCCTCGGTGGCGTCCTCCAGGTTTTGCTGGACCGCCTTCCCGTCGAAATCGCCGAAATCAACGGCGGCAGCGCGCAGAATGCGATTCCACGCGAAGCGGCAGCCGTAGTGCTCGCCGATCCCGCTCGCGAGAGTGAACTAAGATCGCTTGTAACTACAGCCGAAGCCAGTTATAAGACCGACTTGGGTGCATTCGATTCCGCTCTGCAAATCACGGTCGAGAAAGCCGAGCGTCCGGCAAACGTGCTGGATCCGGCCGGCGCGAAGCAAACCGTGGCCCTGCTCGCGAGCTTGCATCATGGCGTTATCGCCATGAGCCCCGATGTCCCGGGCTTGGTGCAGACCTCCACCAATCTCGCCACCGTCACTACCAGGGCCGGCGTGGTCGAGATTGTCACCAGTCAGCGCAGCGCCATCGAGAGCAGCATGATGGCTGCCGTCCGCATGGTTGCGACCGTGTGCCGCCTGGCCGGCTTCGAAGTCGAGCACGCCGGCAAATATCCCGGCTGGAAACCCGAGCCCAACAGCGAAATCGTGCGCAAGCTTCAGGAAGTCCATAAGAAACTTTTCGGCGAACCGGCCAAGCTGCTCGCCATGCACGCTGGCTTGGAGTGCGGCGTCATCGGCGAAAAGTATCCCGGCATGGAGATGATTTCTTTCGGCCCGACCATCGTGGGTCCCCACAGCCCCAACGAGCGCGTCCAGATTTCGTCGGTCGCGAGTTTCTGGGACTACCTGAAGCTGGTGCTCGAAAGCTTGTGACCGGAAAGCTCATCCTTGGGCAACGGGGGCTAGCAGCCCGTGGTGGAAGTCGGCGCGCAGCGGATGGGTAACACTATTCATGAATTGTCATCCCGAGCGCAGCGAGGGATCTGCATTTTCGCGGCAAACTACAGATCCCTCGCTGCGCTCGGGATGACAAAATCAGGTAAATTGATGGTGAAACTGCGGGCTCTCACTTTCACCACGGGCTGCTCGGGGGATGAGCTCGCCTGCGCGGCCCAGTTTGCGCGAAGTTGATGGTAGTTTCCGGGCGCGCTGGCCGCAGGCCCATGGGCGCTCGCGACAGCGGCTTACCTATTTGGCAGGGCGCATTTTTGCCAGCTCTTCCAGGCTGGCTTCGACCCTGGCGACGTTACCGGCATATTTGCTGTCACGTTGCAGCAGCTTCCGGTAGAGATCCAATGCCTCGTTGTAGTGGGCGCGGGCTTCTTCGATCCGGTTCTGTCTCCCGTCCAGGAACCCCAGGTTATTCAGCGCCCCTGCCACATACGGCAGGTATTCACCCGGGTTTTGCTGCGCCAGTTGCCGGTAAATTCTCGCGGACTCTTCATAGTGCTGACGCGCCTCTTCCGTCCGGTTCTGGATTCCATCCAGGTTTCCCAGGTCGTTGAGCGTCATGGCCACATCCGGCAAGTATTTGTCCGGATCCTGCTGCGACAAGTGACGGCGAATCTGCAAAGTCTCTTCGTAGTGCTGGCGGGCTTCGGGCAACCGGTTTTGGTCTTTCTCCGAAACTGCCAGGTTGTTCAGTGTCATGGCCAAGCCCGGCAGGTAGGCACCGGGGTTCTGCCGCACCAACTGACGGTAGATTTTCAAAGCCTCCTCGAAGTGTGGATAGGCCTCGTCCGTTCGCTTCTCGGCTCTTTCCAAAGAACCCAGGCTGTTCAGCGCCGTGGCCATGTCCGGCAGGTAGGGTTCTACGTTTAGCTGCACCAGTTGATAGTGGATATTGACGGCCTCCTCATAGTGCTGGCGGGCTTCGTCCATCCGATTCTCGGCCCGCGCCAGGTTCCCCAGGTTGTTCAACGTCGTGGCCATGTCCGGCAGGTATGAGGCCGGGATTTTCTGCGCCAGCTCCCGGCGGATCTTCAAAGCCTCCTCATAGTGGCGGCGGGCTTCCTCCAGCCGCTCCTGGTCTGTGCCGAATTTCCCGAGGCGGCTGAGAGTTGCGGCCACCTCAGGTTCCATTAGGGTTGAGCCCATGGCGTCCTGCGCAAAAGGATTCCGTTCCGTCACCGCCAGCGTGTGCGACCACAAGGTGTAATCGTTCTCCCAGTAGCTCAACTGGCGGTTGGTCGCGAAGCCCAGCGCCGTCAACGCGCACAATGCCGGAACTACCAGCCAACCCGCGCGGATTTCTTTTGCCTCCGCCCAATCGGCGAGACCCCCGGCGATCATCACAAAGATCCCGATCAGCGGGATGTAGGCATAGCGGTTCGCCATGGCGGCATCTCCCACTTGCACCAAGCCGATCACCGGAACCAAGGTACCCAGAAACCAGAACCATCCAACCGGAAGGTAGCCCTTGCTGCGAAAGGCGACTACGAGCGCGGTGACACCGATCAAAACCACCGCCGCTAGAATCCATTGCCACGCCGGGAGCGCATTTGCGGGGTGGAAATAGAACACAGCCAGCCGCGCGGGCCAGAGCATTTTCCACAGATACAGCCCATAGGCCACCACGGCATTCTCAATTCGTACGGCGAGCGGGAACTGATGCAAGCTGCGCATCGCCAGTCCGGATCGCTGCACCTTTAGCGTGATCCAGGCGCTGGCGGCCGAAAGCAAGAACAACGGGATTTTCTCCAGCAACAGCGTCGAGACCGCCGCCCGCGGCACGGCGGCAAAAGGCGGACTGTTCTGCGCTCCATCCAGCGGCGTTCTTTGCAAAGGCCAATAATCCAACAGCAGCAAGACAAAAGGCAGGGTGATGACCATCGGCTTGGCCATCAGTCCCGCGGCAAACAGCGCCGCCATCAGCAGATAGCGCCGCCAATCCGGTTTCTGCGCGTACCAGACATACGCGCCGATCGCCAAGAAAAAGAACAGCGTGCTCAACACGTTCTTGCGCTCCGCCACCCAGGCCACCGACTCCACGTTGATCGGATGCAGGGCGAACAGCGCCGCCACCAGCAGGCTCGGCCCCACCCGCTTCGTGACCCACTCCAACAGCAGAAATAACAACACCGCATTGAGCGCATGGATCAGCACGCTGTCCCAATGATGGCCCGCCGGATTCAGAGCAAAGAGCTGATAGTCGAGTGCATGGGAAAGCCAGGTCAGCGGATGCCAATTCGCCGCCTCTGTTGACGTGAATGCCCACTTGATGGTGTTCCAGGCCAAGCCACCATGAATGCGGGAATTTGCAGTGATGTAATCGTGATCGTCGAAGACGAGAAAGGCGTGGCCGCGCACCGGACTGTAAAACGTGATTGTCGCTAGCGCGAGCGCAACGCAGAGAATAATATTCAGTGTCTTGCCGGCCAGGAATGGCCTTCTTGCCGGAGGCGTTCGTGGCTTCGGCCTCTTGCCGACTTGGGCGTGTGTTTTCGACAGAGGCTTGGCGTGGCTCATTGCATCCACTCTATCGAGAGGGGGCTTTTTTTCCCCAGCTCTTCCAGGCTCGCTTCGACCCTGGCAACGTCACCGGCATATTTGCTGTCACGTTGCAGCAGCTTCCGGTAGAGATCCAATGCCTCGTTGTAGTGGGCCCGGGCTTCTTCGATCCGGTCCTGGAGTCGATCGAGGAAACCCAGGTTGTTCAGCGTCCCTGCCACATCCGGCAGGTACTTGTCCGGATCTTGCTGCGCCAGTTGACGGTAAATTCTCAAGGCCTCTTCGAAGCGCTGACGCGCGTCGTCCCTCCGGTTCTGGACTCCATCCAGCTTCCCCAGGTTGTTCAAAGTCAGGGCCACGTCCGGCAGATACGCGTCCGGATTCTGCTCCGCCAGTTGCCGGTAAATCTTTAGAGCGTCCGCGAAGTGCCGGCTGCCTTCGTCCATCCGGTTCTGGAGTCGATCAACGCTCCCCAAGTTGTTCAGCGTCATGGCCATGTCCGGCAGGTATGCGTCCTGCTTCTGCTCCGCCAGTTGCCGGTGAACCTTCAAGGCCTCCTCATAGTGCTGGCGGGCTTCGTCCATCCGGTTCTGGACTGCATCCAGCAGCGCAAAGTCATTCAGCGCACTAGCTAAGCCGGGCAGATACGCGCCCGGATTCTGCTCCGCCAGTTGTCGGCGAATCTTCAAGGCCTCCTCATAGTGCTGGCGGGCTTCGTCCATCCGGTTCTGGAGTCGATCCAGGTGCGCCAAGTCGTTCAATACCGCGGCCATGTCTGGCAGATATGCGTTAGGATTCTGCTGCGCCAACTGACGATAAATTTTCAAAGCCTCCTCGAAGTGGCGGCGAGCTTCGTCCATCCGCTTCTGCTCTGTATCCAGGCCCTCCAGGTTACTCGCAGCCATTGCCAAGTCGGGGTTCATGAGCGTAGCCCCCAAGGCGTCATAAGCAAAAGAATTCCGCTCCGTCACCGCCACTGTGTGCGCCCACAAGGTGTACTCGTTTTCCCAGCAGCTCAATTGGCGGGTGGTCGCGAAGCCGAGCGCTGTCAACACGCACAATGCCGGGATTACCCGCCAATCCGTGCCGACTGTTTTCGCCTCCGCCCAATCGTCCAGACCCCAGGCAATCATCACGAAGATTCCGATCAGCGGAATGTAGGCATAACGGTCCGCCATAGCGGCATCTCCCACCTGCACCAGGCCGATGACCGGAATTAAAGTACCCAAGAACCAGAACCATCCAACCGCCAGGTAGCGCTTGCGGCGAAATGCTATTACGAGCGCGGTGACACCGATCAAAACCACCGCCGCTAGAATCCATTGCCACACCGGGAGTGCAATTGCGGGATGTGGATAGAACGGAGCAAGTCGCACTGGCCAGATCGTTTTCCACAGGTACAGCCCATAGGTCACAACGGCATTCTCAATTCGTACAGCGAGCGGGAACTGATGCAAGCTGCGAACCGCGTGTCCCTGCGCCTTTACCGTGATCGCCGCACTCAAAGCCGAAAGAAACAGCAGCGGCACTTTCTCCAGCACCAGCCTCGAGAACTCCATACGCGGCACGCCGCTAGAGGTGGGTGGGCCGATCTGGGCTCCATTAAGCGGCCCTCTCTCCAGCGGCCAATAATCCAGGAGCAGCAATACAAAAGGCAGCGTGATGACCATCGGCTTGGCCATCAGCCCCGCGGCAAACAGCGCCGCCATCAGCAGATAGCGCCGCCAATCCGGTTTCTGCGCGTACCGCACATACGCGCCGATCGCCAAGAAAAAGAACAGCGTGCTCAACACGTTCTTGCGCTCCGCTACCCAGGCTACCGACTCCACATTGATCGGATGCAAGGCGAACAGCGCCGCCACCAGCAGGCTCGGCCCCACCCGCTTCGTGACCCACTCCAACAGCAGAAATAACAACACCGCATTGAGCGCATGGATCAGCACGCTGTCCCAATGATGGCCCGCCGGATTCAGAGCAAAGAGCTGATAGTCGAGTGCATGGGAAAGCCAGGTCAGCGGATGCCAATTCGCCGCCTCTGTGGACGTGAATGCCCACTTGATTGTGCTCCAAGCCAAGCCGCCATGAATGTGGATGTTTGCGGTGACGTAATCCTGATCGTCGAATTTGAGAAAGCCATGGCCGCTCACCGGACTGTAAAATGCGATTGTCGCTAGCGCGAGCGCAACGCAGAGAATAATATTCAGCGTCTTGCCGGCCAGGAACGGCCCTGTGGCCGCAGGCGTTTTTGGGTCCGGCCTCTTGCCGGCTTGGGCGTGTGTTCTCGACAGAGTCTTGGCGCGGCTCATTCCGTTTACTCTATCTAGAGGGAGCTTTCTTTTCTAGTCCCCCCAGGCCCGCTTCGACTCTGGCAACGTCACCGGCATATTTGCTGGGGTCGCCTTGGGACAGCTTGCGGTAGAGCGTCAAGGCTTCTTGGTAGTGGGCGCGGGCTTCTTCGATCCGGTTCTGGAGTCGATCGAGGAAACCCAGGTTTTCCAGAGTCCCTGCCAGATCCGGTGCGTACTTGTCCTGAGATAGCTGCGCCAGTTGACGGTAAACCTTTAGAGCATCCTCGAAGTGCTGGCGGGCGTCGTCCATCCGGTTCTGGACTCCATCCAGTTTCCCCAGGTTGTTCAAAGTCAGGGCCACGTCCGGCAGATATGCGTCCGGATTCTGCTCCGCCAGTTGACGGAAAATCTTTAGAGCGTCCTCGAAGTGCTGGCGGGCTTCGTCCATACGGTTCTGAAATCGATCCACGCTCCCCAAGTTGTTCAGCGTCATGGCCAAGTCCGGCAGACATGCGTCCGGGTACCGCTCCGCCAGCAGCCGGTGAATCTTCAACGCCTCCTCACCGTGTTGGTGAGCTTCATCCATCCGGCCCTGGGTTGCTTCCAGGAGCACAAAATCATTCAGCGCCATCGCCAAATTTCCCAGGTACCTGTTCGGATTTTGCTGCGCTAATTGACGGAGAATCTTCAATGCCTCCTCATAGTGCTGGGTCGCTTCGTTCATCCGGTTTTGGAGTCGATCCAGACGGCCGATGTTTTGCAAAGTCGTGGCGATTTCCGGCACATACGCTTCCGGATTCTGCTGCGCCAGGTGACGGCGCAGGTCTAATGCCCGCTCGAAGTGTCGGCGAGCTTCGTCCATCCGTTTTCCGTCTGTATTCAAGTTCTTGAGATTTTTCACCATTTTTGCCGAGTCGGGGCCGATGAGCGCGGACCCAAGGGCGTCATGCGCAAAAGGATTTTGCTCTGTAACCGCCACTGTGTGCGACCACATGTCGTAATCGTTATCCCAGTAACTCAACTGGCGGATGGTCGCGAAGCCGAGCGCTGCCAACACGCACAATGCCGGGATTACCCGCCAAACTGTGCCGACTGCTTTCGCCTCCGCCCAATCGTCAAGCCCCCACGCAATCATCACGAAGATTCCGATCAGCGGCACGTAGGCATAGCGATCGGCCATGGGGAGCACCGACACCAGGCCGATGACCGGAATTAAAGTACCCAGAAACCAACACCATCCAACCATCAAGTAGCGCTTGCCGCGAAAAGCTACTACGAGCGCGGTGACACTCATCAACACTAACGCGGATAGAATCCATTGCCACGCCGGGAGTGCAATTCCGGGATAGGGGTAGAGCGCAGCAAGCCGCGCGGGCCAGAGCATTTTCCACAGGTACAGCCCATAGGCCACGACGGCATTCTCGATTCGTACGGCGAGCGGGAACTGATGCCAGCCGCCAAACGAGTATCCCTGCGCCTTTAGGGTGATACATGCGCTGGCGGCCGGGAGAAAGAGCAACGGGATTTTCTCCAGCAGCAGCCTCGAAAACCCCACCCGCTGCACGCCGTTCGAGGTGGCCGGGCCGCTCGGGATTCCATCCAGCGGCGTTCTTTTCAAAGGCCAATAATCCAACAGCAGTAACACGAAAGGCAGCGTGATGACCATCGGCTTGGCCATCAACCCCACCGCAAACAGCGCCGCCACCAGCAGATAGCGCCGCCAACCCGGCTTTTGGACATACCAGGCATAAGCGGCAATCGTCAAAAAGAAAAACAGCGTGCTCAGCAGGTTCGACCGCGCCGCCACCCAGGCCACCGACTCCACATTGATCGGATGCACGGCGAACAGCGCCGCCACCAGTAAGCTCGGTCCCATGCGTTTCGTGACCCATCCCAGCAGCAGAAATAACAGCACCGCATTGAGCGCGTGGATCAGCACGCTGTCTAAATGATGGCCTGCCGGATACAAACCAAAGAGTTGGCAGTCGAGAGCATGTGAAAGCCAGGTCAGCGGTTGCCAATGCCCGCTGAAGGTTGACGTAAATGCCCACTTGATCGTGCTCCACGCCAGGCCACCCTGAGTGTGGGCGTTGGCGGTGACGTAATCACCATCGTCGACAGAGAAAAAAGGGTGGCCGCGCACCGGACTGTAAAGCGCGATTGTCGCCGCCGCCAGCAGAACGCAGAGAACGGCATTCAGCTTCTTGCCGTCAAGGAACGGCCCTGTGGCCGCAGGCGTTTTTGGGTCCGGCCTCTTGCCGGCTTGGGCGCGTGTTCTCGACAAAGTCCTGGCGCGGCTCATTTCTTCTACCCGATTGTACACAGCCGGCGAAAGCGCATGACCCGCCCGATGCAGCCCCTCTTGCTCCTCTCGCTTGACTGGCCCTGTTTTCAGCGTCGGCTTGGACCGCGGAGGTGGCACTCCGCCCCAGAAAACATTTTTCCCGCAGCTTGCCAAGTCTTGATTTTTCGCCTGTCGCGATGCTGATAAATAGGGGCGCGTCCGCTTTCACCACGCGTCCGCGGCCATACAACCGCGATCGATGTCGAAACCCCGCCCCTAAGGAACCTCTGATCAAGTGTGGCGCGGGCGCCCTCGCCCGCGAAAAAGCCGCATCTTCACAGTGTTCCTGGGGCAACGAGATACTTGTTCAGAGGTTCCATAAGTCGCTTCCAAATAAGAAGGGCCGCTCGACTAAGCGGCCCCTGACCTTGAAACTCCGAAACCTTGCAACTCTGAAACCTTAATCCCCCACTACCAGCTCGGCGATTTCTTCAGCCTCTTTCTCTTTCCCGGCGCCGTTTCCATTCGCCGGAGAGGCCGTGGAAATGCCCGCCGAAGTCAGCGCGTCCAGCGGAATGAATCCGCCTTCATTCGACGTTGCCGGCTTCTCTTTCAGCACCACTTCCCGATAAAGCTGCGCCATGCGCGCGTCGTAGGCCGCGTCGTTTTTGATCCCATGATTGTTGTCCTCGGCCTTCTTGTCGCGCGCCCGCATCTTCTCTTCGCGCGCCGTCTTCGCAATGCCCAGCTTGTCCAGATCGCGCTGCACTTCGTGCGTTACTATTTCCTCGCGCAGGTAAAGGCCGTGCTCCGTGTTTTCCATGTGGACCCTCTTGCCGCCCGCGAAGATCTCGTGACGCCCGTGCTCTTCGTACCACTTGGTAAGTGTCGAAGTCATGTGCATCTTCTCGATAATGTTGCGCCAGCCCACGCCCGTGTTATATGCGCAGAAACTGATCTCCCCTTCCTGCGTCGCATAAGGAATAATGCACTGCTCCGTGCGCCGGAAGTCGTAGTTAAACAGATCCTGGAACCACATCCCGGCGATGAACAGGAAGTTCCACCGGTCCTGCCGCCGCTTCATCACGTCTTCAATCGTCCGGTCCGGCCCAACCTTCCCGTAATTCCTGCCCGTGGCGTTGAAGTTTTTGTCGAACTTCTTGAGCAGGTCCATTAACTTGAAGTGCGTCGGCGACTGGAACGAATCGTAGTTCTTCATCAGGCACAGCGCCATCCCGAACGCAGTCCAGAATTTGCCGCGCGCCGCGTCGTTTACCTTGGCAATGTCCTTGGCCAGTTGATCGCCCTTCAAAAAAGCCGTGACCGGCACCGCTTCCTTGGTCTCCTTGTCGATCATCACCGCCATCCCCGTCCCGCAGTCGGGATGACATCCGCAAGATAGCTGGCCCCAGTTATTGTTTGGGTCCTGCGCGTGCATTACGTCGGCCCAGTCGGAGAACGTGCTCATGAAACTTATGGGGAACCAGTCGCGGGTGGGCTCGCCGAGGCCGGTTTGATTTTTCACGTCGTGCGCCAGGTGCGCCAGCGTGTAGCGCTGGGCGATGCGGCGCTCGTCGGTGACGGCTTCGTCGCGTCCGGTGAAGCTAACCGGCTGGTAACTCAAAAAGCTGATCTTCTTCGGATTGTCGAGCGCGAACTGGATGATCTTTCCGACCTGCTCGTTGTTGATGCCGTTGATGATGGTGATGACCGGCACGATCTCGCAGCCGGCGCGATGCAGGTTGTCGATGGCCTTCAGCTTCACGTCGAACAAATTTCCCACGGCGCGATGGTCGTTGGCGGCGTTGCCGATTCCATCGAATTGCAAATAGGCGTAGCGCACACCGGCTTCGACCGCCTGTTGCGCGAATTCAAAACTTTTTGCAAATGCAATTCCGTTGGTGGCGGCCTGCACGCTGTTGAATCCGACTTTGCGCGCGTAGCGCACCGCGTCGAGGAAATAAGGCGACAGTGTCGGTTCGCCTCCCGAAAACTGCACCGACATTTGCCGCTTGGGCTTGAGCGTGATGGCGTTGTCGAGCACCGTCTTGATTTCTTCCCAGCTAAGCTCATGCACAAAGCCGACCTGGTTCGCGTCCATGAAGCAGGGATCGCACATCATGTTACAGCGGTTGGTAAGATCGACCGTAAGCACCGCGCCGCGTCCATACTTCAGCGTGGAAGTCCCGTGGTGGTGCAGCTTGTCGTCGTTGTGCGCCAGGATGTCGCGCCCGGGAAAAACTTCTTCCAGGTGCCGCGTGAATTCCGGGTCGATCGACATCAAGTCCTCGAAGTGCCCGTGCTTGGCGCAGTCCTTGACCATCCAAATCTTGCCGTCGCGCTCCACGATCTGCGCCTTGAGCTCGCCCACTTTTTCGCTCATCAGCACATCTACCGGAAGATGGCCGTCGAGGATCCGCTGGCGGATTTCCGGCACGCACTTCGGACAAAGCGAATCGGTCGTGCGCGGCCAGCCCAGCGGCGGCTTCGTTTTTTCCCACGACTTGAGCAGCGGCTTGTCCGACCACTTCGGCGTCGGCGCCACATTCGGAGCAATGCGGTTCAGGCGTTCAAAAATCGCCCACACGCCCGTGGCGGCAAGGGTCACGGCCTTTTCGACATACTTAATCGGCTTGTGCATTCCACTCTCGCTTTCCACAACCTGGGAGTTAGAACTGTCCCCGCAGTCCCGCGGGGGGCCGGCTGTACATAAACTTTTCCACGGGAAACCTACCGCCAAACCTGGAAGTTTCGCTGCGTGGAATGGGTCGCCGTGATCCTATTGAATCTGCGGAGGTTACGCACGCGGAAGGCAACGAAAGGGAGAAAATAGGGGTTGAGCGGCGAAATAGGGCATTTTGCGGAGGCAAGTTGTTGGAAAGGCAGGGACAACTTTCAGCCGTCAGCTCTCAGTTGTCAGCTTTTGCGGATTGCTGAAAAACTCGATTGCGCGTTTGATTGCGGCTGCCCCTACGCGAGCTGTGCCTGCTAGAATTTCGGGGATGGCTAAACTTTCCGCTAGCGCTCGCGCCCGCAAAATCAAGCTCATTCTTTTCGACGTCGATGGCGTTCTTACCGACGGCAAAATTTGGATTTTCCCCTCCCCTGGAGGCTCGTCATCCGCCGTTCAGCAAAGTGTGCTGGAACGGTCCGCTGAACATGGCGGACAGGGCGGGTTCGGCCTGCACAGCACGAGCCTGATCGAGGCCAAGGGTTTCCACGCGCACGATGGCACCGCCATTTCGCTGGCGCGCCTGGCGGGAATCAAGACCGGGATCGTCACCAAGCGCATCTCGGAAACGGTTACGCTGCGGGCGCGCGATCTGAAGATCGACCATGTGTACCAGGGCATTCAGGACAAGGCGTCGGCGTTGGCGCAGATACTGGAGAAAGACGGAATCACAGCGGCGGAAGCGGCGTTCGTCGGCGACGACGTGATCGATCTGCCGGCGATGCGCAGATCCGGCCTGGCAATCGCGGTGAAGAACGCGCGGCCCGAGGTCAAAGCCGAAGCGCACTGGGTCACGCCCCACGCCGGTGGCGATGGCGCCGCGCGCGATGCGGTCGAGTACATCCTGAAAGCGCAGGGCAAGTGGAAGCGCGCGGTCGAGGAATATATTTCGCAGAGAAGCTGAGGATGGGCTGATAGCTGTTCTCGGTTTTCAGCCGCGAAGCGGCGCAAGAATACAGCCCACGGCGTAAGCCGTGGGTTCATGTGGAAAAGGAACAAGCCCCAGCGGGGCGAAAGACCAGTACTCACATAGTTTCTTCAGCTCTGCGGTAAGTGCATTATTTTGAGTGCGGCTTCACAGGCTGCGGAAAAAGTCTGATTTCGCGCTCCAGCCCCTAAAGGGGAGACTGATTTCGAAAGACTTGCGGTATCGCTAAAGCTAAAGCGATACCCTGATACGAAACTGGAGTTTTTCCGCAGCCTGTTCAGCCGCTGAGGGCAGGCACTATACACCATCACGAGAACTGCTCTAATCGGAGATGGCTGGCGGCTTTGCCGCCATGAGTTCGGCAAAGCGAGGGTCTTTGCGCAGGCCGCTGAACTCTTTGTCCTTATAGACGTTCTTGATGTCTTTGTAACCCTCCTCCATCGCTTTTTTCAGATAGTGCAACGAACGCTCGGGATCGCCAGTGCTGGCGTATAGCTTGGCGAGAATGTAATCGTAGTGGGCGCGCTCCTCGGGAGAAGGGAGCTGGGCCAGGACTCCGCCGCGCGAAGTGTGCTCGAAAATATCGGGATCGAGCGCCATGGCCTTGGAGTAATTCAGTATGGCTTGGTCGAATTGTTTCCTGCTGAAGTAAGCCGCGCCCAGGTTGTTGTAATAGGAGGCGGAGTCGCCCTGCCACGAGATCGCTTTCTCGTAATAGCGGATGGCGGCGCTGTAGTTGCGCATCTCGTAATAAACGACGCCGAGATTGTTGTAGGCGATGGCGTATTTACGATCGGCGTGGATGGCGCGCTCGAAACTCTTCTTGGCTTCTTTGTAACGCTGCATCTCGAGTTGGCAGATGCCGATCTTGTTGAACAGCTCGGCATTGCCGGGCGTGCCTTTAAGGGCGGCCTGGTAGAAATCGATCGCGTCGCGATAGTTCTTGTCCGCGCGCAGTTCGTCGCCGCTCTTTTCGAGTTCCGCAGGCGTCGCTCCAGGAGCGGGTGAAGCGGCGCTGTGCGGCGGCGGAGGGCCGGCTTCCAACTGTCCGGAATTCTGGGCGCGCAATGGGATAACGAGAAGAGCGGCGAACAGAAGCGGCATAGCGCCGATGCGGATCCAGGAAAGCATATTCACCCCCGGACAAACGGAATCAATCTTCAAAGGCCCATGGTTTTCAGTTTACCGCGTTGCACTGCTTGCAACATCTATTACTGCGGCGGTGTGCCGTTGTTACCGTTCTTAGGCGGCGCAGGCGCGGCTTTGTCGTCCTTGTTTTTATTATTGGAGCCGCTGTCTCCCTTGATCGCGTCAATAATTTTTCCGAAGAGGCTCTTCTTTTTCTTTGCCTCTTGTTCTGATTGGACACCGGCGGCGGCTTGCGGGTTCCCGTTCGCGGTGGGCGGAGGCGTTGCTTTCCCGAAATTTCCACCGGACATGCCGGAATTAGCCCCCAGCGCGCCGCCCTGGTCGCAGGTATCGCGAGGCTCGGTGCCGGCCACGAAGGCAATCGTGTAATCGTCGGGGCACGATGGTGTCGCCAGGCGGTTGGTAATTTTGTCGAGTTGCACATCCACCACGCCTTCAGGCTGGTTGAACGGCCTCACGTCCGCATACTGCGGCAGCGCGACCGCCTTCTTCATGAACTCGGCCCAGATGGGCGCGGCGGAATAGGCGCCGCTGATGCGCAGGTCGCTGTAATCGTCATAACCGACCCAAACAATACAGAGCAGGTTGGACTGTGTATCCGGCAAACCAGCCATCGTGCGAACTGCCCGTCTTGCCCGCGGCTGGGGCGGCGAATCCGCTGGCGCGCACGCCGTAAGCGGTGCCAAAGTTCAGCACGCCTTCCAGCATGTTGGTCATGACGAAGGCGATGCGGGGATCGAGTACCTGCTTCTTCTCCGTCTCGAAGTTCAGGACGACGTCGCCCTTGGCGTTGCGCACCGAATTCACAAAGATGGGAGAAATCCGCGTGCCGCCGTTGGCGAAACTGGTGTAGGCGGACGTCATATCGACCGGCGTGGCGTCGTAGGCGCCCAGCGCCATGGCCGGCGTGGCTTTCACCGAGGCGATTCCGGCGGAGCGGGCCAGGTCCGCCACTTTGTCGTAGCCCACTTCTTCCGCCACTTTGACGGTCGCGTTGTTGAGCGAAAGCGCCAGCGCGTAGCGCAGCGTGACGTCGCCGTGGTACTCCTCTTTGTAATTGCGCGGCTCGTAGATCTGGTCGCCGTAGGCGAACGTCCAAGGCTGATCGGCGACCGTGGAGGCCGGAGTGATCACGGTCGCCGAGCCGTCAATCGCCGTGTTCATGGCGGCCGCGTACACAAACGGCTTGAAAATGGAGCCGGTGGGACGCTTGGCGAGCGCGTGATTCAGTTGGCTCGTGCCGTAGTTCCTTCCGCCCACCAGCGCCTTGATTTCGCCAGTGTGCGGGTCCATGGCGACGAGCGCCACCTGCGCCTGCGGGCCGGGCGCGACGGTGGTTTCAAATTTGTTGCCGACCTTGGTCCTGCGGGTGCGCATTTTCGCGACCTGATCGTCCACCAGCTTGATGCCGGTTTCGACCGCTTGCGCGGCCGCCCGTTGCAGGTCGGGATCGAGCGTCGTATAGATGCGGTACTGCTGATCGTTGATTTCGCGCTCGTTCAGTTTGCCGACGACGGTGTCACGGACCATATCGACGAAGTACGGCGCGTCGCTGGCCTCGACGTTCGGCGGAGCCAGTTGCAGCGGCGTGGCCTTGGCTTTCTCGGCTTGCGCGCGGGTGATGGCGCCGGTGTCAACCATCGCCTCGATCACCGTATTGCGGCGTTCCAGGGCGCGTTCGGGATGGCGATAGGGCGAAAGATAGCTGGGCGCCTGGATCAATCCCGCGAGCAGCGCGGCTTCCGGCAGCGTGATGTCTTTCAGTTCCTTGTTGAAGTAAGAGCGCGAGCCTTCGGCCAGGCCCGAGATGGCGAAAGAGCCGCGCTGTCCCAGATCGACGCGGTTGGCGTAGAACTCGAAAATCTGCTGCTTGGAAAATTTCTGCTCCAGCTCGACCGCGATCAGCATTTCGATCAGCTTGCGCTTGAAGGTTTTTTCCGGGCTTAGAAAAAATGCGCGCGAGAGCTGCATGGTAATGGTCGAACCGCCCTGCTGATGGCGCTGATGGGTGAAGTCGATCCAGGCGGCTTCAACCAGCCGAATGAAATTGACGCCGCCATGCTGGAAGAAGCGGCGGTCTTCGATGGCCGTGACCGCGTCCACCACGACCTTGGGAATGTCGTCGTACTTTACCAGTTGGCGCTTGGATCGCTGTCCGGCGTCGAACAGCGAAGTCAGCATCTGGGGTTCGAGTTCGTAGGCCGCGAGTTCTCCGGCGGAGTGGCTGGTGATGGCCGAAACCGCGCCGTCCGTCACGGTGATGGTGGCCGCTTCGGGACTGTGATACGACTCGGGCCCAGGCAGAACGTCAATCGAACCGTGTCGAGCCGCCATGCAGACGGTAGCTGCCCAGCGGAGATTCGCCCTCCTTTTCGGAATAGCCGGCATGGCGCAACTCCGCCGCAATTTCAGAAAGGGTCGCCTTCGATCCCAGCCTCACCACCGGCGGAGCGGCGAAAATCTTGGCCGACGTGGCGAACGCCGGGCCGCGGAAGCGCTGCTCGATGATGCGGTCGTACTTTACATACCAGTAGGCAAAAAAGCCGGCCACGACGAGCGCCGCGGAAACAAAAGCGAGCAGGGCAACGCGCACCATGGGATCGTGAGGCAGGCGGCCTTTTCCGCTTTGCCCGCCGCTTCGAGCCTTCGGGATTTTCAGCTTAATGGCCATGGAAACGGCTGTGCATCGGGCCAGAGGGCAATGTTCGCTCCGAATCCGATTTTGGGGCTAAACTGCGTTTGTGCTTGATTCTAAATCAGACGGCGATCTCTACAACCATTTCCATGCGTGTCAAAGGATGGACGGGGCGTGGGGATGGGCCGGGCTGGTAAGGGTCGGCTTGGGCGCTGCTCCTAAAACACGCCTTTGTTCTTCGTCGAAGGATGGAACTCGAGGGTCGTCGAGTAGCCGGGCAGATCGATGGGAACGCTATACTCAACCTCGATGGCGAGACTGCCACCGAAGTTCGCGCCCACCCGCGTAACATGCACCTGCTGGGGCGTGAGCTCAATATCGTATTTGTGGGCCTGCTTGACGACGGTGTCGCGAATGTCGTCTTCCGAGCGCGTGGTGTAGGTCGACTGCAACGCTTCGGTCCTGATCGCATCCTCGAACTCGTAGTTCGAGAAGTACGGTGGAACGACCTTGATGGCCAAAAGGATCACAGCTCCGAAGATGGCCAATGCCGAAGATCAATTTCAGGGTTGTCATAAGAAACCATCGCCCTATCGCTGGTTGCGAAGTTGCGATTGCGAGCTTTCCGTCACGCACCACGAACCAGGTTGCGCCAGCTGGCGAGCGGCCGGAGGCGGTTATTGGCGCAGCCTCTGGAAATACTCGGTTACGGCTGAAATTTTAACTTCCTCCCTCTGGAGAGTCGAGCGCCGAACGACCTCGACAGTACCTTCGGTAACCTTCTTGCCGACGTTGACGCGAAAGGGCATGCCCACCAGGTCGGCGTCCTTGAACTTCACCCCCGGCCGTTCGTCCCGGTCGTCGAGCAAAACGTCGTAGCCCGAGGCGGCGAGCTGGCGGGCAACGCCCTCGGCGGCGGCGCGGATGGCCTCTTCTTTGGAGTTCGTGGCCACCACCACCACCTCAAACGGCGCGATCGAAGGCGGCAGCCAGAAGCCGTTCTCGTCGTTATTCTGCTCCACGGCCGCGGTCAGGATGCGCTCGATGCCAATCCCGTAGCTGCCCATAATTGGCGCAACCTCTTTGCCATTGCGGTCGAGCACGCGCGCGCCCATCGATTCCGAATACTTGTAGCCCAGCTTGAAGATGTGTCCGACCTCGACTGCGGTATCAATGCGCAGAGGAGCGCCACAAGCGGCATTCGGGCAGGCTTCGCCGGCGGTCACGCTGCGCACGTCGGCAACAACGGTGTACTGGAAATCTTTGCCGGGAGTGACGTTTTTCAAGTGATAGTCGAGCTTATTGGCGCCGCAAATCATGTTGACGCGGCCCAGCAAAGCTTCGTCGAGCACGACAGCGACGGCCCGCGGATCGCCGCCTGCTGTCTTCACATCCCACACGCCGAGCGTTTCCTTCGGCTTCGGAACCAAGCCCATCGGCCCGATAAAACCAGCCGGGCCCTGGAAATATTTTTCCAGTTCTTCCGCTTGCATGGGACGAAGATTCGCGGCCTTGACCAGGGTAAGCAGCTTGGTCTCGTTCACCGTGTGGTCGCCGCGCAGGAACACTACGACGGGCTGCTCCTCGGTCTTGCCGCCGCCCGTTCTGCCGCCAACTTCGCCGGGCCTCTGCGCCATGTAGGCCACGGTTTTGATGTCTTGCGTGGCGGAAATTTGCAGGAACTCGGCCACATCGGCGATCGCGCCTTTGCCCGGCGTATGCACCAGCAGCAGCGCGCCGTCGCCTTCGGGCTTGAGGTCCGCGATGGGAGCGAGCTTAGAAGTAGCCTTCTCCATGTTGGCCGCGTACCCGCACTTCTCGCAGCTCACCACCTGGTCCTCGCCCGCCGGAGTGCGCACCATGAATTCCTGCGATTGCGATCCGCCCATGGCTCCCGAGTGCGCGTCGATCACCATGTATTTCAGGCCGCAGCGCTCGAAGATGCGGCAGTAGGTGTCGTAGTGCTTCTGGTAGGAAGCGTCGAGTCCGGCGGCGTCCATGTCGAACGAGTAAGCGTCTTTCATCATGAACTGGCGCACCCGCAGCAGACCCGACTTGGGACGAGGCTCGTCGCGGAACTTGGTCTGGATCTGATACCAGATCTGCGGCAGTTGCTTGTAGCTGCGCAGTTCCTTGCGCGCGATGTCGGTCATTACTTCTTCGTGGGTCATGCCCAAACACAGATCGGCGCCTTTGCGGTCCTTGAGGCGAAACATGTTCTCGCCCATCGCCGACCAGCGTCCGCTCTCTTCCCAAAGTTCGCGCGGATTCAGCGCCGGCAGGTGGAACTCCTGGCCGATTTTGTCCATCTCCTCGCGAACGATTCCCATGATTTTCTGGGTCGTACGGTTGCCGAGAAAGAGGAACGAGTAGATTCCGGCGCCCAGTTGACGAATGTATCCGGCGCGGACGAGCAGTTTGTGGCTGGCGACTTCGGCATCAGCCGGAGCCTCGCGAAGCGTAGGAATAAAGAGTTCAGACCAACGGTGCATGAATATGTCTTCCAATCGTTTTCCAAATCTGGAGAGAATCTTTGATTGTAAACGATGGGGATTGAAACGATGGACCACGTTATGGCTGGAGCGAACGGAGGCCAATTCCGGCAATTATTCTCTATTTTTTCCTTGACACCCAATTGTGATTGTTCTAGATTTGTTGCCGATTCTGGCAAGAGAGAATTTGATTTCGGGCCCCTGGAACATTCTTGCCGGGGTTTTCCCATTTAGCAACTGGCATTCACGCGCGCTGTGCGCGAGAGGATAGTGCCCGTCGTGCGCGCGCGAAACGACGTATGGCAATCGGTTGCGGATTACTTACGAGATCAACACGGGAAGTTCGGCTGCAACTGCGACAATCGGTTCTGCGACGGTGACCATTCTAGGCGCAGAGCCCACTGGGAACAGATCATGGGATTCACATGCTGGGCGGTGAATGTGACACAGCCGTACAGAGTCATGTCGCCGCTTGCGAAGCGGGCGGGTAGCAGCGCTTGATGAGCACCGCGACGAAGTTGAAAGAACAACTTGTGATGCAAATGAGTGAGGAAATGATGAGATACGCTGAACGGCAGTAGGAGAAGAGTTCACGACGCGCAACCGCAGCCCTTTGGTTATCCGCTTTGTTGTTCTGCTGCTTCGTGGCGGCCACGGGAAGCGCATACGCTCAAGTTGTACTTCCCGGTCTGGGTTTCATTAATACGGTGGTCGGAGACGGCACTGGCAATTGCGATTACTCCGGTGACTATGGAGCAGCTACCAGTGCTGAGCTGTGTTATCCCGGCGGCGTGGCCGTGGATGGCTCTGGCAACATCTACATCGCGGATACTGCGAACAATGTCATCCGCGATGTGTCGGCGTCCACAGGCGTCATCTCCACGGTGGCTGGAGACGGCACTGGCTATTGCGGTTACTCCGGTGACTATGGACTGGCTACCAGCGTTGAGCTGTGTTCTCCCAGTGGCGTGGCAGTGGATAGCTCGGGCAACATTTACATCGCGGATACAGGGAATAATGTCATCCGCGAGGTGTCGGGGGGCTACATCTCCACGGTGGCCGGAAACGGCACTGCGGGCTACTCCGGCGACGGTAATTCGGCGACGGATTCCGGCACTGAGCTGAATTATCCCATGGGCGTGGCCGTGGATAGCGATGGCGACATCGAAATCGCGGACACAGGGAATAATGCCATCCGCGAGGTGTCGGGGGGCACAGGCGTCATCTCCACGGTGGCTGGAGACGGCACTGGCTATTGCGGGTACTCCGGTGACGGTGGACTGGCTACCAACGCCGAACTGTGTTCTCCCAGCGGCGTGGCATTGGATGTCGATGAAAACATTTACATCGCGGATGCAGGGAATAATGTCATCCGTGCGACATCGGTCAGAAACGGAAGACGGCGCTGTCAACGCGGGAGAACGTGCCCACCCCCACCCCCAGTAGTCATCATCGGCACGGTGGCCGGAAACGGCACTGCGGGCTACTATGGTGACGGTAATTCGGCGACGGACCCCTACACTGAGCTGAATAGTCCCAGTGGCATGGCCGTGGATGGCAATTACAATATCTACATTGCGGATACCGCGAATAATGTCATCCGCGAGGTGTCGTATTCCACAGGCTACATTTCCACGGTGGTTGGAGACGGCACTGGCAGTTGCGGCTACTCCGGTGACGGTGGACTGGCTACCGACGCTGAACTGTGTTACCCCAACGGCGTGACACTGGATAACTCTAACAACATCTACATCGCGGATACAGACAATAATGTCATCCGCATCGTCGGATCAGAGCCCACGCCCACACTGAGCGTGGCGACTTCGGGCACACCGTCTACCTATGGCGGAGCGGTGACTTTCACGGCTACGATCTCCAGCGGCGCCACGGGCACCGTGACCTTTAACGACGGGGCCACAGCCATGGGCACCGGAGCGATCGGCGGAACCGGCGGAACCACCGCAACCTTCCCAACCATCGCTTTAGCAGTAGGTACCCACACTATCACTGCCAGTTACCCAGGCAACGCGGTGTACAGCGGTGCCATATCCAGCCCGATCACCCAGACGGTTCTAGCGGCAGTGGCGGGACTGGTGTCTCTGGCCATTACCCCGGCGAATCCTACCATTGCCGTAGGCTCGGGCCAGCAGCTCACTGCCACTGGCACATTCTCCGACAGCAGCCAGCAGGACTTGACGGCCTCCGTAACGTGGAGTTCTTCCAATGTTTCTGTTGCCTTGATCGGTACTGGTTCTTCGGGACTTGCAGGCTTCGCCATGGGCGCAACAACCGGCACCGCGACCATCACCGCGACCCTGGGGAGCACTCAAGCAACCACTTTGGTCACCGTGCAAGCTGCCGTCGTGCCCAATCCTCCCTCCATCACTACCGTCTCGCCGACAGACCGGCGAGGCAGGAACGCAGGTGATAATCTCCGGTTCGGGTTTCGGGACGCCTCAAGGCACCGGCGCCGTCTGGCTCGGCAGCACCTACGGCGCAGTCGTCAGTTGGAGCGACTCCCAGATCGTCGCCACCGTCGCCGCCATTTCTCAATCGGGCACCGTTCAAGTGCAGCAGAACGGATTATCGTCCAACGCCGTCCCCTTCACCGTAAACACCGCCACCATCTCAACCGTCTCTCCGTCCAGCGGAGTACCCGGAACCCCGGTGACCATCACCGGCTCCGGCTTCGGCGCGGAGCAGGGCAGCGGCCAAGTCTGGCTCGGCACCGCCAATGGCGTGGTGTTAAGCTGGAGCGACACGCAAGTCGTCGCCGAAGTCGCAACCGGCTCCCACTCCGGCAACGCTCAGATTCTTCAAAATGGCGTCATGAGCAACGCGCTTCCCTTTGCCGTGAACTCCCTCAACATCGCCACCGTGACGCCAACTTCTGGCGGCCCGGGAACTTCCGTCACCATCGCCGGAACCGGCTTCGGATCAAGCCAAGGCAACGGCAATTCTAACGTCTGGCTGGGCAGCGCCAATGGCGAGGTGACGAGTTGGAGCGACACCCAGGTCGTTGCCACAGTCGCGTCCAATGCCGTCAGCGGCGTCGCCAAGATCGAGCAGAACGGCGTTTGGAGCAATGCGGTCACCTTCACCGTCCCCATCCTCAGGCGGCAATGCCCTGACCCTCGTCCCCAACCAGCTCAACCTGGTCGTCGGCGAAACGCACACCATTCAAGCTCTTGATGCGAATAGCCAGCCGGTGACCGGACTGACGTGGACATCCAGTAATACGAATATCGTCAGCCTCTCAACCGACGACCCGCCCATCCTCACCGCCCTCGCCGCCGGAAACGCAACCATTACCGCCGGCAACGCCCAGCGCTTCCGCCGATGTCACCGTGTCCTACGCGGCGCTGGCCCCCGGAACCGTCATCTGGTCGAATCCCGGCGACGGCTCCGGCGTCACCAGCATCGTCCCCGCCGTCCCCAGCTCCACCGGCGTCGCCGACGTCTTCGCCTTCAACGCCGACGGCACGGTGCAAGCCATCGCCAGCGACGGCACCACCGCTTGGACCGCCAGTTTGAATGGGGCTAATCCTTGGCAAACCGTGCCTGACTTCCAGGGTGGCCTGGTCGTTTCGTCCACAGACCCGACAACGCTGGTAACTTCGATCACGAAACTGGACGGGATGACCGGGCAGCCCTATCCGGCATACACCCAAGGTGGGTGGTCGACTGTCGTACACACCGACGGCACTATCTTTGCACTTAACAATACCGGCTACGTGGATTCTTCCAACCAGGGCACCATTTCCGTGGTCGGCATTGACCCCACCACCGGCAATCAGAAATTCAGCGTGTCGCTGGTGAATCAATCGACATCGACATCGAGCTCCAGCTCCAGCTGCTCTGGCTCGGGTTGCCATTTGGTTGGGGTGTTTAGTGATTTTTCGTCCTGCGGGGCTGAGTATGCAGCCTATGGACTCATCAACCTCATCGACGAGCATGACTGCGCCGCCAAGTATTCACAGCACGATCATCGCGGGCGACGGCTACTTCTACATCGCTTACACATACCAAACACAGATATCGCAATCACAAGATGCGGAGGTCAGTAACCGAAGCTATTCTTGCGGCCTCACCCCTGGTGATAGTGGTAGCGATACGCGGACAAGTACAACGGACACCGTCGTCCATCTGATGCAGATGCGGGTCGGGACGGATGGCAGTTCGTCGAAGACGGAAATAAAGAAATGGGAAGCGAAGTACCTAAACCAGAGCACTAGCAACTGGGTGGACAACTGTCCTCCAGAGCGGCCCTACTGCGATTTTCCCATAACCTTCGAGCAATCAGTCTCCAACGTTGGCGCAGCTCTAACTAATGGCACGCCGTGGACGCAGATGATCACCAACGCCGACCAAGGCGTGCTCCTTACCTGGGAAGCGGACACGCCGGCGTATTGCGCGTCGGCAACGAGTAATACTGAAGGTGTCGCGCCCGTTTGCAATAACCAAGTCCCTGCGGCTTCAACCTACGGCGTGGGGTCGAACACCGCGACCTCCGCCGTCTGGCCCGTCCTGCAAGCCCAGGACGGCTCGTTTTACGGCGTGGACGATAGCAGCGACATGATCCGCTTCACCCAGTCCGGGAATACAATATGGAGCGTGCCCAACGACTGGCCCTATATCGCCACCGCCGATGGCGGAGTAATCGGATGCTCCGGCATCACCTACGACAGCCAAGGCCGCGCCACCGG
>CAVYVX010000001.1:0-499018 GCA_963772155.1 uncultured Acidobacteriaceae bacterium | reverse complement strand
AAGCCATGGCCATGGGCAAAGCCTTGGTTTCGACCTCCATTGGAGCCGAAGGGCTTGAGGTGGAGAGCGGGCGCGACTTCTTCTGGCCGATGACGCCGCTTCGTTTGCGGACGCCGTGGTCCTGCTTCTCCGCGATGCCGCCACCCGCCGGAAGTTCGAGCCGGCCGCGAGACAATTGGCCGCACAGTTTTGGTCTCGCATCGTGGCGCAATTTGCCGCAGTTTTGCGTAAAGTAACATTGGCAGAAATGAATCTATCCCATGGACATCAAAGCCGCCGACTGGAAGCGCCTCGACGGTTTCGCGGATCGCACCGTCTTCCAGACGCGCGAGTGGCTGCAATTCGTCGCCGAGTCGCAGAAGGCTGTGCCCGTGCTGGCCGAGCTCGGCGACGCGAGCGGCGCCCTCGGCTATTTCACTGGGCTCACCTTTTGAAGTTCGGCATGAAAGTTCTGGGCAGTTCGTTTCCCGGCTGGACGACTCCTTACATCGGCTTCAATCTCAATCCCGGCGTCCCGCGCCGCTCCGCGCTCGAAGCCCTCGAGAAGTTTGCCTGGGACGATCTCAAGTGCCTGCATCTGGAAGTTTCCGATCCGAACTTCAGCTTCGAAGACGGTGAGAGCGGGGGATTCACAGCCGAATATTTCGCTACCTACCGCACCGACCTGACGCGCTCGGAGGAAGAGTTATTCAACGGCATGGAGAAAGACCGCCGCCGCTGCATTCGCATAGCGGAAAAGAGCGGCCTCAAAATCGAAGAGGCGCACGACCTGGCCTTCGCCGACGAATCTTACGAGCAGGTCAAAGAGGTTTTCGCCAAACAGTCCCTCGTTCCCATGTATACCGTGGAGCGCGCCCGCGCCCTGGTCCGCAACGTGGAGCCGAGCGGGAACCTCTTGCTGCTGCGAGCGCGCGATCCGGAGGGAAAGTGCATCGCCACGGGACTCTACCCCGGCTTCAACCGGATCGCCGAGTTCTGGGGCAACGCCAGCTTCCGTGCACATCTGGGCCTGCACCCCAACGAAGCCTGTCATTGGTACGCCATGCGCTACTGGAAAAGCGGGGCGTAACGATCTTCGACTGGGGCGGCGAAAGCACTTACAAGGAAAAGTACGGCTGCACGCCGCATCGTGTGCCCTGGTTCACGAAGTCACGTTATCGGATCGTAGGGCATTGCGCAACGAGGCGCGCAACATGTTCGCGCGCAAACAAAAATTTCTCGGATGGTTACAAGGCAAGCGCTCCGCCGCAGAACGCGCTGAGACCAAAGAATTAGACGGTGAAAAGTAACAGCACGAATAGTGCGCGTTGCGCGGATTTTTATTTTGCAGGCGCCAACGATATACTTATCTGTCGCGAATTCAACCGGCGCTATTCACGTGAACCGTGCGTGCGATTGTGCGATCCGTTGATTTCTGGGCCCATGAAACCTCCGGTATTTATCGTTGGCTGTCCTCGTTCAGGAACGAGCTTACTGTACCACCTACTGCTTTCGGCGGGTGGTTTTGCCGAGTTCCGCACGCAGATGACGTATTCGATGTGCTGGAGCCCATCTTCGGCGACCTTAGTGTTCCAAAAAACAAGAAAAAGATGATGCGGGAGTGGCTGGGCAGCAAGGCATTCCAGGTTTCCGGGCTAGATGCGTCCGGCCTCGAACCAAAGTGATGGCCGGGTGCAACAATGGCAGCGACTTCCTGCGCATCGTCATGGACGAAGTGGCACGAAAGCAGGGAGTGGACCGCTGGATCGATTCGACTCCCACCAACATCCCACACATGCTCGCATTGGCCGCGATTTTCCTGAGGCGCAATTTATTGACATCATTCGCGATGCCCGTGATATCGCTCTCTCTCTGATAAACAGAACTGGAGCCGTCCGCTCCCTTGGGACAGAAAGCGCAGCCTGCTGGCGGCCGGGCTTTACTGGGAGTGGTACGTGCGCAAGGGCCGCAAATACGGGGCGAGCTCGGCCCAGGTACATGGAAGTGCGCTACGAAGATCTGGTCGAACAGCCGCAGCCGCCGCTAATAGGATCGGCGAGTTTCTAGGACACGATCTGGACTACGCCCGCATTCAGCAGAACGGTATCGGCTCGGTTAAAAAGCCGCTGACCTCATTCAAAGAAGAGTTGAAGGAGGGACGCTTTTCTCCGGTGGGCCGCTGGAAAAATAAGTTTCCCGAAGATCAACCTGTGTGGTTCGAAAGGCTGGCAGGCAACTATCTGGTCAATGGGATATCCGCTCTCCCACCCGAGCAGTGCTGCGGACCACCCACTCGCAGTCCGGATGGTGCGCTTTGAGTACAAGAACTTTTACGACTTCAAGCAATGGGCGAAGGTAAACACACCTCTCTCGCGCTGGATGGTAAGTTACTCGGCTATCCTGACTGATAAGTAGGCTGAATATTTTCGCGGCGCAAGCATTGCTATGACCCGTCGTGCAGGGCGGACACTCTTGTCCGCCCAGCCGAGCGAAGCTCGGCAGTTGTCCGGTGGGCACGACAACTCTGTATTCGCTCTAATCGCGGGGTGGCCGATTTCCCAGCCCATCAGCTTACCCGCGATAGTATGGCGCGGCCGTGACGCACAGCCTGGTAGACCCAGGCAAACAACGCCGAGTTGATCATGCAAAAGTAGTAAGGGAGCCGGAGGACTTTCGGTTTGAGGCCAGCCATCGCGCCCAGCCCAGCCAGCCCGTAGAAGAGCGCTTGCCCAAGCAGCAACCAGTTGTAGGGGAATTGCCCGCGCAGCGCGATTTTGCCGGCCAGCGCCATCAGCATGAATACTGGCACCAGCAATCGTCCGGTCTTGTGCGAGAGCAAGCAGAACAGGACAAACGGCCGGGCGGCCAGATCAGACTTTTGATCTCCCGCAGTTGCTCGATGTTTCCGGCGGTGATCCGCACCCGGCGGGAGAATCCTTCCATTTCCTGGGCCTCTTCGTAGGCCACGGCAGCCGGTTCGTAGGCCACACGGTGGCCGCGCTCGAGAATGCGCATGGGGATAGTGAAGTCGTCGTTAATGGTGTTCTCGGAGGGAAATGGATAGAGCGCGCGGCGAATGGCGTACAGCGACCCATGCGCGCCGGTGAACGCGCCGAACTTGGCCTCTTGTACCTTCAGGAACGTTTCGTATTTCCAGTAGAGGTCCTCTTGCGGGCCGATCCGGGATTGGTCCTGCTTCAGCAGGCGGTAAACCCCGCTGGCCGCGCCCACGCGAGGGTCGTTGAAGCTCTGAACCAGCATGCGGAGGGAGTCGGCAGCCAACATGCTCGAGGTGTCGGAAAAGACGACAATATCTCCGCGTAATTGCGGAATGGCGTCATTCAAGACCGCCATCTTGCCGCGATTTTCCTCGAAGTTGAGCAGACGAACTCGGACGCCGGTTTTGCCTGCGGCTCTATTTTCGCTTGCGGAAAACGACCGGACGATTTCCGCCGTGGCGTCCTTCGACCCGTCAGAGGCGATGACGACTTCCAGTTTGCCGGCCGGGTAATCGAGCGCAAGACTGTTGCGGATTTTACCGGCTATGACTGCGGCTTCGTTGTACGCGGCCACCAGCAGCGAAACGGAAGGCTCAACCGGCTGCTTGCCCGGCGCAGAGCGCAGCACCGCTTGCAGCCCCCACAGAAGCATGGGGTAACCGATGTAGACGTAGACCGTAAATCCGGCTGAGATGCAAAACAGTAGCCTTGCCATCGTCTTAGATTACCGCCACCGAGGACCGGACGCAGTGTAGTTGTCCCAGCATCTCGCGCGCTTCCACACGGAAGCCCGCGCGTTGTAAATAATCTTCCGCCTGCGCCAGAGTAAAGAAATAGACCGGGCAGCCGCCGGCTTTGAGCCGCACTTTGCGAATGGCAGCCCGCAGGGTTCCGGCGCGGGGCCAGGCAGACAGGAAGGTCGTCCGGGTAAGCCGGCGGATGACTTGCAATCTCGGCAACGGGTCGGCAACGTAGTCCCAGAACCCTATGGCGATCGCCAAATCAAACTGCTCGTCCGTCTTCCAGTCCAACACGTCGCTCAACACGAACTTGCAGCGGTCCGCGACGCCCTCTTTTTCGGCAAGCTGCGCGCCCAGTTTGAGCATCTCCGGCGCAAAGTCGACGCCGGTAACTTGTGCGCCTCGTTTGGCCAGACTGGTGACGAAGCGCCCGGATCCGCAGCCGATGTCGCATATCTTCATCCCGCGCAAGTCGGCGGATGGGCCCGCCTGGCTCATTACCCATGCGAAGCGCTGGTAGATGTCGCGGCGCAACCAGCGATCCAGACTGCGGGCAATCGGGTTCATATTGCCCGTGTAGATCGCATCGAACTCGCTCGCGATATCGTTCCAGTATTTCGCTATCTGCCGGGTCTCGTCAGTTTTTGTGCTGGATCCATTCATAGAAGTCGAAATCCTTGGCCGTGTCGGCGAGTCCGCTTTCACGGAAACTAGTGTAGTGTCCTGCTTGCAGCACGCTCTGAAAACGCGCCAGCGTCCGCGACAGATTGGTGTAGTGGCGGATACGAGAACTGAGACGCCCCGGCAAGCGCGGCTGTTCGGGATCGACCTCCCAGGGATGGATGTAGATCACGATGGGCAAACCCTCCTTCTGCACCCGTTTCAATCCCAGGCGCGTGTAGAGCCGCGGCAGCAGGCGAAGATAGCCGCCGCCGCCCACCGGCAGGTTGTGTCCAGCCAGGCGAAACGTGGTTATGGGAAGCTCCGTCATGGGGCCGGAAGGCGTCTCGAAACGGAAGGGCGCGCGTGGCGCGCTCGGCATTCCGTAGCGGTCGTGATGGATGGGGAAGATACTGGAGTCGTAGGTGAATCCCAGATCGGCCAGAATATCTAGCGCCCATACGGAACGATCGGTCACAGAGTAAGTCGGCGCGCGATAACCACTTACCGCCTGGCCCGCGATTTGTTCAATGACATTCTTGGCGCGCCGCGTGTCGTCCCGAAATTCCGCGGGATCAAGATTGTAGATCAAGCGGTGCCAGTAGGAATGACAGCCCAACTCATGCCCACTGGCTGCGATCTCGCGCACCAGCGCCGGGAAGCGTTCGGCAACCCACCCCAGCACGAAGAACGTAGCGTGCACATTGAGCTTTGCCAGCAATTCCAGGAGGCGGCGCGTGTTCACCTCGACGCGGCTCGTATAACTATCCCAGCGGGCGCGGTCCACGACATCGGAAAAGGCCTCGGCGTGGAAATAGTCTTCCACGTCCACCGACACCACATTCTTGGGCATTTTCTCCGGCCTTCCCCGATGGATCGCCCCGCGCAGGGCTCCCGCTTAGTATCGCCCACTTAGCGGCCATTTGAAAACGTATTTTTTGGGAGTTGGTTGCCCTGTTTGCTTGGCAGGTTGCGGAAAAAGTTTTTCCTCAGCCTGCTAGACTGGTGAAAGCCAGTGGCAAGGGACCTTTCGATGGCGACAAAAAGCTGCGTTTTTCTCATGTATCACGAGCTTGAGCTGCCGGGACGCCCGCTCTGCCAATCCGTTGCCGGCTACGTGCGCTACATTTTGCCGGTCGAAATTTTCCGCCGGCAGATGGCGTGGATCAAGGCGTCGGGCTGGCAAGGTCTGAATGTCGGCGCAGCTCTTCGCTATCCCGACGGGCCCAGCGTTTGCATTACTTTCGACGATGGCTCGGAGACCGACCTGATCGCGGCCGCACCCGTGCTCCGCGAGTTCGGCTGCAACGCCACTTTCTATCTCACCGCTGGATTTCTGGGCAAGCCCGGTTATCTCAATCCCAGTCAGGTGCGTGAGCTTGACGCGCAGGGTTTCGAGATCGGCTGCCATTCCATGACGCACGCTTATCTCTCCGATCTGCCGGAGCCGGAACTGAAACGCGAAGTGGTGGATGCGAAGCTCGAGATCGAACAGATGATCGGGCACGAAATCGAACACTTCTCCTGCCCGGGAGGGCGCTACAACCGGCGCACGCTCGAGATGGCGCGCCGGGCCGGATTCGCCAGCGTTGCCACCAGCCAGTTTCATGCCAACTCGCCGGGCGTCAGCCCCTACGAACTCGGCCGCGTGGCCATGCTGCGCGGCCTCAGCATGGAAGAGTTCGGCGCCACCTGCCAGGGCCGCGGGTTGTGGAAGAAGCGCCTTGCGCATGAAGTCCGCCGCGGCGCGCAGCGCCTGCTCGGGAACCGCGCTTACGACCGGCTGCGCGCCGTCTTGCTGGGTGACAGCCAACCGTGACCTGCCGGATGATTACCTACGTTTCACCTAAGGCAATCGTGTAGGATTCTCGCAAGACCTTCTCGCCAGATGGCCCGTTAGCGCTGTTGTATTTTCTACTCTCACCTAGCGGCTATTGCTAAGTTTCGTCGCCCAAAACGACTTCACCACGATTTGATTGGGTTGCATGCCGACGGGGACAATCGTAAGCAAGGAATATTCCGAAGGCTCGAATTTCTTTTTCGGCTGGCGTTTCTGAATCACGGCCAGGTCACCGGAACCGGAGTCGGCGACCAGCAGATAGTTCTGGTTCTGGGAAAGCGCGAGCGCGTCGGGATGTGTCCCCACGGGAAGATACGCGATGACCTTGCCTAAGTCGATGTCGTAAACCGCGACGCTGTTCGATCCGAAGTTAGAGATATACAAGCGAGAGTTATCGAGCGAAACCACGCCGCGCGTGGGCTGGTCGCCGACCAGATAGCTGCCCGAAACTTCGTTGGCCGCGGTCTCGACGATGGAGATGCTGCCGGCGTCGAAATTGAAGGCAAAGAGTTCTCCGCCGTCCGGCTTCAGCGCCAGACTTACCGGAGATTTTCCCGTATCGATAAGCGCGAGCAGTTTGTCGTTCTCCAAGCCGTTATTGAGGCCGTTATTCTTGCCCTCGCTCTTCAGGCCGATGCTCGCGACCTGGCCCGGCCCGGAACAGGAAACGAACGCTTTCGTGGAATCGGGCAGGATGGCGATGTCTTCGGGATGAATGCAGACGGCGATGACGGAGCGCACGGCAAGGCGTCCGGTGTCAATAATGGAGACGGTGTTGTCGGCGCGATTGGCGACGACCACGGTTGATCCGTCGGGCGAGACGCGGGCCAGGCCGGGACTTCCGCCCACGCGGAGCGTGGCCGCGACTCTGCGCCGGTCGAGATCGAGGACGGAAACATTGTCGGAGCCGGAGTTGGCGACATAGGCGCGGCGTCCGTCGGGAGAGACAGCGATGAAGTAAGGGCGTCCATAAACTCCGATGGTGGCGACAACTTTATTCTGCTCGGCGTCGATCACGCTGACGTTGGCGGAGCCGGCATTGACGACGTAAACCTCGTTGCGCTTGGGATTGGCCGCGGCTCCGGTGGGCTCGGCGCCGGCCTGTAGCGTGCGCACCGGGCGAAAGCTGCGCAGATCGACGACCGTGACCGTGTTGCTCTTGCCGTTAGTTACATACGCGTACTCGCGATAGAGCGGCCCGTAGCCAGGCAGCAAACGCGCGTGAAAGTAGAACCAGCCAGCGGCCAGGAGGAGCGGGACGAGGACGGCGATGAAAAGGAGTTTTCGCAAAGTTCAGTCCGCGAAACCTGCCGCTCCGGCATAAACGCGGCAAACGGCGCGGACCTGCTCTTCGGTGGCCTGCACCTGCATGACAACGGGCATATAAGTACTCCGAATTGACAAGTTTAGCGCCCAGGACGGCGAAGGGCAAACGGCGGGCGGCTGGGCAGGTGAGGGCTGCCCCTACGTGAGCGATTGCACCCGTCCTCCGCCCAAGCGGAGCTTGGACGGGCCACCCGCGGCTGGGTTTAAGATTTTATTCGGAAAGGATGGGCCAGTCTCCTGCTGTCGCTCAGAAGACGGAGAAAGTCGGAATGTTCCGTCTGTTCCAAGATTTCCTACTTTTTAATTCTTGACAGACTATTTATAATTTGTCATACTTATTACCATGAGTATGACTGAAAAACTAGAAACCGTATGGTTCACGACGAAGGGGCAAGTCGTCATCCCGCTTCGCCTGCGCAAACAATTCGATATCGAGGACGGGACAAAGGCCGTGGTCCAATCCACGCCGGAGGGAATCCTTCTCAAACCCATGACCGCGGCGCTCATCAAGCGCGGGCGCGGCATCCTCAAGCGCGCGCCGGGAGGCAAGCCGCTGCGAGAGGACTGGGCCGGGCACAAGAAGCAGGAACGGGCACTCGAGGAGCGCCATGCCGGCTAAGGTGCTCGACAGCTTCGCGCTTATCGCCTACTTCCGCGACGAGCCGGGCGCGGAGATGATGGAAGATCTGCTCGTCTCCGCTGGCAGGAAGGACAGCCCGCTCCTCATGACCGATGTGAACTACGCCGAGGTGAAGTACTCCATCGTGAAGAAAGACGGCGCGGAGGCGTGGGCGGAGGCCGCGAAGGTCCTTCAGGGCCTGCCCATTGATTTTCATTCCACGACCCGCGCGCTGGCCGACACCGCGGCCGATTTCAAGGCGCGTTTCAAATTGAGTTTGGCCGACGCCTTTGCCGCCGCTCTGGCAAAGGAAAGGAGGACTGAACTCGTCACCGGCGACCTGGAATTCAGGGCGCTTGAAAAGGAAGTCAAAATTCACTGGCTGAAATAATCACAGCCCCAGGAAAGCTATGGCATACGAAGAATTGTTTACCGATTTGTTGAAGGGTTCCCGCCCGGTTTTGGGCGGTAACCTGGGAGCCGCGTCGGTATGTGCCGCGAGTGTGAAGTGCGAACATCTCCACTCAAGCCAATACCGCGCTTGAATGGATCGCCCGCCATTTCTATTAGGCCGGAATCTGGCGAAATTCGTTGGCTTTGCGGATTAACTCAGGTAAAGGGCGTTGCCTGGGATCGGGCGGCAGGAATATCTCGCCGAGTGGCTCTCTAAACGAGTCAATGCCGAGTGCAAGATTAAGTGCTTGCAGAACCTGTAGCCGGGGTTCATTAATCTGCATTCTGAAATTCTCGTCGAGGTAGATTAATCCTGTATCGTACGCCCGATGATATGTCGGCGACAGCGACAGCCCGTTGTTGACGGCGTCTGAACTACCCGGAGTGCCGACCGGCAATATGTGTGCTGCATCGACGAGCCGAAGCTGGACGCGGGTCACCGCGCAGCGATTTCCATAAGCGAAAAGGACTCGCTGTTTGAAACGGGCGTCCCTGCTCAGCCGACTAACCTCTGCCACGATACGTTGGCGCTCGGCCGGCAGGTCTTCAACTTCTTGTTGCGGTATTGGCCGTTCGATGACCACCGCTTGATCCAACAGTCTTCGGATGTTCGCGTCCCGTCCGTACCGATGCAGAAGCGGGGCGTTCATAGCGTAGGCGATGAACATGTCTGGACGTATGCCGATGGCGATTTCTTCGTTGCTTTTGCGATAAAAAGATAGACCGTTCCTTTCGGCCTCGCGCACTTCGGCAATGCCGATTTGGATTGATGGTGAGCCGGTCGTAAACGTTCGATGGCGGTTGATATCGAAACCAGCAAAGAGATTGCGCGCACCGTCGTATCCGATGAGAATTGTCGGTCCCGCCGTGCTGATAGCAAGCGGTGATTTTACCGATGTCATCTGGATTCGGTACTCGTTCGCGAGCTGCGGTCGGCCTCCGGGCGTGAGGCTCCAAGCGTATACGGTCATCGACTCGGGCACGTTCTGGCCGACAATAATGAACCGCCTCGGTTGTTTGTTGAGGGGTGATGCCAGAGTCGCAGTGCAGCCTGACTCTTCGACAGCATTGACGATTGCCGAAACGAGTTCTCTAGGAGCGACTGCGGGCACGCAACCTCCTCGTTTTCCCTCCGTCTTCGGCTAGTGGAGACTCATGTCCGTTCCAAAGAGCGGCAGGGTGGTTAAGTTTATATGTGATTCCTGTGCTGTCGAAGTCAAACATCAATTCCTGCTCGGGCTTGGGGCTGCGCTCGAAACGGCCCATCGCGCCCTTCAGATATTCCTCGCACATCTCGATGCACATCCATCGACGACGTAGCTTTTCGCAAACCTCGCCAGTGACGCAGCTTCCTGCAAATGGATCGACGACGCTGTCTTCTGCGTTGGTGAGCATTCTCACAAAAAATTCAGGGAGTGTCGCTGGAAAGCGTGCGGGATGGACCTTGATACCGTGCTTCTCACAGTATCGCAGGTAGTAGGAATTGCTTTCAGTGTTGGGGATCGCGATGAGGTTCGGGGGAATTGCTGCACCGTTGTCTTGGGAGAATTTATCGCTTATGTCGTGGCCGCTCGGGCGGAGCTTGGCGCGGTAGCCATTCTTCAAAAGCCCCTTCATCGCATCGCTGTATGGCGAAAGCACTCTCCGATTGCTGGCCTTTGGCCAAGGAGTGACCGAGAACCACCACACGAGGTTTACAGCATCCTTCACTCGTATGCGCCGGACTGTCACCCATTCGGCGGGGCTTGGAAGCTTGGAGGGGTTCCACCAGAAAAACTCCTGTGCAAGATAGAAGCCCAACTCTCTGCACAGCATTATCGCCAGCTCGAAGTGGTAGAGGGAACGCGTCGGTTGTCCTGGAAGCCAGGCCCCGCCGATATCAATGACCAGCGATCCCGATGATTTCAAGAGGCGTTTAAATTGCTGCCCAAAGGGCTTGAACCATTCGATGTATTCGCCACTCTCGACGTTACCGTAATCCTTTTTCCTCAAGAGACCAAACGGTGGGCTGGTGACAATGAGGTCGACAGATCCGGCCTTGAGCTTGGCCATGTGCTCAAGCGAATCGCCCAGAATGATCTGGCCGAGAGGCGTCCTGTGATAGGGGGGCATTGCGCTCTTCTATATTCCCACAGTTCCTTCTGGTTTGCGCGCCCAAAAGGTCGAAGAGAAATCACCGGGTGCGCCACTTCTCACGCTTTTTGAGAAGTGGCTTGCCGAACAACCGACACCATTCGGCCTATGAATGTACACGTGGTTCTAACGCGGCTGCCGAGCTTCGCTCGGCTTGGACCCTTCGACTTCGCTCAGGGCAGGCTTGCGAGGCGCCCGTTCCCACACGACATTACCGCAAGGTGCCTGGGTGCTCGCAGCACGCTGCGCTACTCTCCCAAAACGTTATTAAACCCTTGACACCAGAGTTATAATAGTACTTAAGAGACCGCTCAGCGCGGGCCTCAAATTATTTACTAAGCTCTTTGATATCAAGACTTTGCCTCTAACCCCAATGTTTTGAAGACTTTGAAAATAATGCCTTTTAGATTCAAGATTTTAGAGAAATAAGGGGGGGGAGGGGGGTACCCCCAGCAGCTAATGGCCACTCTTGATCTGAGACTCCTTACCGATTGGAGAAGTAATCGGGAGCGTTTTGGCGCTTCCACTTAATGTTGCAACCTATGCTCGGCCTTTGCTCCGCGGGGACGGCGCGGCCAGCCAGGACGGCGTCGAGAGCCGTTCGCAGGTCCGTGCCGGTGACGGGACGCCCGTTGCCGGGACGGCTGTCGTCGAACTGTCCGCGGTAGGCGAGGCGGCGGTTGCGATCGAAAAGATAAAGGTCGGGCGTGCAAGCGGCGCGGTAGGCTTTGGCCACTTGCTGGCTTTCGTCGTAGAGATAGGGGAAGGTATAATCCGCCTGCTGGCTCTCTTCCGCCATTTTTTCTGGCCGGTCATCCGGATAACTCTCGACATCGTTGGAGTTGATGGCGACAACCGCTACGCCTCGCGCTTGATACTCCTTGGCGAGCGCGGCAAATTGCTTCTGGATGTGCTTGACAAAAGGGCAGTGGTTGCAAAGGAACGCCACCAGAAGTGCGGGCGCATTTTTGAAATTGGCGTCATCGAGCGAAACCAGCTTGCCGCTGGGGTCCGGCAGGTTGAAGTTGGGAGCGCTGGTGCCGAGCGGAAGCATGGTCGAAGGCGTCTCAGCCATAAAGTATCCTCGACTTGAATTTAATGGGTTTCGCGGGCGTGAGTCCAGCAGCCCGTGGTGAAAGTGAGAACCCGCAGTTTCACTCTCAATTCACCTGATTTTGTCATCCCGAGCGCAGCGAGGGATCTGTAGTTTGCCGCGAAAATGCAGATCCCTCGCTGCGCTCGGGATGACAATTCATGAATAGTGTTACCCATCTGCGGCAAGCCGAGCCTCTACGAAAAAGCCGACTCATATTCGAGGCGGCTACGCGTGCAGGCGAATCTCCTCCGCTTTTCGATTCCGCATCTCCGCGAACGCCTGGGGCAGAAAGCGCACGATGTCGGTCGCCACCAGACAGTTCTCTCCCACCGATGCAGCGGCGAGGTCGCCCGCCAGTCCATGCAGATAAACAGCGAGCGCGGCGGCTTCGAGCGCGTGCTCGGGATGTTGCGCGATTAGGCCAGAGATCATTCCGGTCAGAATATCTCCCGTGCCCCCGCTGGCCATGCCGGGATTGCCGGTGGGATTCACCCAAACTGTGCCATCGGGCGCTGCAATTAACGTGCGATGTCCCTTGAGTACGACTATCAACTCGTGCTCGTGGGCGAACTTTCGCGCCACCTCCAGCCGGTTCGCTTGAATCTCGGCAATCGTCAGGCCCGTCAAGCGCGCCATTTCTCCCGGGTGCGGAGTGATGACCAGGGTCCGTCCGCGGCCATTCAGTTTGCCAGGCGCTCCCTCGAAGGCATTCAGCCCATCCGCATCCACGACCAGCGGCTTGCCGCAGCGGGTCACGATTGTCCACACGAATTCGGCGGTATCGGGATTGCGTGAGATGCCTGGGCCAATGGCAATGAGGCTCGCACGTTCCAACAGCAAATCAAGGCCGGATCCGAGCGCTCGCGCGGAAATCGTGCCGGACCTGGTTTCCGCCAGCGGTTCGGTCATTAGTTCGGGATGGAAGCCGGCCACGGTTGCGAGCACGGATTTTGGCGTGGCCACTGTCGCAAGACCCGCGCCCACGCGCAGCGCCGCAAATCCCGCCATCGCCGCCGCACCCGCTTTGCCGAGCGATCCGCCGATCGTCAGCACGTGTCCGTAGCGGCCCTTGTTGGCGTCACGGGCGCGGGGCGCGAGCAGCGCGGCGAAATCGGCGGGAGTGCTGAGATGAAGTCCGAGCTGCGAAACGATGGCCTCCGGCGGCGAACCGATGGGCGCAATCACGGTGGGGCCGCTGGTCAACTGCGCGAAAACATGCGCCGGACGCGGCGCGGTAAAGGTCACAATGGCATCGGCGCGGGTCTTGATACTAGAACTGGCCTCATCGACGTTTCTTGGGAAGGGCACGGCTTCAGCCGTGCCGTTTCGAGCGGATAAAAATGCGGGCTTTAGCCCCTGAGGGCAAGCATCCGCATCGGCGCCCGAGGGAATGTCAACGGCAACAATCGGGGCCGCAGCCGCATTCATTTTGGCAATCGCCGCCGCGTAGAGCGGGCCGACCGGCGGACGAAAACCTGTACCGAGAATTGCGTCCACGAGTACATCTGCTGAGAAGATTTCCGCTGCGTCGGACGAATCGAGCCCACTCGCCTCGCGCACAAGCAGCGGCGCAAAATTCACCGCATGGAGCGACTTCACCATTCTCTGAAACATCGCCGCCGCGTCGCCGCGAAGCTCTTCCGGATCGCACAAGAGCAGAACGCGCACGGCGCGGCCCGCTTCGGCGAGCTTGCGGGCCACGACAAATCCATCGCCGCCGTTGTTGCCTTTGCCGCAGAGAATGCCGACACGCTCGGCTTGCGGGTAATCCGACAGAATGAAACGGGCGACGGCCGCGCCGGCGTTCTCCATCAGCGTCAGAGAAGGCACGCCGAAGCGCTCCGAGGTGGAGCTATCGATTTCGCGCATTTCCGCCGCGCTCACGATTTTCATGCTGGCGCCCCGGCGGCGAGTTCGAGTTCGCGGAGCTGGAGCGGCTCGCCCATGGCGATGAGAAAATCTCCGGCTTCGATGCGGTCGTCAGGAGCGGGGTTGAAGCGCATGCCCGTCTCGCGTCTTGATAGCGAGGATGACAACGCCGTGATCTTGACGGATGCGCGAGTTCTCAATCGTCCGGCCGGCAAACGGACTGCTCTGGGCGACGGGCACTTCGTCAATTTCGAGGTCCATGCCGAGATGCGTCGTGGCCGTGTCTAGGAAGCTGACCACGTGCGGACGCAGGAACGAATGGGCGATGCGCTGTCCGGCAAAAACATAGGGAGAGACGACGGAATCGGCGCCCGCGCTGCGCAGGTGCTTCTCGCGCCATCTCTTCGCTGGCGCGGGCTATGATGCGCAGGTCCGGATTCAGGCTGCGGGCGGCCAGCACAATATAAAGATTGGTGGCGTCGGTGGTGGCGGCGGCCACCAGACCGCGCGCGTGTTCGATCTGGGCCTCGCGCAGGACCTGCTCCTGGGTGGCGTCGCCGATGATTGTGAGCCAGTTTTCGCCGGCGAATTTTTGCGCCTTGGCCTCGTTATTTTCGACGATCACGAACTGCGCGGGACGGCGCGCCAGCTCGCGGGCGGCGCTGCGGCCCACGCGTCCCGCGCCGCAGATGATGTAGTGACCGGTGAGACGGCCTATGTCGCGCTCCATGCGTCGCCTTCCAAAAAAGTTCTGCAGCTCGAATTCTAGCAAAGCCTGGGTCAGGTATCCGATGCTGAGAAACAACAGCGAGACCCCACCCATAATGATGAAGACGTTGAACACGCGTCCGGCGTGCGACAGGCGATGCGTTTCCTGGTCTCCGATGGTGGTCAGCGTCGAGACGACCATGTAGAAACCGTCGAACCAGGGCCATCCCTCGATGTAGTGAAATCCAACCGTGCCGAGCGCGATCACGAAGACCAGCGCGGCAGCCAGAAACTTGAGATTGCGGGAAGTCCTCATCGTTATATTGTTATGCCGTTGCGGCGGTCCGTATCGGGTGGGATGCGATGCCGATTTCCGCGCGACAAGTGAGTATAGCTCCGGCCGCGGTCGACCGCAGCAACCATCGGTTGTGCAGGACGCCGATCTGGAATACGATCCGGCGGATTATCCGCTGCTGATCGGGCCCTTGATCCAAGACAAGGCGGACGTGGTTTTTGGGAAGGGTACGAGTTTACTCGTGCCGTAAATCGTTGAAAATATGCCCGCGCTTTAGCGCCTGCGGTGAGCTTTTTGCGCCGTGAGTGAGTTTTTCCGCAGCCTGCTAGTGGCCGCCGCTGCTTTTCTGCTTGAGCCGGCCTGCGTAGGAGTTCGAGCCTTTCTTGTTCAAGCCCGCACTCTTGCCTCCTCCGCCCTTGCCGCCGAAGTTGATCGGCGGGTTTGATCTGCCTCTTGCCGGCTTCAGCGCGGGTGCCGTCCTTGCCGCAGATCGAGACTTCCCGAAGGACCTGGCGGTCTGACGCTCCGTGTGTTGCAGATTATTGGAAGCGGCAGCCGCACCAGCTCTTGAGCTCCCCGGTTTGCCCACGCGCGCGGTGCTCTTCGGCGCCGGTTCGGCGTGGTAAGGCTTGGCCTTGAATGTGTTGTTTTGCTGCGCCACAGCGCCCACACTGACACTCACCAGTGCGATCGTAACCGCCAACCACAATTTCATCTGCAATCCCCCAATTCCCTGCTCCGAAACCACGTTGCCATCCAGATCTTACCTTTGTCTATGTTAAACCCGCTGCGACTGGAAAGCACGCGCGAAAAACCGCATGCAGCCCAACGGCCTGGCAGGCTGCCAGGCAGGGCAGGGGTTCGCTGCCGTGCTGGCGATGATCGGCTGGATCAGCGCGATATGTAATGTCCCGCACATTGCCGTCGATTTCGCCAAGTTCAGCCAGGTAACCTCCCAGAATGTGACTTCCGGGCCGTCACCGCCAGCCTCGCATCTCCTTGTCCATTGGCCAGCAACAGCTTATAGGCCAAAGCGCTCGGCTCTTCCTTTGGTTCTTGCACCACAGTTCATCTCGGACGAGAGATCTGGCCGTTGCGCAACTGGACCAGATATCGGAGTTAGGTAGCCCTTTCGCAATCTATGACTCGCGGATTCCCAGAACGATACTGAGACTGCCGGAGCTGAAAATATTTAGGACATCCGGTGATGCGGAATTACCTGCGGGTATTAATATGCGGACACTGAGAACAAAGGTCGTGGTAAAAAGTCACTTCCTGCTTCGTCTTTTTGGCATCTCTTTCATGCTTGCGGGCGGCCTATTGCTCCCCACTATCTGCCAGGGTTTAGCCGGAGACTCATCCCGCTCAGGCACCTCCGGAAAGCTCTCTCCCAGTTCTTCCAGCCTGGCATTCGGAAGCATCCCAGTGGGTGGCAACGCCAGTCAATCCGAAACTTTGACCAACACGGGCGGTTCCACAGTCACGATCTCACACGCGTCGGCCAGGGGCGCTGGCTTCAGCTTGAGCGGGCTGTCCGTGCCCTTGACCCTCGCCGCCGGCCAGAGCGCGTCGTTCACCGTGCTCTACTCTCCAACTGCGAGCGGCGGCGCCAGCGGCCGCCTACACATCATTTCCAACGGAACCAATCACATCCTCCGCATTCCACTCTTCGGCACGGGCGTGACGCCGGGAGTACTGACCGCCAATCCCAGCTTCACAATTCTCGGCAAGGTACCCGTGGGCGGCAATAACACCGTGCCCGTGACGGTCACGAATACGGGCGGGATGAGCGTTACGCTGTCGAGCGCGGTGGCCAGCGGCAGCGGATTCACCGTCACCGGGCCCAGCCTGCCCAGCACGCTCACCGCCGCACAGAGCGCAACCTTCAATGTCGTCTTCACTCCCTCAACCGCGGGCGCGGCCAGTGGCGCGCTGACCATCGCTTCCAACGCCAGCAACGCGACCCTCTTCGTGCCGCTTTACGCGACCGGTGTGGCGCCAGGCCAATTGGGATCGAGCCCCTCCAGTTTCAGCTTCGGAACCGTCCAAATCGGCGCTTCCAGTTCGTTGAATGGGACCCTGACCAATAGCGGTAGATCGAGCCTCACCATTTCGGCTGCCGCCGCCAGCGGCGCTGGCTTCAGCTTGAGCGGGCTGTCCGTGCCCCTGACCCTCGCCGCCGGCCAGAGCGCGCCGTTCACCGTGCTCTATTCTCCAACTGCGAGCGGCGCCGTCAGCGGCCGCCTACACATCATTTCCAACGGAACCAATCCCATCTTCCACATTCCCCTCTCCGGCACGGGCGTGACCGCAGGCGCGTTGGCCGCCAATCCCAGCTCCGCAATTTTCGGCAACGTAGCCGTGGGCGGCAATCAGACCGTGCCCGTGACGGTCACGAATACGGGCGGGATGAGCGTTACGCTGTCGAGCGCGGTGGCCAGCGGCAGCGGATTCACCGTCACCGGGCCCAGCCTGCCCAGCACGCTCACCGCCGCACAGAGCGCAACCTTCAATGTCGTCTTCACTCCCTCAACCGCGGGCGCGGCCAGTGGCGCGCTGACCATCGCTTCCAACGCCAGCAACGCGACCCTCTCCGTGCCACTTTCCGCGACCGGTGTGGCGCAAGGCCAATTGGCATCAAGTCCGTCCAGTTTCAGCTTCGGAACCGTCCAAATCGGCGCTTCCAGTTCGTTGAATGGGACCCTGACCAATAGCGGCGGATCGAGCCTCACCATTTCGGCTGCCGCCGCCAGCGGCGCTGGCTTCAGCTTGAGCGGGCTGTCCGTGCCCCTGACCCTCGCCGCCGGCCAGAGCGCGTCGTTCACCGTGCTCTACTCTCCAACTGCGAGCGGCGCCGTCAGCGGCAGCCTAAGCATCACTTCCAACGGAACCAATCCCAACCTTAGTATTCCCCTCTCCGGCACGGGCGTGACCGCAGGCGCGTTGACCGCCAATCCCAGCTCCGCAATTTTCGGCAACGTAACCGTGGGCGGCAATAACACCGTGCCCGTGACGGTCACGAATACGGGCGGGATGAGCGTTACGCTGTCGAGCGCGGTGGCCAGCGGCAGCGGATTCACCGTCACCGGGCCCAGCCTGCCCAGCACGCTCACCGCCGCACAGAGCGCAACCTTCAATGTCGTCTTCACTCCCTCAACCGCGGGCGCGGCCAGTGGCGCGCTGACCATCGCTTCCAACGCCAGCAACGCGACCCTCTCCGTGCCACTTTCCGCAACCGGTGTGGCGCCAGGCCAATTGGCATCGAGTCCCTCCAGTTTCAGCTTCGGAACCGTCCAAATCGGCGCTTCCAGTTCGTTGAATGGGACCCTGACCAATAGCGGCGGATCGAGCCTCACCATTTCGGCTGCCGCCGCCAGCGGCGCTGGCTTCAGCTTGAGCGGGCTGTCCGTGCCCTTGACCCTCTCCGCCGGCCAGAGCGCGTCGTTCACCGTGCTCTACTCTCCAACTGCGAGCGGCGCCGTCAGCGGCAGCCTAAGCATCATTTCCAACGGAACCAATCCCAACCTTGGCATTCCCCTCTCCGGCACGGGCGTGACCGCAGGCGCGTTGACCGCCAATCCCAGCTCCGCAATTTTCGGCAACGTAACCGTGGGCGGCAATAACACCGTGCCCGTGACGGTCACGAATACGGGCGGGATGAGCGTTACGCTGTCGAGCGCGGTGGCCAGCGGCAGCGGATTCACCGTCACCGGGCCCAGCCTGCCCAGCACGCTCACCGCCGCACAGAGCGCAACCTTCAATGTCGTTTTCACTCCCTCAACCGCGGGCGCGGCCAGTGGCGCGCTGACCATCGCTTCCAACGCCAGCAACGCGACCCTCTCCGTGCCACTTTCCGCAACCGGTGTGGCGCCAGGCCAATTGGCATCAAGTCCCTCCAGTTTCAGCTTCGGAACCGTCCAAATCGGCGCTTCCAGTTCGTTGAATGGGCCCCTGACCAATAGCGGCGGATCAAGCCTCACCATCTCGGCTGCCGCCGCCAGCGGCGCTGGCTTCAGCTTGAGCGGGCTGTCCGTGCCCCTGACCATCGCCGCCGGCCAGAGCGCGTCGTTCACCGTGCTCTACTCTCCAACTGCGAGCGGCGCCGTCAGCGGCAGCCTAAGCATCACTTCCAACGGAACCAATCCCAACCTTGGCATTCCCCTCTCCGGCACGGGCGTGGCCGCAGGCGCGTTGACCGCCAATCCCAGCTCCGCAATTTTCGGCAACGTAGCCGTGGGCGGTAATAACACCGTGCCCGTGACGGTCACGAATACGGGCGGGATGAGCGTTACGCTGTCGAGCGCGGTGGCCAGCGGCAGCGGATTCACCGTCACCGGGCCCAGCCTGCCCAGCACGCTCACCGCCGCACAGAGCGCAACCTTCAATGTCGTCTTCACTCCCTCAACCGCGGGCGCGGCCAGTGGCGCGCTGACCATCGCTTCCAACGCCAGCAACGCGACCCTCTCCGTGCCACTTTCCGCAACCGGTGTGGCGCCAGGCCAATTGGCATCGAGTCCCTCCAGTTTCAGCTTCGGAACCGTCCAAATCGGCGCTTCCAGTTCGTTGAATGGGACCCTGACCAATAGCGGCGGATCGAGCCTCACCATCTCGGCTGCCGCCGCCAGCGGCGCTGGCTTCAGCTTGAGCGGGCTGTCCGTGCCCTTGACCCTCGCCGCCGGCCAGAGCGCGTCGTTCACCGTGCTCTACTCTCCAACTGCGAGCGGCGCCGTCAGCGGCAGCCTAAGCATCACTTCCAACGGAGCCAATCCCAACCTTAGCATTCCCCTCTCCGGCACGGGCGTGACGCCGGGTGCGCTCACGGCAAATCCAACCAGTCTGGCGTTCCCGAGCGTTCAGGTTGGCAACAGCGCGAACTTGTCTGAAACGGTGACCAACACCGGAGGAGCGACGGTCACGCTCTCGCAAACGAATTTGACCGGGGCGGCATTCTCGATCAGCGGATTGGACTTGCCCATCAGTCTCACGCCCAATGAAAGCGCGACCTTCACTGTAACGTTTACGCCAACCAGCGCCACGGCAGCCAGCGGAAGCCTCTCCGTGGTGTCGACCGCATCGAACTCGCCGCTCAGTATCGCGCTCTCCGGAACCGGAACGGCTGCGGGCCAGTTGGCGGTGTCTCCCACCAGCCTCTGCTTCGGCAGCGTGGCCGACGGATCGAGTTTGTCGCTTGGCGGCAGCCTGACCGCCAGCGGCGCGCCGGTCACGGTGACATCGGCAAGTCTTAACAGCAGTGAGTTTGCGCTTTCCGGAATTTCTTTCCCAGCAGCGCTCACCGCCGGACAATCCGTTACGTTCAGTGTTACTTTCACCCCGGCGGCAAGCGGAACCGCGTCGGCGTCTCTGTCGTTCGCGAGCAACGCCTCAAACTCGCCCGCCGTGCAAGCGATGACCGGCACGGGAACGGCAGTCCAGCACTACGTGGACCTCGCCTGGGACACCTCGTCGGATGCCGTCAGCTACAACATATACCGCAGCACCATGTCTGGCAGTGGATACACGATGATCAACACTTCGCCGAATCTTACGACGACCTATACCGACGATACGGTCTCCGCCGGCCAGACTTACTACTACGTGACCACATCCGTGGACAGCAAGCTCGATTGAGAGCGGATACTCGAATATGGCGCAGACGACGGTCCCGAGTTCGTAACACCGCGATCGGAACGGCCCTCCGATATTCGGCCCTTAATCGGGCCCAGCCAATTCACGCGACCATTCACGGGACCGTGGTCCGCACTTTGCCGGAGTACACGCTTTCCCGGCCCGCTTGATCCACGGTGGCCACAACGTAGAAGTAAGTGCCGCCGCCGGCCACCAGGCGATCTTCATACGACAGCCCCGGCACTCGGGAAGCGATCTTCACAAATGGCCCAGCAGCGGCCGTGCTGCGATACACGTTGTAGCCGGCGACCGAAACTCCCGGCGCGGCCCGGGGCGCTTCCCATGTGAGGGTAACGCCGCGAGGCGGGCCTTTGTGGCAGCTCGCGAGACTGGCGCAGAGCAGAGCACACGCCGCCAGCCATGGCCGAAATTGGTCTGTTCTCATGGCTTTCCTTCCTTCTTCGCCTTTCGACTATACAGCTAGTACCGTGACCGCTTGACTTGTACCGTTTTAGCACAGGGAGTAGCGCCGCCGTCCCGCCCACGTGCTAATCATCACGCGGTGGAGCGACGGGCGTCTCGCCCGTCCCGCCGGGCGGGGACGCCCGGCGCTCCACCACGAAGAATGGATCGACCGTAGTAAAAACCATACGGCCACGGTGCTTGCTGAGCGTATTTGGCTTCCGTGGCCCCCCGGGAAAGGCACAAATCTCCCCGTATTAGAGGAGACTGGGGGCATTTATCAGGATATAGCTTTGACTGTGGCGATTTCTTCGAAATCCACCTGCTTCCGCAGGCTCTATGCCCGTTTTTCCCGCTCGATTCGGTCGAGACGGGTGCTATCCCGATACATTTTTGGAATGTTGCATTTCCGTGCAACTGTCGCAAAAAGTATCATCTTGACAGCAACTTACAGACATAGTTCAATGGAATTGATTCAAAAGAATCGTCTCGCAGTAATACCTTTCCCCCGATAATCCCTCCTCCAATTTGGTTCGCTAATTTGCCGATTCTGAAGGGGAGTATTGCATGATCAAAAGAAGCGCACAACGATTGCTGGCGACTATCGCGATTTGTCTGGCCCCTGGAACGGTTGCCGCCGCCAGGGTCAAGTCGTTGCAGGTACCCGAGGGTGGCTCGACCGCGATTTACATAATTGGAGCCGGGCTTGTATGTTTCGGGGCGATGTTCCTCCGCTCCAAGCTGGCCAAGCCCACAAAACCGTAAGCCGGACGGCGCAAAAATTGGCCTGCCTGGCGAATGGATGGACTCGCCAGGCAGCCCTGGTCCCCAACTACCGCCCTGCCTCTGCTTTGATTAAATTGCTGCGCCTACTGCGGCCCTTGACCGCCAAGCGAAATTCGCATCCGTCATCTAGTAGAATGAGCTTGATTTGTTTCAAGCCGCGCGTGGGCCGACACGATCCATGCGTTTCGCTGTCGAACACCGTTCAGCGTGGGAGCTTTGCCGTTCTTTCTCCATCGATGCCAACGAACATGCAAAATCCGATTTTGGTCACTGGCGGCGCGGGATTCATCGGATCGAATTTCATCCTGCAGTGGATCGCACAAGAGTCCTCGCCCGTCCTCAATCTCGACAAACTGACTTACGCGGGCAACCTGCGCAATCTTGAATCCATCGCCTCGCATCCTTCCTACCGGTTTCAACAGGGCGATATCGGCGACCGCGATCTTGTCGCCAGCCTTCTCGCAACGCGAGCGTCCGCGCGCCATCGTTCATTTCGCCGCCGAGAGCCACGTCGACCGCTCCATCCACGGCCCCGACGATTTCGTCCGCACCAACGTCAACGGCACTTTCAGCTCTGCTGGAAGAGGCGCGCGCCTACTGGTCGTCTCTGCCCGAAGCCGAGCGCGAACGCATTTCGCTTCCTGCATGTTTCGACCGATGAAGTCTATGGCTCGCTCGGCCCCAACGACCCGCCCTTCAGCGAAACCACGCCCTACGCGCCCAATAGTCCGTACTCCGCGTCCAAAGCCGCTTCCGACCATCTGGTCCGCGCCTACCATCACACCTACGGACTGCCGACTCTCACCACCAACTGTTCCAATAACTACGGCCCCTATCAATTTCCGGAAAAACTGATTCCGCTGATCATCCTCAACGCGCGCGACGGCAAGCCGCTTCCGGTTTACGGAGACGGCCAGAACGTGCGCGACTGGTTGTACGTGGAAGACCACTGCAGCGCCATCCGCACCGTGCTGGCTCAAGGACGCGTGGGCGAAACCTACAACATCGGCGGCTGCAACGAAAAAAAGAACCTCGAAATCGTGCACACCATCTGCGCCCTGCTCGACGAATTGCGCCCCAACGACCCGGTAGTTCCGCACCGCGACTTGATCGCATTCGTCAAGGACCGTCCCGGCCACGACCGCCGCTATGCCATGGACGCGCGTAAAATCGAACGCGAACTGCATTGGCGTCCCAAGGAAACGTTTGACACCGGAATCCGCAAGACCGTCGACTTGGTACTTGCAGCATGAAGACTGGGTGCAGGACGTAACCAGCGGCGCCTACCGCCAGTGGATCGCAAAACATTATTCGGTTTGAAGGATATTAGGAACGACATTCGGAACGAAAAAGAATTTGCCCATGACACTACCTTCATCGCAGCCAAACTATAAAGGCATCATCCTCGCCGGCGGTTCCGGCACCCGGCTTTATCCCGTCACCCACGCCGTCTGCAAAAGCCTGCTTCCCGTCTACGACAAGCCGATGGTGTACTATCCGCTGTCCATCCTGATGCTGGCGGGCATCCGCGACATCCTGGTCATTTCGACGCCCGAAGATTTGCCGAGATTCCAACACTTGCTGGGCGACGGCAGCAGCTTCGGAATTCACATGCAATACGCGCCGCAACCCAAGCCCGAAGGAATCGCCCAGGCCTTCCTGATTGGGAAAGAAGTTCATCGGCCAGAGTGGCTGCGCGCTCGTGCTCGGCGACAACATTTTTTACGGCCACGATCTCGCGAAAGATCTGCGGGATGCGACCGGGCAAACCAGCGGGGCGCGCGTCTTCGCTTACGCCGTCAACGACCCCGAGCGTTATGGCGTGGTGGAATTCGACGCCCACGGCAAGGCCCTCAGCATCGAAGAAAAGCCGCAGGCAGCCGAAGTCCCGCTATGCCGTGACCGGTCTCTACTTCTACGACAACCAGGTCGTCGAAATCGCCAGCGAACCTGAAGCCCTCCGCCCGCGGAGAACTGGAAATCACCGACGTGAACCGCGAATACCTGCGCCGCGGCCAGTTGGACGTGAGTGTTATGGGACGCGGCATGGCGTGGCTCGACACCGGCACGCACGAAGCCCTGATGGAAGCCGCTTTGTTTATCCAGACGCTCGAAAAACGCCAGGGCCTGATGGTGGCGTGTCCGGAAGAGATCGCCTATCGCTCCGGCTACATCACCGCGCAACAACTGGAAGCCATCGCGCAGCCGATGCGAACCAACGCCTACGGCGCGTACTTATTGCAACTCCTGCAGGAGCAGGTTTTTTAGATCCGATCCCGTGTAGAGACGGGGCTTGCCCCGTCTCCCGAGATGCGAGTGATGAAACTGCAGCGCCCAAAACCAGCGCCTAAAGGCGTATTCATAACGCTGCACTTACGGTATGCCCTGAAGGCATACCCCGATACGAATCAGACTTTCACTCAGGCTGTTAGGTACAGGATGTAAGACGCAGCAAGAAAGAATCCAGCCCCGGAGGGGCGAACCAGTTTAGCCCAGCGCTTCAGCGCTGGGAAACGAAGATGACATGATGCAAGTCCCGGAGGGACGACCCAGTACGATTCCTCCAGGGAAACTCTGATTAAGTCTTCGCCGACGAGATGGGATGCGATGAAAGCGTGGCCCGCAGCGGCTAAAGCCGCTTCTATGGCGGGTTCTAACGGCATGGCTAAAGCCATGCCCTTTCAAAGCTCTCCATAAGCGGATTTATTCAGAGGTTCCCTGGGCCGCGAGAAGAGCCACCATGAACAAAATCGAAACCACTTTACCCGGCGTCTTGCTCCTCGAACCACGCGTCTTCGGCGATGATCGTGGGTTCTTCCTCGAAAGCTACAACGAGCGCATCTTTGCCGAGCTTGGCATCCACGAAAAATTCGTTCAGGACAATCATTCCTATTCCAGCCGCAACGTGCTGCGCGGACTCCACTATCAAATCCAGCAGCCGCAGGGGAAGCTCGTGCGCGCCATTACGGGAGAAATCCTGGACGTGGCCGTCGACCTAAGGCAAAGTTCTAAGACACTGGGAAAATGGGAGTCCTTCCGCCTCTCCGGCGACAACAAGCTCATGCTGTGGGTGCCCGTGGGATTTGCCCATGGCTTCCGCGTGGTCTCGGAAACCGCCCACGTCACCTACAAGACCACCGATTTCTACGCTCCCGAACATGAGCGGACAGTCATCTGGGACGACCCCGACCTGGCCATAGATTGGCAACTCGATGGCGAACCGGCCATCTCCGGCAAAGACCGGCGCGGCGTCAAATTTCGCGATTGCGAGAAGTTCCGCTGCTGTGAATAACCAGCCTGACAGCGCGCAGCAAGAGTAATATCTCGCCGTGCAACTCTCAATTGCGCACGGGGCCGGGATGACAATTCACGAAGAGTGTCATTTCTGCATCGTTCTTGCCCCGACTTCAACCGGCTGTTGCAGCGGGACTCGCAGCTCAGTTCGCCGCAGGAGCAGCAGTATCGCCACCACCGCAGCGGCCGCAATGCCCAGGAAAACGATCCCTCCCTCGTGATGCAGTTTCCCGTTGAGAAACCCAGGGTCGACGCGGGTCCCAAGTTCGGCGATGGTGAAGATGCGCAGTCCGTTCTTGGCCACCGACAGCGGAATTGCCGCCGCAATGAGCAGGGCTTTCCGCCACCATGAGCGCAGGAAAAGCTGCGCCAAAACAATGGTCGTGATCGCCAGCAGGCAACTGGAGCGGATGCTGCTGCATTCCTCCGCCACTTCAATATTCAGTTTCGCCAGGGAAATGAAAATTCCACTGCGTTGGACGGGCTCGCCGGCCACCCGAAACAGCCAAGCGGCCGTCCACGCGGACCCGTATTGCAGCCAGCGCACGAGCACGCTCAACACGGCATTGGGAACCGGAACGAGCAAAAACAAGAAGCAGAGTGGAAGCGCAAACGACTGCACGGCGCGCCAGCCAAAACAGAAAACTACGCTGGCCATCCACCAGGTCACGAGCGCGAACATGGCAAGCGACAGCCGCACGTCGCCGGACGCAGCCGCCATCCCCCACCGAGCATAACCACCCATCGACAGCGCCAATGCCAATCCAGCAAAGCCGCGCCGCTCTGGCGGGTGCCCCACTCAAGCCGGTTTTTGGCTTGAGTGGGGCAGTTGCACGGCTGCTCATCTATCCGGAGCGTTTTCGCATCCCCGTATTTCGATCCTACATAAATCAGCCCGGCACTCAGCGGAAGGACCAAGAGGATGTGCGTGTAGGCGTCCCTCGCCAGCGCCAGCCGCAGCGTCGCGCCCAGAGGATGCCACCAGAACATCAGCGACACCGCCGCCAAAATAGCGAAGCCCAGAGCGCGGCCAATATAGGGCGAATGCTTCATTTTCAAATGTTCGATATCGGAGATTCAACGAGGCTCATGGCCGGGTGGAAGCGCGCGCGAAAATGGCAGAGTCAGTTCCACGAATGCAATTCCACGCGTATAGAAGGCCGCTCGACCACCACCGCCGCGCGGAAACCGGCGGCGACGCCGAGGTCCGCCACAAACCATTCTTTCCCAGCTTCCGTGTTTCCACGGATCTCCTCAACTGCCGGCTCGATTTCGGGATGTATGCTGACGCTAAAATCCGCCAGGGGAAAAGAAAGCCCGTCGCCGGTGGCCTTCAGGAAAGCTTCCTTGCGCGTCCAGCAGGCGAAGAAGCCCGGCACGCGGAGACCATCCGGCAGCGCGCGCAGTCCGGCGCGTTCGCGCAGCGAAAAGAAGCGGTCGGCCAGCGCGCCGGTATCGACATCGCCGCGCATTTGTTCGATATCCACGCCCAGCCGGCGCTCACCGCCAACCGCAATCAGCGCCATGTTTGCCGAGTGCGTTACGTTGAACTGCAACCCGCGTGGATTCTGTCCGGCTTCGAGCCGCGGCTTGCCCCTGGCCGAATACTCGAAACGAATTTCGGCGGCGGGCACTGCGAGGTAGCCGGCAAGCAGCTCCCGAAGCGCGGAGCGGCATCGGGCAAAGTGGACCCGGTCTTTCTCGAAGTGAAAGCGAATGGCGCGCGCGCTTTCGTCGGGAGACAAAACGCCGCCGTCGAAGCCCTCCCTCGCCGGTCCGTCAAGACGGACTCTCCAAACGTCCACGCGGTCAACCGGAAATGCCGGCGGCCACGGTCCCTGGCAATGGCGATTCATGACGCAGGTTTGTCACCCTCGATGGCCACACTGCCGGACTGCTCGGCCATGGGTCTTGCGCTCGCCTCTGGCTTGCCGTTCCTCCGCAATGGCGACGCCGCCGAGAGTGCCGCGTCAACGTTATCGAAAGGTTCCGTCGAAAGAGAATCTATCAGATCCACATACTCTTTCTTTTTCCGGTCCCATCCATTGCGCTCGACATATTCATATCCGCGGGCGACCAGCGAGTCACGCAGTTCCTTGTTGTTGACCACGTCAAGCATGGCCTCGGCCATGGCATGGCTGTCGCCGGAGGGGAAGAAATGAACCACCCCTTCCTCGAAATAGAAAGCGTCGATCTTGGTTCGCGAAACGACCACGGGCACGCCTTGCGACATGAACTCCATGATTTTGGTGCTGTACGCTTCGTTTCCAAAGGAGTCGGCGCGTTTGGGAACGACTCCGAGGTCGCCGTTGGCGAGCACTTGCGCCATTTCATGCAGCGGCACGCCCTCGCGGAACTGGACGCTCTCCTCAAGGCCGAGCCGTTCCGCCAGCCTTTTCAAATTCGCCCTCATGTCGCCCGCTTCACCATAGATATGGAACTCGGCGTTCGGGACCTGGCGCTTGACCTCGGCAAAGGCTTTGATCGCAATATCCAGCCCCTGGTGCCACTGCAAGCTGCCGGGAAACAAAACAATGAATTTCCCGTCGCTCCTGGTTTTCACATGCCGCGAAAACATTTCCGGATCGACATGGTTAATCAGGACCGAACACCTTTCCGCTGGAACCGAGCGCGCAACGATCGTTTTATGCCAAAGGTGGTTCGACACAATCACATGGTCGACAAACCTGGCCGACAGTTTTTCGATTGTCTTCAACCATCCCACATAAGTCCCTTTGAGTCTCGTCCGAAACTTGTTCGCGAACAGCTCCGGGACAACGTCATGAATGTCGAGAACCAGCTTCGCCCCGGTCAACTTCGGATACCATGCCGCGAATACCAGAAAATCCGGCATGTTATGAATATGTACCACATCGTACCGGTTCCGCCGATGCAGCCGCGTCAGCGCCGCCGAGGACCTCACCAGGAAACACAGCAGGCGCCACGCATAAGTCCACTTGCTGCGCTCGTCATGCACGCGATGTTGCACTCGATAGGCGGTGACGCCGTCGATTTCCGCCTGTTCACGCCTGTCATCCGCCCGGCTGATGGCGATTACATCCACCCAATCGCCGCGCTTCGCCAGGGTTTCCGCATAACGCCGGACACGGTTGTCGGACTCATAGGGCGAATATGCCACCATGCAGATCTTCTTGCGTGTATTTCGTGCAGCAAGCGGAACTCGCTCGCGGTAATAGCGCGCGACTTCCCGCGGCAAAGCGGACCAATAAGATCCCTCGTATTTCTCGCGCATATAGCGCAGGAGTTCTTCATAGTAAGCGGCCGGATATTCATCCCGCCGTTGTTGGCCCTCAAACGACATGTAGTCCGGATGGGTGTTCAGCAGCGCCATGCCGCCGTGCTCGGCGATCCAATCGACCTTGCGCTTCCAAATGTCGATGTTGCGCTCGCCAAGGATCTTAAACTGAGTGAAATCCTGAACCAGCGTGTAAGGAAGTTCTACATACCCGCTGCCGTCCGGGCCCGGCACCCAGAAAGGAAAGATGGTGCCCACACCGTCCGGTTGCGGCTCAAAGGGGTCCGTATCGAACGTGGAAGCGTCATATTCCACGTCCAATGCGTGCAGCCACTCCAACCTGTGCTGCATCAAAGGCGCACGAAACCCAGAGCAATTCCATCGCCGCAGGTATTCGTTGATCCGCGCGGCTTTCGCGGCGAACTTCGCTTTCGAGCCGTAAAGCTTCCCGTCATGCTCCAAACCATGCACCCCGGCTTCGAATCCGGCGCGATCGAGCATCTCTCGCGTGGCGTCGGTAAGGCGGTATTCCCCCTCCGGCACAAAGTTAAAGGACGAAGCGAATCCGTACTTTTGCTCGAGCTCCATCAATCGCTCGACGCGGGACAGTCCTTTGCTTCCCTCCACGTCATGAGTGAGGACAACCGCGAACCGTTTGCCGTTTGGCCAACCCGGCCATCCGGGAGGAGTACGGGCCGCTCGCGGGTCGATCGGCCAGACCTCCGCGTAGGCGCGGCGGCGGCGGCTGGCCCGCCAGCGCCGCAACGCCATGCGCAGGCGCCATGGCATGACCGGTTTAAAAAAGAAATAAGCTCTGTCTAACAGCACGCGGAGAACCTATAGTTTGCCAAAGTGTGAGCCAAGAATCGAAGGAAGGTGTTCGCAGCGGGTCCCGAACCCGCGGCCGTCTATCCGACATGTTTGTACAAAAGTCCACCAATCGTTTCCAGGGCGATGTCGGGAAGGATCGGGACCAAGTGCCGGGCCAGCGCCTTCTTCCACACGCTCGGCAGTCCCGCCGGCTGCGGCGGATAGCTCCAATAACGTATGACCGTGCGCGTGGCTCCCCAGCGTTCCTTGAAAGTGACGAGTCCCAGGTTGTCGACATCCGAGCGGCCCAGTTCAAGCTCCTCGAAGCCCCGGTCCTTCGCGTCCTGGATAGTCTTCCAAAACAACAACGCGGTCCCGCCGAAGCGATGAAACGCCGCGTTGCTGCAGCCGTACTTGTATATCATCGACTTCTTGTGCGCCAGCGTGAGCATGCTGGCAATCGGCACACCATCCTTGGATGCGACACGGATTTTCAGGTCTCCGCCAAAGGCGGCAACCAAGCCCCGAAACCAACTCAACGGCTGCGGTGGCAGGTACTGCCGCCGCCGGGTCATCACCTGCAGGCGGTAGAATTTACGCAGCAAATCCTCCGATGTTCCTTCCTCGTACTGCAACTTCTCGCGTTCCGCGCGGCGGATCTTCCTTTGCACGCAGTCCTTGTGGAACTTGCGAAACAACTCCGGCGCGGAGGGGCCGAGATCCAGACGATGGAAAAAATACCTGGTTTCCCAGCTAATATCGCTGCGACCAACCGGCACGCAGACAATGGGCCTGATCTCAACGTATTTCCGTTGCTCGTCGCCGATCTGCCGTTTCGTGTCGTCGAGCATCGCGTCCAAGTCATCCGGGCCATCGAGCAAAGGTTCGCAATGGTCGGAAAACGGCAATGAGACCAAACGCCGCCCCGTCAACCAGCTATCGATCTTGCAAAAAACCAACCCGTTCGTCAGCCGCGCGCCGGGCGGGCAAGTCGTCACCACCGCCGGCTCGTAACCGTATGCCGCGCGTAACGCTTGCAACCACTTCGGACTATGGAACACCGAACCCTGCGGATGGCTCTCGACCAATGCCGCCCAGCGCGGATCGGAAAGCGGGTCGAGCGTGTGACAAGCTGTGCGTGAAAAAGGAACGGATTCGATTCGAGAAACTCCCGACGCCACCACTCCCGGGTAGCGCACGCTTGCGTCCAATCGAAGGCCATGGGCCTCCGTTGCTGTCAATGCCCTTCCGGCCGCTAGACTTTGCAAGTCGCTCCCGGCCAGCAGTTTTGCGTTTGAACCCATTTACTCCACGGTAAGACTTGGCTACAACTGCCGCAATGGCACGTTGGTCTAGTGTATGTCACTTCAGATATGTTACTTTCGGTTCGAACCCTCTACGCCGGCCTGGAACGGCGGAGTTCCGCCACCGTTGGCTTGCTCTAACAGCCCGTGGTGAAAGTGAGAGCCCGCAGTTTCACCCTCAATTCACCTGATTTTGTCATCCCGAGCGCAGCGAGGGATCTGCAGTTTGCCGCGAAAATGCAGATCCCTCGCTGCGCTCGGGATGACAATTCATGAATAGTGTTACCCATCCGCTGCGCGCCGACTTCCACCACGGGCTGCTAACCACGAAATCGGCCGCTGCAATAGTTTCGATAGCAGAACCGGCCGGTAGAGCGCCGCCCCGGCCACGGTCCCAAGCGTATTGGTAATCACATCGGCCATGCTGGAATCACGTGTCGGGAGAAAATGCTGCCATATCTCGATCAGAAGACTTATGGCCAGCCCCAAAACGGCCACCAAAACCCGAGGGCGGGAGACCGGATGCACCCGCAAAAAGTACGCCGTGAAAATAAAGCCCAACGGGACAAAACCTGCGACATTCACCAGTACGTCGCCCCAATAGCTCCAACTCATCCCGCCATCCCACCGGCTGCGGAATTGGTCCCAGACCGGACGCAGAAATGCCGGATGCAATGCGAAGTAGCGCGCCGCGATCGCCAAGTCGTGACCCGACCCCGTCCGGTCATGCACCACGCCGCCCTGGCCTTCATCGAACCGATACAGCGCCAACGGCGCTATTTCTCCGTCCGCCGCGGGCGCCTGCCCTTGCGTCCAGCGCTCATAATGCGCCGCCACTTGTGCCGGCGTCAGTTCAAAATCGTAAACTGCCAGCCCGGCAATCTGTCCCGTCCAGCTATCTTCGATCGGCGAATTCCCCAGTACCAGACGGCCGGTCAGGTCGCCGCTCACCAGCCCAAACTCCGGCGAGACCTTCACTGGCGCACCGTTGGCATAGACCGTCGTGACATTGCCCGTCGTTCCATCCCGGCCGCCCGTGACCGTCAGGACGACGCGCTTCCCTTCCTCGAACACATGTTCCACTTTTAGCCATGGCCGAACCATGCTTCCCTGCGCGTCCAGCGCGCCGCGCTGGATGGCCAAGCCATCGTCAAACTGCCGCAATGCGAATGCGAATTTCGGGTCTGGGGAGCTGTCAAAGGCCAAGATGGTGCCCGAGCCCGAGCCGGTCATCTGTCCCGGTCGTCCAGGCTTCAGCCAAATCTCCAAACTGCACGCGCCCCGCTCGGAAGAAGCGCGGAAAGCGTTCGCGCTGGCCACAATGCCATGGCGCCCAATGCGAAGTCCGTTCTCTCCCTGGAGCCACTCGACATGGTTCTTGGGCGCGCGAAACGGCCACAGCCCGGCGCTCAGGATCACGCACAGAATGCAAAAGCAGAGCGGCCCCAAAGCCCGCGCGTACAGCTTCTCGCGCCAGTCGTCTTCGCGCCAGTCATTTCCCATGGGAACCCATTGGACTTGGCAGGTTCAATCGTGCAGTCCGCCGGCGAACGTTGTGCAGGGAACTCCATCCCCTTCTTGCTCCGCCTTGCCCGCAACCGTTCCTTACTTTGGTTCTGGAGTTCCCGGTGGTCTCGGAATCCGCATCAGTGCGGGGTGGCGACCAGGTTGGTCGGAGCCGCTGGAGCCGTTGTTGTGCCGTAGCAAGTATTCGCGTTAAACGCCAGCGGTCCTCCCGCCCCCCCGTCCGATCCGCCCATGACATTGAAATAGCAAGCCTGAGCGGGGTTTCCGTAAGTGTGACCGGCAGGGCCAGTTCCGCCCGTGACATCGGGGCCGGTTGCCGGAAACGCCATGGATCCCCACCAGCTTGGCTGGCTGGATAGGTAGAACGACGCTGGCAATGTATGCGTGACTCCCGGTGCCCATGTCGTCGTGCTGTTCATGTTCGTATAGACGCCGTGGATCAAGGCAGTCGTATAAGGCGCGGAAGTATCGTGGGCTCCGCCTCCCGTGCTCGACACGCTGTTGTAACCGAAAGAGAAGGCGTCCGCGTTCGAGCCGTAACTTCGGGAGTTTGATCCACAAGGGGAAGGCCCGCACTGCCCGGTTGTCTGAAACACATTTCCCAGAGAATGACCGCCCTGGGTACTGACGAGAGACTGCTGTTGCGTCGATCCCACGACATCACCAACCAGATTGTTCATCGTCGAGTACGCTTCGATCTCGTAAGCGTTTGCGATCTGAAAAGCATAAGCCCCGCTGGAGCCGGAGCAGACTACAGTTCCGCGCCCAAGGCCCCCGGCGTTGCCGTTCGAGCACATTTTGACTGTCCCCTGCCACCAGTTGCGAAATGTCGTAAACCAACTGGACGATCCCCAAATGTTGTCCGGTTCAAACACGTTCCCGACGTTTCCCTCCACGAGATTGAACTGGGGATGGGCACCGTGGGAATTTACGGCGGACAAGTTGGAGCATGGCGAAGAGCTTGTGCAGGGGAGGATCGCCGAGCCGTTGTTGAAGTCAATCTCATCGTAATGGCCGGTGATGTAGTTGTACGCAAGCACGTTGCCAGCAACTCCCCACTCCACCATCAACGGAGCGTGCCCGCGCTCCAGGATATTGTTCTGGATTAGAGAGCCGGAAGTGTAGGTACGGAGGCAGACGTTCGAGTCGTTAGTCCCTGGAGAGTGCAAGTACGCATTCGACATGTAGCTGTTGCTGATTTGATCGTGAAAACCCCAGTCGATTTCCGCCCAATTCCCGTCCGCATAGTTCGACTCCACGCCGTCCACCCAGCAATACATGCAAGTGCCCAGGTAGAAGTTTTCCTGTGCCCCGGTGTTTTCGGCATAAACTTGCAAGGCTTCGATACCCGCGTATTTCGCAGCGGCAGAGAAGGGCACCGCGAGCGGCGTCTTGTTGTAAGCGTAGTAGAGTCCGGGATTCGTCGCTGCTCCGGACCCCCCCGATGTGATCCCAATCGTCGTTCCCGAAATCGAAGCAATTTCTACAATCTGTCCTTGGGTGCGTGTCCCACTCCAACCAATGCCGCCGTCGCACCAGGTGCAAGTCGAACCGCCATTATTGGCAGCCGCGCTGTTGGAAACGTAAGCGGGATCGTTTAACTGCGTGATCAGCAAATAGCCGCCCACACTCATGCCCTTGGTGCCGGCTACGGTGATGCTCGTTGAGCCAGCCGTTAGTCCGCCGGTGATGCTGGTAGCATTCGTCAGGCTCGGGGCTACGTCTCCGCTTCCACCGCTGTTCTGGCCTCCGTAAATGCAGGCGGCGTTGGTGACGTGACATTGGATGATGGTGTTGTCCGCGCCAGACCCTCTCAGCGCGCAGTTTGACGGCACGCCAATTGCCGAATTGATGCGAAATGTTCCCGGGCCCAGGAGCACAAAGTGATTGGTTCCGCACGCCGCAAGAGCGCTCTTAATTCCCGAAGATGCGTCCGTAGAGCCGTTGCCGTAGGTCGAAGCCAGGATCGTCGATCCCGATTGCGTCCAGCTAGCCGACCGGATGCCACCCGGGATTCCAGCACTTGACCAATCGACACCACGAGAGGGGTCAATGATCCCAGTCCAGTTCTGGCCGGAGGAATACGCAACAAAACAAAGCACGATAAAGGGGAGTAGAATTAACCATTTTTGTCTCATTTTTACCTCGCCGCCGGCTGCTTCGGGATTCGGAAGGAAATCAGGCCTGATGCGTTCAGCCTCCTTCCGTTGCCCGGTGCCGAATTTCGGAGCCCTACTCGATACTGTAGAGAGTCGCCGCATTGCAATCAAGACACGGAAGTGCATTGCGGCATGCGATAGCAAGCGTTGTTTGCCGCCTCAACCGGACAAACCGCTCCTAGCCCTTGGCCATGACCGAATGTCAACTCCAGTGTAATCCCGGTATGCGTTATAGGCCAGGCCGCTCACCGTACTCCCAGAACCGCACCCCAGATCCAGGATGCTTCCGCGGTCAGCGACTTTTCGACATGCCGAACGAATCGTCGCGAGAATCCACCGGGGCGCTATAGGCCGGCATTTAGGATCGAAGCCAGGGGTCCTTTACCGTACCGCGTTCTCGGCCACATTCGCAGCCGCAATTTCCGCGCTCCGATCGGTGCTCTCAACCCCATCGACGGCCCCAGAGACTGGCGCTCTCCCGCCCGACGGAACCATCTCGCGCAGAAGACCGATAAGTCTTCGCAGCGGAGAAACGCCACCATACAGCAAGATAATCGCCGCAAGATACAGTCCCACGAACGACAAGCAAACAAACGCTATGCGCAGGGCCGCTCCCGCTGCGCCCGGCGCTGCCGTCAACGCGGAAAACCTCGACAAGATCAGCTGGTCAGCCAAGCCCGCGACGAACGCCGCCACAATGTATCTCCACACCACCGCCAGCACCGGGCCGACGCCCAGACCGATCGGGCTGCCCGCATACCACATGGCCGGAATTGTCAGTATCCAGAAAGATACGCACCACGCCACCGCGATTCCCTCCGGCCCCCAGTGCAGCCCGGCCAGAAACAGCAGGAAGGTCGCCGCCAGCTCGATGAATCCCCACCGGAACCAACGATCGGCCCGGCCAATCGAAAGGTGGATCCAACCGTGGGTTTGATAGATAATCATGGCGCCAATTCCCGGCGCGAAGAAGGTGAAGATCTGCCCCGCCCGTTCCCAGCCCGGCCCGAGCAGCAGGCGGATCAGGTCTTTGCCGATCAGCGTAAAACCGGCGGCAAGCCCCATTCCCAGGAAGGCCATCACAGCCATGGCGCCCAGCAGATAGCGGCGGTATTGCCCGGGGTCCTTCCTCACCCGGCTCAGTGCCGCGACTGCCACCACGGCGGTCGAAGACACCAGTTGCCCCGCGGAAAGCGCAAACAGATCGTAAGCTTTCTTATAGAACCCCAGCGCGTGCGCGCCAAAACGCCAGCCGACCAGCAAATTGTCCGTGTTCCGGGTGGAGTAGTTGACGCTAAACCGCCCGTAGGTGTGCATGGCGAACCGCACCATCGCGCCCGTGCCGTTGGTTTCCGCGGACGCCCCGGCATCCATCGGCACAGCGTCCACGCGCCGATGGCCGTGCTCAATGGCAGCGCGCATGCCCCGATCACCAGCGCCCAATAACCCCATCCCATCCAACCCAGGAGCACGGACACCGCCACCGAAACCACCCGGGCAACGATGTCATTGACCGCCACCGCGGAAAATTGCATCGCCCGTTTCAGCAGTCCCAAATGCAAAACCGAGCTGCTCGTCAGCAGGATCGTCGGCGAGATTCCGACGGCCACGCGTGCCACCAGGGGTTCGCCAAAAAACTTCGCCAGCAGCGAGCCCGCTGCGGCAAAGCCGATCGTCAGCAACAAGGCCCCGCCTACAGCGATCCAGAACAGATTGCTGGCCAACCGATGATCGATCTTTTCGCGCTGCACCACGGCTTCGGTGAGTCCATTCAGTCCAAAGTTCGACAGCAATAAACTGAACGTCGTCACCATCGCGACCAACCCAAAGTCTCGCGGAGTAAGCAGGCGGGCCAAAACCACGGTCGCCACCACTTGGATCGCCAGCGCGACGCCTCCGGAGAAGATCGTCATCCCGGCGCTGCGCACCGCCATTCGCCGCAGCGCCGCGCCGCCTCCAGGCACCGAGGGCTTGAAGTCGCCATTGGCGTCAAAAGGTCTCAAATGTACTCCTGTACGGCGCTCCGGCTGCCGTCACGGCTTTCGCCCGGCAAGCCGGCCTCGGGCGCGGCCCACTCCTGCGTCCGCGGACGCTCCTGGCGCCGCAAGCTGGGAGGAACGGCAGTGATCGCCAGAAGAAAAGCAATCCAAATCGGACTCATCATGCGGAAACCAGCTTCCGTCAGGCTGTAGATCACACCGGCAGTGAAAAACCCCAGGCGAAGTCTGCCCGCATGGGGATCGCGGCGAAAAACGGCGAGGGCATGGCGATATCCGGTTACAATCAAACCCGCCAGCAAGAGGACTCCCATCCATCCCAGGTTTAAGTAGAGTTCGAGGTACCCGTCGTGGGCCTCCTGGATACCTTTTTCGGTCAGGTCCCACACCCGCTCCAGCCGCCAACCCAGCCAAAAGCTTTCAAAGCCCGCGCCCAGCAATGGGTTGATGTGGATGGACAGGACCGCCTTCCAAATGTCTATCCGCCCGGTCAGGGTCGAATTTCTTCCCAAGGTCGAAACCATCGACCCGCCCGTGTCGGCAAACAGCGCGCACAGCGAAAGCGCCACCAGCCCGGCTATCGTGATATGCACCAGACTCGTCCGCTTCCGAAACCAGCGCTGCGTCGTCAGGAACATCACCGCTCCCGCCATCAAAAAACAGGACAACGAGGTCATGGAATCGGCCGTGATGAAAAGCCAAACGGCCGTGCCGATGATCGCGCCATGGGCAACCATCTGCCGGACCCGCGACGCCATCTTGGGCTCTTTCCAAGCGCCTAAGAAGGACCACACCGACCCCAGGCCGCACACCAGACAGGTCATCCCCAGCATGTTCTTGAACGTCGATACACCGCAATACATATACGTCCAGGTCCACTGGCTATAGCTGCGCCCCAGTTCCGGGTAATACTTGATGAAAAGCACCGACACCGGCAACAGCACGAACGCCGTGCGCGCAAAGAAACGCTTGGTCGCAGCCAGCGGCGCCGGATCGGTCAGCACAATCAAAACCATAGCCAGGTCTCCGACCGCCTTGATGCATCTCTTGAACGCCACAAAGGAGTAATCGGACCAGGCTATGCTGAGGATGCAATACGCGAAGAACAACAGGAGCGGCACATTCGCCCGCAGAAATCTTCCGACTACGCGCGATCTCAGGCCCAGGGCCACCAGGGCCGCGACAACCAACGCCCCGAACACCGTGGCGTCGAACGGATTTCCCTCTGCGGCTTGGGCCGCATTGTCCATCACCTGCCCCGACTGAAACCACAGCGACACCGGACGCGACCCCACGATCAGCAACCAGGCCACGGGAATCCATAGCGCTTTCGAAGTCCGCGCCTTGGCATCTCGATCCAGGTAAAAGAGTCCGCAGATGCCCGCAACATAAACGAGGGTGGCAAGTTGCGTGTTCATTGTTTGAGACATTTCTCGAGTTGCTATAGAGGGGACCGGAAACGGGTAGGGCACGGCTTCACAGGCTGCGGAAAAACTCCGGTTTCGTATCAGGGTATCGCTTTAGCGATACCGCAAGTCCTTCGAAATAAGTCGCCCCTTTATTCTGGGGCTGGGGCGCGGAATCAGACTTTTTCCGCAGCCTGCTAGGCGTCGATGAAGAGACGGTGCAGATGCTCGAGCGTCAGCAGCTTGTGGATTGCCGTGGTGTGGTTGCGGTCCCCTTTGAGGTGCCCCTTCACCAACTTCTCCACTGTCTCGCGTTGCAGATAGGGCCGCGAGAGCGTCCGCGAATCGAGCAGCATTTCGCGCACGTAATTGGCGAGAGCGTCCCGGTACCACACCCGGAAGTGGGTGAATTTGTGCCGGCCCAGAAAAATCCGCTCCAGGTGGAGCGCAGAAAACATATGGTCGATGCGCGCCACCCATTGCGGCATGCCGTAGTCATAGGCATACTCCGCGCTCATCGTGAAACGATGGAAACGCCGGCTCACTTCCTCCGCCAACTTACCCCCGCTCCCGGCGAATCCCAGGTCCGTCCGGATCTTCCGCAGCTCCGGGCTGCCATCCCCAATGAGCCGCACCCGCATATCGTTGTTCACGAGTGTCGCTGCGGGCGCGCGAAACAGGGCTTTGCACAAGTTCGTTGTCCACATACGGAGTTCGCATGGAAACTTGCGTCGACTCCAGCGCCAGCAGCCCGTGGTAATGCCAGGGCGCTTGCCGAAACGCAGCCAAGGTCAGCGCGTGCCCCTGCGCGATCCGGGCATAGGTTTCGCCCGCCGCCGCAACTTGCGCCAGAAACTCCGGCCGAAACAGCCCCGCAGTGGGCGCGCTGGGCCGGAACACACACATGTGTCGGAGCACCTGGTCTCCATAATTGCCGGTCATGCGGATGGGGGCAATCTGGTGCGCCTGTTCGTTCACATAGAGGTCTGGAGCATGGTTTACGCCCGCGCATCCGTCGGTAAGATACACCGTGCGCTCCGCATAATGGGGAAAGCGCGAGAGAAACTCCGCGCCCACTGGAATCGTTTGGTACCGCTGCCCGCACACCTCGGCCACATGCCGCGCTATGCGCACGTCGCGGCAATCGCGATAGCTGCCCGCAAACGTATAACACGGCAGCGACCCCGGCTCCGGCTTCCGCCAAGCCAGGATCATCCGCGTGTCCAGCCCTCCCGTCAACGACAGTCCGATTTGCCCCGGTCCATTTCCATTGCTCTTGAAGTAACGCGGTAAGTTGCGCGCGAAAATCCGCCGGACCTCCTGGTAGTAAGGCTCCGGCTCCATGGCAGCTTGCTCCTCCCACTCCCGCGGAGAAAAATAACTCCGCTTCCGCTCCATCGAGCCCCCACGAAAAACCCAAGCCGATGCGATGGGCAACACAGAAATGCCCGTAAAGACCGTGCGGTCTTCCAACACGCAGCCGCAGGCAACCAACTCTCCCAAACCCCGCGCATCCACCGACCGCAGTTCCGGACGGACCGCCAGGATGGCCTTGGCCTCAGCCGCAAAATAGAAGCCGTCCTTCGCCTCGTGGTAATAGAGCCGGTGCAACCCGTAACGGTCGTTGAAGAGTGTAACCGTTCCGCGTGTTCGGTCCGCCAGGATGCCATGAAATTGGCCGTTCAAGCCTGCCGCAAAGGCGGCATCATCCTCGGCCATTTCCTCGGCCACTTCCTCGTAAAGATGCGCCAGATACGAGCATCCGTCTGCGTCGAACGTGTGGCCTCGCTCTTTCAGTTGCCGCGCGCTGCCGGGCTCGGGAAACTCCTCTCCGGAAAATACCAGCACCTTGTCCCCGGACTCATTGCGCAGCGGCATTCCATCGGCGAACGATCCCTTGCGCTCCACCCACCCCACATACAGTCCCAGGCCCTCGTCAACCCAAGTCCCTGCAATGTAGAAAGTTTCATGCCGCATGGCCTCGACCATGCGCCGCAGTTCGGCTTCGGCGCGTGCGCGCGGCAATTTGGTAATGAGACCGGCAATCCCTGGCATAGTTTTTTCTGGAGCGTGTTCCAAAAATAGGTTTTGGGTAGGGCACGGCTTTAGCCGTGCCGTTTAGGACCTTGGAGGATGTGGGCTTTAGCCCCTGAGGGACGTGCCTTCAGAGTTAAAGTGTTTTTGAAACTCGCTCTACGACGTTTCTGCGGAGCGCAGCTTGCGGTTGTACCAGGCATTGCGCAGTTCGCGCAGTTTCGACACCACCGGCTCGGGAACGCGATCGGCCAGGTTGTGGTGCAGCCCCAAACGCAAGGCCAATCGCCCCACCAGCGTCAGCGGCACATAGTAGCGCGGCACATCCATGCGCAAAAATCCGTTGTGCTCCTTGAAGTCGGCCACACTGTCGGGTTGCTTCTTCCCATACGCGAAATTCGCGTACACCAGATAGGAAATCCCGCGCGACGCGCACGTCCGGACCGCCTCCGCCACCAGCGCATTAGTGGGGGCCTTGTCTCGGTGCTTAACCATCGACACAATGTTCATCAGGCCAGCCTGCGTTCCACTCTCGTCCGGAACCATCTTAACGAAACCGATCAGTTGCTCGCCCAGAAACGCCCCTATGAAAACGCTGCCGTCCAGGTAGGTCGCTTCCTCCTTGCGCACTGTTTCGAGGTCTTTGCCGTAATGCGTAAACGGCCTTCCCTGGCGCACCGGACACTCGTTGTAGATTTCCCAGATTCCCCGCAACAACGCATCGTCGAAGGCCACTTCACGCAGCACGACTCCCTTCTTCTCCGCTTTCCGCACCATGTTGCGCGTCTTGGCGTCCACCTGCTTCGTCCACCAGTGGTCGAAGCTCGAAACGGGAATCGCGGCGAAATTGTCCAGTTCCATTGGATAACTGAACTTAGGCGAACTTCCAGGCAACTTCTGCATGAAGGTAAACAGATCGACACGCTCTCCGCACTTCCGCAACCCGTCGAGAAAGGTTTCGGGATCTTCGAGAAAGTGGTATTTCTCCGCGTCCAGACGGGCGATCCGCACCACCCGCCCCGCCACCCTGACTTCCCTGCCACACACATTCATAGAGTCTTCATACTTCCTTTGTGGTTTCCTGCTGTGCCACCTTCACCGGTGAGGAAAGCTTTCTCAGGGAAGTTTTTCCCTGTTTTCCTCTGTGGCCCCTGTGGTAAATATTTTTTCTTGGCCCGGCACGGCTGCGGGATTAAGAGCGGTTCTCGATTTGCTGTCGAGGAAACCGGCTGGGTTTCACCGGCTGCGAAAACTTGAGACTACGGGTAACCTTGACACTCCAGCGGCACCGCAACTCCTTTGCAATCAACGGCTGATTTTGGGGCCAAAGGCCTCCACGCCACCGGCAACCCCCTGTCGCGATTGCACATACGGAGATTATATGTACATACTTATACGTACAATGTTTCACGTGAAACATATCTCCGATTTGCAGGCCTAATCCGTCACGTATTCACCGCGAATCGGATTGACGCCCATCGCGATCAGCACTTTGCCCAGGTGGTCGCACAGCTTCACCAGAAGCGTCATAAAGCGATGCTGCCCCAGCAACAACGCAAATGGCAGAGCGATGGCATACAGAAGAACCGCCGCCGCCGATTTCGCAATGCAGGCCGCTCCGCAGTCTGGCCGTATTCCCGCGGTTGCGCCCCGCAGCAGCGCCTTTCTCACCATGTACATCCGCTTCCAACGGGCCGGCGGCACCACCTCGAACGCCTCCGCCTCCGCCGACCAGATGAACACGCATCCTTCTTCGATCTTTCTGTGAAAGAAATCCTGGTCTTCTCCGGCGCGAAACTCGGGCCGGAACGGAACCCCGTCGCCCATCAGTATCCGCCTTCTTAGTAAGACATTCCCCGTTCGCGCTTCGTGCCAATCCACCCGCATCCCCGTGGGATTGACCCTGCGCTCGTAAAACCGGCCCTTTTGCAACCACGCCGGCGGCACTTCGTCGAAGTGCCGCTTCACCGGCCCGAGCACGCCATCCACCTTGTACTCGGTGCACGTCTTGAACAAGCGCAGCAGCCAGTCGCGGGCTGGGAACTCGTCGTCGTCGATAAAAGCGACGAACGTCCCTTCCGCGTTTTCGACAACCTTGTTGCGCGCCAGCGCGATGTTCTGCCTCGGCTCCACGCAGTACTTCACCGCGACCGCGGACGCCGAACGAAATTCCTCCACCACCGCCTCGGCGGATTTCCCTGCATCGTTGTCGGCGACCACAATCGAATAGGTGAACAACCCGCCGCTCTCCTGCCGCTCCAATTCGTTCAGCAGGCGCTTCAGCATCGCCGGCCGCTTGTAAGTGCAAACGCACACACTGATATGGTCAGCGACGCTCTCCCCGGCCTCCCGCCGGCTGCCATTCGCGCCCGCGGCGTTCATCGCTTCGCGCCTTCTTCCGCAACGCCCGGGCCCAAGCCAGCACGAAGAACATACCCGCGCGCAACTCCGACCTGGCCCGCGCAGCGAAGAAACTCTCCGCCCAGCAGGAACGCGTATTCCTCCGGTGCCGCGGGGTGGGTCTCCAATTCGACGTTGCAGCGCGTCGCCAGATCGAGGATCTTTTCCAGCCGGCTGCGCGACTCGACCGGCTTCCAGTAAAAAAAGAAATCCGTCAGGCGATGCCGCCGCGCCAAGCCACGGTCTTGCCAGCGGCGATAGAGACGGTTCATGAAACTTTTCTCTCCCGGCTCAAACGAAAAATTTCGGCGCGCGATCGTGCCCGCCGGCAGCAGTTTCTGAAAAAACACGTTGGCGCAAAGATGCATGTGGTGATGACCATCCACCCGGCCCGCCGGTGCGCCATACAAACGTTCAAACTCCTCCAACTGCGCCTTGACCACATAGTCAAACGAAGACGCGAGTCTGGGATGGTAAATCACCTGGGCCATGCGGCTCGACCGCAAAAAACGCGCCAGCTTCCCCTGCTCTCGCGCCAGCCGCGGAGAACACTGCGGCACCGTAAAAGCCGAGGTCAAGTTCAGATGCAGCCCCGTATCGATGCCATGCTGGCGTGCCAGCGCCGCGCCTCGTTCCGAATCCGCCATGAAGACCATGGCGCTGACCGACGACACCACCCCGCCCAGGGCGCATTCCAGGCAGCGATCGGTGGTGTTCGCATCCCGTCCCCAATCGTCCGCATTTACGATGATCGTCGCGCCCGGCTGTGGCATGGAATCGCCGCCCACTCGCCCGCTATCGTGGTTCAATCGCTTTCCCCGAAACCGTGCCACCCGCAGCAGCCCGGCGCGTAAAAAACCGCTTCAGCCGCTCCATCTGTTCCCGCCGGTGAAACGCCATGAGTTCCCGCGAAACCGGACGTTCCGCCCGCCGCACCGCCGCCCACAGATATCCGGCCCCTAACGCCAAACCTCCCACCAGCAGCGGCTTCTTGGTCGTCTGATAAATCGTCCGAAACAACTCCCACGCCGGATGGTTCCCGATGGCGTAGTCCTTCGCACCCGCCTTGAATCTCGCGTGCACCAAGCCACGCTGTGCCGTCCCCATTTCGCGATGGTGCACGCACACCTTTTCCGTGAAGGTGCGCGTCTTCCACCCTTTCATGCGCGCCGCAATCACCGCGATATTGTCGATCGCGCCGCCTTTCACCGGAACATATCCACCGATGCCCTCGAAGCACTCCCGCCGGAAGACCTGGCACGCCCCCGACACATGTTCGATGCTGACGAAGCGGTAATCGTAGATTTCGTTCGCCGCCTCGCGAAACGGCGTTCCCACCAGGCCCAGCGCGGGATTCGCAGCCAGCTTTTCCAGCAGAAAAGAAAAGTAGTCTTCGTCAAAAGTGATGTCCGCGTCCAAACTCGCAATGACTTGGTAAGGCAATTCCCTGACCCGCGCCTGCCCCGCATTGAACGCATAAACTTTCCCGGCAAAATGCCGCTCCGCGCGCTCCGGCATGCGAACCAGTTCGATCCAGTCGTGCGCAGACTGCATATTTCCTGACGATTTCGTCCGTAGCGTCGGTCGAACCGTCGCTGACGATGACCCACTTCAGCGGGCGCACCGTCTGCGCCACCACCGACTGGATCGTCATTTCGATGGACCGGACCTCATTGCGCGCCGGAGTCACCACCACATAGGACGGAAGTTTCAGCACGACGCCGCCTCGCCCGGCACAGCCCGGCGCTGCGCCTCCCAGGTTCCCGGCGAAGATGCGGACGCCGATTCCGCCAGCAGCGCGGAAAACGCCAGGAACATCCACGCCTGTGTCCATCTCATATACGAAGTCCGCACCGTGCAGAGCCGCAGGATCCGGTAATAGAAGCAGCCCCGCTTCTCGTCCCACATCCGCTTCCGCGCCCACGCAAAAACCGCCCGCGCCAATTCGACGTTCTTCGCATCCAGGTCCTTGAGATCGAGCAGCGTGATAATGCTCTGCGCCACGCAGTGCGTATCGATCGGATACGTGCGGTCGTGGAAATAACGCACCGCTCCATCTTCGCGGAAAAAGTGGGAGCGGTAAAAATCGAAACCGCGGCGCACGCTGGCTTCGAACTCCGAAGTCCCGAGCGTCCGTCCAATCGAACGCAACCCACCCAGATTAAATCCGGTATGGAAGTTGTCGATCCATTTCTGGTTTACGCCTTCTCCATAGTCCCAGCCGCCGTCCGCATGCTGCTGCTTGACGCTGTAGCGCGTCACATCCAATGCGGGCCCAAGAAATTTCTCCTGGCCGGTGTGCTTGTAAACCCGGCAAAACAACGCCGCCGCCAGAAGGTTCGCGTTGTGCACCTGGCTGTGGACTTCCGGCAGCGGATAGCCAAATCCGCAAACCGAATTCCCTGCCGTCCAGTACAGTTTGTCCAGCATGTACTCCGCCGCGCTCGCCGCCATCGTCAAGTAGCGCTCGTCCTGGCGCTGTTCAAAGGCATCCAACAGGCCGCTGGCGGCAAACATTGTGCACACCAGGTTGGGCGCCCATCTCGGCACCAGCACCGTCCGCGTCTGCCAGGGAAAGTTATATCCCCAGCACCAATAGGAGGTGTCTTTAGAGCGCAGCGCGACCAGCCGGTCAACCATCTGCCGCATATAGTCCTCTTCCGTCGCCACGCCCACGCGCGCAAGATTCACGAACGCCGAAATGAACAGCCCCAGCGCCTTCGGATTCTGCGACGGCGGCACCATCAACAAAGGCCGCACGTTGACCGGGCTCCGCTTCAGAAACTGCGTCAGCGCCAGCCGCGCCAGCTTCCAGTTCAGCAACGGCAAGCTGGCGATAACCCTGCTGTTGAGAACGTCGTAAGGCTCATAGCCGGCGAAGTCGTTGGTCTTGCAATAATCCAACAGCTTCAGAGTTATCGCTTGTATGTCTTTATCCATTATCGTCTTGGGATATCGCTCCGCGAATTTGCCGCCCCATTTCCACCCCGGCGCGACCGGCCTATGCCCGCGATCCTCCTCCGAGCGCGCTGGCTCGCCCCCGCGCAAAGCCCATCGCTTCGGCCGCCACCGTTGCCTGCTGTTCGGCCGTGAGCTGCGGGAACATGGGCAGCGAAACAATCTCGCCCGCCACTTTCTCCGTCACCGGAAAATCTCCCGTCTTGTAGCCCAGAGCTACATAGGCCCGCTGCTGGTGCAACGGAATCGGATAATGTATCCCCGTGCCTATGCCCGACTTACCCAAATGCGCCATTAGCCCTTCGCGATTCTGGGTGCGTACAACATATAAGTGATAAACAGCGCGCGACCACGAGGGCTCATAAGGCGTCGCGATTTCCCCCTCCGAGGCCGCAAACAAGCGGTTGTACTCCGCCGCCCGTCCCCGCCGTTTCGCGTTCCACTCGGCCAGATGTTTCAATTTCACACTCAAAATTCCGGTCTGGATGGCATCGAGACGGCCGTTATATCCCTCCATATCGTGGTAGTACTTTTTCGCCTGGCCGTGATCGCGAATCATCTTGCAGGTGTCGGCCAGCTTCGCGTCGTTCGTCGTGATCGCGCCACCTTCGCCGCAGGCCCCCAAATTCTTCCCCGGATAAAAACTAAAAGCGCCCGCGCGCCCCATCGAACCCGCGCGACACCAGCGGTTCCGCTTGCGCGATAAATATTCCGCCCCGTGCGCCTGGCACGCGTCTTCCACCACAATCAGCTTGTACTTTTCCGCCAGTTCGAGGATCGCATCCATGTCCGCCATCTGCCCATAAAGATGGACTGGGATAATCGCCGTGACCGGACGCTTGCTCCTCTTACTCACCAGCTTGCCGTCCGCCGACGCCGTGCATTGCGTTTCCAGATACTCGCGCAGCTTGGCGGGATCCATGTTATAAGTGCGCTCGTCGATCTCGACAAACTCCGGCAGCGCCCCCGCTTGCGAGATAGCTTCGGTCGTGGCAATGAACGTGTTCGGGACCGTGATCGCCGCGTCGCCCGCCTTCACCCCCGCAGCCATCAGCGCGAAGCGCAGCGCGTCCGTGCCGCTGTTCACCGCGACCGCGCGTTCGGCGTGGCAGAACGCGGCAAACTCGGTTTCGAAATTCTGCACCATCGGGCCCCCGATAAAACCCGCGCTCCGTATGGCCTGCTGAAAAACCGCGGTCAACTCCGCTTCCAGTTCAACGTGCGGCGCGACCAGATCGAGAAATGGAATATTATGCGACTGATTCACTGGGCCGCCTCCGTTTCAATTTTGCGCAGAATTCTCGCCGGATTCCCGGCCACAACCGTGTTCGCCGGAACGTCTTTGGTGACCACCGCTCCGGCTCCCACAATAGCGTTCTCGCCGATGCAGACATTGGCGAGAATGGTCGCACCCGAGCCGATCGAGGCCCCCTTTTTCACCAACGTCCGTTCCACATGCCAGTCGGCTTCGGTCTGCAAACCGCCCGTGGCAGTGGTCGCGCGCGGATACAAGTCGTTGATGAACATCACGCCGTGTCCAATGAACACGTTGTCTTCTATCGTCACCCCTTCGCAAATGAAAGTATGGCTCGAAATCTTGCAGCGTTTCCCCACCGTCGCGTTCTTCTGAATTTCGACAAACGCGCCAATTTTCGTTTCATCGCCAATCTCGCAACCATACAGATTGATGAACTTCGACAACTTGACGCCTTCCCCGAGCTTCACATCCGGGGCAATGCTGAGATATTGGTCCATTGGTGACAGACTCCTCTTCATCCTTTCGGCAGGTGGGGGTTTACGCTAGGTAAGATCTCGACGGGCAGTTCTTGGTGAAAGTGAGATACCGTTCTTCAACTCTCAATTCGCAAAATTTTGTCATCCCGAGCGAAGCGAGGGATCCGCATTTTCGCGGCAAACTGCAGATCCCTCGCTTCGCTCGGGATGACAATTTAGGAAATGGATTGCCTGTCCGTTGCTCCCCGACTTTCACCACGGGCTGCTAAACGTAAACGAGCTCGCCGCGCTTGGCGAGCGACTTGCACGCAGCTTCCAGCATACGGACAACTTTCAGCCCCGCGTGTCCGTCGTTGAACGGCGCCTCGTTTTTCTTGATGCATTCCACAAAATATCCCAGCTCCAGCTTAAGCGCCTCCACCTGTTCGACCTGCGGCGCCCACATGTCGCCCGAACGGTAACTTACCAGCAGGTTATAAACGCCTTCCTGGCTCTTCACGTCCACGCCCTTGTCGTATATCTTCAGCTTCTCGTCCGCCTCAAGATCGTTCCACACCAGCATTTTCTTTTCGCCGCCAATCAGCGTCGTCCGCACTTTGACCGGCGATATCCAGTTCACGTTGACGTGCGCGATCATCTTGTCCGGATAATACGCGGTAATGAACGCGATGTCCTCGTGCCCGTTGAGGTGCGACTGCCCGGTGGCCGAGATGGCCTCCGCGTCCTTGTGCAGCAGGTGGTTCATGATCGAGAGATCGTGCGGCGCGAGGTCCCAAATCACGTTGCAATCGTGCTGAAACAGGCCCAGGTTCACGCGGGTCGAATCGTAGTAATAGAGATTGCCGAGCGTCCCATCCGCCAGCAGCTTCTGTATTTTGCGCACTGCGCCGGTGAACAGGAACGTGTGGTCCACCATGATCTGAAGTTTCTTCCGCGCGGCCAGAGTCGATCAGCTCCTCGGCCTGCGCCGCGTTGCTGGTGAACGGCTTCTCCACGAACACATGCTTGCCGTTCTCCAGCGCGGCCTTGGCCAGTTCATAGTGCGTCCACACCGGAGTGATCACCGCGATGGCATCCACGTCCGGCGACTTTATTAGTTCGTTGGCATCGCCATGGACGGGTATGCCGTGATGGGCCGCCTGTATGCGCTTGCGGGCCGCGGGACTCTGATCGCAAACGCCGGCCACCTGGCAACCTTCCAGCGCGCGCAGATTGCGCACGATATTCGGTCCCCAATAGCCGTATCCAATTACACCAAACCTAAGCATGGAAATTCGCCTCCTGAATAAGTTCTCAGTTCCCAGTTCTCGGTTCTCAGTGAAAAGCTAGAGCGTTCCGCGTAATGGTGTAGAGTGCGTACCCCTAGCGGTTAAAGCCGGAATCCGTTGCTGGCATGGTCAAAGATGATGCGGGCTTTAGCCCCTGAGGGACTGTCGGTGGCGCGGGGTACATTAGGGGGACATTACTGGTGAAAATGCTCTAATAGTTATTTGGGTTTTTCTGAGAACTGAGAACTGAAAACTAAGAACTGGATTTAACAGGCGCCGTCGCCGCCCATCACCGCTTTTGGCGTCTGCAAGAGTATCTTCAGATCGAGCAGCGGCGAGCACTCGCGGGCATAGCGCAGATCCAGCCGCACCATGTCGTCAAACTCCACCCGGCTGCGGCCATACACCTGCCAGAGTCCGGTGATTCCCGGCTTCGCCTCCAGCAGACGGCGGCGATGCCACGTGGCGTACGCTTCCACTTCATAAGGCAGTGGCGGACGCGGCCCGACCAGCGACATTTCGCCGCGCAACACGTTGATGCAGCTGCGGCAGCTCGTCCAGGCTGGAACGCCGCAGAATCCTGCCCACCGGCGTGATCCGCGGATCGTTCGTCAGCTTGAAAACGCACGTTCCACCGCCGTTCGCGGGCTTCTTCTCCGCCTGGCCGGCGATCAACTGGCGGACATATTCCTTGTGCTCGCTGGCATCGTTGTTCAGGTACATCGACCGGAATTTAAGAAATGTGAACGGCGTCCCATGCTCGCCGATCCGTTTCTGCCGGAACAGCACCGGCCCGCGGGAAGTCAGCTTGACCGCCGCCGCAATAATAAGCAACACCGGCAACAATATCGCCAGCAACGACAGGCTTCCCAGAACGTCGATCATGCGTTTCGTCATAAGGCCCAGCCGGTTCGATTCCTGGCGCTTTTCCAGGTCCGGATATAGCGTGGGGTTGCTCGGACGATCCATGTCCTCGGAATCCCACTCGTCCGGAAACACATGGAAGGAAAACTTGAGCCGGCTGAACTGCTCGCTGTCGAGCTGGCCGCGCAGCACGGCGCCAATCCGCGCCAGGATCGTGCTCAGGACCGCATTGTTATCCAGATCGATCTCGGTGAACATGACTCCCACCACCGCGTTGGCCTTGTACCAACCCGTAACGTCGGTTTCACGGGTCGCTCCCTGAAGTGCGGAAAGCATATCGAGCAAGACGCGGCCTTGCCTGTCGCCCGGCTGATTGCGCCCGGTGTCGACCAGCAAGAGCACGAACGGCCGCTGCGAACGCTCGCTGCGCCTGCGCTCCAGCGAGATCACGCGGTGAAAAGTTTCTTCATCCAACACTTCGCCGGGGCCTACGCGCGCGCGGGCGCGGCTTGGCAACTGCGAGAGCTGTGCTGAATGGTACATCGAATCTGCGGGACGCGGCGCCACGGCTATCTCCTTGCTGGGCCGCACACGATAACGGCGCCCAGACATGCACAGTGATCGATTGGGGGAGGGACTACTTCCTGGTCGGGGGAACCAGGGTTCAACTCAACTGATTATACAACCTGGCCCATTATGAATCAAATTATACCTTAATCGTTCTCGGCGGATGGGGAATTTTCGCCGCTTCCAGCCGCCGCCTGACTATAACGCGAATAATAATCCTTGTGTTCCCGGCTGCAACTGTTGACCACTACGCCCAGCAAAGCGGCGCGATCGAACGAATCCAATGCCTGCTCGACGACCTTCTTCTCGCTGACGCCTTCGCGGATCACCAGCAGGACCCCGTCCGCCAGCTTCATCCAGAATGTCGTGTCCGCCACGGGGACGACCGGAGGCGTGTCAATCACTATCCAGTCGAAGAACCCTCCCAGGCGATCGAGCAGTTCGGGTACGCGTCCGCTCTGCATCAGGTCAAGCGGGTTCTCGGGCAGGTGGCCGGCGGGGAGGAGATAGAGGCCGGAGCCGTGTAATTTATACACCACTTCGGAAAGTTGCCGCTCGCCGCGCAAACACTCGCTCAGTCCCGGCAAATTGCGCTCGAATCCGAACCGGGTGGCTACGGTCGGACGCCGCAAATCTCCGTCGATCAGCAGCGTCTTCAATACCTTGCTGCGCGACTGATTGAGCGCCAGATTGGCCGCCACCAGACTCTTGCCTTCCTCCGGGGCCGTGCCCGTCACCACGATCCGCCTGAGCTTGCGCCGTTCCCGCAGGTTGCGCAGCTTCAAACCCAGTACGCGAAACTTTTCCGCCGCCAGGCTGCCCTGGTCCGTCAGGCACACCAGCCGGGAATCCGCCGCCAGTGCAGGTACCAGCACTTTCGCCGACGCGAACGAATCCGCTCCCCGCAACTCCGCCGCCACCGGTAGTTCCGCAGGAGCTTGCTTGCGTTCGATTTCCTGCTCGATCCCTTGCAGCAGGTCCCGGACCGATTCGACGTTCTTCGGCAGGCTTCCACCCGACCGTTCCGCCTCCGCTTGCTGCAACGCTTCAAATATATAGCTCATAATTAAATCCCTGTGCCTATTGCAGCCGGCCCTTGTTGTCGGGCCCCAGCATCCGGTCGTGCACTTCCAGCAGCGTCTTCACCGCCAGCAGGAGTTCTTTCTGCTCTTGCTCGGTCGACAGCATGGCTCCGCTCATGCGCTTCGGCTCCACGTTCTTCGCTTCCACCAGCACTCCGAGCCGCAAATCCCGCGCCACGCCGTCGACGATTTCGGGGGTAATCCTGGCCGCTTGCTGGGCGTAGCCCGAGAGCAGCGCATTTTCGCAGATGGTATTGACAAGCCGTGGGATTCCCCGCGCGTGGCGGAACACCGCCTCGATCGCGGGCGCGGGAAAAATCTCAGCCGCCGCGGACGCCCCGGCAATCTGCAAACGCCGCTTCATATATGCCGAGGTCTCGTTCAGGGTGAGCACGTCGAGATGGCAGCGCAATGCGATGCGCTGCTTGAGCTGCCGCAGTTCATGAGAATCGAGTTTCTGATCGAGTTCCGGCTGCCCGGCGAGAACGATTTGCAGCAACTTTTCCTGCGACGTTTCCAGGTTGGTCAAAAGCCGTATCTCTTCCAGTATTTCCGGCGACAGGTCGTGCGCCTCGTCCACCACCAGGATCGTCGTCAATCCCTTCTGATGTCTCTGCAGCAGGAAGCCATTCAGCACATGGATCAACTCGTCCTTGGCCTTGCCCGCGACCGGCAGTCCAAAATCCAGCGCGATATAGCGCATGAATTCCAGAGGCGAAAGCGTGGGATTGAAAATCAGGGCGAAGGCCACATCGCGGCGCTGCAGCAACCCCAGCAACGAACGCAGGATGAGCGTCTTGCCCGTGCCCACCTCGCCCGTCAAAACCACGACTCCCCGGTGCGTCGTCACTCCGTAGTACAGCGTGGCGAGCGCCTCGTTGTGCCGTTTCGTGGGAAATAGAAACGACGGATCGGGTGTGATCTCGAACGGATTTCGCTGCAGCTTGTAGAAGTTCTTATACATAATTTCTAGCCGTACAAATAAGTGACCGCCGATCCCAACAGGACCAACCCCATGATCGCCAACGCCGCTGCGCCCGCGATCCAGGCGCCGCGCCGGCGGTACGACATTTCCCGCGGGGTCTCAATCGCCGGAATCTCCGCGATCACGCCGCAGGGAACCAGCTTTCCGATCTCGCGTTCGCTATAGAGTTTACCGCTCAACTTTTCTTTGCCGAAGGCAAAACCTCCGCCCAGTACCAGGCCCGCCACGAACCCCAATCCGCACAACTGCAGCCGGTTCGGCTTGTAGGGCCTTACCGGAAGGTTGGGCGGATCGAGCATGCGAAAATGCTCGCCCTGTTGTGTTTTCTCCAGGTCGGTCGACATTTCCGACTCGTTCTTTTTTTTCAGCAGCGTTTCGTAATCGGCCTTCGACTGATCGTAATCGCGGGTGATGTCGGCGAACTGCTGTTCCATCACCGGCGCCATATTCAGCCGCGCCTGGTATTGGTTGATCTTAGCCTGCTCGTCCTTGATTTCCGCCTGCCGGTTTGCGATTTCCACCCGGTTCGCCTTGAGCTGACTCTCGAGCTCCAGCGCCGGCGCGCTCTTCGGATCGGTATTGACCGGCTCTGCCGTGGCCGCTTCCGCGCCCGATGCGTTCGCCCCGCTATTCATGCCCGCGACCATCCGTTCCCGCCGCCCCTCCAATTGCGCAATCTCTTCCTTGGTCTTGCGCACGTCGGGATGCTTCTCGGTGTAATGAGAGGTCAAATCCGCCAGTTGCGCCTTTAGCTGGTCAAGCTGTTTGTCTATCTCGCCCAGCCCAGCCGCACCGCCATTGCCTGCCTTCGCTCCACGATCCATGGCGCGATATTGACCGATCAACGATTCCAGATAGGTGTTTTGCTGCTTGGCCCGGCTCAGCGAGTCTTGGTTCGCTTGCAGTTGATTCTGCAGGCCGGTCAGGATCTGCAGATTGCTCTGCGTCTGGGTGGGCAACTCGCCCAGGTGCTGGTCCTTGAACACGCGCATTTTCGCTTCTTGCGCCGCCAGTTTTTCCCGTGCCTGTTCCAATTGATCTTCCAGGAAGCTGGTCGTGTTCTCCGAACGTTTCTGCCGCTGTTCCAGATTTTCCGTGATGAATAGATTCGCGAGCTCGGCCGTCGCCAGTTGCGCCATCTTGGGATCGCGGTTCGCGTAATAGATATTGAAGGCCGAGAGCTTTCTATCGTCGCCGTGCGACAGCTCGATGACGATGTCCTTGCTCATCTTCTCCACCAGATCGTCCGGACTCTTGTGCTGGCGTTCCTTGGCGTAGAGACCGAGTTTGTCGATGATGCGGAGAAGGCGGGTGCGGCTCAGGATTTGCTGGGTGATGCTGTCGAGTTGCTGCTGGATGTCGCTGTCGATGTTCGAGACAACATATTTCTCCGGCACCGCGGGCTCTTCGACCAGAATCAGCGTGCCCGACCGATAGGTCGAGGGGATCAGCCAGCTCGCTCCCCACACCAGCGCCCAGCCGCAGAAAAACGGCAGCAGAAATTGCCAGCGCCGCCGCCGGACGATCCCCTTGATCTCGGTAAAATCGAGTGCCACGCTTGATTCTTGTGGTTCTTCTTCCATAGTTACATTCCCGCCCATCTACATCCCCAAAGGTTTGGCCCACTGGTAGGAAAGCGTCGCAAAAAACCGGTTGCGGTGCGCATCCTGCTCCGGTGTGGTCGAGAAAAACTGCTGTTGAAAATCGTGCGTGTAGCCCAAGCGCAGCCCGACGCTCTTGCCGACATTCCGCTCCAGCGTGGCGCCTGCCGAAGTCAAGTCGACCGAACTTGCGCTGCTCGTCGAAAAAACAATGAGCGACTGGTTTTTCCCGTAACTGGCGTTGAGGGCCGTTGTCCACCCCCGAAACAGTTGCCACCGGAAGGCGCCATGGACGGTCTGCAAACGCACCGTGCCCAAAATTCCGCCGCCGTCGCTGATCATTCGCGAGTATCCGACAGACGCGCTGGTGCGCTCGTTCTGCCAGCCGCCTTCCGCGCCGCCCACAACCGACCAAACATTCGATTGTACGGGCTCGGTCGCGCCGGCGAGCAGCCCCTGGTTCTCCGCATACTGCTGTCCGGCGAAACCGGTCAGCGTAAATCGTTTCGCGATGTTCAGCGTGTTCACCGCGAAGAAGCTATGGATCTGCGCCTGGCTGCTGCCGGGGCTGAAGGTCAGCCGGTCGAAACGGTAGCTTACGCCGCCCCAATCTCCGCGAAAAATCCGGTGCAGCCAGAAGGCGGACCCCGACGCGGTCTGGGAATCCGTAAATGGAATTGGCGATTGCGTTCCCGCGGGGACTGCGGGGACGTTGGTGTAGTGCAAATCGTAGAACGACCCGCTGGCCCCCATCATATCGTTCAAGGCAAAATGATAGTTCGTCTCGACCGTGGTTACGCTCGCTCTTTGCGTGGCCAGCGGCGCGATCAGACTCGCGTTCGGCCCGCCCGAACCCGGAACCGCACCGGAGCCATTGCCCGCGTCGAAGAATCCAGTGGTCAAGGAAAAGTTTTCCGCCAGGCGCAGATTGACATGCGGACTCAGCCGGAACTCGGAATCGAAATTCGCGTTGTGCGACCCCTGGTTCTCGCTCGTGATCTTCTGGTCCACCGTCAGGCCGCCAGCGTACCCGAGCGTCCAGTGCGCGCGCGACGAAGATTCCTCGATCCTGAGGTTGGGAAAGATGGTTTCGCTGGTATTGCTCAACTGCTGCCCGCTCGGCGCCAGCAGCGGGTTGTCGTCATAAGTGGCGCCCACATTCACGCCCCCACGCAGGTAATTCGATCTTTTTAACTCAGAGAGGAAAGCCGAAGTAATTCCCTTCCCTCCGAGCAGCGCCGGGACTTGCGGCAGGATGCCACTGCTGTCCGTGGTTTCGGCTTCCGGCTCCGTCCCCGTTGTGGACGATTGCGGAGCCGCTGGCGTCGTTCTGTCGCCGGAACTTTGTGCCGGCGGATTCTGCGCTGGCGGAGTCTGTCCCGCCGCCAAAAACTGCAAACCAGCCAACATCCACACCAGAACCAAATAGCGTCGTATGTTAGTCGTCATATTTATGGGACCACCACCGTATCGCGCGGCTGCAAGCGGACGTTCTGTTCCGGGTTCTTGCCCTTGATCACGTCCTTGTAGTTGAATGGAAGCCGCTTCTCGGTCCCATCGGCCTCCTGCCGTAAAACATAAATCGCCTTCTGTTTGGCGAAGTCCCTGAAGCCGCCCGCCATAGCGATGGCATCGAGCACGGTTGCCGAACCCGTCAACAGATAAGAACCGGGCTTGGCCACCATCCCCATAACATTGATCTTCTGGCTTCTGCTCTCCTGCACGATGACGGTAACTTCGGGCTCGGAAATGTAACTCGTCAGACGCTTGGCGATCTCTTGCTCGAGTTGCAGCGGGGTTTGTCCTCCGGCTGTAAGTTCGCCGATCAGCGGCAAGGATATCTTGCCGTCGGAGCGCACCGGGACCGAGCGCGAAACCTCCGGTTCCTTCCACACATTGATCGCCAGCACATCGTCCGGGCCGATCACGTAGGAATTGTCGGAATGCGCGGCCCGCTGGCCTTGGGCGGCCTGCTTATCGGGCGCGGCGGCCGGCGGCGCGGCTTTGGATTGGGCGAACGCTCCGCTGCACAAGAGCGCCGCGAGCGTTAGGACTGCCATGATGCGACGACTCTTCATCGGTTCTGTCATAAGCAATGCCTCGTAACGATTATGTGGTCCGGTCTTGGCTCTTGCCATCTTAATCTTTCGCTCTGTGTCGCACCAATGTTACCTGGTGCACCTCCACCCGCCTCGATGCCGCCGCTACTTCGCCTGGCTCGAATCGTGGGGAATAAAAAGCCGCGCCGCATCCGCCGGCGGCGCCATGTGATATTCCTGGATCTTGTAGAGCAGGGCGCGATAGCTGATATTCAGCAAACGGGCCGCCGCTTTCCGGTTCCAGTGCGTCTGTTCCAGCGCATGGGCAATCGCGCCCCGTTCGGCCTCGCCTTTTGCGTTTCTCACCAGCAACTTCAGAGACGGAATCTCTTCCGCCGCCCGAGAACTCGACGACTGGCGATTCGATGCCAGGGAGCACGACCGGCAATCGCCGTTTCTCGCGTGTCCGTTGCCTTTGCCGTTCCCATTCCCACCGTCGCCGGCGAGCGGGAAATCGTGGACGCAATGCAATTCCTGCAATGCCTCGCCCTCATCGCCGTGCGCCAGGAAGCGTTTGGCGAAGTTCTCCAACTCGCGCAGGTTGCCCGGCCACGCATATTGCTGGCACGCGTCCAGCAACACACTCGAAAGGCCCGGCGCCGGGACCCCATAACGCCGCGTCAGCCGGTTCATCATGTGCCCCAGCAGCAGCGGGATTTCCTCGTGCCGCTCGCGCAGCGGAGGCACCCGCAACTCGAAAACGCTCAGGCGGTAGAACAGCTCTTCCCGGATCCGCTTCTGCGCCGCCGCCAACTCCAGATTGCCGCAGGTGGTGGCGATGATGCGCACGTCCGCCCGGATCGGGCTCTGGCCGCCGCGCCGCACAAATTCTCCCGTCTCCAGCAGCTTCAGAAGCCGCCCTTGCGCCCCGTCCGGCATGGCGTCGAGTTCGTGCAGCAGGATCGTTCCCTTGCCGCATTGCTCGAACTTCCCCAGTGTCGATTCCTGGCGCCCGCTGGCGGAAGCGTGTTCGTATCCGAACAGCTCATTCTCCAGCAGGTCCGAAGTCAGCGCCGCGCACTTCACCTGCATGAACGGGAAGCTGGATCGAATCGAAAGCGAATGGATCAGCCGCGCCGCGGTCGTCTTCCCGCTCCCCGCTTCTCCGGTAATCAGCACCGGCACGTCGGTTTGCGAGAGTAATTCCGCTTGCGCGCGCAGCCGGCGTGCAGCCGGGCTGGCCGCGATGAAATACAGATCTTCGCCGATTCGTTCCATTTCCGCTTGATACATGCTCATGGGCCCGATATGAACTGGTCTGGGTGGCGCTGCGCTTGAGAATTGAGGTTGGTCCTGATCTTCACACTGGCTCGACGTCGTACCCGTCGATCCGCACCGCTATCGAGCGCTGGATCGCTTCCACGGAAATGACCAGGCTGTGGTCGCCGTTCTCCGACAAAAACACGCCCTCCACTCCGTCCATCGCCCCGCCGCGAACCCGCACCCGCTGCCCCACCTTCAGAAAGGGATGCGCGCGCCAGGGCGCCGCCTGGGCTACAACCTTCTGGATGCTTTCGATCTCCGCGTCGGGAATCGGCAGGCTCGCCCCGCCCACCCCGACAAATCCGTGCACGCTCCCCACCTGATACACGTTCCTCCGGTCCTCCGCGCTCAAGGCGCAACGTACAAACACATAGCAACTGAAGATCGGCACTTCCACTTTCTTCGCGCGGTCCGTCCAGCGATGCACTTCGATCGCCATCGGCAGAAACGTCTCCATGCCCTGCTCGCGCAATCTCCGCTCCACCGCTTTTTCGTGACGGGCGCGCGTGTGCAGCGCGTACCAGCGCAGCTTTTCCCGCTCTGCCCACGGGCTCGGCCCGCTTCTCACTGCGCAGCTCGGATGGGAACTGCTCATATCGGCACTGCTCACAGCTTCGCCCTCTCGGTCACATTGACCGTTTCCACCTGGCTCGCATGATCCAATCACATGCTGAGTCGTATGGCATACCTCTTCCACGTCTGTACAGGGGGAGAAATTTTGATCGAAGCGGTCCGGGGGAGGATTCTATTTTATTAATGCAACCAGGAAAAGGTCTCAGTCCCTTGAAGCTAACTTCGCTTGCAAGATCGTGCAAGTGGTAAAACTACCTACGCACACTAACGCCATTTGGGCGTGGTCTGATCTTCTCATAGAATGGCTTACGGAACCGGAGATGTTCTTCTCCGGCACACCCGTGGTACACGTACCTGCCGTACTTGGCTATCCCACTTCACACGGCTACAAAATTGCTCAACTTGGATCTCATATATTATTGATAATATTAACGTTATCCTACATCAACCAGCGCATCGCTACAGACTGATCAACCGTCGGCCGCACCCTTGATCCTTGGCATTGCCATGTCATCCCTTGGATTCCAACCGAGGGCCCGGCTCCCATTGCATTTTTTTGCATACATTGCAGCTTCCGGGCTTGCCGCTTCCGGAATTTGGTGATACATTTGCAACTGTAGTCAGAAACTTGGCTCGGCTCTTTTCTTCTCCCCCTCCCCCCGAGGCCGTTAACTTGGTCGTTAGTTTTACGATCCGAGCGTTCTTCGTTCCCCCTCGGTTCGCATTGCCAATTGTCAGGAGACCCGATGCCATCGCATCAAGCCCTCGACTCGGATTTTGTCAGTGTTGTGGTTGCCGACGGCACCCCCATCCACACCCAACTCTTGGCTGACGCGCTGCGCCATGATCGCGGCTTGCAGGTCGTTGCCGCCGCCTCGAATTCCGAGGAGTTGCTGGCCGCCGTCACCAGCGTGCCCATCGACGTCGCCGTCATCAGCCACAACCTCGACGACCAGCCTGGCCACGGCGCTCAGGTGTTGCGCGAAATGCTCGCGCTCCGCCCCCAGATCAAGGGCGTCATCCTGCTCGATTCCTCCAAGCCCCACGAAGTCCTGGAGTGCTTTCGCGCCGGCGCCAGAGGCATCTTCTCCAGGCAGGAGCGGCTCGAAACCCTCTGCAAGTGCATTCGCGCCGTCCATGAAGGACAAATCTGGGCCCGCAGCGCCGATCTCGACCACGCGCTCGCAGCTCTCGCCAAATCCCCCCTCATCCGCGCCACCAATCAAAACGGAATGGAGTTGCTTTCCCCGCGCGAACGCCAGGTCATTCAGCATGTGGCCGCCGGTCTCTCCAACCGCGAAATCGCCCACGCTCTCGACCTCAGCCCGCATACGGTCAAGAATTACCTGTTCCGCATTTTCGACAAGCTCGGCGTCTCCAGCCGCACCGAGCTGCTCTACCTGACCATGAACCACGTGCCCGCCCCGTCGTCCGGCCCCGCTAACGGGGACGGCCACTCATTCTCTGGGCTAATCGGAGCCGCCGAAGCCGGCGACCCCTTGGCGCAACTTCGCTTGGCCGAACATCTTTCTCAGGCCAACGATGTTCACAACGAATACCATCGCAATGGCGATGCTCAAAGCGCCGACGGTCGGAACGAATACCCCCAGAACGAACACCGTCAGACTCAATGACGAACAGTTCGCGGGCGCCGCGCCCGATCCGGTTTCCGCTTACACCTGGTACCTGCTCGCGGAAAAAACGACGGCCTCGATACTCGAACAAATCGAACTGGGCAAGACGAAAATCCGCCGGGCCATGTCTCCCGAACAACAGGCAGAGGCCGAAGCCAGAGCGGCCGCGTGGCTGAAAAACACCCAGGCAAACGGCAAGAAACGTTCCGCTTCCACCGCCAGCCGACATTTACGCTGACTCCTCCACCCTGTTAACATCAAAGGTAGTGTTAGCAGCCCGTGGTGGAAGTCGGCGCGCATGGATGGGTAACACTATTCATGAATTGTCATCCCGAGCGCAGCGAGGGATCTGCATTTTCGCGGCAAACTACAGATCCCTCGCTGCGCTCGGGATGACAAAATCAGGTGAATTGAGGGTGAAACTGCGGGTTCTCACTTTCACCACGGGCTGTTAGGCTCTTGCGTATTTCTTAGGCAATCAAAATCTCTTCCTGGAGGCATCATGGCTGTAAAAGTTGGCATTAATGGATTTGGACGCATCGGGCGCAACGTTCTTCGCACCGCGCTCGCCGACAAGAACCTCGACTTCGTCGCCGTCAACGATCTCACCGATCCCAAGACGCTGGCCCACCTGCTCAAATACGACTCGATCCTCGGCAACCTGCCCCACAAAATCACCGCCGGCCCCGACAGCATTTCCGTCGACGGCAAAGCTATCAAGGTCTTCAAAGAAAAAGATCCCGCTGCCCTGCCCTGGGAGTCCGTCGGAGCGCAGGTCGTCATCGAGTCCACGGGAAAATTCACCGACGCCAACGAAGCCAAGAAGCATCTGCGCGGCCCGGTGAAGAAAATCATTATCTCCGCTCCCGCGAAGAACGAAGACTTCACCGTCGTGCTCGGCGTGAACGACGACAAGTACGATCCCGCCAAGCACCACATCGTATCGAACGCTTCCTGCACCACAAATTGCCTGGCCCCGATCGCCAAGGTCGTCCACGACAACTTCAAGATCCTCAGCGGCACCATGACCACCATCCACTCCTATACGAACGATCAGGTGATCCTGGACTTCCCGCACAAGGATTTGCGGCGGGCGCGGGCGGCGGCGCTCAACATGATTCCAACCACCACCGGCGCGGCCAAGGCGTTGAAGCTCGTCATTCCCGAGCTGGCCGGCAAGATCGACGGCTTCTCCATGCGCGTGCCCACGCCCAATGTTTCGGTCGTCGACCTGGTTGTCTTCGTCGAAAAGAAAACGACCAAAGAAGAAGTGAATGCCGCGCTGAAAAAAGCCTCCGAGTCCGGCCCGCTGAAGGGCTATCTCGGATACGAGGAGAACGAACTGGTGTCGTCCGATTTCAAAGGCGACGCTCGCTCCTCCATCGTCGACGCGCCCATGACCCTGGTCGTAGGCGGCAACTGCGTGAAGCTGATCTCCTGGTACGACAACGAGTGGGGATATTCCTGCCGTGTCCGCGACCTGATTAACCTGATGGCGGCCAAAGGCCTGTAAATTCGCGCCGTTCGCGATTCGGAGTTCGCTGTTCGTCGTTCGCTATTCGCTGCTCGCAAACCACTCTCAACGGGATTGCGGCGCAACCGATACAGATCGAACAGCAGACGAAGAAGAACAAAGGCCTTGCGAACAGCGAACGACGAACAGCGACAAGGCGAACAACGAACAACGATCATAGGTACACTCATGGCAAAACTTTCCATTCGCGATCTTCCGCTCAACGATAACCGCATCTTCATGCGCGTCGATTTCAACGTCCCGCTCGACGACGGCCGCGTCATGGACGACACCCGCATCCGCGAAACCCTGCCCACCATCGAGTACGCTCTGCGCCACGGCGCGCGCCTCATCCTCGCCTCTCACCTCGGACGTCCCAAAGGCAAGGTCAATCCCAAGATGAGCCTCAAGCCCGTCGCCGAGCGCCTGCGCATGGTGCTCGACAAGGAACTTGCCCGCGGCGAAAACGTCGGCTTCTGCCCCGAGTGCGTCGGCCCCGAAGCCGAGGAAATGGCGCTCAAGCTGGAAAAAGGCCAGGCCCTCCTGCTCGAAAATCTCCGCTTCCATCCCGAGGAAGAAAAGAACGACGAGAATTTTTCCAAGCAACTCGCGAAGCTCGCCGACTTCTATGTCAACGACGCTTTCGGCACCGCCCATCGCGCCCACGCTTCCACCGTCGGCATCACCAAGTTCGTGCAGAAATCCGCCGCCGGCTTGCTCATGGAAAAAGAGCTGCAATATCTTGGCCGCGTCCTGCAAAGCCCGGAGCACCCTTTCGTCGCCATTCTCGGCGGCGCCAAAGTCAGCGACAAAATCGGAGTCATCCAGAACCTGCTCACCAAAGTCGACGTGCTCATCGTCGGCGGCGGCATGGCCTACACCTTCCTCAAGGCGCAAGGCCAATCCGTGGGCAAGAGCCTGGTCGAAGCCGACAAGATCGAACTCGCCCGCAACTTGCTGCAGCAGGCGAAAACCCGCAAGGTGAAGTTCCTCTTGCCCACCGACCACGTTGTCGCCGACCGCGTCGAACCGAACGCCTTGACCAAAATCGTCGGCCCCGGCCAGCCCATCCCCGACAACATGATGGCGCTCGACATCGGCCCCGAAACCATCGAAGCGTTTTCCGAAGAAGTGGCCCGCGCCCGCACCATCGTCTGGAACGGCCCCATGGGCGTTTTCGAAATGCCCCCCTTCGCCAAGGGCACTTTCAAGATCGCCCACGCCGTGGCGGAAAATCCCGGAGCCACCAGCATCGTTGGCGGCGGAGATTCCGTGGCCGCCGTAAAAGCCGCCGGAGTGGCCGACAAGATCACGCATATCTCAACCGGCGGCGGCGCCACGCTGGAATTTTTGGAAGGCAAAGTGTTGCCCGGCGTCGAGGCGCTGACGGATAAAAAATAGGCTATTGGCTGTTGGCTTTTAGCTCGTAGGCTCTTAGCTGCCGGAGCATGTAAGCACCCGAAGCTTCGTATGCAGGGCAATCGCTTTAGCGATGCCGTAACCTCGCGACGCTCAACGCCACTGCACCCTTTAGGGCTCCGCTATGCCCGACTTCGCAGCCCGACTGACTTTCTCGAACGGCAAGACGCTCGAACTCGCCGGCCCCGCCGATATTACCAAGGAGACGACCGAGGCCATCGTCAACGCCGCCAACTCTTCCCTCCTCGGCGGAGGCGGCGTCGATGGCGCGATTCATCGCGCTGGCGGCCCGTCAATCCTCGAAGAATGCAAGCGCCTCGTCGCCAGAATGAAGACCGGCTCGCTGCCCGCCGGCAAAGCCGTCCTCACCACCGGCGGACGCCTGCCCGCGAAATTCGTCATTCACACCGTCGGCCCCGTCTATCGCGGAGGCCGCCAGCACGAGGCCGAAACCCTCGCCAGTTGTTATCGCGAGTCCATCCGCATCGCCGACGATCACGCCATACACTCGCTCGCCTTCCCTTCCATCTCGACCGGAGCTTTCGGTTATCCTGTTGACGAGGCCGCCGCAATCGCCGTTCGCGCCATCGCCGAAGCTCTGCCGCCTAGCGTTCATGTGCAGCGCGTCCGCTTCGTGCTCTTCGACCTGGCCACCTGCCAAGCCTACGTCCAAGCCGCCGAAAATTTGTCCCACTGCGGCAATCCCGGCAAATTCCGCTATCTTTATATTCGCTGAAATTTGAGAGAGGTACTTCATGAGAAAAAAACTGATCGCCGCCAACTGGAAGATGTTCAAGACCCCCGATCAAACCCGTGACTTCTTCCGCGACTTCCTCCCCCTGGTCAAAGATCACGACCGCGACGAAATCGTCGTCTGCCCCACCTACCTCTGCCTCGACGCCGCCATCGCCGCCGCCAAAGGCTACGAACGTCGCCATCGGCGCGCAGAATCTCCACTGGGAAAAAGAAGGCGCATTCACCGGAGAAGTCAACGCCGCCATGCTCGCAGCCGTCGGCGTCACCCACGTCCTCATCGGACACTCCGAACGCCGCCAGTATTTCGGCGAGACCGACGACACCGTCAACCTCAAGCTCAAGTCCGCCCTCGAAGCCGGACTCGTCCCCATCGTCTGCGTCGGAGAAGTCCTCGAAGAACGCGAAGCCGGGCTCACCGACGACGTGCTGCGCCGCCAGTCCCTCCGCGCCTTCCACAAAGTCTCGGCCAGGAAAGCCGTCAACCTGGTCGTCGCCTACGAACCCGTCTGGGCCATCGGCACCGGCAAGACCGCAACTCCGCAAATGGCCGCCGACGCCCACGCCATCATCCGCGCCGAAGCCGCCGAATCCTTCGGCCAGGAATTCGCCGACAAACTCCGCATCCTCTACGGCGGCTCCGTCAAGCCGGAGAACGCGAATGCCCTCATGTCGGAAGCGGAAATCGACGGCGCCCTGGTAGGCGGCGCGTCGCTCGATCCCAATTCCTTCGCGTCAATCGTGAAGTATTAGTCGTGAAGTATTAGAGCGCGGCCCGTTTCTTTGTTTTGCGTCAGCGCAGCCGACGTACTGCCGATGAAATCCACGCTGCCCTCGTACTTCGCCGTAAACGTCACCCACTGCCCAGAGTTCAACGGATTCAGGGAAGAAGCCAAAGCGGTTCGGCGCTCAAGTCAGCGACAGTTTCGCTCACGACCGTGAAATGCCTATTGGGAGGGTGCCCCTTTTTTCAGTTCTTCCAGGGCCGCTTCGACTCTGGCAACGTCACCCGCATATTTGCTGTCACGTTGCAGCAGCTTCCGGTAAAGGTCCAATGCCTCGTTGTAGTGGGCGCGGGATGCTTCGATCCGCTTCTGGTTTCTGTCCAGGAGCCCCAGGTTGTTCAGCATCCCTGCCACCAACGGCAGGTACTTATCCGGGGCTTGCTGCGCCAGTTGCCGGTAAATTTTCCAGGCCTCCTCATACTGCTGGCGGGCTTCGTCCATGCGCTTCTGGAGTAGATTCAAGTTCCCCAGTTCGTTCAACGTCTTGGCCATTGCCGGCAGGTACTCGTCCGGGTCTTGCGGCGCCAGTTGCCGGTAAATTTTCAAGGCCTCTTCGAAGTGCGGATAGGCCTCGTCCGTTCGCTTCTCGGCTTCTTCCAAAAAGCCCAGATTGTTTAGCGTTACGGCCATTTCCGGCAGATCGGGGTTCGGGCTCTGCTGCGCCAGTTGCCGGTGAATTTTCAAGGCCTCCTCACAGCGTTGGTGGGCTTCGTCCATCCGATTCTGGAGTCGATCCAGGTTCCCCAAGTTGTTTAACGTCACGGCCACGTCCGATAGGTATGTGGCTGGATTCTGCTCCGCCAGTTGCCGGTGAATTTTCAATGCCTCCTCGAAGTACTGCCGGGCTTCGTCCATCCGGTTCCGGGGTAGATCCAGGTTCCCCAGGCTGATCAACTTCGCAGCCATATCCGGCAGGTAGGTGTCCGGATTCTGCTGCGCCAATTGCCGGTAAATTTTCAACGCTTCCTCGAAATGCCGGCGGGCTTCGTCCATTCGCTTCTGCTCTGTATCCAAGCCCTCCAGGTTACTCGCCGTCATTGCCAAGTCGGGGTTCAGGAACGCACCCCCCAAGGCGCCATGCGCAAAGGGATTCCGCTCCGTAACCGCCAGTGTGTGCGCCCACACGGTGTACTCATTCTCCCAGTAGCTCAACTGCCGGATGGTCGCGAAGCCGAGCGCTGTCAACACGCACAATGCCGGGATTACCCGCCAAACTGTGCCGACTGCTTTCGCCTCCGCCCAATCGTCAAGAGCCCAGGCAATCATTACGAAGATTCCGATCAGCGGCACGTAGGCATAGCGATCGGCCATGGCGGCTTCTCCCACCTGCACTAAACCGATGACCGGAATTAAAGTGCCCAGAAACCAGAACCACCCCACCGCCAGGTAGCGCTTGCGCCGAAAAACTACTACCAGCGCCGTGACCCCGGCCAAAATGAGCGCGGACAACGTCACCTGCCACACCGGCAACGTGTTTGCGGGATAGGGATAGAACACAGCCAGCCGCGCGGGCCAGAGCATTTTCCACAAGTACAGCCCATAGGCCACCACGGCATTCTCAATTCGTACGGCGAGCGGGAACTGCTGCAAACTGCGCACATTCATTCCCGACCGCTGCACCTTCATCGTGATCCAGGCGCTGGCGGCCGAAAGCAAGAGCAACGGAATTTTCTCCAGCAACAGTGTCGCTATTGTCACTTGCGGCGCGCTGACCGCGCCAGCCGGACTGCCAGCCGTCCTGCCCAGCGGCCAATAATCCAGCAGCAGCAATACGAAAGGCAGCGTAATGACCATGGGTTTCGCCATCAGCCCCGCGGCAAACAGTGCCGCCACCAGCAGATAGCGTCGCCAATCCGGTTTCTGCGTGTACCGCACATACGCGCCGATCGCCAACAAGAAAAACAGCGTGCTCAGCACGTTCTTGCGCTCCGCCACCCAGGCCACCGACTCCACATTGATCGGATGCAAGGCGAACAATGCCGCCACCAGCAGGCTCGGCCCCACGCGCTTCGTAACCCACGCCAACAGGAGAAATAACAGCACCGCGTTGAGCGCGTGAATGCAGCACGCTGTCTAAATGATGGCCCGCCGGGTTCAAGCCAAAGAGTTGGCAGTCGAGAGCATGGGAGAGCCAGGTCAGCGGATGCCAATGCAGGCTGACGGTTGACGTGAATGCCCACTTGATGGTGCTCCAGGTCAAGCCGCCATGAATGTGGGAATTCCCCGTGACGTAATCATGATCGTCGAAGGCGAGAAAGGCGTGGCCGCACACCGGACTGTAAAACGCGATTGTCGCCGCCGCCAGCAGAACGCAGAGAATAATATTCAGCGTCTTGCCGGCGAGGAATGGCCCGGTTCTCGGAAGCGCCTTGCTGGGCAGCTTCCTGCGGCTTTCAGCGCGTGTTTTTGCGAAAGTCTGGGCGCGGCTCATTTCGTCTACTCTATCGAGAGGGAGCTTTCTTTTCTAGTCCCTCCAGGGCCGCCTCGACTCTTGCAATATCGTTGGCATATCTGCCCGAGTTCCCTTGGGCGAGTCCTCGATAGATGGCCATGGCCTCGTTGTAGTGGGCGCGGGATTCTTCGATCCGCTTCTGGTTTCTGTCCAGGAGCCCCAGGTTGTTCAGCATCCCTGCCACCAACGGCAGGTATTCACCCGGGGCTTGCTGCGCCAGTTGACGGTAAATTTTCCAGGCCTCCTCATACTGCTGGCGGGCTTCGTCCATGCGCTTCTGGAGTAGATTCAAGTTCCCCAGTTCGTTCAACGTCTTGGCCATTGCCGGCAGGTACTTGTCCGGGTCTTGCTGCGCCAGTTGCCGGTAAATTTTCAAGGCCTCTTCGAAGTGCGGATAGGCCTCGTCCGTTCGCTTCTCGGCTTCTTCCAAAAAGCCCAGATTGTTTAGCGTTACGGCCATTTCCGGCAGGTCGGGGTTCGGGCTCTGCTGCGCCAGTTGCCGGTGAATTTTCAAGGCCTCCTCACAGCGTTGGTGGGCTTCGTCCATCCGATTCTGGAGTCGGTCCAGGTTCCCCAAGTTGTTTAACGCCGCGGCCACGTCCGGTAGGTATGTGGCTGGATTCTGCTCCGCCAGTTGCCGGTAAAACTTTAACGCTTCCTCATAGTGCTGGCGTGCTTCCTCCATCCGGTTCTGGAGGCAATCCAGGTTCCCCAGGCTGATCAGCGCCGTAGCCACCTCCGGCAGAAATGCGGCTGGATCTTGCTGCGCCAGTTGACGGAACAGATCTAACGAGCGCTCGAAGTGCCGGCGGGCTTCCTCCAGTCGCTTCTGCTCGGTATCGAAATTCTCCAGGTTATGCGGCGACATGGCTCGCGGCGGGGTTCAGGAGCGCAGCCCCCAAGGCGTACTGCGCAAAAGGATTCCTTCCGACACCGCCAGCATGTGCGCCCACAAGGTGTACTCGTTTCTCCCAATAGCTCATCTGCCGGATGGTCGCGAAGCCCAGCGCCATCAACACGCACAATGCCGGAACTACCCGCCAAACCGTGCCGACTCCTTTCGCCTCCGCCCAATCGTCCAGACCCCAGGCAATCATCACGAAGATTCCGATCAGCGGGACGTAGGCATAGCGATCCGCCATGGCGATGCCCTCCCACCTGCACCAGGCCGATGACCGGAACCAACAGTGCCCAGAAACCAGAACCACCCAACCGGCAAGTATCGCTTGCGCCGGAAAACTACCACCAGCGCCGTGACTCCGGCCAAAATAAGCGCCGACAAAATCCATTGCCACGCCGGCAGTGTATTTGCAGGTGGGGATAGAACGCACAGCCGCGCTGGCCAGAGCATTTTCCACAGGTACAGCCCATAGGACACGACGGCATTCTCGATTCGTATGCCGAGCGGGAACTGTTGTAAGGTGCGAACCGCCTTCCGGTCGCTGCGCCTTTAGGGTGATCCATGCACTCGCGGCCGAAAGCAAGAGCAACGGAATTTTCTCCAGCAGCAGTCTCGAGACTGTCCATTGCGGCCGCCGACAGCGGAAGCCGGGCTGCCTAGCACATCCTGCCCGAGCGGCCAATAATCCAGCAGCAGCAAGACGAAAGGCAGCGTAATGACCATCGGCTTGGCCATCAGTCCCGCGGCGAACAGCGCCGCCACCAGCAGATAGCGCCGCCAATCCGGTTTCTGCGCGTACCACGACATAAGCGCCGATCGCCAGCAAAAAGAAAAGCGTGCTCAGCACGTTCTTCCGCTCCGCCACCCACGCCACCGACTCCACGTTGAGCGGATGCAAGGCGAACAGCGCCGCCACCAGCAGGCTCGGCCCCACCCGCTTCGTGACCCACGCCAACAGCAGAAATAACAACACCGCATTCAGCGCGTGGATCAGCACGCTGTCCAAATGATGGCCCGCCGGGTTCAAGGCAAAAGTTGGTAGTCGAGAGCGTGGGAAAGCCAGGTCAGCGGATGCCAATTCGCCGCCTCGGTTGACGTGAATGCCCACTTGATGGTGCTCCAGCCGAGGCCACCATGAATGTGGGGATTTGCAGTGACGTAATCGAAATCATCGTAGACGAGAAAGGAGTAGCCGAGCACCGGGCTGTAAAGCGCGATGGTCACCGCCGCCAGCAAAACGCAGAGAATGGCATTCAGCTTCTTGCCGGCGAGGAATGGCCCTGCTACCGAAGGCGATTTTGGCTTCGGCCGCTTGCCGGCTTGGGCGCGTGTTCTCGACAGAGTCTGGGCGCGGCTCATTTCGTCTACTCTATCGAGAGGGAGCTTTCTTTTCAGTTCCTCCAGGCCCGCCTCAACTCTGGCAATATCGTCGGCATATCTGCCCGAGTTCCCTTGGGCGAGTCCTCGATAGATGGCCATGGCCTCCTTGTAGTGGGCGCGGGATTCTTCGATCCGCTTCTGGTTTCTGTCCAGGAACCCCAGGTTGTTCAGCGTCCCTGCCACAACGGCAGGTATTCACCCGGGGCTTGCTGCGCCAGTTGACGGTAAATTTTCCAGGCCTCCTCATACTGCTGGCGGGCTTCGTCCATGCGGTTCTGGAGTAGATCCAAGTTCCCCAGTTCGTTCAACATCTTGGCCATTTCCGGCAGGTACTTGTCCGGGTCTTGCTGCGCCAGCTGCCGGTAAATTTTCAAGGCCTCCTCGAAGTGCGGATAGGCCTCGTTCGTTCGCTTCCCGGCTTCTTCCAAAAAGCCCAGATTGTTTAGCGTTATGGCCATTTCCGGCAGGTCAGGGTTCGGGCTCTGCTGCGCCAGTTGCCGGTGAATTTTCAAGGCCTCCTCACAGCGTTGGTGGGCTTCGTCCATCCGATTCTGGAGTCGGTCCAGGTTCCCCAAGTTGTTTAACGCCGCGGCCACGTCCGATAGGTGTGTGGCTGGATTCTGCTGCGCCAGTTGCCGGTAAATTTTCAAAGCCTCCTCGAAGTGCGGATAGGCCTCGTCCGTTCGCTTCTCGGCTTCTTCCAAAAAGCCCAGATTGTTTAGCGTTACGGCCATGTCCGGCAGGTCGGGGTTCGGGCCCTGCTGCACCAGTTGATGGTGGATCTTCACCGCCTCCGCATAGTGCTGGCGGGCTTCATCCATCCGGTTCTCGGTCCGAGCCAGGTTCCCCAAATTGTTCAACGTCGTGGCCATGTCCGGCAGGTATGAGGCTGGGTTTTGCTGTGCCAGTTGACGGCGTAGGTCTAAAGCCCGCTCGAAGTGCCGGCGAGCTTCGTCCAGCCGCTTCTGCTCTGTATCCAAAGTTCTCCAGGTCATGCTGCGTCATTGCCGAGCCAGGGTCCATGAGCGCCAGACCCAGCGGCGTCATGCGCAAAAGGATTTCGCTCTGTAACCGCCACGTGTGCGACCACATGTCGTAATCGTTATCCCAGTAGCTCATCTGGCGGGTGGTCGCGAAGCCGAGCGCTGCCAACACGCACAATGCCGGGATTACCCGCCAAACCGCTGCCGACTCCTTTCGCCTCCGCCCAATCGTCGAGACCCCAGGCAATCATCACGAAGATTCCGATCAGCGGCACGTAGGCATAGCGATCCGCCATGGCCTGATCCCCCACTTGCACCAGGCCGATGACCGGAACCAACGTACCCAGAAACCAAAACCATCCCACCGCCAAGTAGCGCTTGCGCCGAAAAACTACTACCAGCGCCGTGACCCCGGCCAAAACGAGCGCGGACAACATCACACTGCCACGCCGGCAACGTATTTGCGGGATAGGGATAGAACACAGCCAGCCGCGTTGGCCAGAGCATTTTCCACAAGTACAGCCCATAGGCCACGACGGCATTCTCGATTCGTATGCCGAGTGGGAACTGATGCAAGCTGCGCATCGCCATTCCCGACCGCTGCGCCTTTAGCGTGATCCAAGCGCTGGTGGCCGAAAGCAAGAGCAACGGAAGTTTCTCCAGCAACAGCCTCGATACTGTCACTTGCGGCGCGCTGACCGCGCGCAGCCGGACTGCCAGCCGTCCTGCCCAGCGGCCAATAATCCAGCAGCAGCAACACAAAAGGCAGCGTGATGACCATCGGCTTCGCCATCAGTCCCGCGGCAAACAGCGCCGCCACCAGCAGATATCGCCGCCAATCCGGTTTCTGCGCGTACCAGACATAAGCGCCGATCGCCAAGAAAAAGAACAGCGTGCTCAGCACGTTCTTCCGCTCCGCCACCCACGCCACCGACTCCACGTTGAGCGGATGCAAGGCGAATAATGCCGCCACCAGCAGACTCGGCCCCACGCGCTTCGTGACCCACCCCAACAGCAGAAATAACACCACCGCATTGAGCGCATGGATCAGCACGCTGTCCAAATGATGGCCCGCCGGGTTCAAAGCAAAGAGTTGATAGTCGAGAGCATGCGAAAGCCAAGTCAGGGGATGCCAATTCGACGCATCGGTAGACGTAAATGCCCACTTGATCGTGCTCCACGCCAAGCCGCTTTTGACGTGTGGATTTCCGGTGACGTAATCACCATCGTCGATAGAGAAAAAAGGGTGGCCGCGCACCGGACTGTAGAGCGCGATTGTCGCCGCCGCCAGTAGAACGCAGAGAACGGCATTCAGCTTCTTGCCGGCGAGGAATGGCCCTGCTACCGAAGGCGATTTTGGCTTCGGCCTCTTGCGGCCTTGGGCACGTGTTTTCGACAGAGTCTGGGCGCGGCTCATTGCATCTACCCGAAAACCTACTCGCGGGCTTCGACCCAGAGATCGTAATCATCGGGAAAGTCCCGGCGAAGCATCCGCACTACTATTCAGGCTACAACACAATAACCCAAAATTCCGCGGCAGAGATCGCTTTCAAGGAAAAGGATTCGACCGGGACATCAAGAATGCGGCGGCTAAACTCAGAAACAGGCAGAAAGAATAGGAGCGCTTTATAGGATCTCCGTCCCATCCGAGTATTGGGTAGAAAGTAAGGCTCGGCTGCCGGTTAGAGAGGGATTTTCTCGCTGTAGTCGAGGGCGAGAGAATTGTCTTCCCATGCCGGCCAGCGGTCAAGATGAAAGGGTTTGTAAATGAAAGGGCTTGCAGGCGCCCCACTCATCGCTGGGTGCTCAGCTCCTTGTTAATATATAGTCAACTCGAGGCTCCCATGAAATTTGGCGTCATCATCTTTCCCGGATCGAACTGCGATCACGATGCTTTCTGGACCATCCAAGCAGGTGGCCAAGCAGAAGGTAACTTTCCTCTGGCACGACTCGCGACGACCTCCAGAACTGCGATGTCATCATTGTCCCCGGAGGCTTCGCTTATGGCGACTACCTCCGCACCGGCGCCATCGCCAAGTTCTCGCCCGTCATGGAATCCGTCCGCAAGTTCGCCGGCGGCGGCGGACTCGTCCTCGGCATCTGCAACGGCTTCCAGATTTTGTGCGAGTTGGGATTGCTGCCGGGAGCGCTGATGCGCAATGTTGGCCTGAAATATGTCTGCAAGCCGGTGCAGGTGCGCGTCGAAAACAACGAGACGCCGTTCACCAACGCCTGCCGCAAAGGCGAAGTGCTGACCATCCCCATCGGCCACATGGAAGGCAATTATTTTTGCGATGAGGCGACGCTCGCCGAACTGAAGCGCGACAACCGCATCGTCTTCCGCTACTCGAACCCGCAAGGCGAAATCACGCCCGAAGCGAATCCCAACGGATCGCTCGAAAATATCGCCGGCATCTGCAGCCCCGGACGCAACGTGCTCGGCATGATGCCCCATCCCGAGCGTGCCGCCGAACCTGAACTCGGCGGCACCGACGGCTGCAAGATTTTCGAGTCGCTGGTGGGAGCGATGGTGTGAAGTAGAAACGTTCAAAATTTGCAAGGTTTCAAAGTTCCATGAGCAAGAACCGGCGCTCGCGTATTTTGAAACCTTGAAACCTTCTAACCTTGAAACCTGGCTCTAATACGCCCAGCGCAGCAGCGTCGCCCCGGAAGTAAACCCGGCGCCGACGGCCGCCAGCAACACCATGTCGCCCTTCTTCAATTTGCCTTCTTCGAGCGCCGTCTGCATGGCCAGCGGAATCGTACCCGCCGTGGTGTTGCCGTAGCGGTCGATGTTGACGATGACTTTCTCCATCGGCATCCCCAACCGTTCGGCGGTAGCCATAATGATCCGCAGGTTCGCCTGGTGGGCAATGAAGCAATCCACATCCTTGCCGGTCAGATTGTTCTTGGCCAGGATGCGTTCGGTCATCTCCGCCATTTTCTTCACCGCATATTTGAAGACGTTCTTGCCGTCCTGATGGATGTAATGCATTTTCTGATCGACCGTCTCGTGCGTGGCCGGGTTCAGGCTTCCGCCTCCCGGCATGTAGAGAAACTGTCCTCCCATGCCCTCGACCTGGGCGACGTGGTCGATGATGCCGGCTTCGCCATCCTCGCGCCGGTTCCAGCAACACCGCGCCCGCGCCGTCGCCAAAGATGATGCACACGGCGCGATCGGTGAAGTCGGTCATCGACGAGTTCACGTCCGAACCGATCACCAGAACTTTCTTGTATCGTCCCGACTCGACGAACTTCACGCCGGTGTTGAGGGCATAGAGAAATCCCGAGCATCCGGCGGAAACATCGAAGCCCCAGGTGTTGCGCGATGCCCAATTTGTGCTGCACCAGGCACGCCGTCGAGGGATACATCATGTCGGGCGTGACCGTGCCCACGACGATGAGATCGACCTCCTGCAAATCGAAGGGATGCGACGCCACCAGTTTCTTCACCGCCTCGACCGCCAGGTCGCTCGCGGCCACGCCCTTGTCGACAATATGGCGTTCGCGGATGCCGACGCGGCTCATGATCCATTCGTCGGTGGTGTCGACCATTTTCTCGAGGTCGGCGTTGGTGAGAATGCGGGGTGGGACGTAGGTTCCGAGAGCGCTGATCTTAACGCGCTGAAGCTGGGTCAATGAGGTCTCCTAGGATAAAAGTGCGCTGCATGATGAACTGTTTATTTTGAACGATGAAGGCAAGAACGGCAAGGTCTCAGGTGGCAGGTCTCAGGTCTCGGGTCTCAGGAAAACCGTGACGGTGAGATGAAATTGATCTTGTTTTTCCTGACACCTAATGACCTGAGACCTGCTACCGCATTCGCGCCGCCAGTTCGCCGAACAGCGGCAACTCAAAGCGCTCGCCCTGCCATGCCTTGAGCGACAGGACGATCCACAAGAACAACATGGCCAGCGAAGCCAGAATTCCAAACAGAAGAAAAACCATGGCGGCGGCGACATTGGAAAGAAAGAGCGCCGCAAGCGTCAAAACGAAAAAAACTCCCCAAAGCAAAACGCTTTGCCAGGCATGAAAGCGGACAAAGCGGCGGTTGCGAAATGCCGGCAGCAACAATACCACCGCCGCCGGCACGAACGTGAAATACGCGACGGCCGCGGCGGCCCGGTCCGCGGGAGGAAGCGGCGTCATCGACCATCCGCATCCGGGACAGAAGGCCGCGTTCGCCGGCATCACGGTCCCGCAGTGCGGACACTTCGCCAGAGCCTGCACTGGATTCGCCGGGCCACTCGCCGGATTGTGCGCTGGACTTCTGTCTGGACTAGACAATGCGGCGTCCGTTCGTCTTCTTGCGGCATTTTTCGCAAACGCCGTAGATCTGGAAAGTGTGGCGGGTGGTGACGTAGCGGTGCTTGCGGCCAATCTCCCGCTCGATTTCTCCGACCTTCTCCGAAAAGAACTCGACCGAAGCGCCGCACTCGGTGCAGACCATGTGGTGATGGCTGCGGCGATTGTACTGGTGCTCGTAACGCGCGATGCCGTCGTGAAAAGCGACGGCGCTGGCCAAGCCGCAACCGGCGAGAAGCTTCAGCGTGCGATAGACGGTGGTGATACCGATGCGCGGATCGGTCTTCTTGACCAGATGGTGCAACTCCTCGGTCGAAAGATGCTCGCGCGTTTCCAGAAAGGTCCGCAGAATGGCGTTGCGCTGCCCGGTCTGCTTCAGTCCGACGCGCTTGAGATGCTGCAAGAAAATTCCTTCCGCGGCGCGGATGTTCTCGCGCGAGATGGTCAAGCGGTCGTCGATGCGATTCGGCAGCATGTTGGGGGGCGCGGATACTCAAGCGATAATGCGCGCCGAGGGAAACTCTGATTAAGTTCGTTCCCGGATCGCTTTGGGTAGGGCACGGCTTCAGCCGTGCCGTTAAAGTCCGCTATATAAGCGGCTTTAGCCGCTGAGGTCCGCCCTCCCAAAGTCTGCCAACTCGCCAACGAACACTTAATCAGACCTTCCCTAGGGTTCCCAACATGATACTGGGCGAACGCGGGTTACGCCAATCGAGTTCTGGCGCTGCGGATTGACGGGGCAGTTCTTTACGTTTCGTTGTCTTGATCGTCGATGGCGTGTCTATGGGGCAACATGCGTTGATGCAGGATGCGAGAAACCAAAATGCCGCCACGCTCCTGGCGGTAGAACACCACGTGCTTGCCGTGCTCGAAACGGCGCAAACCGGGTCGAACGTTGCCACAGGGCCGGCCCAACGCCGGATTGCCGGCCAGCATCCGGCAACAAACCTCAAGCTCGCCGAGGTAACGGGCAGCTTGGGCGCTGCCCCAGGTACGAAGGGTATAGTCGCCGATGCTCAACAAATCGGCCTCGGCACGACGCGAAAATCGAAACGCAGACACAGCTAGGGCCGTGACCGCGTGAAGAAGTACACGGTGGAGCGACGGGCGTCTCGCCCGTCCCGTCGGGCGGGGACGCCCGGCGCTCCACCAGCAAGATCAAGCCGAAAACGGCAAACTTCACGCGGTCGCGGTGCTAGCGCGACACGGGAAGTTTGATGGCCTTACGGACACGTCTGAAGACGTTGCCTCTGGCAATGCCGCTGGCGTCGCCTTCGTCAATCGCCGCCCGTAACGCGGCGAGCTTCGCCTCGTATTGCCGTTCCTCGCGCTCCAAAATCCGCAACCCGGCGCGTATAACCTCACTGGCGTTTTCGTAGCGCCCGCTCTTGACCTTTGTGGCTACAAAGCAGTCAAGATCGTTGGTCAAATTGACATTGCGGGTAGGCATAACGGCGGCCCTTTCCAAGTATATGAATTGCGGGTCTATTATAACGCGATTGGCAAAGATTGCTAATTGTCAACATAGTAAATTGTCAACGAGCGCTGAAGATGGGACCTTTCATCTTGACGGCTGGCTGGCATGGCAGGATAATTCTCCCGTCCTCGACTACCGCGAAAAATTCCTTCCCTAACCGGCAGCCGAGCCGGGCCTTTCCTATACGCAATACGCAGATGCGACCGAACGGCCCCTGAAGCGCACTTGGCGGATGGTGATGAATACACTCACGATTTCGCATCGAGCGATGGCCCGCATCGCTGAGGCACGAACCAAGGCTGCGGGGAAAACATAACTGGAGGATTTAATTGGATAAGGAGCGAACTCATGAATCACGTAACGCAACATGGGAACGGGGTTATTGGAGTACGCGGGCAAGCGGCAGGCGCCGCGTTGGCGTTGGCGATTCTGTTTGGGCTGGCAGTCCTCGCGACCGGAACGGCACAAGCGCAGACTTACAGCTACAGTGTGTTGTACGCGTTTATGTACATACCGGATGGCGGGCTTCCCATGGGAGTTTTAGTGCGGGACGCACAGGGCAACCTGTATGGCACTACCTGGGGTGGCGGCGCTTACAGTGATGGAACGGTGTTCAAGCTGGATACGAGCGGCAACGAGACCGTGCTCTACAGCTTCACCGGCCCCCCGTACGGCGCATATCCCCAGGCAGGTTTAGTGCGGGATGCGCAAGGCAACCTCTACGGCACGACTTACTGGGGTGGCGTTTCCAATAGCGGGACCGTCTTCAAGTTGGACACGAGCGGCAACGAAACCGTGCTCCACAGCTTCGGTGAGAACAGCGGGGACGGCACATATCCGTCCGCAGGTTTAGTGAGGGACGCGCAGGGCAACCTTTACGGAACAACGGCCTTTGGCGGCGCTTACGGTGGTTCAGGAACGGTGTTCAAGGTGGATCCGACGGGTAACGAGACCGTGCTCTACAGCTTCACCGGGACAGGGGGGGACGGCAGAGTGCCGTACGCAGGTTTAGTGCGGGACGCGCAGGGCAACCTGTATGGCGCTACCTGGGGTGGCGGCGCTTACAGTGATGGAACGGTGTTCAAGCTGGATACGAGCGGCAACGAGACCGTGCTCTACAGCTTCACCGGCCCCCCGGACGGCGCATATCCCCAGGCAGGTTTAGTGCGGGACGCGCAGGGCAACCTCTACGGCACGACCTACAGGGGTGGCGTTTCCAATAGCGGAACTGTATTCAAGTTGGACACGAGCGGCAACGAAACCGTGCTACACAGCTTCACCGGCCCCCCGGACGGCGCATATCCCCAGGCCGATTTAGTGCGGGATGCGCAAGGCAACCTCTACGGCACGACTTACCACGGCGGCGTTTCCGATAGCGGAACCGTATTCAAGTTGGACAAAAAAGACGAGGAAACCGTGCTCTACAGTTTCGAGTTCTCAAACCATGGCGGCGGATATCCGTTTGCCGGGTTGGTTCGGGATGCGCAGGGCAACCTGTATGGCACAGCCGAAAGTTGGGGTCCGTACTACTACGGAACGGTGTTCAAGCTGACGCCTTTGCCTGCGACTACGACTACGCTTACGTCTTCGCCGAATCCGTCCAGCTATGGGCAGGCGGTAACCTTTACGGCAGCGGTGACTTCCAGCTTGGGCGCGCCGCTGGATGGAGAAACCGTCTCGTTTATGAACGGCGCAACCTCGCTGGGAACGGGGACGTTGAGTGGCGGGTCGGCTAGTTTCGCGACCTCGGCGCTGCCCGTGGGCACAACGGCGGTCACGGCGGTGTATGGCGGCGACGCGGACTTCGGCGGCAGCACGTCGAAGAAGGTGAATCAGAAGGTCGGCAAAGATACGACCACGACTGCGCTTTTGTCTTCGCCGAGTTCACCCAGTTATGGGCAGGCGGTGACGTTTACCGCGACAGTTACTCCCGCGCCGCCTGACGGAGAGATTGTCACGTTTAAGGGCATACCGTCACCGAATACGGCGATGCTGAGTGGAGGGTCGGCTAGCATTACGACCTCGGCGCTCAAGGTGGGCACAACGGCAGTCACGGCGATGTATGGCGGAGACGCGAACCTCGCCGCCAGCAAGTCGTCGGCGTTGAGCCAGACGGTTGGCCAGGCCACGACTACGACGACTTTAGCTTCCTCGCTCAATCCGTCGGCGGTTGGGCAATCGGTGACCTTCACGGCAACGGTGACGCCGGAGTACGGCGGGACGGCCACCGGGAATGTGAAGTTCTACGATGGCACGACGCTGTTGAAGAGTGTGGTCGTGAGCGGAGGGGCGGCGGCGTACACGACCTCGAAGCTGAAGTCTGGCACGCACGGCATCACGGCGACGTACAACGGAAGCACGAGCTTCATCGGCAGTACGTCGTCTACGCTGACGCAGACGGTGGAGTAGGGATTGATCGCGCCGACTCCCAGGTCTCGAAAAGCGCGAGAAGTGGCGCACCCGGCACCCAGCGATGAGTGGGGTGCCTGCAAACTCATTGGCTTGCAAGACTTTTCACCTTGACCGCTGGCTGGCATGGCAGGATAATTCTCCCGTCCTCGACTACCGCGAAAAATTCCTTCCCTAACCGGCAGCCGAGCCGGGCCTTTCCTATACGCAATACGCAGATGCGACCGAACGGCCCCTGAAGCGCACTTGGCGGATGGTGATGAATACACTCACGATTTCGCATCGAGCGATGGCCCGCATCGCTGAGGCACGAACCAAGGCTGCGGGGAAAACATAACTGGAGGATTTAATTGGATAAGGAGCGAACTCATGAATCACGCAACGCAACATGGGAACAGGGTTATTGGAGTACGCGGGCAAGCGGCAGGCGCTGCGTTGGCGTTGGCGATTCTGTTTGGGCTGGCAGTCCTCGCGACCGGAACGGCACAAGCGCAGACTTACACTGAAAGCGTGCTGTATTCGTTTGCGGGCCCGCCGGACGGCGCATATCCGTACGCAGGTTTAGTGCGGGACGCACAAGGCAACCTGTATGGCACCACAGCCCACGGCGGCGCTAACAGCGATGGAGCGGTGTTCAAGTTGGATACCAATGGTAATGAGACCGTTCTGTACAGCTTCATGGGTGGGGGCGACGGCGCAAACCCCCAGGCAGGTTTAGTGAGGGACGCGCAAGGCAACCTGTATGGCACTACCTGGGGTGGCGGCGCTTACAGTGATGGAACGGTGTTCAAGCTGGATACGAGCGGCAACGAGACCGTGCTCTACAGCTTCACAGGAACCGGAGGGGACGGCACAAACTCCCAGGCAGGTTTAGTGCGGGACGCGCAAGGCAACCTGTATGGCACTACTTGGGGTGGCGGCGCCTACAGCTTGGGAACGGTGTTCAAGTTGGATATCACTGGCAAGGAGACCGTTCTGCACAGCTTCATGGGTGGGGGCGATGGTGCACAATCCTACGCAGGCCTAGCGCGGGACGCGCAGGGCAACCTGTATGGCACGACCGAATATGGCGGCGCTTCCAATCTGGGAACGGTTTTCAAGTTGGATGCAACCGGCGAGGAAACCGTGCTCTACAGCTTCGGTGAGAACAGCGGTGACGGCACAGGTCCCACCACAGGCCTAGTGCGGGACGCGCAGGGCAACCTGTATGGCACTACCGCATTTGGCGGAGATACTGCATGTAAAGTCATCCTCTATCGTTCTGGCTGCGGAACGGTGTTCAAGCTCGATACTGCCGGCAACGAAACCGTGCTACACAGCTTCACCAGGACCAACGGCGACGGCGTAGGTCCTCTAGCCGGTTTAGTGCGGGACGCACAAGGCAACCTGTATGGCACTACCAATTCCGGCGGCTCCTCTGGCTGGGGAACGGTGTTCAAGGTGGATCCGACCGGCAACGAGATTGTGCTCCACAGCTTCACTGGGACTGGGGAGGGGACGGCGCATTACCCCAGGCAGGTTTGGTGCGGGACGCGCAAGGCAACCTGTATGGCACTACCGGGACTGGCGGCGCCTACGGCTTTGGAACGGTGTTCAAGCTGACGCCTTTGCCGGCGACTACGACTACGCTTACGTCTTCGCCGAATCCGTCCAGCTATGGGCAGGCGGTAACCTTTACGGCAGCGGTGACTTCCAGCTTGGGTGCGCCTTCGGATGGAGAGAGTGTCTCGTTCATGAACGGCACAATGATATTGGGGACGGGGACGTTGAGCGGCGGCTCGGCTAGTTTCGCGACCTCGACGCTGCCGGTGGGCACAACGTCGGTCACGGCGGTTTACGGCGGGGATGCGAACTTCTCCGGCAGCACGTCGAAGAAGGTGAATCAGAAGGTCGGCAAAGATACGACCACTACTACGCTCTTGTCTTCGCTGAGTTCGCCCAGTTATGGGGAGGCGGTGACCTTTACCGCGGCAGTTACTCCCCCGCCGCCGGATGGGGAGATCGTCACGTTTAAGGGCATACCGTCACCGAATACGGCGATGCTGAGTGGAGGGTCGGCTAGCATTACGACCTCGGCGCTCAAGGTGGGCACAACGGCAGTCACGGCGATGTATGGCGGAGACGCGAACCTCGCCGCCAGCAAGTCGTCGGCGTTGAGCCAGACGGTTGGCCAGGCCACGACTACGACGACTTTAGCTTCCTCGCTCAATCCGTCCGCTTATGGAGAAGCGGTGACCTTTACCGCGAGCGTGGCTCCGGAATATAGCGGGACGCCTACCGGCACGGTGACGTTCTACAATGGGAGCACGAAGCTGGGGACTGCAATGCTTTCCGGCGGTGCAGCCAGCTACACGACCGCAAAGTTAGCCGCCAGCACGGAGACGATTACAGCGGTCTATAACGGAAGCAGTTCATTCGCCACCAGCACGTCGGACGCGGTGAGCCAAGCGGTGAATCAAGCCACGACTACGACAGCTTTAACTTCGTCCCTGAATCCGTCCGCGGTTGGGCAATCGGTGACCTTCACGGCAACGGTGACGCCGGAGTACGGCGGGACGGTCACGGGGAAAGTGGCATTCTACGATGGCGAGACGCTGCTGAAGAGCGTGGCCGTGAGCAAAGGCGCGGCGTCGTTCACGACCTCGAAACTGGCCGCGGGCGCGCACAGCATTACGGCGACGTACAACGGAAGCGCGAGCTTCATCGGCAGTACGTCGTCTGCGCTGACGCAGACGGTGGAGTAGGGACCGATCGCGCCGACTCCCAGGTCTCGAAAAGCGCGAGACCTGGGGATACAGCATCGCAAATTCAAATGCAGGGGTCCTTCGCTGCGCTCAGGATGACAGTTGGGGGGATGACAAGGTTGAGGGCGCGGGCGGAAGGTAGGGGTCCTTCGACTAAGTGGCTGCTTCGCTTCGCGAAGCAACCACTTAGCTCAGAGCCTGCCCTGAGCTTGTCGAAGGGATGACAGAGGTGGAGGAGCGGATACTTCCCCTTCGACAAGCTCAGGGCAGGCTCTGTGGCACCTTGCCGAAACCGGCCCACTGCGAACTCGACTCACAGTTGCATTGGGCGCCGGTCAGGCGTATTTTTTCTGGGTCGGCGGAAAGTCGATAATGGGAATTCCGGCTTGATCCTTTAATCACCGAAGTGTTACCTTGCTTCGCTCAACCCAAGCGTCCAGTTCTATGCGGTCAATCCGCCACGGGCTGTGACCCTTTCCCGCAATCTTGATAATCGGCACTCAGGAGGAACCTATGACAACTTTCATTCGCACAGTATTCGTAGCCTGTTTAGTGATCGGCCTATCGGCACCCTTCGCGGCGGCCCAGAACGAAGACGTGGAGGGAAGCAAGGACCATCCCTTGATTTCGCGATATCCCGGCTCGTATATCACGAAGTATCTGACCAAAGAGTTCGACGAGTTCGCCCTTCCGCTGGGTCCGGTCGTTGACGAGAACAAGATTACCAAGAGCCAGCCTCTGGAGGGGAAGATCACCCGCATCGTTTACGTGGCGCCTGCGGAACGCACGGTGGTGGAGGTCTTTCGCAACTATCAAGACGCGCTCAAGAAGGCCGGGTTTGAGACGCTCTTTAGTTGCGGCCCGCAGGGTTGCGGGAGCACGGTTGCAAATGCGTATGCCAACAGCGGTGATAACCTCGATTACTGGGGACCCCAGCACGGGATTCATTACGTTTCGGCGAAGCTCGCGCGGCCGGAGGGCGACGTTTATGTGAGCTTGTTGATCGACAATCAGGGCCCGGATTCCCGAGCCAATATTGAGCTTTACGTCATCGAAGTGAAGCCCATGGAGTCGAATCTCATCACGGTGAACGCCGCGTCGCTGGCCAACGACATCAACCACACGGGCCACGCTTCGGTTTACGGGATCTACTTCGACACCGGCAAGGCCGATATCAAGCCTGAGTCCGACGCGACGCTGAAAGAGATCGCCAAGCTGCTTCAAGGCGACCCCAAGCTGAAACTCTATGTCGTCGGGCACACCGACAACCAGGGCGCGCTCGACCTGAACATGGACCTTTCGCGACGGCGCGCCGACGCGGTGCTCGCCGCGCTCACGACCAAGTACGCGGTTCCGGCCGGCAGGCTGCGGGCGTACGGCAGTGGGCCCTACGCTCCCGTGGCGTCGAACGACAGCGAGGACGGCCGCGCCAAGAACCGCCGCGTCGAACTGGTGAAGCAGTAAAGGGCGGGAGGCCCCATCTCCGGCGAATAAATCTATCGCGGATTGCCTTTAATGTTGGCAAAGAAGAAACCGGGGTTGCCCTAACCTTTTCGCGGCGAAGTTTTAATTCTTTCGCGGCTGGAGACGGGGCAAGCCCCGTCTCTACAGGGCGGGTGTGGTGGGGCCTTTCCGCGGCGAGCGCGGAGCGGGTTTCGTTCCTTTTCCGGTTCATTTTTCATCACCATCGGATGGTATAGCCCGTCACAGCGTCCCCATCCCCGCACTCCTACACTGAGACCTGCCGCGAAACCTGCTGCGAACCCAGAGTAGCTGTGGCCACAGGCAGAGGCCGAGCTGCGCTCGGCTTGGACCCTTCGGCTTTGCTCAGGGCAGGCTCGCGAGGGCGCCCGTCCCCACACGAGTAGGCACCCGGCTGCAAACGGGGAGAAACTCATGAAAATCCGCATTCATCGCTTATGTGCCCTCGCACTGATTTCGCTGTTGTGGTGGTTCGCCTTCGCCGCCCAGGCGGGCGGGCAAGGACAGAGCTTCAATCCGTTAAGCCGCTTGCCTAAGTTGCGAGGGCAGACAGGGGAAACTCACAAGGCGAATGCCGCGGACACGGCCCCCGGCTATGACTATAAGGTCCTCTACAGCTTCTGCGCTGCCGCGAAATGCACGGACGGATCGGGACCCTACGCGGGCGTGATCCAGGACGCTGCGGGCAATCTGTACGGCATCACAACTTACGGCGGCGCTAACGGCGATGGCGCGGTGTTCGAGCTGCAACCTCCGAAAGCGGCGGGCGGAAGATGGACGGAAACGGTGCTCTACAGTTTCTGCTCGGCGGCGAACTGCACGGACGGGTCGGGGCCCAATGGTGGTCTGCTGCAGGACGCCGCGGGCAACCTCTACGGCGCCACAGCTTACGGCGGCGCTAACGATGCCGCTAACAGCGGCGGTGGCACGCTATTCAAGCTCGCACCTCCCGCACTAGAGGGTGGCAGCTGGACGGAGACGGTGCTGTACAGCTTCTGCTCATGCCGCGAACTGCGCGGACGGGGTGCGCCCCAATGGCGGTCTGATCCAGGACGCCGCGGGCAACCTCTACGGCACCACCTATGGAGGCGGCGATCACGGAGTTGGAGTGGTGTTCGAGCTGGACAACGCGGGGCAGGAGACGGTGCTCTACAGCCTGGGCACGAACGAGTCGGTGGATGGGGCGAACCCCACAGGTGGCGTGATCCAGAACGCCGCGGGCAACCTGTACGGCACCACATTTCAAGGCGGCGTTCACGATAGTAACCTCGGCGATGGTCTGATGTTCGAGGTGGATGCGACGGGCCAGGAGACGGTGCTCTACAATTTTTGCCTTGACTATGTTGGTTCCGGGTCTTGTCCAGACGGGGAGTCGCCCAACAGTGGTCTGATCCTCCAGCAGGCTACGGGCAATCTGTACGGCACCACAACTTACGGCGGCGCTAACTATGTTGCCAGTAACTACTACCAGGGCGGGGGCACGGTGTTTGTGTTCACCAGTGGGGGTGACGAGTGGCCGCTCTATAGCTTCTGCTCGGCGGCGAACTGCACGGACGGGGCGACCCCCTTCGCCGGCCCGATCCAGGACGCTGCCGGCAACCTGTACGGCACCACCTATCAAGGCGGCGCTAACAATGCCGCCAAAGGCGGCGAGGGCACGATATTCAAGCTGGACACCACGGGGCGGGAAACGGTGCTCTACAGCTTCTGCGCGGCGGCGAACTGCACGGACGGGTCGCTGCCCTTCGCCGGCCTGATCGAGGACGCTGACGGCAACTTCTACGGCACGGCAGGAGGGGGCGGCGCTAACGGCAGCGGCGCGGTGTTCGAGCTGGCCCTTATGCAAACGCCAACCGTGACGGTAACGCCGTCCGCATCGAGCATCACGACGGCGCAGGCGTTGACGGTAACGGTTGCCGTCAGCGGCGGAAGCGGCAACCCAACGCCCACCGGCACGGTAACATTGACCAGCGGCAGTTATACCTCCGCGGCAACGACGCTGACGAGCGGCGGCGCAACGATTAACATTCCCGCCGGGTCGCTGGCCATTGGCACCGACATACTTACAGTCACCTACTCGGGCGACAGTAACTACACTGCGGCTAGCGGCGCTAATTCAGTCACGGTCGGTCTGCCAACGCCGACGGTGACGGTGACGCCGTCCGCATCGAGCCTCACGACAGCGCAGGCGTTGACGGTCACGATTGCGGTCAGCGGCGGGAGCGGCAACCCGACGCCCACCGGCACGGTAATATTGACCAGCGGCAGTTACACCTCCGCGGCAACGACGCTGACGGGCGGCGGCGCAACGATTAACATTCCCGCCGGGTCGCTGGCCATTGGCACCGACATACTTACAGTCACCTACTCGGGCGACAGTAACTACAACCCGGCTGTCGGCACCGCCTCTGTCGTATTCACCTCGGTGGGGAATCCCAGTTACACTGTCAGAGGTACGGCCGTGTCGGTCAGCCCGGGCGCGACTACGGGCAACACTTCGACGATAACTGTGACACCCAGCGGAGGCTTCGCCGGCAACGTAACGCTGACGGCTGCGATTACATCCAGTCCGAGCTGACGCACAAGACATTCCCACGCTGAGCTTCGGCGCGACCAGCCCGGTAAGTGTCACCGGCGACTCCGCCGTGACGGCCACCCTGACCATCACTACAACGGCTCCGACGAGCGCGGCTCTCGGGCATCCCGCGCGCCCAGGCGTCCGCTGGTACAGCGCCAGCGGCACGGGCCTGGCCTTCGGCCTGGTGTTTGGACTTGGAATTATCCCGGCGCGGCGCCGTAGCTGGCGGGCGCAGCTCGGCATGATCGTATTCTTCGTGGCCCTCATTGCAGGCTTACTCGCGTGCGGCGGCGGCAATCGCGTCACCGGCAATCCAGGCACTACGCCGGGCGCCTACACCGTGACTGTGACCGGAACGTCAGGCAGCGCCGTGGCCACGAGTCCGATCATTACCATCACCGTGCTGTAGGCGGGTGTGGAGCAGCTTCCGCCGCGGTGTTGTCAGGTGTGGAGAGCACACCCTACAATCTTCGAGTAATGTCTTCTACCGCTTCGCTGCCTGAAATTCCGCGCTCCAACTCTAACTCCAACGCGCGGCGGCGCCATCGTCATCCCGCCCTGCGCATCCTTTATTACGCCGTTTGTTGCTGCTGGCGGCGCTTATCGTGGGCCTCTGGTGGCTCTATTGGATTGCGCGTTCGCCTTTGCCGCAACTGGATGGCAGCGTCGCGGCGCCGGGGATTTCCGCCAAGGTGCGGGTGGTGAGAGATGGGCAGGGGGTGCCGACGATTGAAGCGGCCACGCTCGAAGATTTGTTTTTTGCGCAGGGGTATGTGACCGCGCAGGACCGGCTGTGGCAGATGGATATTATGCGGCGCGCCGCTGCGGGAGAACTTTCGGAAGTGCTCGGCGAAGCGACGGTCGAAATGGACCGCGAGCAGCGGATACTGGGGCTGCGGCTGGCGGCGGAAGCGGCGGAGAAGAGCACCTCCGCGCGCGACCGGGTTTATCTCGACGCTTACGCGCGCGGCGTGAATGCGTTTCTGGAATCGCACCGCGACCGGTTGTCGCTCGAATTCCGCTTGCTGAAATACACGCCGCGGCCGTGGACGGCGACGGATTCCCTGCTGATCGGCGCGCGCATGGTGCAGGATTTGACTCACGAAGACGTTCCGTCGGCGCTGACGCGAGAAAAGATTCTGGCGAAGCTAGGGCCGGAGTTGACGGCGGACCTCTACGTGAATTCTTCCTGGCGCGACCGTCCGCCGACAGAGTTGCGGCGCATGGACGAAGGACCGGCGGTGCACAGCGGCGATCAAGATGAAGACGAGGATGACGAAGAAGAAATGGATCCGGAGGGTGGGAGCGGGCGGATGACTTCGGCGGCGGTTCCTCAGGAGCCTGGGTGGGATTGTCGTCCGATCGATGGCAAGGGTTCTTGCGGCTTTAGAGAAAAACTTTTACCACGGGGTACACGGGGAAACACAGGGGGAAACCCATCACCACAGTGGACACAGGGGAACACGGTGGAACAGCTTGCGATGTTTGGCGCTGGATTTGGAATCGGCAACGCCTCCGGAGCCGAATACACCGATGATATGTTCCGTCCGGGATCGAACAACTGGGTGGTTTCCGGGCAGCACACGGTTTCCGGGAAGCCGCTGCTCTCGAACGATATGCACCTCGACCATCAGATGCCGAACTTGTGGTATGAGGCGCACCTAAGAACAACTGGCGGCAATTTCGACGTGGCCGGAGTTACGCTGCCGGGAGTTCCGTTCGTCATCGTCGGGCACAACCGGCGAATTGGCTGGGGATGCACCAATCTGGGCGCGGCTGTCGAAGACGATTACATCGAGGAATTCAACGCGCAGGGGCAATACAAGACTCCGGCGGGATGGGTTGCGCCGCAGCACCGGCAGGAAACGATCCACGTCAGAGGCAAGGCGGACGTGACGCTTGATGTGGTGACGACGCGGCACGGGCCGATTATTAATGACTTACTTCCGACCGATTTGCTTCCGGGCGAGACGCGCAAGATTGCCTTGCGCTGGACGCTGCAGGACGGCATGGGCCTGATGTTCTTCGACGTGGACGCGGCGCAAAACTGGGATGAGTTCCGCCAGGCGTTCTCGACGTTTGGCGCACCCGGACAAAACGTGCTGTACGCCGACGTGGATGGGCACATCGGATATCAAGCGACGGGGCGCGTGCCCATACGGGCGGCGGGCGATGGCAGCCTGCCGGTGAGCGGAAGCGACGACGCGCACGAGTGGAAAGGCTTTATTCCGTTCGACGAGATGCCGCATGTTTACGACCCGCCGATCGGGAATTCTGGCGACCGCCAACGGACGCATTACGCCGGACGGTTACAAGTATTCGATCGGCACGGAATGGGAAGCGCCGTGGCGGACGGACCGCATCTATCGCGTGCTGGAATCGGGAAGGAAGTTTGCGGCGGCGGACATGCTGGCGTTGCAGATGGATGTGTCGTCCACCTACGACCGCTTCTGCGCCGACAAGTTCGTGTACGCGATCGATCACGCCGCGAACGCCTCCGAGCGGGCGAAGTGGGCGGCGGACATTCTGCGGAATTGGGATGGGCGGATGTCGGCGGATTCGGCGGCGCCGACGATTGAGACGAAAGCGCGTCAGGAATTGGCGCGGCTGCTGCTGGAGCCGAAGCTGGGCGCGGCGGAGGACAAGCCGCTTCCAGGGCGCTGAGTTGGAAGAGTTATCGCTGGGCCATGTCTTCGGTGTGGCTGGAAAATGTGCTCACCAAGCAGCCGGCGCGCTGGCTGCCGGCGGGATTCTCCGACTACGGAAGCCTGCTGACGGCTGCGGTGGAGAACGCGGTAAAGCAGACGGGAGTTGCTCCGCGAGATGCGTCGGAAGATGACGCGACGTTTGCGCCGAAAGTTCCTTCCGACCTCAGTCAATGGAAGTGGGGAAAGAATTATTTCGTCGAGATCCATCATTTGGTGCTCAGCCAGATTCCGGCGATTGGGCGTTTTACCGGGCCGGGGGCGCATCCCTTGAGCGGAAGCGCGTACACGGTGAAGGCGGTGGGGCGGGAGTTTGGGCCGTCCGAACGGGCGACGTGGGACTTCGCGAACTTTGACGAGAGCACGCTGAACTTAGTAACTGGAGAGAGCGGGATATTTCTCAGTCCGTATTACCTGGACCAGTGGCGGGCATGGTACGAAGGCTCGACCTTCGCGTTTCCCTTCACTTCAGCCGCCATCGAGAAACATAAGAAGCACGAGATGACGCTGGTGCCGAGGTAGGCTGCTAGCTTTTGGCTCTTAGCTCGTGGCTCGTGGCATAAGCCCACAATTGTCATCCCGAGCGAAGCGAGGATCAGTATTCGCGAAAAATGCAGATCCCTCGCTTTGCTCGGGATGCACTCTAGAATGCAACCGCAACTTATTAAATCTAGAAATCGGGTGTTATGATGTCGACGAAATCGCCGATCAGGTTGATGATCTTACCGGAGTCGCTCGGATTACTCGCGTCGTACAGCAAGGCATCGGTGGTGGTGTCGTAGATATAGAGCGATCCACCCTGGATGACATACGCGATGGTCCGCGTGGCAATGGGCTGAATGGCGGTCGCGTCTCCGTTTTCGGGAGGAATCAAGACGCCGCCGGGCGGGTTGCTGCCCACGGTGGTGGAGGGCAGCGTGTTGTAGATGGAAAGGCAGCCGCGGGTTTCGGCCCCCGTGGGCGGCGGGATGGGCGGAATGATCTCAGTGCAACCGCTGCGCGCCGATGAAGAGCTGTCCGTTGGAGGCGAGCGACAGGCGGGTGTGATATCCGTCGGTGATGACGATGGGCGCGGTATTGGTGACGGACATGGTATTGAGGTTGACGATAGTGAGCAGTCCGCAGGACTGCGCGGCGGTGGTCTGGCCGGTGCAAGGCTGCGAAGGAGATCCATTAACGTAGGGCGGCGTGCCCGCCACGTACATGGTTGAACCGTTTACCAGAGCTGCGCTGCCGGCCGGCAGGTCCAGAGTGCCGATACACGATGGATTTCCTCCAGTTGTGCAGACGACACTGGAGGGGCCTGCCGTGTTTGTCGTCAAATCGAGGGTTTGAATGCTGGCCTGTTGTCCGCCGCACTCGGCGCCGCAGTTCAATACGTAGGCAGTCGTGTCGTCGCTGCTAAAGAAGGCCGCAACCGGATGGTCGAAGCCCGGAACGAAAGTGACAACGGGATTCGCCGTTCCGACACTGGAGGGAGTAATCACGGCAACCACATTCGCCACGGAATCAGACCCCGCGCTCAAAGCCAGCAGGCGAGTGCCGGTGTTGCCGATGGCGAGATAACGGTAAGGCGGGTTGAATCCCTGAGGCTCCTGGTTCCAGGCGCAGACGACCGCGGCCGTGTTCACAGGCGGACAGCTAATGGAAGCGGTGATGGCGCCCGAACTCAGATTGACGACTTCAACGGCCCCCGGAGACTGCCCCGTCACGGGCGCGGTGGGCACGGCAACGTAAGCGGTGGAGCTGTCGGGCGAAACCACAAAGCTCTCGGTCATGCCGGGCAAGGTCAACTTATTCGCGGTGGTTTGTTTGGCGTTGTTGACGATGCTGAAAAGGTTGTCGGAGTCTTCGGCGCCGTCGCCACTGAACACCAGGGTCTGGGCCCGGTTGGGCGTGAGCGCCATCATTCCCGGGTTGTTGCCGGCGGAAATCGCCGCCGACACACGCGTGTCGGTTGCAGCGTTGACGATATAAATGCCGGCGGTCAAACTGCCGGCGGAAACGTAATTGGTGATGAAGGCGCGATAGCCGGTCGTCTGCGTGCTGGTGGTCGAGCCTCCGCCGCAGCTCAAGCACAGCAAACTGGCGGGCAGCAGGAACAACGAAAGAATCGGGACTTTTTTCAAATCTGGGGCTCCAACCTCATGCCGGATAATCGCTTGGATGCAAGAACTAAGAATTATAGCAAAGGAAAAATGCGTTGGCGGCCCAGGCAGCGGGAGCGCATCCGCCTACATGAGATCGGCAGGCTTGAGCCGCCGCCTGGCGCCGTGGCGGACCGTGAGCACCAACACCGTTTGCCGCCTTTCGTCGACTTCATAAACGACCCGATAGACGTGCGGCTTCTTGCCGTAAAGCAAGTGCCGCAGCTTGTCGTTCTCGCGCGTCAGCGGGCAGCGGTTCGGATGATGTTCAAGGCTGAGAATGGCCGCTTTAATCCCCCAATACCATTCCAAGGCCGCGTCCGAGTACTCGGCGTTGATTTGCCTGTACAACTCCGCCAGGTCGCGCTCGGCGTGTGGAGTGATCTTAACGACGTATGCCATGCTTCGCTTCAAACTCGTCAAAGAATTCCCGTGCTGGCCGTGTTCTCCCTTTTTTCACGTCTTCCAGCCCCTGACGGATGCCTTCCTCCGCATCCGCCCTGGCGGCAATGTCGAGCAGACGCTGATAGGCTGCGGCGTCCTGCACGACGGCCGCTGCCTTTCCGTTCACGGTAAGCACGACCGGGCGCTTGCTCTTCTTAAGCTGTTTCATGAAGTCGCCGGACTGGCGGCGGAAAGTCGTCAACGATTGGATGTCCCTGGTGATGTCAAGCATCGGCCCGCTCCTATCGAAAGCACCTTATTAGATGCTACCAAAATAGTCTAATCCTGCGCGGCGGAAAAACCCACGGCAAAATTCAGCGTTCGCGGACGCGGAGATATTGCCGCTTCTTGTATCCTCTTGTCCATGCCGCGGGACCTTCCTGACCGTCTGCAGCAATCGCCCGTGCTCTTGGACGGAGCCATGGGGACGCTCCTCTTATGCCAAGGGCATTTTCATCAACCGCTGCCATGACGAGCTGAATTTGTCGCAGCCGGAGCTGATTGGCGACATCCGCAAGGAGATCGCGGTCGATGTGCTGGAAGCTCTCGGCTCGAAGCGGCGAACGTCAGTGTAGACTTTAGTGTAGATTTGGGAACCCTCCGCCAAAATAATCGCGCAAAGCGAAAAAATCGCTTTACATTTTTCCTCCCAAGCGGCATTACAATAGGGTGCAGGAGCAACTCGATTGGCGAAGTTTGAGGATTGCCTGGAACGCTTGGGGAAGATCGTACAAGAATTGGAAAAAGGGGAAGTCCCTTTGGAGAAGTCTCTGACGCTGTTTGAAGAAGGCATGCAACTTTCCGCCACCTGCCGGAAACAGCTGGAGGAAGCCGAAGGGAAAGTGGAAATTCTGTTAAAACAGAACGGCAAGATTCAAACTGAACCGTTCGAGCCCCCGGCCGAGAAAGCGTTGCGCAAGTAACGCGGTCACGACTCGGAATGGATAACGCCTGTGCTAGCAGATTGCTGTCGCAGCCAAGGCTGCCGCGAAACGCGGTAACGTCAGGGGGACCCTATGGAACCACTCTGTGTAGTCCTTTATCAAAATGACCCCGGAACTGCACAAACTCTGGCGGTCAGTCTCTCCCAACATTTTGATTCCGTTTATTTGGCCGGCACTTACCAGGAGGTCCGTCCCGCCGTGGCCAGGCATCGCGCCGAAGCGGTGGTGCTGGACCTGGAAACTTCGGGGCCGGATGAAGTCAGGCGTTTGCATAGCGAGTTTCCCGGCCTGTGCATCGTCGGCACCCACCGGCTGGCCGACGACAAACTATGGACCGAGGCACTGGGCCTGGGCGCGTCGGACATATGCGAGCCGCGCAAGGACGATGTCGTGCGCTCCTTGTTGCATGGGCTGACGCGCCGCGCGGCCGCCTGAGCCAGCCAAGGTCTCAGATCCAAGGTGTCAGGTCTCAGGAAGAACAAAACCAGCAAATAGTTCCTTGAGACCTGACGCCTGCTAATGCACTGTCCCATTAATTCGCGACACTAGTTGTCCTCTGTATTCCTTCGCGCCTCCGATGGTGAAGCTCCCTCTCGCTTTGTGTACAATGCAGAGTTCGCCACGATGACCAATCCCCAACGCAAACTCATCATCGCCATAGACGGCCCGGCCGGAGCGGGCAAGAGCACGATCGCTTCCCGCCTGGCCCGCAAACTCGGCTACGTGAACCTGGAGAGCGGCGCCATGTATCGCGCCCTGGCGCTGCGGGCGATCGAGGGGGACGCCTCGTTCGACGACGAAGCCGCGCTGCTGAAGATGGCGCAGGAATCCCGCATCATTCTCGAACACACCGGTGGCGGCAATCGTGTCCTGCTCAACGGCAAAGACATTTCCGCGCGCATCCGCGAGCGCGATGTGACGGTGGCCGCGTCGCGTGTGTCGATGCATCCCAAGGTGCGCGAGTGGATGGTCGAGCGCCAGCGCGAAATGGGCATTGGCGGCGGTGTCGTGATGGAGGGCCGCGACATTGGCACGCAGGTTTTCCCCGACGCCGACCTAAAGATTTTCCTCGACGCCGATCCCGCGACTCGCGAGCAGCGCCGACTCGGCCAGCATCGCGCGCAGGGCGCGCCGGCGCGGGCCATGGCCGCCGATCTTCGCGAGCGCGACCGCCGCGACCGCACGCGCGCGGCTTCTCCGCTAGTCGCCGCCGAGGATGCCGTGGTGCTCGACTCCACTAATATGAGCGAGGATGAAGTCCTCCATCGCATCGAGGAGCTGGTAGCGCAGCGATTGTCGGCGCGTTGAGGGACCTCGGCAAAGGTCCCTGGTTCCGCAGCGCCGGAGCGCCACTGCGGTTGATCGGCTGGTCTCGAATGGAATGCGCAGACGCCCCTGAAAGATTTGCTAGCATTCAGTAATGATAAGTTGCAGATCATGAGCGCCAGCTCTGCAGCGCCAGGGCCCGGCAAAAAAGCTTCACGGCTTACTTGGATCACCTGGCGCATGCCGCGGGGCACTTGGATCGTAAGTGCATTATTTTGAGTGCGGCTTTACAGGCTGCGGAAAAAGTCGCTGATTTCAGTTGGGAGGCTTTCCAACTCCTCGTTTTTTCGCCGAGGGCCGTACTTTCAACGCATTCTGTTCCGCCAGAGCAGCTTAATCGGAGCTTCCCTAAAGCGAAGCCCCGCGGAGTAGAACGGCGTCGGCGGTTCGGCAGGCCACCTCTCGAAAAACGCGAGAAGCTTGCCCTGAGTGAGCAAAGCGAGTCGAAGGGCGTCCCACCGTCTATGTCGTCATCCCATTAGATGAAGTCAACGTCCTTATATATGACCGGTTGGAGCAAACTGATTGTCGGATATGGATTCGGGCTGCCCTCTAGAAGATCGGCGATTAACTCCGCCCCTCTTTGGGCCAGTTCTCGAGTGTCCTGCACCACGGTATTCCTTAGCTGAGTGCCATTCTCAATCGCGCGGATAGCCTCTGGGATGGCGTCGTATCCGACAATGAGCGGCCGCTCCACGACTCCCTGCGGCAGACTGGGTATGGCGTCGAGCACCCCCAGCGCCATTTCGTCATTGGTGCAAAAGATGCCGTCAAAATGGTTCTTTTCACTGTAGGCTTTGAAGTAGTGCTCGGCAATTCTGCGGGCCTCATCCCGGATGAATCGCCCGTGCTCATTAACTACGACGACCCCCGTTGGGATGGCAGTCTCCATGTGGCCCTTGAATGCGCGCTGCCTGTCTTTCTTCAGGTTGCCGTCGATAACCAGTATGCGCGGGGTGTCAGGAACTGGTGCGATGGCGTTGAGCAAAGCTTTGGCTGCTTGTCGTCCACCCGCAGTGTCATCGAAACCGACGAAGGCCGTTGCCGGGGGATAGTTTGACTCCTGCTCAAATGGTGCGGCGTCCAGGAAGATTACGGGTTTAGCAAAGGCCACAAGAAAGCGTTTTACCTCATCTGGCCCGACTTCTGGCTCAAGCGCCGCAACCACACCTCCCGCGTAATCGTGTTTGTGGCGAAGAATCTCGTCAAAGTCCCTGTTTTGGCCTGCTGGGCCACGGCCCGCTGTATGTGAGATGGGGACTCCCATGAGTTTTCTAGCCCAAAGCTCCTCAAGCAGGCTCTGTAGTAGGCCCGCGAAAAAATAGTTATTGTGGAATGGGGAAATCAAGATGAAAACTGGGCGGCGTCGATTCCAGTAGTACAGCCATAGCTGGAAACTTATCAAGAGGGCTGCCGCCAGGAGGCATGTTGCCAGCCAGAAATATTCTCGCCTTAGCAGCCGCAGCTTGTAAGCCGTGGTGAAGAGTGTTTCCAGACCGCTTGCAACCAAAACCGCGACGAGATGCCAGAACAACGGGTGTTTTCTTAATTTCGACCACACCTCGTGCCTCCTCTAAACCCGATGCCCATTCCTGCCCACGCGCTGGGCGCTATCAGCTAGCATGTGAAACAGGGCGACGAGCAGGTGCCAGCATTTCCGTTGGTAAGTATAGCGCACCTCGCTCGCGGGTGTTGGCGAAGAAGAAAACAAGGGGCGGGTCTCCCATCCTTCCGCTGGCCATCCGCACAGTTGGCCAATCTTATTTGTAAGACTTCGTCGGCAGCAGGAATTGCAGCCCGAAATAGCCGACGAAATAGGACTCATTGGGGCGAGTGGCTTCGAGGCTGCGTCCGGCCATAAACAACAGAATCACCGGGCGATGGATCTTGTAACGCCCGCCCAAGCCAATCGTCGGTTCGCTTTCGGAGTGATGGAAGCTTCCCTGGGCGTAGAGTTCCACGTCCCCTTCCAGCTTTGGCGTGAAATCGTGGCCCACGACCAGGCCGGTAATCCAGCCGTCCGGCCCTTTATGGACAAACTGATAACCGATTTCGTAATCCACCGCGACGGGGCCAAATTTCCGGGAGAACTCAAAAGGCAGCAGGAAGGCTTGGCTCGCGGGCGTGATGCCGCGGCGCACGGCGTCGTCGGGATTGTTGACAAAAATCTGCGGGAAAGTCGAGATGTTGAGGCCATTCTCTCCGGCGTCGTAGAAACGCCATTTCACGCCGGCATTGGATTGGCCTAAGCCAAATTTTGTCCCTGAATTAGTCGCCGATTCAGCCGACGCCGGATTTTGCACCCGCAGCCAGGCATTTTCGTAAGTCAGTTGGATGCGATCGCCAACCCCAAAATTGATATCGAGGTCCGGGATGTTGGAGACGGACTGATTGCTATAGAAGGATGGCATGTAGGCGAGATTGATTTCCCAATTGAGATGTCCGGGAGTGCCCGGATCGTTGGTGTAATAGGGCGGCCCTCCCTGGGCGCGCGCCAAGGTGCCGCAAAAAAGTGTGCATACGAATAGAAAAAACGGCGCTGCGGCGGGCGCGCGGCGGCGGCACCATGCGATAGAAACAGGGTTGGGCATGAATCTTGGATTTTCTCAGAGACAGACCGCGAAGGGAAAGCGGGTTCCCCGTGGACTTCTGTGCCCTCTGTGGTAAAGCTATTCGTTTACTGCATCAGCCGCCACGCGCCGTACGCCCACACCACCGGCACCGCGAACAGCATGGCGTCAATGCGATCGAGCATGCCTCCGTGGCCGGGGAGAATCGTGCCGGAATCTTTTACTCCAGCGCCGCGCTTGATGAGCGATTCGACCATGTCTCCCAACTGCGCCGCGATATTGACCGCCGCCGAGAGAAGAATGATGGTCCCAAGTTGCGGTTGTTGCATGTCCCACATTCCAGCGCGGCGTTCGATCAAGTCCACCCGCAGCAGCGCGGCGCTGATGGCGGGCGCGTGCTGAAGCCACAGCGTGCCCACGATCATACTCGCTACAATCGAAGCCACTGCGCCTTCCCAGGTCTTATTCGGACTGATGCGCGGCGACATGCGGCGCCGTCCCAGCGTTTTACCAACGAAGTAAGCGAAGATATCTCCAGCCCACACGACGAGCAGCATGAAGATCGTCCAGATCGCGCCCTCCGGTTGCTGGCGCATCGCGACCAGCAGCGCCATCGGAATCGCAATATAGACGAAGGCAAACGACGAAGCGGCCGCCGCCGGATAGCCGCTGGCCAAGTCGCCGCGCTTCATCGTTATTGCCACGGTCAGAAATACGAAAGGCGCGAGCGCCGCCCCACCTTCCGAAGAGAATGGCCGTGTTTCCCACGAGCGGCGTGCCATTGCTGGAGACGATAGCCACGAACACAAAGAAGAGCGCGACAAAGGCATACGTCGCAGACGCCAGCGGCTGGACTCCATAGTGCGCCGCCAGCTTCAGGAATTCGGCGATGGCCAGAACGGCGATCGCTCCGGAAACAAGGGCCAGCGTATAGAGCGGCGCTTTCAGCGCCAGCAATAAAACCAGGGGAATCAGAACTACGGCAGTCGCGATGCGCTTGATCAACGCTTCGCCTCGGCGTGGGCGCGATGCGGCGCGGGCTGCGGATCGTGTCCGTTGTCCAGCCCCAATCCTCCGTAGCGGCGGTCCCGCCTCTGATACTCTTCAATGCCTTCGAGCAGTTGCACGCCGCGGAAATCGGGCCACAAGGTCTGCGTCACGTATATCTCGGCATAAGCAAGCTGCCAGAGGAGGAAGTTACTCAGCCGCATCTCGCCGCTGGTGCGAATTACCAAGTCGGGATCGGGCAGGCCGCGCGTGTAAAGATGGTCGCTGATCGCCTGCTCATCGACTTCCATGTGCCCGAGGCCGCCATTGCGGGCGGCAGCTTCCGCCAGCGAGCGAAATGCGTCCACGATCTCGCTGCGCGCGCTGTAGTTCAGCGCCAGCGTCAGCAGCATCCCGGTATTTTTCGCCGTGGCCGAACTCGCTTCCGCCATCTCGCGCTGCACCGCCTCCGGCAACTCATGCTGGCGCCCGATGTATTGCAAGCGGATATTGTTTTGCTTAAACGTGCCGGTTTCCGCCTTGAGATAGCGGCACAAAAGGCGCATCAGGAAATCGACTTCGGTCTTCGGACGTTTCTTCCAGTTCTCCTCGGAGAAGGCGTAGAGCGTGAGCGCGGGAATTCCGATGCGGGCCGCGGTCTCGACCGTGGAACGCACGGCGGCCACACCGGCGCGATGCCCGGCCACGCGCGGCATGTGCCGCCGCCGGGCCCAGCGCCCGTTTCCGTCCATGATGATGGCGATATGCCGGGGAAGGCGCGCCCGCATCGAGCCGCAGATATACGTCGCTTTCCTTGCGCTCCATTCCCGCCGGGACCGTGTGTCGCAAGCCAACCTCTCGCAGTCGAAACTAACACACGAAATCCAGTGTGTGCAATGCTATGGGAGGATCGGCGTTCCGGCGCGCATGTGGCATAATTTCCTCAGATGAGGTTCGCCTACGCGACTGCAATGGTCCACGAGGTCCGGCCAGCGCCGGGACGTTTTTCGTGAATGAATCCGGCCGGTCGAGGGGAATTCCAAATGGCAATGAAACTCCTGAAAATTATCAGCAAACCCGCCGCGTGGGCAAGTGGATGGTCAAGCGCAGTCCTTTGCTTCAGCGCAGCCACCGGATATTGGATCGCCGACGAGCGCGGGAGAGCGATCTGCTGGGTTACGCTCGGTGTGGTCGAAGTGGCGGCGATTATCTTATAAAAACCGAGAGCGGCCGAGTCCGCGCGATTCGGCCGTTCAGCCGCGGCCCACGCCATACGCATGCAAAACATCCCGCAGCGTGACCACGCCTTCCAGCTTATGCACATCGGCGCGGTTCACCACTGGCAGGAGTTCGACGTGGTGCGCGCCCATGCGTTCCAGCGCCAAATCAAACCCGTGGTCGGCGATGGACGTGCGGAAAAACCGGCGCATCCACCAACTCGCCGAGCTTTTTGTCCGCGTCATTCGCCATCTCTTGTTCGAGCCGGGAAACGTTGACCACGCCGGCTACGCCTCGCCGATCCGTTACCAGCCAGGTTCGGACTTCACGCGATCGCACCCGCTCCAAAGCCTCCCGCACCGTCATTTCCGCAGGGAGCAACTGGCTCGCCGTCCGCATCACCTTTCTTACCTGACGCCGTCCATAGCGCTGGCGCGACTTCGCCGACGGCAGGTGGATTCCATCCTGCACGGCAAGGGCTTCGTAGATGGGCTCGTGCTGCCATCGTGAGGCGATGAACAGGCTCACCAGATTGGCAATCATCAGCGGGACGATCACCGCGTAATCCTGTGTCATTTCAAAAATCATCAAAACCGAAGTCATCGGAGCGCGCACGATCCCAGCAAAAGCCGCACCCATCCCGACCAGCGCATAAGCGCCCGGCGTCGCCGTGTGGAAGGGGAATAAATGATGCGCCACCGTTCCCACCGAGCCTCCCAGCATGGCGCCGATGAACAGGGCGGGGCCGAAAATACCGCCCGCGTTGCCGGAAGCATAACTGACGGTGACCGCGAAAAGCTTCAGGACCACCAGCAGCAACATCAATTTGAAGGCCATGTTTCCGTTCAATGCGTCGCCCACATAGCCATAACCGACGCCCAAAACCTGCGGCACGAACCAGCCCATCGCGCCGACCAGCAACCCTCCCGCCAGCGGCTGGCACCAGACCGTGCTCTTCGGAAACCGCAGGAAGCGCGCCCTCATGCCCAGCAAGAGCTTGGTGAAGGCCACGGACACCAGGCCACCTGCCACGCCCAGCACGGCATAGATCGCGAACTCCGCCGGATGGACCAACTGATATTGCGGAACTTTGAAGAGCGGATGATTGCCGAGAAGTACGCGTAACACCATCCACGAAGTTGCCGAGGCCAACACCACCGCGCCCATAACTGGCGCGTTGCAGATCGCCCATGATCTCTTCGAGCGCAAACACCACCGCCGCCAGAGGCGTATTAAACGCGGCGGCAATGGCCGCCGCCGCTCCCACCGGGATCAAGTTCTTGACTTGCTCGGAGCGCAAGCCGAGAAGCCGTCCCAGCACCGAAGCAATGCCACCGCCCACTTGCACCGAAGGCCCTTCGCGTCCCAGCGGGATGCCGCTGGCCAGCGTTGCCGACGTGCAGAAAAACTTGCCCAGCACGGTGCGCAGCGTTATACGCCCTTCGCGCGCGAACAAAGCCGCTTTCGTTTGCGGCACGCCGCTGCCCCGCGCATAAGGAAAATAGCGATACAGCAAGTAGCCGATGCCGAGCGACCCTGCGACCGGAAACAACAAACGCCGCCAGGGAGCGCCGCCCGCCGGATACAGCCGCATCCCCATGCGTTCCGTCAGCAGGATGAAGGCCACGACCGTCAAGCCGGTCAGCGCGCCGATCACCAGCGCCAACAGCAAAAAAACCTGGCTCTCCCGTTGCCGCAGTTCGGCCACGCGATTTAACAGCGAGGTCTTCCACCCACTCGCGCTCGTCGTTTGCACGCTCTTCATTCATTCTTCGGGGATTGCCTCTATAGAAGAATATCGCACTGGATTGGCTCGTAGAGTATTGGCCGGGAAGAAAACCGCGGCCCTCGTTTCGCGCTTGGCGAGACGAGGTTCGGCGAAACTACCGCGCAGGTGGAGCGCCGGGCGTCCCCGCCCGGCGGGACGGGCGCAACGCCCGTCCCTCTATCGTATGACTCATTACGCGATCCAGTTCTAGTTCGTGCCGGTCACACCGCCGTACTTCGCCAGCCACTTCAGCTCTTCGCGCACTTTGATTTTTCCATGCCAGGGATTGCTGGCGAGCGAGTGTCCTTCGCCGGGGAAAATCAGCAAGTTGCTCGGAACGTTCAGCTGGTGCAGAGCGCGATCGAGCAAATAGTCCTCGAGCACGGCGACCCGTATATCGTCGGCGCCAGCGACCATGTGGGTCGGCGTGCGCACCTTGTCGATCTGATAAATCGCGCCCTCGCTGCGGTAGCGATCGGGAACTTCCCAGGGCAGCCCGCCGAGAAAATAGGCGTCGTCGACGGAGGAGTCGTCGTTGCCCCAGTTGGCGAGGTGCTCGACCGCGCCCGCGCCGGTGACGGCGGCCTTGAAGCGCGTGGTCTGCGTAATCAGCCAGTTCGTCATGTAACCGCCGTAGCTGTAGCCGCCAATGGCCAACTGGTTCGCATCGGCAATCCCGTCTTTCACCAGTGCATCGACGCCCGTCAATATATCTTTGCCGGGCCGGGAAACCAGTTCAGGAACGATCTGCAGCGCGAACTTGTCGCCGTAGCCGCTCGATCCGCGATAGTTCGGCTCGAACACCAGCCAGCCGGCAGTGGCGGCCAGGCGGTCCCACTGATACCAATCGGCCTCGAAGTGGTTGCCATCGGCATCCAGCGGCCCACCGTGGATGAACACAAACATGGGCAGGTTCTTCGCCTCGAACTTTCCCGGCGGATACATCAATATGCCTTCGACCGGCGTGCCGTCGTCGGAGGTCCAGCGATAGGGCTTGCCCTGGGGCAGGTCGCGCTCGGTGAACAACTTGTTGAAGGAAGTGATGGGCCGCGCCTGCGCCAGTTTGTCGGGGCCGTCGGCGATATAAACTTCCGTGGGCCGCTCGATTGCCGAGTAGGCAAACGCTATGCGCGGTCCCGCGGGAGCGGCATCGGGGGTTTCATAGGTTCCCGCCCATCCTTTGCGTTCCACGAGGGGGGCTTTCAGATCCGCTTGCGATACCATCTGCACTTCAGTTCCAGTGCGGCAGGCGCACAGCACCGACCCGTCGGGCAGCGGCGTATAGGTAACGACTTCGCCCGGGTAGTCGGCGAACCAGCGCTGGATTTCCCTTTTGTCCGACGCGCCGCCGGCGTCGATCCAGTAGAGGCGCGGTTGCGGATCTTCATACTTTCCTTCCACCGACCCCAGGTTGACCTGAAAGAACAGATGACGATTATCCGGGGCCCATTCCAGATTGAGTTCCACGGCTTCGTTTTTCGTCAGGCGGATGGGCGTGGCCACGGCGGCGGAGGCGGCGTTCAAGTTGACGAGGTAGAGCTCGGTGTCTTCATTCTCTTCCTGACGCTCGGACACCGATGTAGTCACGAACGCGAGCTTGCTGCCGTCGTGCGAGATGCTGATCTGGTCCACATGCCAAGGCGTGCCTGCAATCGCGACCGCTCCGGGTGTGCCGCCCGTATCTTTTTCCTCGTCCGCAACATCTTTGACGCCGAGCGCGGCGTGGCGCGCCAGAGCGTCGTCGAGCGTAAGGCGAAAAATTACGTCGCCGCGCTCATCGCCGCGGTAGCGGACCACGTCCTTCCAATCTTTCTTGTGATCGTCGTTCTGCTGCTTGCTCCAGGGTTGACGGGTCGCGAAATAGATCGCCTTCGAATCGCGCGACCAGGCAAAGGCGTGGATTTCGCCCTCGCCGGAGGTGATGGCAAAGGCCTCGCCCCCGCTCGGCGAAATCAGAAACAGTTGGGAAACGTCTTTGTCCTTTTGACTATCTTTGCCATTGCCGGCCCTGGCCTTGGCGTCGCCCGAGTCCGTATCGTCTCCATCTTTGACCTCCCCGCCCTTGCGCTCCGAGAGAAACCCGATCCACTGGCCGTCGGGCGACCATTGCGGCGAACTGTCATGCCCGGATTGCGTCAACTGGGTCAAGCTGCCGCCCGCGGTCCGATAGAGCCAGAGTTCTTTGCGGAAGATCTGCTGGTCCCAATCGGCCCTTTCCGCCGCGATGACGACGGAGTTGCCATCGGGTGAGATCTTCACCGTGTCGAAGCTGACCGAGTTGAAGAACTCGTCAAGCGTGAGTTTGGGTTTTGCCGTTTGCGCGTGGGCCGAGATCGAATGGCTAAATAGACAAACGGAAACTACCAGGGCAAGTGAGACAAACAGGATTGAACGTCGCATTGAATTCCCCCAAAAAACTTTTCGAGAACCAAAAGGTATACACTACGCGCGTTGTTCTTGGCAACCAGCGGCCGGGGAGAACTGAAATCCTTCACGCCCGCCTGCGGGGCGAAAAAGGCAAGGCCGCAATCTGGCCGTCGAATTTTTTCGCCCAGCGGCCGGGGACCGGCGTGTGGCAGGCCGGGCAATCGCCCTGTGCAGTCACCGCGTATTTTCCGATGGAATAGCCGCGGCGCTCGATCAGCAATTCGCCGCACTGATGACAACGAGTATCTTCCAAGCCCTGCACCCGCCCGGGAAGATTACCCGCGTAAACATAGCGCAACCCAGCTTGACGGCCGATGGCGGCGGCGCGCAGCAGATCTTCCGCGCGCGTATCGGCGGGCGAAGTCATTTTGTAGTCCTGCCGAAAAGCGGTGACATGCCATGGAATATCGGGCGAAACGCCGGCCACAAATGCGGTCAGCTTGCGCAGTTCGTCGTCGCTGTCGTTGAAGCCGGGAACCAGCAAGGTGACAATTTCCAGCCACACGCCCATCCGGTGCAAGCTGCCAATCGTATCGAGAATCGGCTGCAAGCGTCCGCCGAGCTGGCGATACTTGCCATCATTGAAACTCTTGAGGTCCACCTTGAAGAGATCGATCCAGGGATACAGATATTCGAGTACTTGCGGAGTGCCGTTGCCATTCGACACAAACCCGGTCGTCAAACCAGCCTGGCGCGCCTCGCGAAAAATCGCAACCGCCCATTCGCTGGTGATCAGCGGTTCGTTATAAGTGCTGACCACAACTTTTGCGCCTTGAGCAAGCGCATCCTTGACCAGCCGCGCCGGATCGACCGCCAGCGGCGGCGCGACGGCGCGCGGATCGCGCAGCGCCTGCGAAGTGACCCAGTTCTGGCAATAGGAGCAGTGCAGATCGCAGCCCAGCATTCCGAAACTGTAGGCGAGGGCACCGGGGTAAGCGTGGAAAAACGGCTTCTTCTCGATGGGGTCGCACTGCGCTCCGGCGACATATCCCCAGGGAACGTAGAGCGTGCCGCCGCGATTGAAGCGCACTTTGCAGACGCCGGGCTGTCCCTCGGGAATCGGGCAGCAGTGCCCGCAGGCATGGCAGCGCACGCGATTGCGGTCCAGCTTTTCCCAAAGCGCGGGGTCGCCTTCGCGGACGCGCTCGTCGGCCATCAATATGTCGCGCAGCGTGGCCACGAATTCATTTTACGGCGGTTGGATAAAGCATGCGCAGGGAAGATTCGTTCTAGTACCGTGACCGCATGATGATTACGACGTGGAAAACGAGTAGCGCCGGCATCTTGCCGGCTGTCCCGAGGGTGTCTCGCCCTCGGTGCGGCGGGCGAGGACGCCCGCCGGACAGCCGCCGGGACGGCGGCGCTACTTTCAGTGGCGAGCGTGGTACCTATCATGCGGTCACGGTTCTAGTTCGCTCCGGACTTCGCTTGTTGGCCGTGGGCGCGAATCCAGACTTCCGCCTTCTGGCGGGCGGCGGAAACCTGCGCCTGGGTCATTAGCGAGGCCAGCCCTTCGAGCCGCCATTTGCTGTTTTCGTCACCCTGGGCAACCGCAATCGCCGTCCAGAAGTAGGCTCGCGGCAAATCTTCAGGGACTCCTCGCCCCGCCCAATAGTAAGCGCCGAGCATGGCCTGCGCGGTCACATGCCCCTGCTCGGCGGCGCGCAAGAACCACTGCACGGCCTGCGCATCATCCTGCGGAACGTCCTCTCCGTTATGGCAGCGGACGCCCATCTGCCATTGCGCATCCGCGTCTCCCCGCTCGGCGAGCGCTTGCAACTCAGACAGCGACTTCGCTGGCGGGGGTTGATCTGCCAAGCGATGGTCCGCCGCCTGCTGCCCAGAGACAATCGTGGTTTTTTCGACCGCCTTGTTCTCGACCGCCCGCAACACGGAATCGAATAACGACTGCTGCTTCGCTTGCAGCGAATTGCCCCAATGCCGGCTGACAATGGGGCCAGTCAAATACCCGAGGACGAGCGATGCCACGGCCGCCGACACCCAGAACAACGCGTGCTGAAACCAGCGATACGGAGCTTTGGGCGCGGGTTTGGGAATCTGCGATCGCGCCTGCCCAATAACTGCCGCGGAAACCGTTGGCGCTGGAGTCGGCGGCGGCACTTGCTCGCGGACTTCCGCCTCCGGTCCCAGCACTGCCTGGCGCACCGCGTCGGTCGAACTTAAATCGACCGGACTTATATCGACCGAACTTGAATCGACCGCGCCGAGCGGGATCGAATCCGGCTCCACAGCCGCGGGCCGCGATGCCTCCGGCACGGCTTCCGTCCTAATCGGCGCTTCCCATGGGGCGTATTCTTGGCTGTCTTCTTCGCTGTCTTTTTCGCTGTCTTTTTTGTTATCTTCGGCAGTCGTGATTTCGGGCTGTGTCTTTTCGCGACTGGCGTTCGCAATCGTTTCCACGAGCCGTTCCAAAATCGTCCCCTGGGCCCGAGTGAAAGCGCGCGGATGCGCGGAGAAAACTTCCAACAATCCAACCACGCGGAAATCGGACACGATGGGAGCGGCCATGAGCGAGCCGATGCCCAGCGCCCGGCAAATTTCCGGATCGACGCGCGCATCGTTCTCCGCGTCCTCGCAGCAGACGAGTTGGCCGCTGCGAACGCATTCTCCCGACAAACCCTGCTTCATGTCCACCCGCGCTCCCAGCCGTGGAGCTGGCTCGCCGGCCCGCGCCCGGCAGATCATCTCGTCGCCGGTGAGATACGCCAGGGCCGCGCCACCGGCCCCGGTGAAGTTCAAGGCGCACTCGCCGGCGAGCTGCAAATACGCATCGAAATCGCCGCCAATCTCGCGCACCTTGCGGCGGACCGTTTCCAGCGAAGCCCGTGTCTCGCTGGCATCGGAAATTGGCGCGGCCGCGCTCGCCGGCTTCCCCGGCGCGGGCCCGGGCGTTTGCTCTTCCGTGCGCCGCGCCAGTTGCTCGCTTCGGGCCCCGTGGTTGGAGCAGCCGGTCAGCAGGTTGGTAAAAAGCCATTCTTTCAGGATTTGGCGCGAACTCTCCGGGAGCGCGCAAAAACGAATTCCGCCGCGGCCCGCCTCATCGCTCCATATCACCTGCCCGCTGCCGTGAATGTAGCTCTTGGTTTCCGGCAGGTCGAGGCAAAGCGTGACCGCCCGGTTCGTTTCCAGGCGTTCGCCCGTCTGCACGGCGAAGCCGTCTTCGTTCAGGTCGAGCAATTCGCTCAGGTCCACAACCATGCCGGTTTCGGGGACATTGAAGCTGGCGTAAACCGGAGTGTGCAGTTTTTGACGCACCGAGCGCCGCCGCTCTGCGCTGCAAGGCATGTCAGCCGGATCGGGCAATCTGAGGTTGCTGTCGGCCATCCGCACCATATTAACTCAAGCATCGAAAGGAAACACGCCTTGGCAGCCATTTCCTGGTGAGTGGAGGTTGCGGGGCGCACCCGTTGTCCCTCCATCATTTACACTTTTACCCGTGGATGCCGAGATCATCGCCGTCGGGTCTGAGCTGCTTACTCCCCATTGCCAGGACACCAACTCGCTCTACCTCACCGAAAAACTAAATGACCTTGGCGTCGAAGTGCGCTTCAAGTGCATTGTGGGCGACGACCGCGAAGGACTGACCGCGGCCGCCCAGCTCGCCATGCGGCGTTCCGGCATCGTCGTTTTTACCGGCGGCCTCGGCCCCACCGAAGACGACCTGACGCGCGAAGCGGTGGCCGCCGCGCTGGGCTTGAAACTGCAACGCGATCCCGAGTTCGTCGCCAAGCTCGAAGAGCGTTTCGCCAGGCGCGGTATGAAAATGTCGGCCAACAATGCTAGGCAGGCCGACATCCTGACCGGCGCCGCGCTCTTGCCGAACCCGGCCGGCACCGCGCCCGGCCAGTGGATCGCCGGAAAGTACGACGGCCAGGAGCGCCTGCTGATGCTGCTTCCCGGCCCTCCCCACGAAATGAAGGCGGTGTTTGAAGCGGAATGTATCCCGCGCCTGCGCGCCCGGATCGCGCCCCAGCACATCGCCACGCGCACCCTCAAATTGGCGCTGCTGCCGGAATCGCAAGTGGACGCGCGGGTCGCGCCCATCTACAAAACTTATGCCGACGTCGAAACCACCATCCTCGCCGGCGGGGGCGAAATCCAACTCCACCTGCGCTGCCGCAAGGATTCGCCCGCCGATGCCGAAGCGCGCGTCGCGGAGCTTGCCGGAAAAATCGAAGACGAACTCGGCGATGCCATCTTTTCGCGCCAGGGAGAAACCATCGAACAAATCGTCAGCTACCTGCTGCAAATGCGCGGCATGACGCTGGCCGTGGCCGAATCCTGCACCGGCGGCCTCTTGGCCGAGCGCATCACTTCGCTCAGCGGCAGCTCGCGTTATTTTCTCGGCGGCGCCGTCGTCTACTCGAACGAATTGAAAACGCAATTCTGCAATGTTCCTAAAGCCCTGATCGGCCGCCACGGAGCGGTCAGCCGCGAAGTGGCGGCGGCGATGGCCGAAGGCATCCGCAAGCGCTGCCTCGCCAGCTACGGCGTCGGAATCACCGGAGTCGCCGGCCCTGGCGGGGGCACTGAACAAAAACCCGTGGGCCTCGTTTATATCGCGCTTGCGGGAGAAGAAGGCACGCAGGTCGTCGAGCGCAATTTCCCCGGCGACCGCCAGCGCATCCGCCAGTTCGCCACGCAACAAGCCTTGGAGATGATCCGCAAGGCGCTAGTGTAGGGCACAAATAGTACTGGACTGGTGGAGCGACGGGCGTCTCGGTCCCGTGGAGCCTCGGTCGGGGCGACGGGACCGCCCGGCGCCGGCGCTCCACTCGATTGATTTACCCATGCGAATATTTATCGGCATCGATCTCGACCCTGAAGTCCGCGCCCGCATCGCGCGCTTTCTCGAAGGCGTCGAGGGTTTCGCGCCCGATGCGCGCTGGGTGCATCCGGAATCGCTGCACATCACGTTGAAATTTATCGGAGAACAAGCGCCCGACCGGGTCGAAGCCATCGGCACACGTTTGCGGCAGGTCGAGGGCAGCGCCTTCAAGATTCATTTTGCCGAATGCGGATTCTTCCCCACCGCAAAAGCTCCGCGCGTATTCTGGATCGGAATCAACGCCGGGCCGCAACTGGCGGAACTGGCCGAGAGCATAGATAAGGCCACAGCCGAACTCGGCATTCCGCGTGAAAGCCGGTCTTTCAGTCCGCATCTGACCTTGGCCCGCGGCGGCGCCGGAAGAAGCTCGGGCTCGCCCAAGTGGCGCAAAGGCGACGGCCCCAACACTATTTTTGCGGCGCTTGAAAAGCGGCTGGCTGCGATGGGCGAGATTAATTTCGGTGCGATGACTGCCCGCGAGTTTATCCTTTATCAAAGCCAGCTTTCACCCGGAGGATCGAAGTACACGAAGCTGCAACGGTTTCCGCTGTCGAGCGATTGCAGCTAAACATTAAGGAAACTCTGAATAAGTATCTACAACTGGTCTCATAAATGGTTTTGGGTAGGGCACGGCTTCAGCCGTGCCACTACAGGCCGGTAAAAATGCGGGCTTTAGCCCCTGAGGGCCAGACAGTCAGCCCAGAAAACTATTTATGAGACCAGTGTAGTTGCCCCAGGAGCACTGTGAAGATGCGGCTTTTTCGCGGGCGAGGGCGCCCGCGCCACACTTGATCAGAGGCTCCTTTGATTGACGAGCATGAATCCTTACCTCATCGCCGCCGTCGCCGGTTCCCTGCTGGGGTCCATCCCCTTCGGCTATCTGCTGCTGCGGATTTTTAAGGGCGAGGATGTGCGCTCGATCGGCAGCGGCAACATTGGCGCGACCAACGTGGCCCGCCAATCGCCCGCGCTCGGGATCGCGACTCTCGTCCTCGATGTCGCTAAAGGTCTGGCTGCGGTCTTAGTGGCGCGCCTGCTGTTCAGCGGATCGCATCAGCAACTAATCATGACCACGGCGGCGTTCTTTGCCGTGCTCGGCCATCTGTTCCCGGTCTGGCTCAAGTTCCGCGGCGGCAAGGGCGTCGCCACCAGTCTTGGGGCTTTTATCTTGCTCACGCCAAAATCCATTTTGTGCATGGTGGTTCTGTTCTTGCTCATTGCCGTCGCCTTCCGCTACGTCTCGCTCGGCTCCATCGTTGTGGCGGCGGCTTTCCCGCTGCTGGCGTGGGCGCTCCACGAATACGCCGACCCGCACCAACTGATTTTCATCTGCCTGGTTTCGGCGCTCGTCATTTGGAGGCACCGGCAAAACATCGGCCGCCTCGCCACTGGAACGGAATCTAAGTTAGAAAGTAAGTCCGAATCATTGGGAGCAAACCGCGAATGAGCCGCATTGCCGTGATCGGAGCAGGCGCTTGGGGCACGGGACTGGCCATCGTCCTCGGACGCAAAGGGACCCACCAAATCCGGCTCTGGGCTCGCGAACCGGAGGTTTGCAAGAGCATCGCCACCCGCCGGGTGAACCACCTCTTCCTGCCCGGCTTCGCCCTGCCCGAATCCATTACCGCAACCGGCGACCTGAACGTCGCGCTCGACGCCGCCGAGATCGTCGTCAGCGTCATGCCCTCGCAGCATTGCCGGGCTTTATTCGAACGCATGGCGCCCGCGCTTCGTCCCGAGGCGCTTTTCGTCAGTTGCACCAAAGGCCTCGAACACAGAACGCTCCTGCGCATGACGGAAGTGATCGCCGATGTTTTGCGCAGCCGCAAGTTCACTCCGCGCGTGGGCGCGCTCAGCGGCCCGTCGTTCGCCAAGGAAGTCGCGCGCGGCGATCCGACCGCCGTGACCGTCGCGTCCGCCGATGGAGAAGTGACGCGCGCCGTGCAGCAGGCGTTCAACGATTCCCGCTTCCGCGTCTACACCAACGACGACGTGATCGGCGTCGAACTGGGCGGCGCGCTCAAGAACATCATCGCCATCGCCGCCGGCGTCTGCGACGGCCTCGGCCTCGGCCACAACTCGGTAGCGGCGCTGATCACGCGCGGACTGGCCGAAATGGCGCGCCTGGTCGTGGCCTGCGGCGGACGCCTCGATACCATGGCTGGACTCGCCGGCCTCGGCGATCTGGTCCTCACCTGCACCGGAGACCTCTCGCGCAACCGCCGCGTCGGCGTCGAGCTGGGCAAAGGCTGCAAGCTGCCCGATATCATCGCCGCCATGCACGGGGCCGTCGCCGAAGGCGTTTCCACCACCAAAGCCGCGGTCAGCTTGGCCCGCAAGCAGAACGTCGAGATGCCGATCGCCGAGCAGATGTTCGCCATCCTCGAAAACGGCAAGTCGCCGCACCAGGCCATCGAAGACCTGATGACGCGCGCAACGAGGTCTGAGGGCTAGAGCGAATTCAGTCCGCTCGTGTGGGGACGGGCGCCCTCGCCCGTCCAAGCCGAGCGTAGCTCGGCAGTTGCCTGTGGTTACAGCAATTCTGGAATCGTCGTCCGCAACCGAGTGGTCGCGCCTGGCGGCTTCGCAACCTTCGGTCCCGACGCGGCACTCTTCAGCTTCGCCACTTCCAGCAGAGTAAGGTTGCGCCAATCTCCCGGCGGCACGTCGAGCGCGAGCGGCCCGTACCGCACGCGCCGGATTTTTTCCACGTGGTGCCCCACTTCTTCAAACATTTTCCGCACCTGGCGGTTGCGGCCTTCAATGATAGTCACTTCCAGCCACGGGTTGTCGCCTTCGCGGATCAGGCGAATTTTTGCCGGGGCCGTGCGCACTCTCCGTCCGCCTTTTTCCGCAATGGAAACTCCGCGGCGCAGCTTGTCGAGCTTCGCCTCGTCGGGCTGCCCGGCGACTTTCACAACGTAAGTTTTGGCCACGTTGGAAGAGGCTTTCATCAGAGCGTTGGCCAGCTCGCCGTCGTTGGTCATCAGCAGCAAGCCTTCGCTGGCCCAGTCCAGCCGTCCCACGGGATACACGCGGCCCTTCACTTTTTTCCCTTTCACCTTTTGCAGCAGATCCATCACGGTGGGCCGCTTCTTCTCGTCGCTGACCGTGGTCACATATCCCTTGGGCTTGTTGAGCGCAATGTAGGTGTAACGCTCGGGCCCCTGGAGCAGCTTGCCATCCACCCGGATGTGGTCTTCGCCGGGATCGGCTTTCGTGCCCAGTTCGGTGACCACCCGTCCATTGACCTGCACCCGGCCAGAGACGATCATTTCCTCGGCTTTGCGCCGGGATGCGACTCCGGCGGCAGCGATAATTTTTTGCAGACGTTCGGCGGGCATGGCTACTCCGGCTCAGCGTCGGCGGCAGCCGGCGCTTCGGTTTCGTTAGTAGTTTCGGAAGAACCATCCTCCACTTGCGCACCACTACCGTCCTCTGTTTGACCCTGTGTATCCCCGTGTACCCTGTGGTTAAGCTCTTGGCCCTTCGAAAAATCGCCCCCCGCCGTCAGCGGCATAGTTAACGACTCTTCCTCGGATTTGTCCGCGCTCTGAGACGGGGCAAGCCCCGTCTCTACACTTGCGGGAATCATGTCGCTCTGGAACGACTCGGCCAGCAGTTTTTCGAATTCCTCCATGCTGGGCAGCTCGTTGATGTCCCGCAGCCCGAAGCGCAGCAGAAATTCCTTGCTGGTTCTGTAGAGGATGGGGCGGCCGATCACGGCTTTTCTGCCCGCCGTCGTGATCAGCTTGCGGTCGAGCAGGGTGGCGATGACTCCGCCGGAATCGACGCCGCGAATCTCGCTGATCTCGGGCACCGTGACCGGCTGTTTGTAGGCGACGACGGCCAGCGTTTCCAGCGCCGGCAGCGACAGCCGGAAGGGCGGTTTCAGGCTCTTGGCGAAGGCGCGCACCACGTCGTGCTGTTCCGGCTTGGTTGACATGCGGTATCCGCCGGCGACCTGGCGGATTTCGATCCCGTGCTCTCCGCCGCCGTACTCCGCGATGAGTTCTTCGAGCGTAGCGCGCACCCGCGACTTGATTTCCGCCGCATCGAGCCCCGGAGTTTCCGCCAGCAGCGGCTCCTTCACCAGCGTATAAATTTGGTCGAGCGAAATGGGCGTTTCCGCCGCATAAATAATGGCTTCGAGTTGAGGTTTAAGCATAAGTCAGTTGCCAGTTGCCAGTTGCCAGTGCGGTCAGTGGTCAGTGGTCAGTGGAGTTTGTTCGCTCCGCTGGTTCTTACTGGCAACTGGTCACTGGCAGCTGGCAACTGCTCTCTATCTCCAATCATCCCGCACCGCGGCCTGCTCGGTCATGATTTCCTCGAAGTGGGAATGCTTTCTCACCAGCACTTCGCCGAAGACGCGGTCCTGCCGCACCTGGATCGCCTGCAAACGCACCAGTTCGAGCAAGGCCAGAAACATGCAGACCAGCGCCTGCCGCGACGGCACATTGCTCAGCATCTGCTTCAGGCGAATCGGGCGATCTTCCAGCGTCAGCCGCCGCCGCAGATACTGGATCATCTGGCCAATAGTCACCTTTTCTTCGTCCACTTCCAGGATGGGCCGATTGCGCGCGCGATCCAGAATCTGCTGAAAAGTCTTGACCAGGTCGATGACATCGGCGGCCAGCTCAGGCTCGGTGCCCTCGGCGTCCATGAACTCGCGGATCGCCGGATGGTTCAGCACCGCGTCTTCAATCTGCTGTTTTTGCAGCAGCATTTGCGCCGCCGACTTGAACTTTTCGTGCTCCAGCAGCCGGTTGACCAGTTCGTTGCGCGGATCTTCCTCGGCGTCCGCCGGAGCCAGCGGATCGCGCGGCAATAACATCTTCGACTTGATGTGGATCAGCACCGCCGCCATGTAAATGAACTCGCTCGCCACATTCACGTCGAGTTCGCGGATGCGTTCCACATAAGCAAGGTACTGCGCCGTGATCCTGCCGATGGGAATGTCGTAGATGTCTATGTCCTGCTTGCGGATCAGATCGAGCAGCAGGTCGAGCGGGCCTTCGTAAATTTCGCCCAGCGCGATGGCAAAAGGGTAATCGCTGGCTTCGTCTTTGGCCTCCTTGCCTTTAGGGAGCCTCTGCTCAAGTGTGGCGCGGGCGCCCTCGCCCGCGGGGGACTTGGCCGCCGCCGCGTCCTTGTCCTCCCGTAGAGACGCGGCTTGCCGCGTCTCAGCAGCCGGCACGACCGCAGCCGCGCCCTCGCTGGAAGCCTCGACTGGCGGCTGTTCCGCTATGGGTTGGGACAATTCCGTCACTTCGTGGAATCCTTCACCGGGGCAGAGTTCGAACTATAATCCAGGCCCATGGCGCTGCGGACTTCGTCCATCGTTGCGCCTGCGACTTCTCTCGCGCGCGCCGAACCGGCTTCCAGAATATCCCACGCCAGGCGCGGATTGTCCTCGTATTTTTTCCGGCGCTCCTGCATGGGGTTGAGGATTTTCACGATGGCATCGGCAACCCAGCTCTTGCACTCGATGCAGCCGATTCCCGCCGACCGGCAGCCTTCGTTCACCTTCGCCATCGTCTCTTTGTCTTTGCCGTTGAATATCTTGTGCAGGTCGCCCACCGGACACACATCGGGATTGCCGCGGTCCGTGCGCCGTATGCGCGCAGGATCGGTGACCATGGTCTTCAGCTTTTGCCGCACCACCGGCTCAGGGTCGGTGAGCATCACGGCGTTGCCGTAAGACTTCGACATCTTGCGCCCATCGGTGCCCGGCAGGCGGGGAGCGGGCGTGAGCAGGGCCGCTGGTTCGGGGAAAATATATTCGCGCTTTTTGTCCTTGCAGCCTCCGGCATAGAAGCCGTTGAACCGCCGCGCAATTTCCCGCGTCAGCTCCACGTGCGCCACCTGGTCTTCGCCCACCGGCACAAAGTCCGCCTTATACATCAAAATGTCCGCCGATTGCAGCACGGGATAGCCGAGAAACCCGTATGTGTCCAGGTCTTTTCCCTTGATGTTCTCCTTCTGCTCTTTGTAGGACGGCACGCGCTCCAGCCAGCCCAGCGGCGTGATCATCGAAAGCAGCAGGTGCAATTCCGCGTGCACCGGCACATGCGACTGGATGAACATCGTGCACTTCGCCGGATCGAGCCCGGCCGCCAGCCAATCCAGCAGCACGTCGGCCGAGTTCTCTTTCAAGCGCGAAACGTCGGCGTAGTCGGTGGTCAGCGCGTGCCAGTCGGCGATAAAGAAAAAGCAGTCGTATTCGTCCTGCATACGCACCCAGTTTTGGAGCGCGCCCACGTAGTTGCCCAGATGCAGTTTGCCGGTCGAGCGCATTCCGCTCAGCACGCGTTTCTTACGAGAAGTTGTCATTCAGAAATTCACCAGTATCGAAATGTATAGGCGAACAAACGGGCGGATCAAGCCGCTGAGCAGCCCTCCGCCCAAATAAACCAGCGCCAGCAATGCGAAGATGCCGATGCGGTCGTACAGCATAAGAACTGAATCCGGCAAAAAGTGCCGTAACACATGGCTGCCATCGAGCGGCGGGACGGGGATCAAGTTAAAGACCGCCAGAACGATGTTGATGAACATAAGTTCAAACAACAACATGGCTGCGGGCGTCAATGCCGAATCGGCGGCAGCGCCGTTGCCTCCCGCCACCAATCCCATAACAACCGTATGTCCCGTGGCCGAGGCGAGCGAAATGCCGCCCAGCAGCAACAGCGCGCCCGTGGCGACGATGAAGTTGCTGACCGGCCCCGCCACCGAGGTCAGAATGTCGTCCAGCATGGGATGACGAAAATTCCGCGGATCGACCGGCGTCGGCTTGGCCCAGCCCAGCAACGGTATGTGGCTTAAGGCCGCGACCAGCGGCAGCAAAATCGTGCCCACCGGATCGATGTGGCGAATCGGATTCAGCGAAACCCGCCCCAACATGCGGGCCGTCGGATCGCCGCAGCGCGACGCCGTCCACGCATGGGCGGACTCGTGCACGCTGATCGCGAACAGAAACGCGATCATCTGATAAATAATTTCAACCGTTCGCGGCGTCATGGGTGGTGAATCACGATTCTAACAAAGTAGCCGCGAGCTACGAGCTTCGAGCCAAGAGTTGCGAGCGCACAGGAGAACGTCGCAGCGAGGAAGGGAAAGGTTGAAGAGGAGGTTGCTCGCAGCTCGTAGCTCGAAGCTCATAGCTCGTAGCTCGCAGCTCGCAGCTCGTAGCTCGCAGCTGGTCTATTGCCCGGCGCGCACGGGCGAGACAATGAGGTGGCCGGCCCTTTTCTTGCTGCCGCCTTTGTCGTGCTGGTAAATCAGCGAGAGCGCGCCGTCGCCGGACGTGGTTGCCCCCGCCAGTTCCGCAGCCAATCCCTGATAGGAGCGGCCGATCTCGTGGTTCCCCTGCCCGGCAACCGGGCTGCCCTTGTCAATCGCGGGTCCAATGGCTTGGAAGTTGTTGGGCACCTTCCACAGCAACTTGCAGTTGGTGGCTTTCTCCACATCCTCGTCGGTGAAGCCGGGAATCTTCTTGTAACGGTTGAGGACGAGGCGCAGTCTTTCGCGGCCCGCACCTTCCTGCAGGAAGGCGTGGATCCGGCCCGCGCTCCACAGCGAAACCACATCCGCCTGCGCCACCAGCAGCACGGCGTTCGAGAGGTTGCAGATGGTTTGCATCGTGCCATCCATCCGCCCCGAGCCATCGAGCACGACGAAGTGATACTGGCTCACCAGCAGGTCCAGGAGGCGCGCCAGTTCCGCCGCGGTTGGCGCCGCGCTGTGCGGTTGCTGCGCCCCGGCCAGCAGATGCAGGCCATTGCGATAAGGCGTCATCAGGCCGTCGAGCAGCGAACCATCCATGCGATGCAGGTTTTGCAGCGCATCGATCAGCGTGAATTGCGGCCGCAAATTCAGTTGCAGGGCCGCGTGGCCGATGGGCGCGAAATCCACCAGTACCACTCGCCCGTGCGTCTCCTGCAATGCCACGGCGGTGTTCACCGCAGTGGTGGTGGCGCCGGCCCCGCCCTTGGCGTTCAGAAACGTGAAGACTCTGGCCTTGCTCGAACTGCGTTGCTCGCGGCTTACCGTGGCCGAGAAGCGCATGAAGGCTTCGATCAAGGCTTCGCGGCTGGCGGCATGGTCCAAAAACTCGCGCGCCCCGGCCCGCATGGCGGAAACAATGTTCGCGGGCTGGCTCATCTCGCCCATGGCAAAAATCGTGACATCGGGAATGCTGATGTGGATCAGTTCAATGGCGTGGATGGCCCGCCCTGGGTTCCGCGAATCGATGCTCACCAGGGCGACTTCGGCGCGCTGGTCCTGCAATTGCCGCAAAATGGCATCGCCCGGCCCCGCCGGGAAACCGACGTGGCTCAGTACCGTCCGCGTCAGATTGGTGCTCTCCACCCGGCTATGCAAAACCTCGGATTGTTCGCGGTCCTCGGTGAGAAGCGCGACGGCGATCCCGGGCATGGCTCGATTCTCAGTGCTCATTCTCATGCTACGAACTTCCAGTGCCGAGGCCAAATGACCTTCGTAACGAAGGCCGCCCCAGATCAATCGGCAAAGCGGTCCAGCCCTTTAAGGAACCTCTGATCAAGTCGTTTACGAAGAGCTTTGAAAGGGCACGGCTTTACTGGCTGCGGAAAACTCCGGTTTCGTATCAGGGTATCGCTTTAGCGATACCGCAAGTCCTTCGAAATCAGTCGCCCCTTTAGGGGCTGGAGCGCGAAATCAGACTTTTTCCGCAGCCTGTTTAGCCGTGCCGTCACAACTGAGGGTCGCTCTTTCAACGCATCCCCCCAGCGAAGACTTAATCAGAGTCTCTTTAATTCGGGGGAAGATTGTCCCGCCAAACTGCTGCTACGTTTGATTGTAAGACAAAGGGCGGCGATTGCAAAGACGAGGAGGACGGCCCGGTAGCGTCGCAGTTTGATTGTCATCCAAGGAACCTCTGATCAAGTGTGGCGCGGGCGCCCTCGCCCGCGAAAAAGCCGCATCTTCACAGTGCTCCTGGAGCAACAAGATACTTGTTCAGAGGTTCCTCAGCGTCGTTATGAGTCGAGCAAGCATTCTTTGCGCCGCATCACAAAAAGAGTTGTCATCCCGACCCTGAGCGCAGCGAAGGGGAAGGACCCCTACCTTTTGCGCGCCGTGGCTGCCCCATCCTTCGCGTTCTTTGCGAAGGGTGGGCAGGTGTTGTCATCACTAAAGTCTGTCATCCTGACCCTGAGCGCAGCGAAGGGGAAGGACCCCTACACTTTCGGACACTCTCACCGACGTTCTCAAGGCATTCTCCCCGCGCCCCGCGTCAATTCCCCGCCATCCCACCCAGCACCAAACTGGCCTCTGTATCTTTTCCCGAGATTGGTAGATAATGATCTCGACCGAGGTGACCATGGGGAAATCTATGGCCTTTTTCGTTGGAGCACACCGCAGCAAAGATTCGTGGAAGGGCACGACCTCAGACGCGCCGCCTAGAGATCCTATCGCGTTAAAGTGAAATCGAACGATGGCGGCTATTCGGAAGGGTCACTTCTCAAGAAGCGTGAGAAGTGACGCACCCGGCAAGAAAAACGGATACTGAGAGGGAAGACATGAAGGCCACTGCATCACCAGTCGAGATGGAGAACTTCGAGCGCTTCTTGGAAGCAATGGCGAAAATATTGGGAACTTCAAGTAAAAAGTTGGAACGGATTCTGTTCCAGGGACAGGACTGGAGGGGTTCTTGGAAAGGCTCCAGCATCCAACCAGAAGGTCCTCGGCGTGCTGTTCAGAAGAATCGTGCGCGGATCAGATCGTGAGCATATGAAATACCTCTTCGTTGATAACTTTCGAGGATTCAGCAACGCCACAATCCCTATCTTGGACGTAAATTTTCTTGTTGGGCAGAACAGTACTGGAAAAACGTCTATCTTGGGGCTTCTAAAGTTGCTTTCATCTCCTCGTTTTCTTTTTGAGCAGGACTTTTCCGACGAACATGTCAATTTTGGCAATTTTTCGGATATGGTGAGTGCGCACTCTGAAAATCGAAGCTATTTCCATATCGGTTTGGCTTGGGAAGAATCGGGGAGGAAGAGAGAAGAGAAAGTAGCAATCGGCTGGCTTCTAACTTACGTTGAGGATGAGGGGATACCGCGCCTCGTAAGATATACATTCTGTCGAGGAGCACGGAGAGTAGCTCTATGGTTTCGTCGGAAGAGCATTCAATTTAAATGGATTGAACACGACTCGCCCCAGAGCATACATGATATTGTGGCTAACTTGCCGCTTTGGGCGGCGGAACATTGCACCGAAAGCACAAGTGGGTTTGAGAAACTTGCTATACCTTTTCCCGGTAGAATACCGCTTCTTGTAGCTTTGTCTTTGTGCTGGCAGGAGCATGGAAAATCATCCGTCAAGAGAATAAAGGGAGAGTTCCGCCTTCAATCTCCCGAGGAATTAGCCTTCGCGTCAGACATTGCGTGGGTAGCTCCAATCCGTACGAAACCTAAACCAACCTACGGTGAGATGCCGCTCGATTTTTCGCCAGAAGGCGAGCATACACCGTACTTAATCCGTAGGACACTTCGCTCAAAATCCGCAGCGATCAAGTTCCACACCTTCATGGAAAAGGTAGGAAATGCGAGTGGATTGTTCCAAGACGTGAATATTAGAAATTTCGGACGCGAACGGGGAGGGCCATTTGAAGTTGACATTGTTCTCGATGACAAAGCTTTGAAATTAACTACTGTGGGCTACGGAGTATCACAATCTCTTCCGGTCTTAGTTGAAATATTCGCTAGACCGCATGGTACATGGTTTGCGATTCAACAGCCGGAAGTACATCTTCATCCACGAGCACAGGCTGCTCTCGGAGACCTAATATTCGAGATGGCCTCAACAGATCACAAGCGCTTTTTGATCGAAACGCATAGCGATTTTATGGTGGATCGCTTTCGGATGAACTATCGAAATGGTCGAGTTAAACCAGATAGTCAGATTTTGTTTTTTGAACGCCGGGACAAGCACAATATAGTCAAATCGCTTGGCATCGGGAAGACGGGGGAATTGCCTGCGGATCAACCTGAAACCTATCGCCAGTTTTTCATTCGAGAACAAATGAACCTGCTTGGAATTTGAGAACATATGTGTCTTGTCATTGATACCTGTTGCCTCGCAATGGTATTCGACGGTAAGAATAAGAAACATTCACAATTCATACCGGTGCTGAATTGGATAAACGGTAAGGGTTTCATGATTTACGGTGGATCGAAATACGCCGTGGAACTCGGGAAAGCCCCGAGATTCCTGCCATATATTGTTGAGCTTTCTAAAAAAGGACGTACTGTCCAAATACCGAATACAACGGTAGACCCAATTGCGGAGGCGCTGAAGTCGAAATGCCCAGAGCAAGAATTTGATGATGAGCATATAGTAGCCCTCGTGATAGCCTCAAGATGTTGCGTTGTGTGTACTAACGACAATGTCGCAAGTGCATATCTCAAACGTCGCGATCTCTTCTCTGATTACCCTGGTTCCGAATGTCCAAAAATATACAAAGGCCACAAGAGTCACGCGAAATTGTGTTGTGATAAGCACATAGTCGGGATATGCCTGGATCAAGCATGAGAAAACGACAGATAAGGATCACGAAATAATTAGAGGCAAAATGTGATGCCCCTGACCAATCCGAGTGCTTCGACAAACTATTTCGGGCCGTTATATTGGTTCACAGTCCCGCTCCCGTCCGAAAGGACTCTGCTCGCGGCAAAAAACGAGGCACAAAACATCAGCCCTAACTGTTGGGTTTACTTAGCCAACTATATTAATGTCCAATAAAAACGCGGGCTTTCGCCCCTGAGGGACGAGCTTTCCGACCCGAAAGACATTTATGAAACAAACTCTAAGAAATCTACCGGCTGACGAGGAAGCTGTGACGCCAGTGTCAACCCCAATGTCAACCCCAGTGCCAACCAACGACGAAACAGCTCCGAGCGCCAGCGCGCCCGTTAACGCTTCCGAGCGTTTGATTTTCGCGCTCGATGTGCCCACCGTGCCAGACGCCAGACAGCTAATCAAAGCGCTGGATGGCGTGGTGTCCTTTTTCAAAATCGGACTGGAACTGTACATGGGGTCTGGTTTGGAATTGCTGCCGGAACTTACTGCGTCTGGTAAGCAGGTTTTTTTGGATTTGAAATACTTTGACGTCCCCGAAACGGTCAAGAAAGCGGTGACGCGGGCCGCTGCGCTGGGCGCGAGTTTCCTGACCATTCATGGCAATGCGAAGATTATTAAGGCCGCAGTCGAGGGGCGGGGCAGCGCGGGCCTTAAGCTCCTGGCGGTGACGGCGCTGACCAGCCTCGACAACGACGACATGAACGACATGGGATTTCGATGCACCGTCCAGGATTTGGTCATGCACCGCGCAAAAAAGGCTATGGAAGCCGGTTGCGATGGGGTGATTACGTCTCCCGAGGAAGCGGCTAAAATCAAGGCGCTGGCCAAACAGATCGAGGGCATGGAGCACAAGTTTTTGATTGTTACGCCCGGCATTCGTCCCGCCCATTCGTCTCGCGACGATCACAAGCGGTTTAGTTCGCCAACCCAGGCGATCAAGGCCGGTGCGGATTTCCTCGTCATCGGCAGGCCCATCAGGGACGCGGCAAATCCCAGGCAAGCGGCCACGGCCATCATTGCCGAGATGCAAGCGGCTTTCGATAGTCTCTAAAATAGTTTCTAGTGCTATGACCGAGTGATAAGTCATACGGTGGAGCGACGGGCGTCTCGCCCGTCCCGCCGGGCGGGGACGCCCGGCGCTCCACCAACAAAAATGAATCGACGGTAGTAACAATCACGCGGTCACGGCACTAGCATAGTCTCTAGTTTTTCCGGTTCTTCCATCGTGCATCGGCGATGCGCTGTGAAAACTCCCTCCGCAACTTCCCGCCAGTTGCCCTCCTCCGCCAGATGTGAAAAAGTTCTAATGAGTGACTGCCGAGAAAAATTCCGCCGCCGCTGTGGGACTAGACGCGAAAATCGCGTTCCGGCCAAGGTTGGCCACCACCCTGCGCGCCTTGCGTCATCGCAATTTTCAGCTCTTCTTCAGCGGGCAGCTCATCTCGCTCATCGGCACCTGGATGCAAACCGTGGCCCAGGCGTGGCTCGTCTACCGCATGACGAATTCCGCTCTGCTGCTGGGCAGCGTCGGCTTCGCCAGCCAAATTCCCGTCTTCCTCTTTGCGCCTTTGGGAGGTATCACCGCCGACCGCGTCAATCGCCAGCGCCTGGTGATCGCCACTCAGACCGCTGCCATGATTCTCGCGGGAATCCTGGCTTTCCTCACGCTGAGCGGGCGCGTCCAGGTCTGGCACATCTTCGTGCTGGCGTCCCTGCTCGGAGTGGTGAACGCGTTCGATATTCCCGGCCGCCAGTCCTTCATCGTCGACATGGTCGGCAAAGAGGACCTGATGAACGCCATCGCGCTGAATTCCTCGATGTTCAATGGCGCGCGCATCATCGGCCCGGCCATTGCCGGAGTTCTGGTCGCGAGAATCGGCGAAGGCTGGTGCTTCGCCGCCAATTCCATCAGCTACATCGCAGTGATCGTTGGCTTGTGGCTGATGCGCGTGCGCTGTGCCCCGCGTCTCAGCCAGTGTTCGCCGATTGAAGACATCGTCGAAGGCTTTCGCTGGGTCAATCGCACCAAGGTCATTCGCGCACTGCTCCTGCTGCTGGGCTTGATGAGCCTGGTCGCCATGCCCTACACCGTGCTCATGCCCATCTTCGCCGACAAGATTCTGCACGGCGGCGCGCGCGGCCTCGGCATTCTGATGGGCGCGACCGGCGTGGGCGCGCTCTGCGGGGCTTTGACGCTCGCCGCTAAAACCGGCATCAAAGGCCTTGGGCGCTGGGTGGCAATAAGTTGCGCCAGCCTGGGCGTCAGCCTGTTTCTTTTTTCCTTCTCGACAAATTTCTGGCTGTCGGTCATCCTCCTGCTGCCCGCCGGTTATTCCATGATGCTGCAGATGGCCTGCTCCAACACGCTGATTCAGACCATGGTGCCAGACCAACTGCGCGGCCGCGTCATGTCCGTTTACTCGATGATGTTTATGGGCATGGCTCCCTTCGGAGCTTTCTTTGGCGGGGCCTTGGCCCACCACATCGGCGCGCCCATCACCGTCGCCATCGGAGGCGCAACCTGCTTCTTCGCCGCCGTCTGGTTCGGACGCGCCCTCCCCGGACTCCGCATCGAAGCCCGCCGCCTGATCGTCGCCCAGGGCCTGGCCGGAGGCGAACCCGCCCAGAAACTGGACGCGCAGCCGGTGGAGGAGTAGGCGGCGAATCCCTTTGCAAAACGACGAAGTGTTTCACGTGAAACACTTTGTTGTTGCTATATTGTACGTATAAGAATATATTTATATTGGCGATATATGAAACCACGCAAACGAGTTACGGCGCGCCGGAAAATTGCGCGGCTGCGGGCTTCCGTCAGCGAGCGGAAGCGTCCGCGGGGGCTGCCGCCGGAGTGGGTGGGGCTCTACAGGCCGATCAAGAAGCCGGTCACCTTGCGTCTGGACGCCGATGTGCTGGCCTGGTTCAAAAGGCAGGGGCGGGGCTACCAGACAAGAATCAATCGGGCGCTGCGGAAGTTGATGATGGAAGAGAGGAAAATATCGGGCGAGTGAGCCGGACGCATGATCTTTGCCGTTCTTTCTAGTTCTTTGTCAGCCGGAATTCCCCGCGTGACCCTGCCGTCAAACCGTGGTAAAAAGTAAAGAGGTAAGGAGGCCGGAGCATGGCCGCTCTCGATTGGTCCCAGTGCCCCGCCGTTGAAAGCGTGCCGGGAAAGTTAAGTGGCGCATGGGTATTTCGTAATACCCGTATGCCCGTATCCGCCGTGTTCGCAAACCTCGAAGCTGGAGCCACCATCGATGAGATTACGGAGTGGTTTCACATTTCCAAGGAGCAGGTAAACGAAGTCCTGGAGTTTGCCGCTCAGAGCCTTTCTGCCTCGATTCCGGTCGTGCCAGCACACGAGTCCTCGCCTGATGCTCGTTCTTTTTGACCAAAGCGTACCCGCCCCGTTAGCTCCTTGCCTGACCGCCACACCGTCACAGAGGCAAGAGATCGCGGATGGGACACGCTTTCCAACGGCGACTTGCTGGCCAAAGCAGAGCGGGCCGGATTCGATATTTTTCTTACCGCCGACAAGAACCTCCAATATCAGCAAAACCTTGCGGGCCGCAGAATGGCCGTCGTGGTGTTGAGCACGCCGCAATGGCCGGTTGTTCGATCGCACGCCGCAAAAGTTGCAGCAGCGATAAACGCGGCCACGCCCGGCAGCTATACCGAAGTCGTTATTCCACACGTGTCCTGATGCGCGTCGGGCGGGCCACCCGGTCCAACACCCCCACCCAAGCGGAGCTTGAGCGAGGCACCCGGCTCCTAATCAGCCAATGGACCGATAAAAGGGAACTGGTAAAGAGTCAGTTTTTCGGCGGGAACGGTTCCACGTTTTGGGTCTATCCAGGCCGGTGGAGCGTTTCTCAAGACTTGCCAAGCGTATCCAATGTGATGTTCGACTTCGCTGAAGTCGGAGGTATACGCCACGCACCACACGACAGCCGGGAAGAGATGCATTTTTTTACTTACTCCGTTAAAAGTCAATTCCCTGTTGAGTTCTGCTGGACTCAAAGTGAGAGTCAATGCTTGCTGTTGGGACTTGCCGGGAAAAATAGTCTGAGTCAGTCCGCGATTAGAAGCCAGCGCGGATTCGCCCCCAGCCTGTTGGCACAACTTCTTGATTTCCTGCCAAGGATTAGGATTAAAGATAATAATCTGAATAAACTCTTGTTCATCCGCTACTCTAACGGCTGGAGAGTGGCCGATATTGGTGGCTTCGATCTGCAAGGGCAGATGCGCACCTAAGTCGTCAAATGTGAGAGGTCCAATAATCTTGAGTTGAATATCCAGCCAGGGGCGATTGCTTGCTATCAGAGTGTCCTGAGCTACCTTAGCGCTCTGCTGGGCAGCTTGGGCAGATGCGTGCAAATCTGGCAGTTGATCACTCATTACCTTCCACTGGGCGCGGGAGTAATGCACGTAGAAGGCTGTTAAGATAGCTATGATCACTGTCGCCAAAGCAGTAATAAACCCGCCCTTTTCGTCAGTCCAATTAACGACAGCGGCGACTCCTCTTCGAGTTGCTTTCAGCGCTTTCACTACATACTGGCCGTGATAAAGGCCGTGGTGCCTCTGCTGATTAAATCTTTCTTGTTTACCATCGGGTGAGGCAGTGTCGGTGGTCTCTGGATCGACCCTGACTTTCTCCAAGTCGGACTCGGATTGATCGTGATAATCGCCAGTCTGAGGTGTGTCCATAATGTATTGGGATCACTGATTTGAAGTATATCCATACCCAGCCTAAAACGCACATATGTATAAACTGGTTTATTGCCCGTTGGGCTAAGGACTAGTCCTTAATTTAGAGCTTCTGGCGTCAACTAGATTTGGCCGGTGCTTTCCAAGCATGCAAGAAAATTACCAACGTAACCCCGCGCTGAGCTTTCTTCTGCTATACTGCTATTAACGCTTTTGCTACGGTTTGCTAGTTACGCGGGGATCCTGTTGGATCCGATTCACTTCCGCCATTTCCTGCCCGCCGTTTGGTTCCAGCGCCAATTTCAATTAGAGCGGCATTGCGAACTCTTGAGAGTTCCCAGTTCCCAGTTCTCAGAGAAAACCTATCGATCCATTAGGTTTTTACTGGGAACTGGGAACTGAGAACTGGGAACTTCTTACGAACTGTCCGAGACACTAAAAGCAAGCCCCTCCAGAAAGAACACAATCGAATGACCACATTTACCGAACTGCCCCTGTCTGCTCAGTTGCAGCAGAAGTTGGCGGCAGCTCAATTCATTACCCTCACACCCATCCAGGCCCGCGCCATTTCTCCCGCCCTTGAAGGCAAGGACGTGATCGGCACGGCCCAGACCGGCACCGGCAAGACTCTCGCGTTTCTGATTCCCATCATCGAGATGCTGCGCGCCGAATCGCCGAAACACGATGAGCCAAAGCACGACTCAGCCAAGCACGTCAAAGCTTTGGTGCTTTTGCCCACGCGCGAATTGGCCATGCAAGTCCACGAGCAGTACGAACAACTGCGCGACAAAAACATGCCGAAGGCGGCGCTGGTGATCGGCGGCGTAGCCGAGAAGCCGCAGATCGCGAGTCTGCGCTCGGGCTGCGATTTCGTCATCGCCACTCCGGGACGCTTGCAGGATTTCATCACCCGCAAGTTCGCCGGCCTCGGTCAGGTGAAAATACTGGTGCTCGACGAAGCCGACCGCATGTTGGATATGGGATTTCTCCCGTCCATCCGGCGCATCGTGCAGATTCTGCCCGAGCGGCGGCAGACGCTGTGCTACTCCGCCACCATGGAGCAGTCGGTGGCCGCGCTGGTCAACGACTACACGCGCGAGCCGGTGCGGATCGCGCTGGGCTCGGTGCTGAAGCCCGCCGAGAGCGTGTCATTAGAAGCATACGAAGTGCGGCCGTCGGAAAAACTGGATGTGCTGCGGCAATTGCTGTACGAGGAAAAGGGGCAGACCCTGATCTTCACCCGCACCAAACGCGGCACGCAGCGCCTGGCCAAGGAGCTGGAACGCGACGGCTTTTCCGCCGCCATGATCCACGGCGACCGCACCCAGTCGCAGCGCAACGGCGCTTTGAGCGGATTTCAGGAAGGCCGTTACCAGGTGCTGGTTGCGACCGATGTCGCATCGCGCGGCTTGCACTGCGACGACGTGGCCCACGTCATCAACTACGACATTCCGAAGATGGCGGAAGACTTCATCCACCGCGTCGGGCGCACGGGACGCGCCGGCTTGCAGGGCCGCGCCTCCACGCTGGTCACGGGCGCGGAGGTCCTGGACCTGCGCAACATCGAGCGCACCTTGAAGCTGCGCATCGAACGCAAGCAGATGGATGTCTCGTCCTCGTTCAACGACCAGCCGAAGCGCTTTGTGCAAAACACCCTGGCCTCGCGGACGCTGACGGCTTTGCCGGGCGAGGTGTTTGTTTAGCTTTTGTATGTGGAGCGCCGGGCGTCCTCGCCCGGCCGCCGCACCGCAGGACGGGCGAGATGCCCGTCCCTCCACTAGAAATTTGTCCGAAATTTGAGACTGGCTTCGCCGGAGCCTTGCGCTCCGGCGAATCTTGCCGGAAGTTTAGTGAAACTCTGAATAAATATCGCGTTGCCCCAGGAGCACCGTGAAGATGCGGCTTTTTCGCGGGCGAGGGCGCCCGCGCCACACTTAATCAGAGGCTTTTTAGCGCTCGTCTGGCTTGCCGTGCGGCGTGAGGAGCTGGGCGGAATCGGAATCTTCTTCGTCGTCGCTGCCGATGCCGAACAGCGCGGCCTGCTCCGCGGCGAGCTCGCGCATCTGACGCAATTCCTCCGCTTCGTCCACCACAACGCCTCCAGGCTGCTCCTGCTTGCGCTGGGTCCTGCGCTCGTTCTTGTCCCGCTGCTTCTGTTGGCGCGCTTGTTCTTTTTGGCGCTTGGTAAAAGTCGATCGGCCTCGTGGCATGAAACACCCCCGTATTTATATGGTCATTATTATGGCCGGCTACAGGCTGCGTCCGTAGGGCAGGCCTGGCTTTTATCCCTTGGAAAAACCACTGGAATCAACCAGAAGATGCCGCAATCTTTCGTTTGTTTCGAGTGTTGGTTCCAGTATAACCTCGAATCGAGTTCTCAGTTCTCAGTTCCCAGAAAAACCTACGAGCCATTTGGTTTCCACTGAGAACTGGCAACTGAGAACTGAGAACTGAAAACTAAAAACTGCCACTGGCGAGTTTGCCCCGACCTGTGCTATTCTCAAAAGCGTTACGAAAACGAGAAGAGACAGGAGTGCAACAGGTTAGTGTTAGCCAGAGAGCAAAAACAATCCGTCGTTGACACGTATCGCACGCACCCGACCGATACCGGAAGCCCAGAAGTTCAAATCGCGCTGTTGAGCGAGCGCATTGGTCAGTTGACGGAACACTTCAAAACGCACCAGAAAGACCACGGCTCTCGCCGCGGACTTCTCATGATGGTGAGCCGGCGTCGTGGCCTGCTCGACTACCTGAAGAAGTACGACTCGGAACGGTATAAAACCGTGATTTCCAAGCTCGGCATCCGCAAATAACAGCGTGGCCGGCCCTGTGTGGGGACGGTCCCAAACTCCGGGAGCCTTAGCAATGTGCGTTTCCAACCGCGGCCTGGCATGTCCCTATCCGTGCGGACTCCGTATCCCCGCGCACGCGCTTCTGCCCCTATATTAAGGATGATGATCTATGAAGCCTGAAGCCACAAAAGTTTCCATCGAAATCGCCGGCGGAAAACAACTCTCCATTGAAACCGGAAAACTCGCCAAGCAGGCCCACGGCGCGGCCGTCGTGCGCTTCGGCGAAAACGTCGTGCTCGCCACCGCTACCGCCAATCCCGAGCCCCGCGAGGGCATCGACTTCTTTCCCCTGACCGTCGATTACCGCGAATACACCTACGCCGGCGGACGCATCCCCGGCGGCTTTATCAAGCGCGAAGGCCGCATGAGCGAGCGCGAAGTGCTCACCTGCCGCCAAATCGACCGCCCCGTGCGTCCCATGTTCGCCGAGGGATTCCGCTGCGAGACCCAGGTCATCGCCTTCGTCCTCTCCGCCGACACGGAAAACGATCCCGATGTTTACGGCATCAACGCCGCTTCCGCCGCTCTCACCCTCTCCGATATTCCGTTCCTCGGCCCCATCGCCGCCGTGCGCGTCGGCCTCATCGACGGCCGCTTCATCGCCAATCCCACCTACACCGAAATGCGCGACGGCCTGCTCAACATCATGGTCGTGGGCACCGCCGATGCCATCTGCATGATCGAGAGCGGCGCGAAAGAAGTGAAAGAAGAAACGGTGGTGGACGCCATCGAATTCGCGCATGTTGAGATCAAAAAAATCTGCGCCGCCATCGAAGAGCTGCGCGCCAAGGCCGGCAAGCCCAAGCGCCCCGTGACCCCGCCGGAATTCGACGAGGCTTACTGCAAAGCCCTGGAAGCGAAGATCGGCGCTCGCCTGGCCGACGCGCTCGACACCGCGAAGCATCCGAAAGCCGCGAGCTACGAACTCATCCGCGTGCTCGAGAAAGAACTGCTCGACGCCGTGCCCGCCGACGACAACGCCGACGCCGCCAAGGCGAAAATCAAGAAGTATTACGAGATCCTGCGCGAGCGCATTTTCCGCAACCAGGTCATCGACCACAAGCACCGTCCCGACGGCCGCGCCTTCGACCAGATTCGCGAGATCTGGATCGAAGCCGGCATTCTGCCCCGCGCCCACGGCAGCGCCATCTTCACCCGCGGAGAAACCCAGGCGCTGGTCACCACCACGCTCGGCACCAGCGACGACATGCAGCGGCTCGAAGGTTTCGAAGGCGAAGGCAAGAAGCGCTTCATGTTGCACTATAACTTTCCGCCGTTCTCGGTTGGAGAAGTTGGGTTTATGCGTGGCGCCGGACGCCGCGAAATCGGCCACGGAGCCCTCGCCGAGCGCGCCGTTTCCGCCGTGCTTCCCACCGAAGACAACTGGCCTTACGCCATGCGCGTCGTCTCCGACATTCTGGAGTCGAACGGCTCGTCGTCCATGGCCACCATTTGCGGCGCATCGCTCTCGCTCATGGATGCGGGCGTGCCGCTGAAAGCTCCCGTTGCCGGCGTCGCCATGGGACTCGTGAAAGAAGGCGAGCAATACGCCATCCTCACCGACATTGCCGGCGCCGAAGATCATTACGGCGACATGGATTTCAAAGTTGCCGGCACCAAGGACGGCATCACCGCGCTGCAAATGGATATCAAGGTCGCCGGCATCACTTCGCAGATCATGCGCGAGGCGCTCGACCAGGCGCGGCGCGGGCGCTTGTTCATCCTCGGCAAGATGGACGAGGTCCTCAACGCCGGACGCGTGCAGGTTTCGGCTTACGCGCCCCGTATCTACACCCTGCAAATTCCGGTGGACAAGATTCGCGACGTGATTGGGCCCGGCGGCAAGATGATTCGCAGCATCATCGAGCAGACCGGAGTCAAGATCGACGTGGAAGATTCGGGCAAGGTCAACGTGGCGTCGAACGATGAAGTCGCGGCCAACAAGGCTTTGCAAATCATCCGCGACCTGACCGCCTCGGCCGAGGTGGGCAAGACTTATCTCGGCACGGTCAGCCGCCTGGCGGATTTCGGCGCGTTTGTCGAAATTCTGCCCGGCTTGGACGGCCTGCTGCACATCAGCGAAGTCGCCGAGCACAGAATCAAAGACGTTCGCGACGAACTCAAGGAAGGCGACCAGGTGCTGGTAAAAGTCCTGGCCGTCGAAGGCAACCGCATCAAGCTGTCGCGCAAGGCGGTCCTGAAAGAGCAGCGCGCAAAAATGTCGCCGGGTGGGGCTCCGCCTCCAGCGGAAACGGACGAGGCAGCGGGCATTGGCATTGACCAGTCGTTGTCGTTGCCATCGGCGCCGTCAACGCCGTCAGTGCCGCACGCCGCGCCCACCGCGGTGATTGAAGGCGGCGCGAATTTCGATGCCGACGATGAGCCCAACTTCAACCGCGTGGATGGAGTCGTAACCTCGACGGAAGCGGGCGCTCCGCGTCCCGAAGGCACGCGTGACGGACGACCCAGCGGCGGTGGTGGCGATCGCGATCGCAATCGTCGCCGTCGCGGACGCGGCGGCCCCGGCAGAGGTCCCGGAGGCGGTCATGGAGGCCACGGCGGGGGCGGCGGCCGCGGCAGAAGGTGAAGATCAGTAGCCAGTTGCCAGTAACCAGTTGCCAGTAACGCAAAGGGCCGCAGCGATGCGGCCCTTTTTATGGGAATCGCTCAGAGCTTTGATTAAGTCTCGAAACCTTATACCCTATCATCTCGAACGAAGCGAGGGATCTACAGTCAGATCTGATCTAATTCCACTCATTCGCAAGGAGTGCGAGTAATATGGGCATCCAGCTCCTGTTGTTGGGAACCCGGCACCGCTAAAATAATCGCTGTTCAAGAAACCTGCGGTGAGATATTCTTTTACGTCGTACTGTGCGCAATAATGTCACAAATGATCCTACCCGAGCCTATCGAGAGAGACGGCTTCAATCCGAAAGCAATAATTCCATTCGGCGTCACCACCGCACACATACACGCGGCAATGCAGGATTTCATTGACTTTGTTACTGCGGTTGACACGCAGCTTCACGCCAAGGGAATGGCCAGCCTGGAAAACACAATGATGCAAGCGAATTTCAGCAGTTTGGTTGGCGAAATGATGGGCGCTCGCATTCCTAAGCACTGTCTGACAGTAGTCAAGAACCTTTATCACAACGGGCATCCGGACGTTCTGCCAGCCGGGAAATATCCAAATGACGCGGCGCAACATGCGGGTAACAACGGAATCGAGATTAAAGCCTCGCGCTACTTGCAGGGCTGGCAGGGGCACAATGCGGAGGATGTGTGGCTGATGGTGTTTGTGTTTCGGAGCGGCCGCACAGGGACAAAGGTCAAGAAGAGGCAGTCGTTTAAGTTCCTGCTAGTGGCGGGTGCAAAGCTTGCCAAAACCGATTGGCAGTTCTCTGGCCGGTCGGAAACCAGTCGCAGGACGATCACGGCCAGCGTAAAGCCCAAAGGCGCAAAAAAGATGATGGCGAACTGGATTTACAAGTGTGCGGAGCTACGCCAAGGCAAAGAATAGCTGGTCGCGCGACACTACGACTTTTGTCAGTCGTTCAATTGATTGCGGGGCCGCTTCAAAGTACTCACTGTTTTTTTCCACACCAATGCAATGCACGCCCACGGCATTGCCAGCCGCAACCGTGGAGCCGGAACCCATGAACGGATCAAGCACAATCCCCTTCCCAAGCGGTAGAACGGCATAAACCAGATCGCGCAACAAAGCTTGTGGTTTCAAGCTTGGGTGCGCCGCATGTTTACGTTCCTCGCGTGGAGTACGCCCCACTTCGACCAAATCCGAAAATGGTAGCCCCTCTGGCAGTCGCCGCAATCCGCCCGTTTCAAACTGCCGCAGGCAATCGCTGACCTTCATGCCTGCAGGCAATGGCTTGCGCAGGATGCCCCACGGCTCATAGCATCCACGCGGCAAGGAACATACATCCGGGAATTCCTCTTCTGCATTCTTTGGCCTGTCGCCACCGCGTAGCGTTTGTACTATGCGGATTAGCTGCCCGCGAAACTCGAGGCCACCAGCGACAAGCGCGTTGTAGACCATTTGGCACATGAATGAATTGCAAGCGATGAAAACGTGGCCGCCCGGTCTAAGTACATGCACGGCAACTTTGGCCCACTCGGTGAAGAATCTGCAAACCTGCCCGCGCTCTTTTGCGTTCAGCGCCGTGAATCGTGGAAGCGGCTGGCGCACGGAGCCATCAAAAGACGGTGGGATGCGCCAGATGCCGCCGTTGCCGTTGGCCCGCTTTTCAAGTTGGTCGAACTCGTACTCCTTTATCCCATAAGGTGGGTCGGTTACAATCCCGTGGATTGAATTCTTCGGGGCACTCCCCATCCATTCCAAGCAATTGGCGTGGATGATGAGAGATTCACCGACGGTCTTATGCGCGTAGTTAAGGGCAAACCTTGCAAGCTGAGGCATCTCTATTTTGGCAAGTATAACCCACCATCGGTGGGATGCCAGCAGAACCTTGCGCACGAATGGGCGTACTCCGAATTGCGAGGTATGGCCGGGTGCCAGGTGCTACACACCAGCTCCACTTGGGTGGGGTTTTTGACTTTTTTCATCACAACCTATCTGTGACCAGAATCACTGACACGCTCACCCGTCGTGTGCGACAATAACTATCTGATTGGGGCAGTTTGAGGTGCGTCCGTCTCCCAAGACGGCCCTCGAAGCTGCCCCAAACCCATTTTCAGCGAAGTTTTGGAGCTAACTCCTTATTTTTGAAGATTTTGCCTATAAGTCTTTATTATTGAAGATTTTGGCGGGAAATTGTCGCTAAGTCAATGATTCTAATATACCGGGATATAGGGGGGTAGGGGGTGGTAGTAAAGCGGAAGGCGCGGGAGAAATAGATTACACTGGGAGGCGATACGGCGTATCTGAAAACACGGGAGATGGAATGACATCTAAACACGGCCCCACCGGCAACCGCGCAGTCGTTGATCGCAAAGCGCGCCGCCGCACGGAACATTGTCAAACAAAGCATGGGCAAGCAAAGCATTGGCAAACCAAGCGTTGGCCGGCAAAACGACGGCGCGCAAGTCTGCAACGTGGCCCTGGTCGGCTTTGGCACGGTGGGGAGTTCCGTGGCCAAAATTCTTTGCGAGCACTGGAACACGCGCCTGCGCCTGACGCGCGTCCTCAATCGCAACGTGGCGCGAAAGAAAGTGGACTGGCTTCCGTCCTCCGTGCAGTGGACGGAGAACATCGACGATATCCTATCTTCCGACGTGGACGTTGTGGTCGAGGTGATGGGCGGCCTTCAGCCCACCGAAGACTGGATACGGCGCGCGCTCCGGGCGGGCAAGTCCGTGGTCACCGCCAACAAACAGTTGATTGCGCATTGCGGCCCCGAGCTGATCGGCCTGGCCCGTCAGATGCAACAGCAAATCGTTTTTGGCGCATCGGTGGCGGGCGGCGTGCCGGTGATTTCCGGGCTGCACGAGGGACTGGCCGGCGACGAGCTGTTCAAGATCCGCGGCATTCTCAACGGCACCTGCAACTATATCCTCAGCCAGATTGAGACGAACGGCGTTCCCTTCGCCACCGCCCTGCGCGAGGCGCAGAAGCTGGGTTTCGCCGAGGCCGATCCCACCGAGGACCTAGAGGGCCTCGATGCCCGCGCCAAGCTCACCATTCTGGCGCGCGTCGGACTGCACTGCAACGTCAGGCCCGAGAGCATCGTGGCCCGCTCGATTGCCAGGATCGACGCCATAGATTTTGCCTTCGCGAACCAGCTCGGTTGCACGATCCGCCAGATTTCCTGGGCCGAGCTGAAAGCGGAGTCGTCAGGCGGCGAGTTGTTTGCCGCCGTCCAGCCCGCGCTGGTCGAACTGTTATCGCCATTGGCGCGCGTGGAAGGCAGCCAAAACCTGGTGCTGGCGACCGGGACCTACGGCGGCGAGACCGTATTTGGCGGGCACGGCGCGGGTGGACATCCCACCGCCGTCGCCGTCGTTTCCGACATTTTGGCGATCGCGCACGCCAGGCAATCCGGAAAGAATTACGCCGAACAGCCGATCGAAAAAACGCCCACCGTCACCGCCGATTTCACCGCCAAGCACTATCTCCGCTTCATGGTGAAAGACCGGCCGGGCATCATCGCCAGCCTGGCGACAATTCTTTCCCAGTGCGGCATCAACATCGATTCGGTGCTGCAGAGGCCAGGCTCCCCAAAATCCCACCTGCCTCTGCTGATTACGCTGGAGGAATGCAAGGCATCGCTGGTGGAAAAAGCGCTGGAGCGAATGAACGCGCTCGATTTCCTGGTGCAGCCTTGCTTGCATTTGCCAATTCTGTAGGGCCGGAGCGCAGCGTTCGATAATCCAGCGCTAGACAGTCCAAGGATTGACGAGTGGGATGTGCGTATCTTCGAAGTGGACGATATTGCGGGTTGCAAGTGTGGCGTGTTGCGCCAGCGCAATCCCCGCGATTATCGTATCGCGGAGATCGACAGGACGGCCTTTCCTCTGCCGCATTGCCATGAGATCGCCGGCGCGGAGCGCAGCCGCTGCATCAAACGCGACGACTCGCTGACCGATTCTGACGAGCAGTTCGTCAAACGCCTCGCTCAGCAGGATTTTCCGCCTTCCCGACGGCAGGATTTGCAGTCCGAACTGGATTTCAAAGACCGTCACGGATGTTATCCACACCGATGTCCGAGGTTGCTGGTCGAGCCAGACGACGACTTTCTGGTCGGGCACTTGGCGCATCAACGCTGAAAGAACATTCGTATCCAGAATGATCATGATCCAAAATGGACCGGTTTGACTTTGTGCCCTCTTAGCTCGGCAATATCGGAATCGAGCCCGGCCTCGGTAAACAGGCTGGCGATTTCTTTTCCCAACCCTCCGGTGGCAAGCGGCGCTTCCACCGCAGCGCCGCGAAGAATGTCCCGTATTTCCTCTTCCATGCTGCGGCCGTTCCGCCGCGCGCGGCGCTGCAATCGCGCCTTGACGGTATTCTCGATGTTGCGGACGACAAGTTGGGCCATTGCATCCTCCCTGCCTACTGTTGATATCATGATATCACACAGATCCGCCGATGCAACTCCCGTTCGCATCCGCCGTCTTACGCTTCCACCTCGAAAAACTGCGCCATGTTGCGGAATTTCCGATAGCGGGCTTCGAGCAAATCGGCGGCGGGCAGCCGCTTCAACTCAGCCAGATGCTGTTGCAGCGCTGCATCCAGCAACTTTGCCGCCTGCTCATGGTCGGTATGCGCGCCTCCCGCGGGTTCGGGGATGATGGCATCAATGCAGCCCAGTCCGCTCAAATCCTTCGCCGTGATCTTCATGGCTTCCGCCGCCAGGCCTTTCTTGCTGGCATCGCGCCACATGATCGAGGCGCAGCCCTCCGGCGAAATCACCGAGTACACCGCATTCTCCATCATCAACACGCGGTCGGCCACGGCAATCGCCAGCGCGCCGCCGCTGCCGCCGACGCCGATCACGGTCGCGATGATGGGCGTTTCCAGGCGCGCCATCTCAAGCAAGTTGCGGGCGATGGCTTCTCCCTGACCACGTTCTTCGGCGTGCAATCCGGGATAAGCGCCGTCGGTATCGACGAAGGTGAAAATCGGCCGCTTGAATTTCTCCGCAATCCGCATCACGCGCAGCGCCTTCCGATATCCTTCCGGGTGAGGCATGCCAAAGTTGCGGTACACGCGCTGTTTCGCGTCGCGCGCTTTCTGCTGGCCCACGATAAGGACTTCCTCGCCGTGAAAGCGGGCCATCCCGCAGATGATCGCCGGATCGTCGCGGAATCCGCGGTCGCCGTGGATCTCGCTCCAATCGGTGAAAATACGCTCGATGTAATCCAGCGTGTAGGGACGCTGCGGATGACGCGCCAGTTCCGTGCGCTCCCAGGCGTTGAGGTGCGAGGAAACCTCGCGCCGAAGCTCGTCCACCCGCTCGTGCAATTGCTGGATCTGGCGGAGCGTTTCCGCGTTCTGCCCTTCCAGCGCATCGAGCCGCGCGATCTGCTCCTCGATCTTTGCCAGCTCCTGCTCTGCTTTCAATCCCGAATCCATCTTATTGACGTTTCCATTCCCTCGCATATGATGTGTTTCCACCATCGAGAGCATCAAGTCCGCGACGGCGATGGCCACATTCTCCGACTTTTCTTCCCGTTTCATTTTCGTCAGATTCATGGGCCGCAGCGTGCCGATGGAGAGCCGGGCGTCCCCGCCCGGCGGGACGGGCGAGACGCCCGTCGCTCCACCATGTTACTCATCAAGTAATGACGCGCACGCTGCCGCGCCCGCACAGTTCTTCCACGCGGCTTCTAAAACTGCTGTCCGCCGTAACAGTATAGTCCTCGGCTTCCATGACCGCCATGAAATCGCCTTCCCGCTCCACGTCGAAAAGCACCTTCGCCTCGCCCTTGCGCTCGCGGCAGAGCGCGTGCAGCGCATCTACTGTGCTGGCGGTTGCGCTCCCCAGAGGAATTCGTATGCGCAGCGCCTTCGGCAGCGGCACGCGAGCCTCGTCGAGCGGTACGATTTCGTTGACCGTGAGTTTTGCATTCGCGCCTTCTTCAATGCGCACGCCGCCGTGAACCAGCACCGGGACTTCGAGCTTCACTTTCTCCGCGAGTTTTTTGTAGGCCTCGGGAAAAATCAGCAGTTCCACCTTGCCGAATCTATCTTCCAGCGCGGCCTGCGCCCACAAATCGCCTCTTCTCGACTTTGCCACCCGCAGCCCCGATATCAAACCCGCAGCCGCGATGTTCTCATCCTTGGCGGTGGATTTTTTCATGGCGGCGATATCTTCGGTGGACAGCGCATTCAGGTCGGCGAGCTTCTCTTTGTACTTTTCCATCGGATGCCCGGTAATAAAAAATCCGAGAATTTCTTTTTCCGCCGAGAGCCGCGTATGTTCATCCCAGTCGGGCGCGTCGGGGAGCGCGTCGCTCGCCGCCCGCGCGGTCTCATCCTCAAACACCCCGAACAGCCCGTGCTGTCCCGACTCCGCGTCGCGCTGCGCTTTCTGCGCCTGTTCGATCGCCTTATCGAGCGCCTGCATGAGCTGCGCCCGGCGTCCGAAACAATCCATGGCGCCGCTCTTGATCAGCGACTCCAGCACGCGCTTGTTCAAGAGCCGCAGATCAACTTGTTCGCAGAATTCGTAAAACGATTTAAAATTTCGGCCAAGCTTTTTCCGCCCCACGACAATGGATTCGATCGCATTTCCGCCCACGTTTTTCACCGCGGCCAGCCCAAAGCGGATCGCCTGTCCGTGCGGCGTAAAGTTCGCAGCGCTCACGTTGATGTCGGGCGGCTCAACCGCGATCCCCATCTCGCGGCATTCGTTGATGTACTTCACCACGTCGTCGGTGCTGCCCGTCACCGAAGTGAGCAGCGCCGCCATGAAGTCAACCGGATGGTGGGTCTTCAGGTACGCGGTGTGATAGGCCAGCAGCGCGTAGGCCGCCGAGTGCGACTTGTTGAAACCGTATCCCGCGAACTGCGCCATCAGATCGAAAATCTTTTCGATCTTCCTCGGCGAAAAACCGCGCTGCGTGGCGCCCTGCACAAAGCGCTCACGCTGCTTGGCCATTTCCTCGGCGTTCTTCTTGCCCATCGCCCGCCGCAACAGGTCGGCTTCTCCCAGCGAGTAGCCGGCGAGCTTGTTGGCCACCTGCATCACCTGTTCCTGATACACGATGACGCCCAGCGTCTCCTGCAAAATCTCCTTCAGCTCGGGCAATTCGTATTCGATCTTGCGGCGGCCATGCTTGCGCTCGATAAAGTCGTCGATCATCCCGCCCTGGATCGGCCCGGGACGGTAAAGCGCATTCAGCGCCGTGAGATCTTCGATGGAGTTCGGTTGGTAGCGGCGCAAAACGTCTCTCATGCCGGACGATTCAAACTGGAATACGCCAGACGTTAATCCCTTATGAAAGACTTTCTCGTACGTCTCCGGATCTTCCAGCGGAATGTCGTCGAGCCTGAGATTCGTCCCCTTCTGCGCGATCAGTTTCAGCGCATCGTCGAGAATGGTGAGCGTCGTGAGCCCGAGAAAATCCATTTTCAGCAGGCCCATCATTTCGATGGCCACCATGTCGAAAGCGGTAACGATTTCGTCGTTCTTCGTCTTATGCAGCGGCACCAGCTCGATCAGAGGGCGCGGCGAAATAACCACGCCCGCCGCGTGTACGCCGGAATTCCGCACCAGACCTTCGAGCTTGCGCGCGGTGTCGAGCAACTGACGCACCTGAGGATCTTTTTGATACGCCTCCTGCAGCGCCACCGACCCCTTGAGCGCGGCATCGAGCTCGATATTGAGCGTGGGCGGCACCATCTTGGCGATGCGGTCCACGTCGCTGTACGGCATATCCATGGCGCGGCCCACATCCTTGATCGCGGCCCTGGCCGCCATCGTGCCGAAGGTAATGATCTGCGCGACATTTTCCCGCCCGTACTTTTCAGTAACGTACTTGATCACCTCGCCGCGCCGGTTCATGCAGAAATCGATATCGATGTCCGGCATGGAAATGCGTTCCGGGTTAAGAAAGCGCTCGAACAGAAGCTCGTGCTGCAGCGGATCGATGCCGGTAATGCCGAGCGAATATGCAACCACCGCGCCCGCCGCCGATCCGCGCCCCGGGCCCACGGGAATGCCGCGTTCGCGGGCGTAGCGGATAAAATCCCACACGATCAGGAAATAGCCGGAGTACTTCATCTGCTGGATGATGGCAATCTCGCGCGCCAATCTCTGTTCGTAGTCGGCCAGCGAATGCTTGAGCCGGCCGCATGCCGCCAGATTCCGCAGGCCCTCCATGCGCCGCGCAAATCCTTGCCGCGTGATGTGCTCGAAATAGCTGTCGGCGGTAAATCCATCGGGAACGTCGAAGTGCGGAAACGGGCTGGGAATTTTCTCCAGCCGCAGGTTGCAGCGCTCGGCAATATCGAGCGTGCGCGAAAGCACCTGTGGCGCGTCCTTGAACACCTGCAGCATCTCGTCGCCGCTCTTGACGTAGAACTGCTCGCCCTCGAACCTCATCCGGTTCGGGTCCACAATGGACTTGCCCATTTGAATGCACAGCATCACATCCTGGGCGTGCGCGTCGTCCTGGCAAAGATAGTGGCTGTCGTTGGTCGCGACCAGAGGCAGCCCGAGGTCCTTTTCCAACTGGAATAACCCCGAGTGAATGCGGTGCTCCATTTCCAGGTTCTGGTCTTGAATTTCAAGGAAGAAATTTTCCTTGCCGAAGAGGTCGCGGTAGAACCCAGCAGCCGAGCGCGCCGCGTCGTAGTTTCCTTCCGTCAGCCGCTCGGCCACTTCGCCCTTCAGGCATCCGGAAAGCCCGATCAACCCCTTCGCATGTTCGGAGAGAAATTTCTTGCTCACGCGGGGCTTGTAGTAGAAGCCGTGCAGCGAGGCCTCCGACGTGATCTTCACCAGGTTGCGATAACCTTCCTCGTTTTCGGCCAGTACCAGCAGGTGGTTATAGGTGTCGCCTTCGGGCGGAGTGCGCGTGATGTCGTGGTCGTCTTTTTTGCAGATGTAAAGTTCGCATCCCACGATGGGCTTGACGCCAACTTTGTGCGCGGCATCCACAAAATGCACCGCGCCAAAAATATTGCCGTGGTCGGTCATGGCCACAGCGGGCATACCGAGTTCGTGGACGCGCTTGACGAGCTTCTCAACGTCGCAAGCGCCGTCGAGGAGGGAGTAATCGCTATGCAGGTGCAAATGGACGAATTGGTTTTCGGTCATGAAGGCGGCTTTGGGCTATTGGCTCTTAGCTCCTGGCTTTTGAAAAATAGGAGCCGCATTCATTCTAATAGCTGGAGGTAATCGCGCAACGCCGGAAAGTGGTGCAATTGCGTGGAGAATCACAAGTTGCTGTGAGCGCGGGCTGCTGCCGAGCTACACTCGGCTTGGACGGGCGAGGGCGCCCGTCCCCACACTAGCATTGCTATTTCGGCACCTGAAAACCCACGCCGCGAGTGTCATTGACTTCGACCGTGGCGACGAGATCGAGATCGGTGAGGGGAATTCTCTTCGCGGCTGGCTGGTCGAGTATCCAGAGGGTCCCACCGGCGATCGCGTAATTCCGCACTTCTTCCACATGATGGTCGCGGAAAACCAGCGCCGTCACGGGCTCCGGCCCTGGCTGCGTCCGCGGGCCCGCTTCCACACTTTCTGGCGCCACGTCGCGCTGCGATTCGTCGTTCTCAGCGTATGGAGCCGGAGACTCCGCATATGAATCCCGATCTCCAGCGTCATATAGCGGATCAGCATAGCCGTAATAGCCGAGGTAAGGGTAATAGAGCCCGTAGGGATAATGGGAGCGTCGTCCATTAACAGCGCGACGATGGTAGGAGGGGGTTTCGATCCGACGACGGACGCCAGGATTGCGAGTAAAACTTCCGCTGCGAATCGAGCCCGGCGGTCGTGAAGCGGCAAATGATCGTCCGGCTAACGATCGTCCGGCTAACGATGGTCCGGCTGACGAGTGCGCGGCAAACCCGCCGCCTGAAGCGACGTGCGTGCCGCCACCACCACCGTGCCGTTGTGCCCACACCGGCAGCGCGAGCAAGATCAAGCCAAACGCCGGTATCGACATCCAGCGCCGCATGACAATATTATAAACCAGTTTGGACTTGTCTTTATGTAGTGAAATTTGCCCCCCGTAGAGACGCGGCTTGCCGCGTCTCTACAGCAGGTTGCGGAAAAAGTCTTTCCCCAGCAAGAGCCGTGACCTCAGCGGCCAAACAGGCTGCGGAAAAATCCTCCACGGCGCAAAAAGCCCACCGCAGGCGCTAAAGCGCAAACACATTTTCAGCAACTTACGGCACGAGTAAACTCGTGCCCTTCCCAAACCCCATCCGAATCAGAGTTTTTCCGCAGCCTGCAAAGCCGCACTCAGAATAATGCACTTACCGCAGCGATGAAGAGACTGTGTGAGAACTGGTCTTTCGCCCCGCTGGGGCTTGTTCCTTTTCCACTTGAACCCACGGCTTACGCCGTGGGCTGTATTCTTGCGCCGCTTCGCGGCTGAAAACCGTGAATTCCATTCCACCGCGACTCTACGATCGTAGTTCTCACACAGTCTCTGAAGCGCTCCACCCCATCACGCCAAAGCCGGGCGTGCTGGGGGCCCCGGCGCTGCGCCACCCAAAAACAAACGCGAGATCGAGTTTTTCCGCAGCTTGCCAGACGGAGCAAGTCCAATTCTTGCAGGCGGGAGAAGCCATTCCGCGATGCGGAGCGCGAGCCTATCATCGGCCCATCGAATACGCTCTATTTCTTCTTCGGCTTCTTTTTCGGTTTTGGCTTTTGCTTCGGTTTGGGCTTGGCCTTCTTTTTCGGTTTCGGCTTCGGCTTGGGCTTGGGTTTTGCCCTGGCCTTCGCCTTCTTCTTAGCGGTCGATTTCCTGGCTTTGGCGGGCTTGCTTGGCTGCTTGCGAGCAGGAGCCTTAGCGGGCTTACTCGCCTTGGCAGCCACTGGCTTCGCCGGCTTGGCCGGAGCCACTGGTTTTCCCGCAGCCACGGGTTTCGCCGGCGGCACGGGCTTTTCTTTCTCCTTCTTTTTGACCGGCTCTTTGACCGGGGCAACAGCGGAGGCCAGAACGGCAGCGACTTTTCCCTTGACCTTGGCTTTAACACCCGGCTTGCCGCCAGCCACTGCGGCAGCCGCAACCACAGCCTTGGCCCCTCTGCCTCGCTTGGCGGACGGAGGAGGCGGAGGTGGCGGCGGCGCCAGCGGCTTCAAAAATTTCAGCGTCTCAGTGCGCGAATGCAGCTTGCCATCCAACAACAGCAGGAACACATCGTTCGCGATCTTCGCGTACCCCGGCATCTGCGGCGTGATGCGCAGTTCCGTCATTTCCGGCAATGGAATCTTCTGCCGCACTTGCCGCCACTTGGTAAAGAAATTCTTGATCTTCTGCGTCACCGCCTGCTGCCGCGCCGTGATGGCCAGAAACAGGACCATCTCCGGACGCGACGCCGACAACAATTGCCACGCCCGCGACGGCGTTGCCGCGTCTTTGCCCATCAAGCGCCTGGCAAGCGCGTGGGCGTTGTCCTCCAGGGCCTGCCACGCCGCGACCAGATCCTTGCGCGGAATCGCCCGCCGCAAATCCGAAATATCCTTGTCGCCCAGCCGGGCAGTGAGAAAATACAGCACAAGGGGCGCAACCTCCGGCGTATAGCCGAGATCGTTCATTTGCTGCCGGGTCTTAAGCAGCGCGCCCAAACCAGCCGTATCCACCTTGGCTGTGCTCCAGCGCGGATGCAATACCTTCAGCCATCCCTCTTTTTCGTACGCCTTGAGGATGCCGTGGGGATTGTCTTCGTACGCCAATTGCTCGATCTCGTATCCGATGCTCGAACTGCGGATGTACTCGATGTAACCGTTTTCCTTGCCCGCCTGGTAACGCGCCAGCGTGCGCTCCTCCAGCGGCCAGTGAAAGCGGGTGGCGAAGCGCGTGGCCCGGATCAAGCGCGAGGGGTCCTCGATAAACGCGTAGTTGTGCAGTACGCGGATTACCTTCAGTTCGACGTCGGCCACGCCGTTGAACGGATCCAGCAGCAGCCCGCGCGATCCCTCGTTGAGCGAGAGCGCCATGGCGTTGACGGTGAAATCGCGGCGGCGAAGGTCTTCAATAATCATGGACGGAGCCATCTGTGGAGGCTTGCCGGGCTTCTCGTAGCGCTCCGAACGCGCCATGGCAATCTCGGCGCGCACTCCGCCGGGCATGGTCAGCAGCAAGGTCCGCGTCTCGTCGTCGGCGTCGCCCACCACCGCTCCCGCGCGCTGCAAATCTTTTTGCAGCTTGAGCGCGTTGCCCTGGACGGTGAAATCCAGGTCGCGAATAGGGAACCCGGTAACAACGTCGCGGATGGCGCCGCCGGTCAGGTATACGTTCATCCCCGCCGCCTTAGCGGCGTCTATGACAAGAGCGACTGCCTTTTGTTGGTCCGGCGAGAGCCGGGTTTCCAGCGTATATAAGTAATCGGCCATGCCTTCCTAGCCGCCCGGCGGTGGCTACAGCGGGGCGTTTTGCACAAGATTTCCACAGGGGAGCGCCGCCCCGCCTAGCGCACGGCCGGCTAGCAGAATCTAACTCCCTCTAGATATTAGACTTATACCGCACAACCATACTTCGAGTAAACACTAGAAAATAACACAAGGTTTACCGTTTGGCTACTGCGCAGGCACAAAATCTGCGAATTCGCCGGGAAAGTGCGAGAATCGCATCTGGAGCTTCCATGGCTGCGGGTGCCCCACTCATTCGCGTTTTTTGCGAATGGGTGGGAGCGCCGAAGCTTGAAAAGCCTCCTTGGCCCCATGCCCTCGACTCACAAGAAAGTCATCGTGCGTAAACTCGACCGCGACTCGGTCAGCGGATTCGTCTCGCCCGCCAACTTTGTGGTGGAGGGCAAGCTCGAACTGCTCAACACTTCCGGCAACGTGGTCGCCATCGACCTGCGTGACGTCAAGGCGGTTTACTTTGTCCGCGAGTTTTCCGATACCGACTTGATGCTGCGCAAGACCTTCACCACGCGCCCTCGCACCGAAGGTCTCTGGGTCCGCCTGAAGTTCAAAGACAGCGAAGTGATTGAAGGCATCCTGCCCAACGACCTGACGCAAAACCCCGCCGAAGGATTTCTGCTGAATCCTCCCGACCTGCGCTCGAATACGCAGCGTGTGTTCGTGCCCCGCGAAGCGCTGGCCTCGGTGACAGTCCTGGCAGTTATAGGATCGGCCAACCGCCGCCGCAGAGGCGGCCAACCCGATGCCCGCCAGGTCACGTTGTTTGAGCAGTAGCAAAATCACAGCGGAAAAATTACATCTGTCCCGTACAGCATAACTTCGGGAACTGTTTGATGTGTTACCGATGTGACGTTTCGCTTTCGAGCGTTCGCGGTTATGATCCGTTTGAATCTTCGAAGCGTAACTGGTGTCGGAGATGGATCAGCGAAAAGAGCGCAGTTTGTGAAATAGTGGGGACCGGACAGGCCAACGCCGAACGGCATAGATCGGCCAACTAACGTGGATTCACGTGGCCGGTTCCCACTTTCTCTTAGAGTGTGTTTCATAAATACCTTTCAGGCCGGAAGGCGCGCCCCTCAGGGGCTAAAGCCCGCATTTTTCTTGGCCCAAACGGCACGGCTGAAGCCGTGCCCTACCCAAAACCGTTTTATGAAACACTCTAGATAAGAAATCTGGCGAAAACTTCATTGGACAAGAGCCGGCCGCGGGCAGTCAGCCGCAGTGTCGAGGCTTGCCGCTCCAGCAAGCCGTCTTGCACGCATTGACCGATTGCAGGCTCCAAGGCAGCGACCGCATCGGGGCTGAACTCCGCGCGGAGCCGTTCGAGGTCGATGCCGCGATTTAAGCGCAGGCCGAGGAAAAAACTCTCTTCGATTGCCGCCTGAGAAGTAACTGGAGTTACAGTATGCGGCGCGCGCTTCATATAGGCATCGAGCGAGTCGGCGGTGGCGAAGCGCACGGCCTTGTGGCTGGCCTCCTTGGCGCGGTCAACGGCAAGCATCGAGTGCGCATCGACGCCGAAACCCAGATAGGGCTGTCGCGTCCAATATTTCAGGTTATGGCGCGACTCGTTACTCTGTGAGCCGCCGTCATGCGGATGCGCGGCGGTGCGGGCGAAGTTGGAAATCTCGTATTGCTGGATGCCGGCGGAATTCAGCGCCTCACATGCCTGCTCGTAGAAATCCGCGGCCGTGTCGTCATCGGGGACAAAGTGGGCGTGGTAGCGAGCGCCTCCGGCGATCAGTTCCCTTCCGAGACGGGAATCTTCGTCCACTTCGAGCATGTAAACGCTGACATGCGGAACACCCGAGGCGATCGTCTCCGACAGTGAGAAGGCCATGCTTTCCCGCGTCTGGTACGGCAATCCGGCGATCAGATCGATGTTGACGTTGGCCAGGCCGGCTGCGCGCAGGCGCGCCATCTCTTCGAGTACGATTGTGCGATCGTGTAAACGTCCCACCGACTGCGCTTCCCGGTCGACGAAGGACTGTACGCCCAGGCTGACGCGGTTGACGCCGCATTGCCGCAGGGTTTCGATGAAAGCGGGTGCGAGCGTGCCCGGAGCGCATTCGACCGTGATTTCGGCATCGGGTGTAATCGTAAAACGATCGCGCACGGCGGCGAAGATGCGGAGCAACTGCGCGGCATCGAGGACCGACGGAGTGCCTCCGCCAAGGTAAATGGAGTCGGCTGTTTCGTCGAACGCACATCCCAGGTCCGAGGCAAGCTGGCGCGAGTTGGCGATATCTTCAAGCAGACGGGCAAGGTAATTTTCGTAAGCCGCCTTCGAGAACACGCCGGAGGCAAAATTGCAGTAGCTGCACTTGGTCCGGCAAAACGGGACGGAGATGTAAAGGCCGAGGGACATGCCGATGTCAATTCTAAGTGAGGATGGAACGAACAATCCCACCCATGCGGAGTATGGTACGCGCCCGCTCCAGAGCAAGGAAGCAAAGTGAAGCATGTCCAGAGACGAGGCAAGCCCTGTCACTACACGGGTTGGCAGCGTCATCAAATAACGTAACCAGGTGATCAATTGTGCTGCGGTTCGGTTTCGGTTTAACTAAGCTATACGAAAGGACGGGCCATTTGGGCAGATTGCGGGGCGATCTCTAAGGAGCAGACTTTGGTTGAGGATCCCAAATGGGAGCTGGCGTTGCTCGCCACCGTGCAGAGCTTCTACCAGCGGTTGTTGAGCGAGCAACTCGGCGGAGAGCTGCCCGCGCCCGCCGAACTCGCCCCCGACGTCATCACCGACGCCGGCGACGTGCGCTCCACGCTCGCGCAAATGCAGCTCTGGGTCCAGCTTCTCGACATGGCGGTCACTCCCGCCATGCTGCGGCTGGGACTGCAACACGACCTCGATCCCGAGGTGGCCGAGGCGCTGCTGCGCTTCTTCGCGCGCCAGCGCGACGATTCCGGCGCCAATCGCGACAAGACCGACCTGGTCGCAACTTTTCTGTTTCGCCATCCGCGCGTGGCTGGCCAGTGGGAACGGCGCGGCTATGGCCTGGATGGATCGATTCCTTTGTCTCCGTTTGAAATCGCGCTGCTGGAAATACTGTCCGAGTCCGACGTGCCCGTGCTCTCGGATGACGATGCGCAATTGCTGCGCGAATTCGGTCCTTTGCTGGACCAGGCGAACCGCTTTCAGGATTTCAGCGCGCTCATGGACTCCGGCATCATTCCGCGAGTGCGGCAGTTGAAGGCCTCGCTCGGAGAATCGATTTATCATCCCGGAGCGCTGGCCACGCTGGCGCCATACAATGCCGCCTTCGGCGATCGGTTTCATGCGCTGTTCGCCGCCGCCGCGCAAGAGATCAGGGATTACGCCCGCCGTCTGGAAGAACTTGGAGGGAGCATCCTCGGCACCATCGACGGCATCGAAGTCACCGTCGAGCACGTCGCCGCGCTGAACCAGGAAGCGTTGATGCAAGTGGACTACAGCGCGGCCCTGGAAAAATTCCATCGCGTCGCCCGGCTGAAAAGAGAATTGGAGCGAAGACCGCCGATCCGGCGCGCCCATGCGGACCCCAAGCCTTACGCTCATGCTGTAGGCGCGGGCGGCGCTGCCGCCGTTCCGAAGTATGCTCCCGCAGCCATCGCACCACAGGCGCTCTCGATCGAAGAAGCGAAGTTGCGAAAAGTGGAAGAATCGATCCGCGTCTTCGTGCGCGTCGCCGACCCGAAGTTCCGGCAGATCGTGCCCATGCGCTATTTCAATCTGATGCTCAGCCCCGCCGAGATTGAGGCCTGCACCGCCGACTATCTCGAACAGCCGGGACCGCGGGCGGACGCTGCGCTCATGCTGCTCCGCATCGTCGCAGTCACCGCGCGCATCACCACCGAGATGGAGGAACTCAAGCGCTCGCGAAACTCGGCCTCCGTTTGGAAACTGCACGCCGATTCCCTGATCGTCCTCATCGACCTGGGCAAGCGCCTGGCCGAAGACGTGGACCGGCTCGTTGTCTCCATCGGCCAACAGGCGGAGACGCAGGCAAACGGCGAGCCCCTCCGCGGTCCACTCGAAAAACTGCGCGAGCGCATCGCCGAAGCCGCAAAGCTCATCGGCGAAGCGTAAGAAACCAAATAGAAAGGGACAGGCTGTTCGCCCGCCCCTTGTTCGCAAATCCATCCTCGCTATCGCCTACGAATCCAGAATTGCTGTGACCACCGGCAACTGCCGAGCTGCGCTCGGCTTGGACGGGCGAGGGCGCCCGTCCCCACACGAGCGGGGTACAGCAACACTGGATCCGCTCTAGTGAATATCGAACTGCTCCTGGTGCAGCGCCGGGTCCGACTTCACGATGATTGTTTTCTTGATCAGCTCTTCCATTTCATTCAGCAGTTTCGCGTTGTCGGCCTTCAGCGCTTTCGCAACCTCCGGATTCACGCGCAACATTACGTCGCTGTGTTCCAGATGGCTCGAGATCTTGCGCATCTCGACATAGACCTCGTTGCAGATGGTATCGACCGCTTTCACGAAGCCGGTGGCCTGGCAATACGGACACGGCGATCCGATCGTGCGTTCGAGCGACTGCTTCACGCGTTTGCGGGTAATGGCGACAAGGCCGAAATCGTTGAACTGGAGCACCTTTGACGGCGCCCGATCGAAGCGCAACGCCTCTTCCAGGGCCTGCATCACCTTTTGCCGGTTGCGGCGCTCGTCCATGTCGATGAAGTCTATGATGATGATGCCGCCCAGATCGCGCAGCCGCACCTGACGCACGATTTCCTTGATCGCATCCACGTTGGTCTTTACGATCGTGTCTTCGAGGCGGGCGGTCTTGCCCACGTACTTGCCGGTGTTCACGTCGATGGCGACCAGCGCCTCAGTCTGATTGATCACGATGTAGCCGCCGCTCTTGAGCCAGACTTTCGACTTCAGCGCCTTGTCGATTTCCTCGTCCAGCCCAAACTGCTCGAACAGCGGCGTCTCCTTGGTGTAGAGCTTGACGCGCTTGACCAGGGCCGGCTGGAAGCGGTTCGCGAAGCGCAGAATGCGCTCGTATTCCTGCTCGGTATCGGCCCAGATGACGGAGAAATCCGAGCTCACCTGATCGCGCAGCACGCGCTCCACAACGTTCAGGTCGTGATAGATCAGGGCCGGAGATTTGCTGTTGTCGGAGCGCGTCCTTGATCTCGTGCCAAAGGTTCTTGAGAAAGCGGATATCGGCGCGCAGTTCCTCGTCCGTAGCGCCCGCCGCCGCGGTCCGCACAATGAAACCGCCGCCGCCGTTTTCGCGCTCGCTTTGGATGACCCGCTTCAGGCGGAGCCGCTCTTCTTCCGACGAAATCTTGCGCGACACGCCGGTGTGGTTCACCGTCGGCATAAAGACCAGAAAGCGTCCCGGCAGCGCAATGTGACTGGTGATGCGCGCGCCCTTTTTCGCGATTGGCTCCTTCGCGATCTGGATCAACACCTCCTGCCCTTCCTTGAGCAGTTCGCTGATCTGCGGCACCACCGTGTTTTCGCGGCTGCGGAAGCGCCGTCCACCGCGGCGTCCGCGGCCCCGATCAAACCCGCGGTCCGGGGCACGACGCTGCGTGCGCTGCAACAACCTCGCTTCGGGCGTGGGCCCGCGAACTTCCGCGCTCGCATCCACGGTACCGGCGCCAATCGCCTCGGCCTCGAGCAGCGCCTCGGCTTCCGCTTGCGCCTCTTCCAACTCTAATTCCTCGGCTTCCCGCTCTTCCGCTTCGACTTGGGCCTCCAGCACGGCTTCTGGAACCGCTGCGCCGTTCGCCGCCGCCTCGCCACCGGCCACGAGCTCCGGAGCGATCTCTTCCCCTCCCGATTCCGGCAATTCTCCACCGGCGGCCCGCGTCTCTTCTTCCATTTCCTCGAAGCCTTCATCGTCGCCCGGTTCTTCCCCGTAAGACGCGAGGTCGGCTTCGTCTTCCTCGATTTCCTGTTCCTCCACATCGCCGCGCACAGCATCGTGAACAACTTCATGCGACAGATCGCGAGTAACTTCCTCCGTAACTTCGTTCGTATTGTCGTTCGTAACGTCGGGTATAACGGCGAGTGTGACCTGCGGAACGGCCACGAAGCCGGCGTCGCGCGCCTTTTCTTGCGCGGCTGTCTCCGTCGCCGGGTAAGTCTCCTCCTCCGTGTAGGTCTCCTCTGTGGTTGGCGCCTCGTTCCGGGATTCCGCAATTTCCGGCACCAAGCTCACAGCGGCGCTACAGTTCTCATCAGCAATAGCAATGTCCGCGTCCACCACATGCTCCTGCGGTTCGGGAAGCGGCTGGGCAGCCTCTGCCGCGAAGATTGGCTCATCCCCGGGAAAGTTAGCGGCAATTGAGGCCGAGGCCGGAACCGGCTGCTCCGCAGGCGCAGAAGAATTGTCCGGCGGCAAAGCCGGACTTTGAACCGAGACTCTGAGCGAGACTCTGGCGCTGATACTTCGAGATCGATTCTCCGGGAAGCACGATGGGTTGATATCCCGGGGGCGGTCCGTAATCGTAGTCGCGGCCTGGGCGAGCGGCCGGGGGCGCAGGCCGGTGGAAGCGCGCGTCGGACCCAGCTGCGCCCCGCACGGCCGTCTCGGCTGAAGCGGTCGTTTCTCGGTTCGTTCCTCGGTTCATTTCTTGGCTCGTTCCGAGGCTCGTTACGCACGTCGCTGGCGGTTTCGCGGCTAACTTCGCTGCGGTCTTCGTGACGAGGCTCGCTGCGAATTCCGCCGCGCTCCGCGCTCGGTCCACGCCCGATCTCGCCCCGACGGCCGCGACGGCGACGCCGTCCGCGAAAGTCGCGCGCCGCGTCTGCGCCGTCGCCCCGCGCCTCCGCGACAGGGGCTTCCGGCTCTTGCCCGCCCGCTGCCGCGCTGGCAGCGTCGCCCAGCGGCCCTTCGCCACTCATCGCCGCGCCGCCCGCTTCCGGGCCGGGGCGCGGACGCGCCTCCATCATGGGACGATTCGTCGGGATCGGTTCATCCAAGTCCTCGTCCTGCGTTTCCAGCTCCATGAAATCGGAGACGTAGAGAAAGGCGTCGCGTTCCAGTCCAATGTCCACGAAGGCCGACTGCATGCCTGGCAGCACGCGCGTCACTCGGCCCTTATAAATCGAGCCCGCCAAGGTGTATTCGTTTTCTCGTTCGAGGTAAATTTCGGCTAACTGATCGTCTTCCGTGATCCCCACTCTGGTTTCGTGGGGCGTGGTCGATACAAACAATTCCTTGTTCATTTCCGCTCCGGTTGTTCTTCACCGGACCAGAAGCGCAAGGCGGACCGAGGGATCGATAGCGTTCAGCGCCGCTCCGGGTGGGAGCGGGCACGGGCCCGGAGTTCTTGCCGGGGCCTGCACTGCAGTGAATTGTAGGTGCTCGTCTGCACTGATCGCGTCAAGCCTGGCGTCAGGTCTGTGGCCACTCTCTCCGGTTCCGCTGAGGGGGCCGTTCCCCGCCTGACTGGCTTCAATCCTGTCCGGCTGTCGCTTCCGCCGGGATTCTGCCCTCCTTTTTCGCGAGGGCCTTCGTAATCTTGTTTCCGTGCGTAAACTTGTTTCGCGGCGCCGTTTCCGAAGGGCGCCCCCAATTCCGCCGCACCGTCTCAGTTCACGAAGCGGCGCATGCGGATGTTCATAACGATCCCCAGCGCCAAAAACATGAAAAGAACGGAAGACCCACCGTAACTCATGAGCGGCAGAGGTATTCCAGTGACAGGCATAAAGCCCACCACCATGCCGACGTTGACCAGGACGTGAAAGCTAAGCACAGCCACCACACCCATCACCAGAAATGCCCCAGCGCGGTCGGGCGCCGTTTGCGCATTCTGGGTCAACCGCATCAGCACTATAAAGTATAACAGCAAAAGCGCCAAAGCTCCTACAAATCCGTGCTCCTCGGCAAACGCGGCAAAAATAAAGTCGGTCTGCGGCACGGGCAAAAAGGCCAGATGGGTCTGCGATCCCTGGCGGCTGCCGAAGATTCCGCCCGACCCCACCGCAATCAGCGATTGATTCACTTGGTATCCGGAGCCTTGCCGATCCGCGTCCGGATTGATAAAACTGGTCAACCGTTCCTTTTGATACGGCTTCAACACCTTGACCCAGGCTACCGGAACCAGCAGCCCGGCGATCAGCAATACAATCAGCGCCTGCTTCCAGCGCAGGCCGCCCAAAAACAAACCCATGATCGCCACGGGCATGTAGGTGAGGGCCGTCCCCAGGTCCGGTTGCGCGAGCACCAGCAGCATGGGAAATCCGACGATGGCGCCCGCCTTGAGAAAATCCGGCCACGACAGTTCCTTCTCTTGCAAATCCTGAAAGTACTTGGCCATGGCCAGGATCAGGATCAGCTTCACCCACTCCGACGGCTGAAAATGCCCGCCCCCCGGCATCCTGATCCAGCGCCGGGCGCCCAGATACTTTTGCCCGAACAGAAGCACCGCCAGCAAAGAGGCCAGCGATGCGATGTACATCCAGTGGATTTGCTCCAGCAGGGCTTGATAGTTGATCAGGCTGGCCAGGAACATCGCGCCCAGTCCCGCCAGAATCCAATAGATTTGCTTGATATGGGCCCCGGCAAATTTCGTGTGTTCGGTCGCGCTGTGGATCTGCACTACGCCCAGAGCGCAGATCGCCAGCATGAAGCCCAACAGGGCCCAGTCGAAATCTCGGAAAGAAACGTAGCGCGACATGAATTCAGCGGCCCACCCCGCCCAGCGCCGGCCAAGCCGGCAGCGGCAAATAGTTACAGGTCAATGCGTATGTGCTCTTCGGTACACTCCTATAGCATTTTCACCGATAGTGTAAGGCAAGGCATCTTCACGGTTGCTGTTGGCCTTGCCGTCGACAATCCCTCAAGGGCTAAAGCCCGCATTTTTGGCGGCCGTTAGCGGCACGGCTAAAGCCGTGCCCTTCCCGATTCTGGTTGTGGCTTACAGCAACTTTGAAAATGCTCTAAATTACCACCGCTGATGCGGCCATCCACCTCGACTGGGGCAAGACAGGCTCCAGAGCCGGATGGGTTGCCAGCTTTCCCAAGAGCATCTCGCCATTCACCCCTTGGACGTTCACATGCATCCAGCGGTTTGCCTGGTGACGGCCGGAAATTTTCAGCTTCAGGTAATTGTCCGTGAGCGCCTCGGTGAAGTCCGCCCCGCCCGGCTGTAGCGTGATCGCCTCGACCACCGTCCCCATCAGCGACCGCATAAACGCCGCTTTCTTATTGGATGCAATCGTCCGCAGCACGCGGTTTCTTTCCCGAGCCACGGCTGCTGGAACCCGGCCCGGCTGCTCCGCCGCCGGCGTTCCCGAACGCGCCGAATAGGTGAACACATGCAGGTAAGTGAACGGCAAAGCTTCGACCATGCGCCGCGTCTCGTCGAACTCCGCTTCCGTCTCGCCCGGAAATCCCACCATCACGTCGGCGCCGATCGCCGCGGTTGGCATGGCCGCTCGAATCTTCAGGATCTTTTCCCGGTAATGCCCGGGCCGGTACTTGCGATGCATGCGCCGCAACACGCGATCGCTCCCCGACTGCATGGGCACATGGGCGTGCTTGGCAATGCGTCCAGAAGCGGCCACGAGCGCGATCAGTTCGTCGCTCCAATCCATCGGCTCGACCGAACTGATGCGCAATTTCTCAAGAGATGTTTGCTCAAGAATGGCGCGAACCAGAGATTCCAGTCGTTGGTCGTTAGTCGTTGGCTTTAGCTGATAGCTGATGGCTGACGGCTGACGGCTGAACTCCAGGTCCCTCCCCCACCGCCCCAAATTGATCCCCGAAATCACCACCTCACGATAGCCCGCATCCACCAGAGTGCGCACTTCCGCGACGACACGCTGCGCCGGCAGCGAACGGCTCCGTCCCCGAACATAGGGAATCACGCAGAACGAGCAGCGGCTGTCGCATCCATCCTGCACCTTGAGGTTGGGGCGCGTGCGCTGGTTTGCCGCGTCAAATACGGGAGCCGCCAGCAGTTCGGTATGGGCAAGAATATTCCCGACAATTACGTTACCGGCTTGCTCGCGGGAAAGCGGACCTCTGGAAAGTTGGCCCAAGGGCACGAAACCTGAGATTGAGGCAGAAGCAGCCGCGGGAAAAGAAGAAGCCGCAATCTCCGCCGCGTGATGCTTGTGCGAATTACCCACCACCCAGGTGACGCCCGGCAGCGCGGCCAGCTCTTCCGGCGCGCGCTGCGCGTAGCAGCCCGTCGCCAAAATGCGGCAATCCGGATTCACCCGCTGCAATCGGCGTATGGATGCGCGCACGTCCTTGTCCGCGCCTTCGGTCACCGTGCAGGTGTTGAGTACGACAATTTCGGCGTCCCGAGCAGAGGCGGCGCGCTCCAGTCCGCGCTCCAGAAATTGGCGCTGCATCGCCGCCCCATCGGCTTGCGCAGCGCGGCAGCCAAAATTTTCTATGTAGAAGCGGGCCACACTCCTATATTAAACGAAGTGCAATCAGCCGTTCGGCCCGGGCGATGTTTCGCGACAGGTTGAAGCTCCGCTCATCCGCCATGCCGCCCGGTAACTCGGTCAGCGCAACTCGATCGCGAAGGCGAAAAACATTGGCGGCGCGAGGTCGCCATCCCGCGGCCCCGCTTTCCTTAACGTCCAGCGAATCGTCAGGCGGTCGCGAACCGCCGCCCCTGCTGGTAACACTCGCGGCACAGCACCGGACGTTCCTTGCGTCGGACGAAACGGCACCGTGGTCTCTTTCCCGCACTGGGAGCAGTTCGTCCGCGTTTCCGTTTTGGTATACGAATGCACGCGCGACGCTGCCGCCGAAGTGGCCGCAATCGCCGACATCCGCATACTCTTACAGTTCTTACAACGTTTGGGTTCGTTCTTGAACTGCTTGTCGTGGTAGAAAAGCTGTTCCCCCGCTGTGAACACGAATTCCGTGCCACAATCCACACACTTCAAAATCCTGTCCTGGTATTCCATTTGGAGAGGCTCTCCCATGCCGTTTCCCCGCTCTGCACGAGAGATCCGAATAGGGAAGGATCCGTTTCACATCGTGGGCAGGAGAACTACGTCCCCCTCATGTTGCCCCTGGATTCGGCCCGCCATGCGGTGTGCACCACATGGCTCCTGCTTTAAGGAATACGAAAACTACCGGGAGATCTTCAACCAGGTACGCCCCGGATCACCCTCGCCTCGTCAAATTTGGAATCGTTTTCGAGTGCGAGGAACTGGCTGTCCCCTACAGCAGACGGCCCATCCTTTATTGGTCCTGTTCCTTAAAGTCTTGCTACTTTAGTCTTGCTCCTTGCGTGCTTTCTTGCGGCTGCGTTTGCGAGCCAGCGCCTCTTTTACCCGCTTTCTCTCGCCGGGCTTCAGATAAAACGAATGACGTTTTACTTCCTTGATTATGTCCTCGGTTTGTACCTTCCGCTTAAAACGACGCAGCGCGTTTTCGAGGGACTCACCCTCTTGAAGTCGAACTTCCGCCAACGGGCTACACCCCCCTGCTGGTCCTCAGTGGACTCTTAAGTTATTGCAAGCATTGCCCCCTAAGTCAAGTGGAATATGTGAAAAATTTTGCCACACGCTAAAAATTCAGCCGCATCGACACTTGCATCTGCCGCGGAGCGTACGCGCTCATCGCCTTCATAAGACTCGTAGGTTGCTGATAATAAGCCGGATAGTAAGTACCTCCCGCGCTCTGGCTGTACTTTATAAACTGTCCCGCTGCATTGTAGTAACCGCTGTCGCTGATGTCGTCCCTTTTATTGTCGCGATTGAATATATTGAACGACTCGGCGGTCAACTCCAGGCGATAGCGTCCGCCCAGATTCATCTTTCTTGTCAGTCGCATATCCATGCTCGCGTAGTCGGGACCAATAAATGAATTGCGACCATACCCCGACAAGCGGTCGTTGCTGGTGTTGCCATCCTGATTGGGATCGCCCGACACCATCGCGCTGGCCGGACGCCCGCTGCCGTACGTCATGATCCCCGAGATTCTCCAGTGGTCGAACATCGCCGCCAGAGTTTTCTGTCTCGCCGCAAACGGATTCGGTTCCTCGATCGCCGAAATCGAAAGCCGTTGCCTCTGGTCGGTAACACTCGACGCCTTCTCGCTCTTCGTCGAGTATGAATTTTGCACGGCCGGCGCTCCCGTCGCCAGAGCATCCTGCCCGTTGTCGATGGAGTGCGCCCAGGTATATGCCAGACGGAAATCCAAGCCTCTCGACATGCGCTTGCGCAGCGACAAAGTCATGCCGTGATAGACGGTCGAGGCCGCGCTCTCAAACTGGTCGATGGCCCCGAGTTGCGAGATCGGACGGCTCACTGGGTTGATGCACGGCGGATACGGACAACTCATGCTCTGGGTCGTCTGCTGAGTCGCAAACGACGCCACGTTATAAAACCGATTAGGAACAATATTGCCGGTCGAGTCAACGATCGGGTAACTGTAGTAAGTCGGCGCCGGCAGATTCACGTCCCGCGCCCGGATCATATCCACGCCATGCACAAACAGATAGGAGAATGTCCCGGTGAACCCTCCGCCCACTTCCCGCTCCAGGCTCAGACTTGCCTGTTGCACCCGGGGTGTCTTAAAATCCGGCGCAAATGCCGACAACTCGTTGGTCGCATACGGCTGCAACCATGTGGGCATCGTGCACGCGACCGGCCCCCGAGGACAGCTAAACGCCGCATTCGGATAGGTGGGAAACACCGGTTGCTGGGTGAGATTCGCATTGTCCAGAAAAAGAAAGTTGTCGCTCAGTCCATTGTTATTGACCACCGACGACTGATAAATCGCCGGAATGCGGGTGTAGAAAATTCCAAATCCCGCCCGCACCATCAGCGGATGATCGTCGCCGAGCGCATAGCCAATTCCCACCCGCGGCGCAAAATTCGTCTCCCGCAGCGGCATTTTTCCCGCCTGCGGCCAAAGCGGATTGCTCACCATCCCCTTCTTCGAAAACGTCTGTAAGTCGTAGCGCACTCCAAGGCTCAAGCTGAGCTTTGGCGTCAGGCGCGCCGTGTCTTGCGCGAACGCCGCGTAGTCGTTGCTGTCGGGATGCGACACCGGATTGCCGAAATTCTGCATGTAATATCGCGCCACATTGGCGGGCGGCCCAGTCCAGCTGCCAGCGTCCCAATTCCAGCTCGGCATGATGGTGTGCGCGTACGCCCGCAGCGGCGTCAAATACAGTCCCCTGCGCATCGGCACAAACGTAAGCGGATCCACCGAAATGTTGCTGAAGTAATATTCCCCCCCGTACAGCGACGGAAAGTAGTTGTAGTCCCAGGTCCGCATCGCGTCGGCCCCGAACTTCCACTGGTTGCGCCCGAGGTTCAGGCCCAAAGTCTCCGCCAGGTGCAGGCGGTGTTCCCGCGTCGCCCGCGGCAATGTCGACGATTGCCCCAAATCCTCCATCCAACTGTAGATCTTCGTCCGCACTCCGGTCGTGTTGGGAAACAACTGCTCCAGGTCGCGCGAGAACTGCGCCCGCAGATGGCTGGTCAGCCGCGGAGTAATGCTGCCCGTCAAACTTAGCGACGCGCTTTCCGTCGCCACATCCTCTTCCCCATTCCCGCTCATGGCATAATTCGTAATCGGACTCCCCGAATCGAAAGAGACGTTGTTCATCCCGTAAGATCGCGTGGTGCTCAACCGCGCCGAAAGAAACTGGTGCGGCGTCAGTACCCGGTCCAACTTCAATGACCCCGTTTCCCCCAGCAACTTAGCGGGAAACTGCCCTCCATTTTTTGAAAGCTGCGCCGCCGCCGCAAACACCGGCGTCTGATCGCAAGCCGACCCGCCAATACGCGGATCGCAGACTTCGTAGTCCAAAATACTCGGGTACGTGCCCAACTGCGGCACGACCGTCGTCGCGCCGTTTTCGAACTGCACCACCCTGGGCAAATCGAAAATGTGCTGGTCGTAACCGGCAAACAAGAACGTCTTGCCGCGCTGGATCGGGCCTCCGACGGTCGCTCCGAACTGGTGCTGCATATTGCTCGGATTGAAAGTCATAAATGGTGGCGTAGCTCCGCCCAGCGCACTGTCGCGCAGATAATAGAACGTGCCGCTGTGCCACTGGTTCGTGCCCGACTTGGTGACCACATTCACCACCGCGCCCCCGGCCCGCCCCGACTCCGCCCCATACCCGCTCGATTGCACGCGGAACTCCTGCACCGTCTCGTTCGAAAACTGGTAAGGCGCGCGATAGCGTCCCGAAGCCTGGGCAAAGAAGCCGTTATTGTTGTCGCCGCCATCCACCAGAAAACTGTTGTTATATCCGCGAATGCCGCCATAAGAAAGGTCGCCGTTCGATCCCGAGGTCAAATCTCGCGGGTCCTGGGTCACTCCCGGCATCAGCAAAAGTAGATCCGTGAACCTGCGCCCGTTGAGCGGCAGGTCCTTGATTGCCCGGTCGTCCACCAGCGCCGAGAGCGAACTCGGATTCATTTCCACCGTCCGCGGAGCATCCGTCACCGTGACCGTTTCTTTCGGCCCCGCCACCTTGAGCCGGAACGTCACCAGCGCCGCTGCTCCTATCTCCACCCGCATCAAGGGAGAAATCGCCGGCGACATTCCTTCCGCCTCGGCCCGCGCCGAATACTCGCCCGGGGGCAGCATGTCGAGGGCGAATCGTCCCGCCGAATCCGTGGCCGCGTGGTAGCGGATGCCCGTCTCCACCCGGATGGCCACGATGTCGGCGTTCGTAATTACGGCCCCCTGGGCGTCGAGCACCGTACCGCGCAACGCGCCCGTGGAGGCATCCTGCCCACAACCGAGCGCAGCCACAAAGATGAGCGGGACCAGCAAGATATTGCAGATCCCAGGCCGAAACACATTGCAAATCCTAAGCAGAAACGGCTTGCCACAGCGGAACATACGAATCCTCTCGTGTCCGAAATTTCGGAATCGGAGGGGATTCCAGGGATCGTCCAGAATCTATATACCAAAGCGCGGCGCGCAAGAATGTGACGCAGGTACAGCGAGAATGTTCGGTTTTTGGAGGGCGTTGGTCGGTGGTCGGTGGTCGTTACTTGTGGTGGCAGAGCTGTGCTCGGCTTGGACGGGCGAGGGCACCCGTCCCCACACGTCCAACGACTACCGACCTACGACTGCTACGCCGATTCAATGCGCCGGAACCGCTGCCGGAGCGGTTGCCGCCGGAGCGGCCGGCTTGGCGCTGAAGTCCACCTTCGGCGTCTGCCGCGAGGCTTCCGAGGCCTCGAAGTAGGCCGGGTTCTGCTTGAAGCCCGCAAACCGCGCATAGATATTGTTCGGGAACAGCAGCACGAAAGTGTTGTAATCCTTGAGCGCGTCGTTATAACGCTTGCGCTCGACGGCGATGCGGTTCTCCGTCCCCGCCAGCTCATCCTGTAAGCGCATGAAATTTTCATTCGACTTGAGCTGCGGATAATTCTCCACGATCAGCAGCAGACGGCCCAGCGCGCCATCCAACTGCCCGTTCGCGGCCATCCTCTGGGAAGGCGTGCCCGCCGAAAGCAGCGCCGACCGCGCCTTGGCGATGTCGCCGAACACGGTCACCTCCTGCTGCGCATATCCTTTTACTGTTTCGACCAGGTTCGGAATCAAATCGGCGCGCCGTTGCAGCACGATATCCACCTGCGACCACGCCGCCTTCACCGACTGGTCTTTGGCCACCAGTTGATTCCGCACTCCCACGTACTGCCCAAACAACGCCAGCACAATCACCACCAGAACAATCAGTACAATCCAGCCCTTGCTCATGTCATTCTCCTGAAAACAGAATTTTCTTCCCTATGGAGCACCGGGCGTCCCCGCCCGGCCCCGAGCTACGAGCTTCGACTGCGAGCAATCGGCTTCGCTCGAGGCTCGTGGCTCGCAGCTCGCAGCCAACTTTGTCGGAAACACCGACTTACCCGCACGCTCTTATGCCGCCGGATCGAGCATCTTGTCCACGGCCGCCGTCACCTGTTCCACCAACTTCAGATAGCGCGCGCAGATATCATCCACTTTCGCCGATTTCCGATCTTTCTTTCGCTCTCTGATATCGAGCAACTCGGCAAACACGCTGGCATCTACGCCGAGCTTGGCCGCGAGCGCAGCCGCCGCATCGCGTTTCGACCCCGCTCCCGCATCGCCGAGCGCAATCAGCGCGTGGCGGAACAGCGTGCCAAACGCCGGCAGCGAGCGCAGCAACAGCTCCCACTTCGCGTCCGCGTTTCCCGGCGCCGTAAGCAAGTGTTGCCGCAGCAGGATCGTCTTTTCGCGCAGCTCATACTCCAACTGCACCCGATGCCAGCGCAGCGGAATCTCCAACGTCTTCAGAACGTCTTCTCCCCAGAGCACGCGATAGTGCCGCCGCATGTCGAGAAACTCGATGGAGAACACGTCCGCCGAACGCCGCATCTCTTCCGCGCCCAGCAGCAGCGGCGCGCGATGCTTTCGCTTCGTCCACCATGCGATCGCCGGAGCCAGCGCCTCCAGCGCGGCGAAAGAAGTCTCGCCCAGCACGCACAGCAGATTCACGTCCGAGTGCTCGGCCACATGATCTCCCGCCGCCATCGACCCATAAAGGATCGCCGACCGCAGGTTTGTTCCAGCCGCCGCCCGCATCCGTTCGACAAATTCGTCAATCAGTTTTTCCGGAACCATTTGCGCCTCTAACTTTCTGACTGGTGGTGGGACGGTCGTCTCACCCGTCCAGCCGGGCGGGGACGCCCGGCGCTACACTACCAACCGCCGCCCGCCCCGCCACCGCCAGTGCTGCCGCCGCCAAAACCACCGAATCCGCCGCCGCCAAACACCACCACCGCCAAATCCTCCACCGCCGAACCCACCGCGCCCTCCGCCCATGTTGCTAAACAGCATGGCCCACAGGATTCCCGACCAAAATCCAGACCCGCCGCGCCATCCTCTCCGGCCACCGCGCAGTATCGCTCGCAAAATGGAGAACACAATAAAGATGACGATGAAGACGACCACTCCCGCACTTGGCCCATCGCCAGACGCTGGCCGCCGGCGAGACATGGGAAGAGGAGGCGCATTGTCCAGCGTGACGCCTGCATCCTGCGCGATCACCGAGGCCACGCGCGTAGTCATCAGCGTGACCGCGCCCGCATAATCTCCGCTGCGGAGCACGGGTACCATTTCCCGCCCGAAGCCGCCCACCTTACCGTCGGGAAGAATCGACTCCAGCCCATATCCGACCGTAGTCCAATACTTGTGGTCGTCCGTTGCCACCAAGATCAGTACCCCGCGGTCCTTCCCTTTCGCGCCGATTCCCCACTTCTGATACAAATCCACTGCATAGTTAAAAACGTCCTCGCCCTCCAGCGACTTCACCGCAACCACGGCAATTTGCGCCTGCGCCTTCTCATCCACCTGGCGGCAAAGATCGTTCAGGCGCGACTGCGTGGCGGCATCGAGCACGCCCGCAAAATCGTTGACGTAGTTGCTGGGGTGGAGAGATGCGATGGGCTCGGCTGCAACCCACGCCGCCGCTCCCAGCAAAATCCATCCCAAGACAACACGGAGGACCGCCGAAACTTTCACCCGCCTCTTCATTCGGAGAAATTGTACAGGAGCGCACCCCGCAAAGGTTGGCAGCCTGGTGAATCGTCGTCCCGAGCAAATGTCTGATTTTCTGTAGAGACGGAGCTTGCCCCGTTTCGCGCCGCGGAAATAGACGCGGCAAGCCGCGTCTCTACGGGAATTCAGATGCCCCTTGGGAGGGCCGAAGTTAATCAACGGAAGTATTGGCAGCGCCGCGTTCCGGCATCGGAGGAATTTCATTTGGGTAAGATTGCCCGGCCTGCCGCTTGGGTGGCGGCTGTGTGGGGTCGTGGGGTGAGGCCGGGCAATTCTCTGCTTCCAGGATTGCTATTGCAAGCTTTATACCCTATCTGGCTTGGCCTCGCGCGTGACCGTCGTCACCAATCTTCGTGATAGAAACACACCCGCCTGTGATGGAGGTCACCGCCAAGCCCGAGCTCCACTGGCTAAGGTAAGAACGGAACCAGTAAAGGACCCCTCTCCAGGAGAAGCAATCATGGCCTATGTAATCACCGATACCTGCATCAAGGACGAGCTCTGCGTGGAAGTCTGCCCCACCGACTGCATCCATCCGAAAAAAGACGAGCCGCAGTTCGAGGCCGAGACCCAGCTTTATATCGATCCCGAAGGCTGCATCGATTGCGGCGCCTGCGTCCCCGCATGCACGTCGGATTCGATCTTCGTGGCCGACGAACTGCCAGAAGACAAAAAAGAATTTCTGGAAAAGAACGCCGCCCATTTCGCGAAGTAGCTATACCAGGAGCGCCCGTGCAGCGCGGGCACTTCTGCCCGCGACCGTCCGCAGCGCGCCCCGTCCAAGCCCCGCTTGGGCGGGGACGTTCCACTCCCCACTCTTCCGCGAACATCCTCCGACCGGCTCCAGCGCCGCCATCCCGTCAAAGCAAGTAAACGATTGCTTCCCTATCTCGCAATCTATATGCTTGGCATGACCTAAGATTCGGGTGCACGTCGAAAGCTCTTCCATAAAGGAGGTTCCTACGGGCCATGGCTTCTCGGATTGTGTTTGCCGCGATCATTTTGCTTGCTTCAATTTCTCTCCTTTGCGCTGCCGATAGCCCGGCCGCTGCCCCCAACTCCGACCCGACTTACCAGCAGCTTCGCAACCTAACGCTGGGAGGCGAGGCGGTAAGCGTCACCAACTTCGATTTGAAGCGCGATGCGGGCACTTTCCACCTGCACTCGGGAACGGTGTGCTTTGTGACGCCGGTGCAGGGCAAAGTGACAGGCGCGGTTTTCGTGGGCGACGGTAATTTCGTGCTCGACCCTCCGTTCGATTCCGAGCGCAAGAGTTTAAAGCTGCTCACGAAAGAGGACGAGTTCAGCGAGCAATTTACTCACGCGGTCTTGCGCTTTACGGATTCGACCTATGACGACATTAAGAAAGGCGGCAGCCCCGCCTCCGCTTGCATGTGACGCAGGCTTGCTGAAAGACAGCCAGAACACGACGCGCCACAAGCTCAAGAACAATCTGGAAGCGCGCATTTTGGAGGATGTATTGAGCCCGGAACCGGGGGGCTTGTTTTACGCCTTCATCCATGGCAAGCGCTACAACGACAAAGAAATTTATGAAATCAATCCGGACTGGGGGTCCTACCAAGTCAGTTTCCGCACCTACGATGAAAACAAGTTGGGCGAGTGGGCGTCGTTCAGCCTTTCTGGAAAACACGCGCGCGACAGCGTTGGCAAGCCCATGCGCATTGAGCATCAGCAACTGGATGTGACCTTTGAAAAGAACGGCTCACTCTCCGGAAAGGCTGCGACCGACTTGGTTGCGCAGCGCAACGGCGTGCGGGTTGTGCCCTTCGACCTGTTCCGGCCCTTGCGGGTGCAAAGTGTGACCGCGAACGGACAGCCTCTTTCTTTCATTCAGGAGGACAAGAACGAAGACGGCAACTTCGCGGTCATTTTGCCCAAAGCCCTGAGCGCAGGCGAGAAGATCACGATTACGACAACCTACGGTGGAAAAGATGCCGTAAGCAATGAGGGCAGCGGTAACTATTTCCCGGTGGCCCGCGAGAATTGGTATCCGAACGATCCGGGCGCGAGTTTTGGAGAATTCGCGCTCTATGACATGACCCTGCGCATTCCCAAAGGCATGAAGATGGCGGCGACCGGCGTGCTTGTCTCCGAGAGCAACGAAGGCGGTCAGAATGTTACCGTGTGGAAGAGCGAAAATCCGCAGACCGTGGCGGGATTCAGCTTTGGCAGATTCAAGGAAGAGGAAACCAGGCTCACTACGCCCGAATATTTCATCCAGTCCTATGCCAACCAGGAATCTCCCGACTGGGTGCAAGGCTTACAGCACGCGGTCAACATGGAAGCCCCCTCGCTAGGTTCCCACCTGGGCTCGGGCGCGGCGCTAGGCACGATGAGCACCGTTTCGCTGAATAAGAAGGCGCTGGCGGAAGGCCAATTGGCGGTGCAACTCTACACCGATTATTACGGTCCATCGCTCTTCAAGCACATGCAACTCACGCAGCAGACGGCGTGCAGCTTCGGCCAATCGTGGCCGGAACTGGTGTGGATTCCGATCTGCTACTACTTTGACACCACCGTTCGCCATCAGCTCGGCCTCGACCAGGGTGACCGCGGATACTGGAAAGCGGTTACGGCGCACGAAGTCGCTCACCAATGGTGGGGGCACACGGTCGGGTTCGCCTCGGGCCGCGACCAATGGATGAGCGAAGGCTTCGCCGATATGTCCGCAGGTCTTTACATCAGCATGATCGAGAAAGATCCGAAGAAATTTATCGAGTTCTGGAACGACGAGCGCGACGCTGTTGCTGGAACGGGACGCCCAGGGTTTTCGCGCCATTGACGTTGGCCCCTTGACCATGGGATATCGGGCCGACAACTCGCGGACGGGCTTCAACGTGACTCGACGCCTCATCTATCCCAAGGGCGCATACATTCTGCACATGATCCGCATGATGATGCATGACCGCAAAACGGGCGATGAGAATTTCAAAGCCGCCATGCAGGATTTTGTGAAAACGTATTCGGGCAAGGCGGCGACCACCGAAGATTTCAAGGCGATGATGGAAAAACACATGACTCCGGAGATGGACCTCGATGGCAATCGTCGCCTGGACTGGTTCTTTAACGAATATGTCTACGGCACCGCCCTGCCCACCTACAAGCTCGATTCCACCTTCGATAAGGACGCAAGCGGCGATGTGGTGTTCAGCTTCAAGGTCACGCAGTCGGGCGTGGACGACAAGTTCCGCATGCTCGTGCCCGTCTACCTGGAACTTGCCGACGGCCACGTTGTCAGCCTGGGACGCGCGCGCTTGACCGGGAACAGTTCGGTGGACCAGAAAGTCCCGCTGAAAGGACTAAAAGACGCGCCCAAACGCGCGCTGCTGAATTACTACGACGACGTGCTGGCTTCCAATTAAGGTGCGATGGCGCCGCGCTTTTCGGGAAGTGGGGCTTTTCGCCGCCATTGCCTCGTCCGGTTGTGGCTTTATTATCACCCGACTTTTGCCAGGTTCAAAAAACATCTCCATCTCAATAACCGCATAAGAAGATAGACTAGGATCTATCTATGTGGAACCGTCTCCCCTTGCTGCTGCGCGCTTTGTTGGCGGCGATCGCAGTGACTGGTACAACGACTGTGGTGTGGGGAACTCTCGTCCAGTCCAACTTGAGATTCTGGCCGAAGTTGCCTTGGGCGGCAGTTGTCATGGCGGTATTTCTGGTCTTCTACTGGCGATTCCTGAAAGGATGGGGGTGGCCCCGCTCCACCGCCGCCGCACGCCGCGCAGGTCTTCGCGCCGAGCCGCTATCTCCATCACTATGGCGATGGTCGTTGGTGGCAGGAGGACTCGGGTTGGCCGCGTCGATCGCGTTGTTCATCCTGTCCCACAGGCTGATCCGCTGGCCGCAACCTCCACCTTCCGATTTCTCCCGCATTCCTGTCAGCACCTTGTTACCAAGCCTGCTCATGAGCGCCCTGGTTGCGGGAATTGGCGAAGAAGCAGGTTTCCGCGGCTACCTGCAAGGATCACTGGAGCGCCGCTATGGCCCCGCCGTGGGCATCTCCATTACCAGCATTGTTTTCGGCCTGGCGCACCTGACCCATGATGCATTTTTGCCGGCGATTCTCTTCGACATTGGCTGGGGCGCGCTCTATGGATTGCTGACTTACAGGAGCGGCTCCATTGTACCGGCAATCCTTCTGCATAGTAGCGCCGACGCTCTGGAATTCATTGCCGCCTGGAGATTTCCGCCAACCGCACCCGCACCTCTGGTGTGGGTGAGTGGCCCCAATCGATTGCTGTGGTTCAACTGTATTCTAGTGGTATTGCTCGGAGGCGCCTCTGTCTGGGCCTTCCGGCGGTTAGCCAGAACGCACCCGAGTACATTGTCAGGTTTTGCCGCAGGCGAATTGTGACGTGCTGAAAGTGCAACCCTGCACACACCCGCAAAATGCCGATTCGACGTTAAACTAAGGAAGGTCTGATTAAGTGTTCGAGAGCGAGTTGGGTTTTGGCAGATCGGCCCGCAGCGGCTAAAGCCGCATATTTGGCGAACTCTAGCGGCACGGCTGAAGCCGTGCCCTACCCAAAACCATCCGCAAACAAACTTAATCGGAGATTTCCTAAATCAATTGCCACAACCGTGAGAGAATGCTGCGGACTTGAGCGAACGACGAACGACTAACGACCAAAGACTAGCGACCAACAACCGATGATTAAATCTCCCCGAGGAACCCGCGACCTGCTTCCGCCCGACACGGCGCTGTGGAATTTTGTCGAAGCCGCCGTGCGCGACGTTTTCCGCGCCTACAACTTCCACGAGATTCGCACACCCATCTTTGAGTCCACCGAATTGTTCGCCCGCGGCGTCGGCGAAGAAACCGACATCGTCTCGAAAGAAATGTTCACTTGGCCCGACAGACAATCGGAAAACGCCTTGCTGAACGCCTGGCTTCAACAGCATGTCAAGGAAGTAGTCTTTAAGAATGCATTGACTTCTTTGACCTCGGGTCTTCCGCTTCGGGTTGTGGAAACTCAGGACTACATGTACGTCGTTTTGAGGGCGGCGTTCGAACCTGACATGCAGTCCCTCGATATTCTTTCCAGGTTTTTACGTGATCATCAGCTTACGATTCGAACCACCGGACGCAAACTGCGGCTTGTGCTGATTGTTCCCCAAGATGCGGCGATAGATGATACGTTTCGCGGAGAAGCCGATAGGGAGGGAGTCGAAATTGAAGCGGTCGAAGCGGAGTCTCCGCAATTGCTGACTCTGCGTCCCGAAAACACGGCCGGCGTCGTCCGCGCTTACATTGAACACAAACTTTGGGAGCGCGGCCTCAACAAACTTTTCTACATCGGACCGCAATTCCGCCGCGAGCGAATCCAGAAAGGCCGATACCGCCAGTTCTATCAAATCGGAGCGGAAATCATCGGCCCCGCCGCCAGCGGCAGTCAGTCTCCCGCCAAGGACGCAGAACTTTTGGAACTCCTGGCCACGCTGCTCGACCGCGTAGGCATCAAGAACTGGACGCTCGAACTGAACTCTATAGGCTGCCCTGCCGACCGCGCGAAATTCAACGAAGCTCTGCGCCAGGCGCTCGCGCCCGCCGTGGAAAAAATGTGCGCCGACTGCCAGCGCCGCGCCGTGACCAATCCGTTGCGCGTCTTCGATTGCAAAGTCCTCGAAGATCAGCCGATTATCGAAACTCTCCCAACCATTGGACAGTTTCTCGACGAGGATTGCCGCAAGCACTACGAAGAAGTTAAAAACATTCTTAACGCCGTCCACATCCCTTACGTCGAAAACCCGCGCCTGGTGCGAGGACTCGACTACTACACTCGCACTACATTTGAATTTACGCACGGCGGGCTCGGGGCGCAGAATGCGGTCCTTGGCGGCGGAAGATACGACGGATTATCGGAATCCCTCGGCGGCCCGGCGGCTCCGGGGATTGGTTTTTCCATCGGAGAAGACCGGCTGGTGTCTTTGCTGGCGGCGACGGCGGAATCGGTTGCGCGCAAGCCCGACGTTTATGTTGCTCCGCTCGGGGCGGGGATGAATCGCGAGGCCGCGTGTGTGGCGCGCGAACTGCGGCGGCACGATCTGGTGGTGGATCTTGGGGACGAGTCTTTTCGCTTGAAAAAATCGTTCGAGGCCGCCGACAAGATGGGAGCGCGATACATCCTCATCGTCGGCGAGAACGAAGTGGCGGCCGACGCCTTCGCACTCAAGCATTTGGCCTCCGGCGAACAGGTGACGGTCCCGCGCGGCGAATTGGCGCGGCGGATTTTGGGAAAGTAGCTGAGAGCTGTCAGCTATCAGCTTTAGGGCGGTTCCAGAATTGCTGTAACCACAGGCACCTGCCGAGCTGCGCTCGGCTTGGACGGGCGAGGACGCCCGTCCCCACACGAGCGGGGTACGGTAACCCTGAAAATGCACCAAAAACCAAAGGCAAGGGCGGGCGGACAGGAGTGTCCGCCCTACATGTTTACAGTGCCCGGCTTTACAGTGCCCGGCGTCGCGGCGGTGAAAGTGTCTTGCGGTCGCGCCTCTACAGCGGCTTCAGGCCAACCAGGGAGAGTAACTGTGCGGCCTCGATTTGGGCCTGGTGTGGGTCGGGGGATATCTTCTGGACCTGCGCCCAAGCGGAGTCGGCCTCTGCCGTGCGGCCGGCGCGGCGCAGAGCTTGCGAGAAGAGAACGGCATTCAGATCGCTGGGATCGACGGTCACCGCGCGGTAGAACTGGATGACAGCCACATCGGACTGCCCCTGGCGCAGAGCCAGAAGGCCGGAAACCATCAGCGCGACCGCGTCCTCGGGATTCAGACGGAGGGCCGTCTGGTAGCTGCCAGCGGCCCGATCATAGTCGTGCAGCTGCAAGTAGGCGTATCCCAGCTCGCCCCACGCGGCGGCCTGAACCTTGGGATCGGCGGAAGCGCGCAGCGCCGAAGCGCATTCGTCGATCGCTTCCTGGGGATGTGCAACACTCAATTCGTACACAGCGAGCGCGAGGAGTTGGTCGGGCGGATAGGTGTGAAGAGACTTGCCCGCGTGAAAATGCACGATCGCCTCTTCGGGCCGGCCCTGCTTGAGCAAATAGAGCGCGAGATTGTCGTGCGCCGTGTAATTCCGCTCGGTGACGCTCAAGGTGTAGCGCCAGAGGGTTTCATCGTCGTGCCAGTAAGGGATTTGGCGATAGGTGCGGCATCCAAGAAGCAAGACCACGAGAAGAGCGGCAGCGGCGCGCCACCGGCCGGGGATGCGAAGCGCGGAGGCCAGCGCGTCCAGGCCCCACACGACGGCGACAAACAAACCGATGAAGGGGATGTAGGCATAGCGGTCGGCCATCGCCTGCTCGCCGACCGTGACAATGCCGATCATGGGAACTAAAGTCCCCAGAAACCAGAACCAGCCGACCGGCAGATAGCGGCGGTCGCGCCAGCCGAGCACGAGCGCCGAGACCAGGAGCAGCAGCGTGGCCGCTCCGACCACCTGCCAGGCGGGCAGCAAACTCACGGGACGGGGATACAAGGGCACGAGATGGGAGGGCCAAAACGCTTTCCCGATATATCTCACATAGGAGACGACAACATTCTCCAGCCGCACCGGCATGGGAGCTTCCGCCAGCGTGCGCACCGAGGCCCCGGCGCGCTGCGCCACCACGGTGACGACCGATTCCGCCGCGGCCAGCACGAACAGCGGCGACTTCTCCCAAACCAGCCAGGCGAACGAGCGTGGAGTAGGCGCCGCAGGCGAGCCTGCCGGCGCGCCCGCCGCCGCTGCAGACGTTGCGTCCATTCGCCCCAGTGGCCAGTAGTCCCAGAGGAGCAGCACAAAGGGCAGAGTGACGATCTGCGATTTCGCCAGCAGGCCCAGCGCAAACAAAACGATTACCAACGAATAGAGATACCGGCCACCGGCGCGCGCGTAGCGGTCGTAAGCGTGGAGGGTGAGCAGGAAGAACAACATGCTGAGCACATTCTTGCGCTCGGCGGCCCAGACTACGGATTCCACGTTGACCGGGTGCAGGGCAAACAAAGCGGCCACCATCAGACTGCAACCGGTGGATCCAGTGGCCCGCCGCAAGAGCAGGAAGAGGAGCACCGCACTGGCCGCGTGCAGCAGAAGGCTGGTGTAGTGGTGGCCCAAGGGATTGAGCCCAAAGAGCTGGCAGTCCAGGGCGTGCGACAGCCAGGTCAGCGGATGCCAGTTTCCGTCGCGAAAAGTCGTGAACGCCCACTTCACGGTGTCCCACGTCACACCATGCAGAACATGGAAATTTTTCAGAATATAGGACAAGTCATCGAAATCGATGAACCGGTTATGAACGACGGGATTGTAGAAGGCAAGAGTCGCAGCCACCAGCAAGAGGCAGAAGATGACAACGCGCATTTCGCGGGATGTGGACATGCTGTTAGCCGGAGACGGCCCGCTTGGCCGAACGTTCGCTGCTCTTCGACAATACCGCGAAACGGCCTGCCAAAACCGATTCTAACGCGAGCGGTGTTGACTTAGACGATGCTGTGCCACCGAGGCGGGCGCAAGAAGAGCGGGAGCGAGCGTTCATAACGGCGGAGTCGCGGCATTTGACTTGCGCATTCGAGGTTGCGGATGGCGGCGGGGAGCGAGTGACAAAATTTGTCAGTCCTTTCTCCAAAAGTGTCATACTGACAGCATCGCGAGTGACTGAGGAGGGTATGATTCCACGGAAGGCCGCTGAAAACACTGAGTTTCCGTCTACAAGGACATCTGCCTTCCGTCACTTGGGACTGTGGCCCTCAGAGTGCGATAGTAGACCCGAGTTGGTCATCCAACCAGGAACAATCAAAGGGAGACGAGGATAATTTCAATGCGTAAACAAAAGGGCTTCTCACTGATCGAACTGCTGATCGTGGTTGCGATCATCTTGATCATCGCCGCGATTGCTATCCCGAACCTGCTGCGCGCGCGCATTGCGGCCAATGAGTCGTCCGCAGTGGCCGGTGTTCGCACTTTGAACACTGCTCAGATTTCATACTACTCCGCCTACCCAACGGTGGGCTATGCAGCCGCTCTGACGAACATGGGGGGCACCTGCACTGGCTCCACTGTGCCGACATCGACTGGCGCTTGCTTGATCGATAGCGCGATAGCATCGGGAACGAAGAGCGGCTATCTCTTCGCTCTGAGCGGTGTGACCGGCACTCCGGCTACCGCCTATCAATTCGTCGCATCGCCGCAGGGCGTGAACCAAACGGGCGTGCGCGTCTTCTGCTCGACCCAGGATGCAGTGGTGCGGGTTGCGGCGTCGGGCGCGACTAGCTGCGCCGGAACCGAGACCCCGCTGCAATAAGTTTGACTTTGGCAAAGTACCTGGGGGAGGGTACAAGCTGGAAAGAAGCAGAGGAGAAATCCTCTGCTTCTTTTATTTTGTGGGGCGCTTCCCAGGAGGGCCAGCCGCCAGCGCCTGGCAGCCCGTGGTAAAAGCGAGAACCCGCAGTTTCACCCTCAATTCACCTGATTTTGTCATCCCGAGCGCAGCGAGGGATCTGTAGTTTGCCGCGAAAATGCAGATCCCTCGCTGCGCTCGGGATGACAATTCATGAATAGTGTTACCCATCCACTGCGCGCCGACTTCCACCACGGGCTGCCAGACATCCACTGCCGGACAATGTCATGCGCGCTGCAGGGGAAGTGCCGAAAACGGCGGACGGTGAGCTGCGGTGCCTGACGTGTGGGTTAAAGGCGAAGTATGGACACCAGGGGCCAGTGTCAAAATTTGTCAGCCGCGCTCTCTGAAAGTGCCACACTGACGGAATCGCGAGCAACCGAGGACTAACGATTCCACGGAAAGCCGCTGAAAACGCTGAACTTCCGCCCACAAGGACATCTGCCTTCCGTCACTTCGGATCTGGCCCTCAAAGTGCCCCAGTAGATGCGAGTTGGTCATCCGACCCCGAACAGTCGAACGAAAACGAGGAATTTTTCAATGCGGAAACAAAAGGGCTTCTCACTGATCGAATTGCTGATCGTGGTGGCGATCATTCTGATCATTGCCGCGATTGCCATCCCGAACCTGCTGCGTGCGCGCATTGCGGCCAATGAGTCGTCTGCAGTATCGGGGGTTCGCACGTTAAACACGGCACAGATTTCGTATTACTCCGCCTACCCGTCGATAGGTTATGCATCCACCATGTCAAATCTGGGGGGCGACTGCGCTGGCGGCGTTACGCCGACATCGGCTGCCGCTTGCTTGACCGATGACGCGGTAACGTCGGGATCAAAGAGCGGCTATAACTTCGCTCTGAGCGGTGTGACCGGCACTCCGGCTACTGCCTATCAACTCGTCGCATCGCCGATCGGCGTGAACCAAACGGGCGTACGCGTCTTCTGCTCGGTCCAGGATGCAGTGGTGCGGGTCGCCGCGGCGGGCGCGACTAGCTGCGCCGGAACCGAAATCCCGCTGCAATAAGTTTGACTTTGGCAAAGTACCTGGGGGAGGGTACAAGCTGGAAAGAAGCAGAGGAGAAATCCTCTGCTTCTTTTATTTTGTGGAGCGCTTCCCAGGAGGGCCCGTCGCCAGCGCCTGGAGATCCACTGCCGGACAATGTCATGCGCGCTGCGGGGGAGAGCGCCGAAAACGGCGGACGCAGAGCTGCGGCATCTGACAGTTCGCTTGAAGGCGAAGATGGACACCAGGGGCCAGTGCCAAAATTTGTCAGCCGCGCTCTCTGAAAGTGTCATACTGACGGAATCGCGCGCACCTGAGGATTGACGATCCACGGGAATCCGCTGAAAACGCTGAACTTCCGCCCCTGAGGACATCCGACTTCCGTCACTTGGGATATGGCCCTCAGAGTGCCACAGTAGACGCGAGTTGGTCATCCAACCACGAACAATCAAGAGGGAGACGAGGATAATTTCAATGCGGAAACAAAAGGGCTTCTCACTGATCGAATTGCTGATCGTGGTGGCGATCATTCTGATCATCGCCGCGATTGCTATCCCGAACCTGCTGCGCGCGCGCATTGCGGCCAATGAGTCGTCCGCGGTATCGGGGGTTCGCACGTTAAACACGGCAGAAGTTTCGTACTACTCCGCCTACCCAACGGTGGGCTATGCATCCACTCTGGCAAATCTGGGGGGCACCTGCACTGGCGGCGCTACGCCGACATCGACTGGCGCTTGCTTGATTGACGACGCGATAGCATCGGGAACGAAGAGCGGCTATCTCTTCGTTCTGAGCGGTGTGACCGGCACTCCGGCTACCGCCTATCAATTCGTCGCATCGCCCCAGGGCGTGAACCAAACGGGCGTGCGCGTCTTCTGCTCGACCCAGGATGCAGTGGTGCGGCTCGCCGCGGCGGGCGCGACTAGCTGCGCCGGAACCGAGACCCCGGTCCAATAGCTTCGACTTTGGCAGAGTACCTGGGGGAGGGTACAAGCTGGAAAGAAGCAGAGGAGAAATCCTCTGCTTCTTTCATTTTGTGGAGCGTTTCCCAGGAGGGCCCGTCGCCAGCGCCTGGAGATCCACTGCCGGACAATGTTATGCGCGCTGCGGGGGGAGAGCGCCGAAAACGGCGGACGCAGAGCTGCGGCATCTGACAGTTCGCTTGAAGGCGAAGATGGACACCAGGGGCCAGTGCCAAAATTTGTCAGCCGCGCTCTCTGAAAGTGCCACACTGACGGAATCGCGCGCACCTGAGGATTGACAATCCACGGGAATCCGCTGAAAACGTTGGACTTCCGCCCCTAAGGACATCCGACTTCCGTCACTTGAGATATGGCCCTCAGAGTGCCACAGTAGACGCGAGTTGGTCATCCAACCAAGAACAGTCGAACCAGAACGAGGAATTCTTCAATGCGGAAACAAAAGGGCTTTTCACTGATCGAACTGCTGATCGTGGTTGCGATCATCTTGATCATCGCCGCGATTGCCATCCCAAACCTGCTGCGCGCGCGCATTGCGGCCAATGAGTCGTCCGCGGTGGCCGGCGTTCGCACCTTGAACTCGGCACAGATTTCCTATTTCTCTGTCTACCCGACGACAGGCTATGCATCCGCCCTGACGAACCTGGGGGGCACCTGCACTGGCTCCACTGTGCCGACATCGACTGGCGCTTGCTTGATCGATAGCGCGATAGCATCAGGAACGAAGAGCGGCTATAACTTCGCTCTGAGCGGTGTGACCGGCACTCCGGCTACCGCCTATCAATTCGTCGCATCGCCCCAGGGCGTGAACAAAACGGGCGTGCGCGTCTTCTGCTCGGTCCAGGATGCAGTGGTGCGGGTCGCCGCTGCGGGCGCGACTAGCTGCGCCGGAACCGAGACCCCACTGCAATAAGTTTGACTTTGGCAAAGTACCTGGAGGAGGGTACAAGCCGGAAAGAAGCAGAGGAGAAATCCTCTGCTTCTTTTATTTTGTGGAGCGCTTCCCAGGCTGGCTCGCTCCGAACCGGCCATTTACCTTCGTAACGCTTCGGGTGGCCACGCACTCGCACGACGCTACCGCCTTGCTTATAATCCTCTTAGAGCATTTCTCGTGATGGTGTAGAGTGCGCGCCTTCAGCGGCCAAAGCCGAAACCCGTTGTAAGTCCTGACGGCACGGCTGAAGCCGTGCCCTACCCGTTCCCGGCTCCCTCTATAGCAGCTCGGAAAATGCTCTAATTGGACGAAGTTCTGCATCCCACGCAAGAGGCTTGGCACGGCACACATGGCCATGGCTGCGATTGAAATTCTCGACCTCGAAAAGACATATCTCGTCGGATTCTGGCGCAAGCGGCCGAAGCTTGCCCTGCATCCGCTCCGCCTGACCATCGAAGAGGGAGAGGTGTTTGGCTTCCTCGGCCCCAACGGCGCGGGCAAGACTACTACCCTCAAACTCTTGATGGGGCTGGTGTTCCCGACGGCGGGAAGGGCGCGAATTTTGGGGATGGACAGGGACGATCCGCGGGTGAAATCGCAGATCGGATTTCTGCCCGAGCAGCCTTACTTCTACGACCATCTGAGCGCCAGAGAACTGCTCAACTATTATGGGCAGCTTTCTGGCATGGCGGCGAAAGGGCGCTCGGCGCGGGTAGAGGAGATGCTGGCGCGGGTGGGATTGAGCGATTCCGCGGGAGTCGAGTTGCGCAAGTTCTCCAAGGGCATGTTGCAGCGGGTGGGCCTGGCGCAGGCGGTCTTGCACGATCCCAGGGTTGTGTTTCTGGATGAGCCGATGTCGGGACTGGATCCGATGGGGCGGCGCGAGGTCCGGGACTTGATCCAGCAACTGCGCTCCGAAGGCAAGACGGTTTTCTTTTCCACGCACATTTTGTCGGATGCGGAGGCGCTTTGCGACCGGGTGGGGATAATCAACCAGGGCAAGTTGCGCGGCGTGGGAGCGGTGGCGGAATTGACCTCCGAAACGCAGGGCAAAATCGAAATTATTTTTTGCGCGCAAAAGGTGCCGGCGGGTTTGACCGGCCTGGGGGCGGAAGCTCGGGTCAGCGGCGACATGGTGAACGCGGTATTGCCGGAAGAGCGGCAGGATGCGGCGCTCGAAGTGTTGCGCCGCGATCGGCTCAAGCTGATTTCGCTCGCGCCGGTGCGCAGTTCGCTCGAGGAATACTACATCCAGAAACTACGGCCCGCGGAAGTCCAGAAAGAAGTCCGCCAGGAAGACGGCCGGAAAGAGGTGGGTGCATGAACTCCGGGGGCATGAACTCGCGCATCGGTTATATCGCCTTCAACACCTTTCGCGAAGCGGTGCGCGACCGGGTGCTGTATAACCTGATCGCGTTTGCGCTGCTGCTCTCGGGGGCGGCGATTCTGGTGGGAGAAATTTCCATCGACATCGAGCGTCTGGTGGTGGTGAACCTGGGGCTGACGGCGGTGTCGTTGTTCGGAGTGGTGATCGCCATCTTCATCGGGATTGGCCTGGTATCGAAAGAGATAGACAAACGCACGTTATACACGGTGCTGTCGCGGCCGGTGCGCCGCTGGGAGTTCGTCGTGGGCAAATTTTTCGGGCTCACGGGAACGCTGGTGGTGAACACGTTGCTGATGGCGGTCGGCGTGTTTCTGGCGCTGCTTTATGTGGCGCACAGGTTCCAGAAGATGGACGCGTGGATCCTGGTCGCGCTCTACTTCATCGTCTTGCAGTTTCTCATTGTGTGCGCGCTGGCGCTGTTTTTCTCGTCCTTTTCGACGCCGCTGATGTCGGCGGTCTTCACCTTCGCGCTGTTCGTGATTGGCAGCCTGGCGGAGGACCTGCGCGGCTTTGCCAGAATCACGCATGGGTTCGAGCGCTGGATGGCGACCGCCATCGCCTATCTGGTGCCGAATTTTTCCGCTTTGAACGCGATTGGCCAGGTGGCGCACGGCGACGCCATACCCGGGCGCCTGGTCCTCTACAACACCGTGTACGCGCTGCTGTATTCCGCAATGACGATCTCGGGAGCGGTGCTGATTTTCGAGCGCCGGAACCTGAAATGAGCGGCGCGCGGCGCGTGCGTCTGGCGGCGGCCGCTGTGCTCTTGTTCTCCCTGGCGGGCACGGTGGCGACGCTCGATCAAATCGACCACATGCGGCGGGGAGCGGCCGCGCAGGCGGCGCTTTATCTGCGCTCACCTAAAATGCTGCGGCGCATGAGCCTGGGCTACACCGGCCTCATGGCCGACATTTACTGGACGCGCGCGGTGCAGTATTTCGGAGAACAACATCACAACCATTCCAGCGATTTCCACCTGCTGGCGCCGCTGCTCGAAATCACGACCGAACTCGATCCGGGGATTTTGCCGGCGTATCGGTTCGGGGCCAACTTTCTGGCCCCAAAACCGCCCAACGGCGCGGGCGCGCCGCAGTCCGCACTCGCGCTGATGCGCTACGGCATCGCGCACAACCCCAACCAGTGGCGGCTTTACTACAACCTGGGATTTCTCTACTACACCGAGTTCAAGGACTACGCCAGTGCGGCGAATGCGTTCGCGCAGGGCGCACAGGTGCCGGGGGCCAACGCCTTCATGCCCATTCTGGCGGCGCGGATGGCGCAACATGCGGGCGAATTCGATACGGCGCGCATGTTGTGGTCCACGACCTACCAGAGCACCAAAGATGAACTGATCCGGCAGAACGCAGTCGAGCATTTGCTCGCTCTGCAAGTGGATGAAGAGGTGACGCAACTGGAGCAGGTGGTGGAAAAGTACCGCCAACAAACCGGACAGTTGCCGGCCAGCATGGGCGATCTGGAACGCGCGGGCTTTATCCGTGGAACGCCCACCGATCCCAAGGAACGCCCGTACAAGCTGATGCCGGATGGCCGGATCGAAGTGCGGGACCCGCAAAGTATTCCGTTCATCACCAAGGGGCTGCCACCGGGCGCCGAGCCGCCGCAACCGCTTCCGGTTGGCAATCCAGCGAAGAAGTAGCGGGGGCGCTGTTCGCTAGTCGCTGTTCGGCTTCACGCGAATAGCGAACAGCGAACGACGTTTTCTCCATTTTGTTAGCGTGCTTGCGTGTCCTCAAGTTTCTTCCAACAATTATTGAGCGCGCTCGGCAACCGGTGGCGCGGGTAAAATCGAGTATTGAGGAATCGAGCCGACTTGAGGAATGGATCGTTTTGCTGGCTGGCGACGATGGCAGTCGCCGGACTCTGCTTCATCTCCTTTGCCCGCGCCCAGGACGCTCATGCTCAAGATGTGCGCCAGCTCGCCCGGGCCGTGGACGAGCATTACAACCGCCTGCGCAGCCTGCAATCGGACTTCACCGAGATCTATTGGAGTGATGGGCGGGGCGATGGCGCGGAGCGCGTCGAAACCGGCACACTTTGGTTGAAAAAGCCACGCAAGATGAGGTGGGAATACCGTTCTCCCAAAGAGAAGCTGTTTATCAGCGACGGCGAAGCGGTGTGGTTTTACCTGCCAGCGGAACGGCAACTGCGAAAATCGCCGCTGCGGAGGCTGGAAGACGCCCGTTCGCCGTTGGCCTTTTTGCTTGGTAAAACCAAGCTGGAGAATGAATTACGAGGACTTTCCAAGGCTGTGGATCAAGCGCCGGTGGGCGCTGGGAACACGGTGCTGCGAGGGGTTCCGCGGAGCGTCGTTTCACAGAGCATGGCGGACCAGGTGAGCGAGGTCGAACTGGAGATCGCGCCGTCCTATCAGATTGTCCGCATCGTGCTCATGGAGGCGGATGGGGCGGCGACCGAGTTCCGCTTTGCCGGATGGAAGGAGAATCCGGAGTTGCCCGACAGCCAGTTTCAGTTCGCCGCGCCGCCGGGGGTGGAGACGGTGGAAGGAGACATGGGGCCGTAGCGGCGTATCAGTATCAATGCGCAGGCCCTATAGCGAGTTTGGAATTGCTGTGTCCGCCGAAGCTGCCGAGCCGCGCTCGGCTGGGCGGGCGAGGGCGTACGGCCTACACGAGCGGACGATAGCGTATGGCGGAATTCCTGATCAAAGTCGCCGACGAACAGGGTCATCTGCGGGAGCAGGTGGAGCAGGGCTATTCCGAAGCCGAGGTCCACGACCGGTTCGTGCAGCAGGGATACCTGGTGTACTGGGTCAAGCCCCGGACCATATTGAGCAGGGGCGGGGGCAAGCGCGGCAAACTGAGGCAGGGTGCGTTTCTCATCTTCAATCAGCAGTTTCTGACGCTGATCAAGGCGGGACTGCCGATCCTGACGGCGCTCGATCTTTTGATCAAGCGGCAGCGCGACAAGTTCTTGCTGCAACTGCTGGAAAACGTGCGCGAGCGCGTCAAAGGCGGAGAGTTGCTGTCGGATGCGTTTGCCGCCCAGCAAATGTTTCCCAAGATGTACACGACCACGCTGCTGGCGGGCGAAAAAAGCGGCAACATGGAAGAAGTCCTGAGCCGGTTCATCGCCTATCAGCGGATGGTGCAGACGTTCCGCAAGAAGCTGTTTGTGTCGCTGGTGTATCCGGCGCTGCTGATAACGGTGGTGACGTTGATGCTGATTTTTCTGCTCACCTACGTGGTGCCGAAGTTCGCCGATCTGTTCGAAAACATGGGAGCGCAGTTGCCGGCGATCACGGTGTTCATGCTGTCGCTCGGCCTGAACGCGCAGAAGTATGGGTGGATGGTGGCGCTGGCCGGGGCGGTGGCCGTGGTTTTGCTGTTACGGTGGAAGCGGAGCGATCGGGGCGCGGCGAGCATCGACAAGTTTCTGCTGTCGCTGCCGCTGATCGGGGAAATTCGGCTCAAGTACCAGGTGGCGAATTTCTCGCGCATTCTGGCCACACTGCTGCAAGGCGGCCTGCCGCTGGTGCCGGCGATGCAAACGGCCGCCGAATCGCTGAGCAGCCGGCAGATGTTGAACGGAGTCGCCGCCGCCGCCGAGCGGGTAAAAGAAGGACAGAGCCTGGCGCACAGCCTGGAGACGCAAAATTTGTTTCCCGATCTCGCGGTGGAAATGCTGGAGGTCGGCGAATCGACGGGCGCGCTGCCGGCCATGCTCAGCTCGGTGGCGGAGTTTTATGAAGAGGACGTGCAGACGGCGTTGAGCGCGGCCATGGCGCTGATCGAGCCGCTGATCCTGGTTTTCATGGCGGTGGTTGTCGGCGGCATATTGATTTCCTTGTATATGCCGATCTTTACCTTGGGAGCCCAAGTGCACTAATGGTGCACTAATTAGGACCGCGAAAACGCTGGGCCGGCGAAAACGAGGCTGGGGAAGGGGCTGAATACTGGAATGGGTATGGCGGACAAGAAGACAGTACTGGGGGGCGGCAATGGCGGGAAACTCGTGCCAGATCCGGCGCTCGTGGTCGACGAAGTGGAACGAGGGCGCGACATCGCGCGCCGCTACCGCTGCGAATTCATCGATCTGACCGATTTTCAGTTGCACCACGATCTCTTCGCGAATATCCCGGTGCATCTGATGTTCCGCTATAAGTTCGTGCCCCTGGAAGAAACGGAAGACGGGCGGCTGGCGATCGCCATTGCCGATCCCAGCCAGTTGATGATGATCGACGAAATCAGCCTGCTGCTGGGCAAGCGCATCGTCACCAAAGTTTCGACGCTAAAGCAGATCTCCGACATCCTGCAAAAGACCGAGCAGTCGAAGCGCGTTCTGGAAGACGCGAGCGAGGGCTTCACGCTGGACGTGATCCGCGAGGACGAAGCGGGCAACGACGAAAACATTTCCATCGACAAGTTGACGGCGACAACGGGCCAAGACATGAGCCCGATCATCCGTCTCGTCGATACCACGATTTTCACGGCCTTGCAGCGGCGGGCGAGCGACATCCACATCGAGACGCGGGACGATTCGGTGGTCATCAAGTTTCGCATCGACGGCGTGCTCACCAACGCCATGCCGCCCATTGGACGGGAGCACCACTCGACCATCATTTCGCGCATCAAGGTCATGAGCGAACTCGACATTTCCGAGCGCCGCGTGCCCCAGGACGGACGCTTCCGGGTGAAGTACAGCGGGCGGGCCATCGACTTCCGCGTTTCCATCATGCCTTCGATCCACGGCGAAGACGCCGTGCTGCGCGTGCTCGACAAGGAGTCGATGAGCGAGAAGTTCAAGAAGCTCACGCTCGACGTGGTCGGCTTCGCCGAAGACGATCTGCGGCGCTTCCGGCGCTATATCAAGGAGCCGTACGGCATGGTGCTGGTGACCGGGCCGACGGGCAGCGGCAAAACCACGACGCTCTACGCCGCCGTCAACGAGATCAAGAGCGACGAAGACAAGATCATCACCATTGAAGATCCGGTGGAGTACCAAATCCGCGGCATCACCCAGATTCCGGTCAACGAAAAAAAGGGGCTGACGTTTGCGCGCGGACTGCGTTCCATTCTGCGCCACGATCCCGACAAGATCATGGTGGGCGAGATACGCGACAACGAAACGGCGCAAATCGCCATCCAGTCGGCGCTGACCGGCCACCTCGTGTTCACCACCGTCCACGCCAACAACGTGGTTGACGTGCTGGGGCGCTTCCTCAACATGGGCGTGGAGCCTTACAACTTTGTCTCGGCGCTGAACTGCATTCTGGCGCAGCGGCTGGTGCGCGTGATTTGCGATTCCTGCCGCACCGCCGTGCATTATCCGAACGACGTGCTCGAGGCCAGCGGATTGGACCCGCAGGAGTGGTCGCAGATTCCTTTGTACGAGGGCCAGGGCTGCATCGAATGCGCGGGCAGCGGATTCCGGGGCCGGACGGCGATCCATGAGCTGCTCGATTTGACCGACCGGATTCGCGAGATGATTTTAGAGAAGAGGCCGACCTCCGAGATCCGCAAGGCCGCCCGCGACGAGGGCATGCGCTTTCTGCGCGAATCGGCGCTCGACAAGGTGCGGAGCGGGGCCACTACTCTGAAGGAGATCAACAAAGTCACCTTTATCGAGAGCATGCGCTGAGGCTGGGGACACATGATGGAGCGCCGGGCGTCTCGCGAGCCTGCCCTGAGGGCTGTGACTTTTTTGATTTCTCTCGAAGAGCGTTGTTGAAAGAAAAAGACTTAAGTGCCCTAAAAATGGCAAAAAGTCAATAAAGTCACAAACTCTTAGCGAAGCCGAAGGGTCCAGCAGTGCGGCGGCCGGGCGGGGACGCCCGGCGCTCCAGGGACAGGCTGGTCCAGTCCAGGCATCCGCGGAGGTAACTACTCTCTACATGAAAGTACGGGATATCATTAAGTTATTGGAAAGGGACGGCTGGTATCTGAGGCAAACGCGTGGAAGTCATCGGCAATACAAACATCCGGTGAAACCCGGACGCGTCACTTTGCCGGGGCATCCGAATGACGATCTTCCTCCGGGCACTTTGAACAGCGTTCTCAAACAAGCGAGGTTGAAACCTTGAACTACGTTGTCGTTTACGAAAAGTCCGAGACCGGTTGGGCAGCCTACGTTCCAGACCTGCCGGGAGTGGTGACCACGGGCCGGACCAGGGCCGAAGTCCGCTCTCTGATCCAAGAAGCGATCGAGTTTCATCTGGATGGACTAAAAGAAGATCGGTTGCCGATTCCAACGCCGAGCGCCGAAGCAGAGGTAATTTCGATCCGGCAATAACAACTGGAAATGATCATCTCTTCCAAACACGTTCGCCGTCCGGCGCTGGCCTGCGAAATCGCGGCGGACCATGTTCTGGCGGGCCGCGCCGCCGACACGGGGCGGAGGGTGGAAATGTCGTCGGCGCGGGAATTGGCGCCGGGCACGCTCGTACCGGATTTGATGGAAGCGAACCTGCGCGACGGCGCGGCGGTGCGGCAGGCGATTGAAAGCGCCCTGGGCAGCATCGGCGCGCGGTCGCGCGACGTGATCGCGATCCTGCCCGACACCTCGGTGCGCGTGGTGCTGCTGGATTTCGAAACGCTCCCCTCGAAGCGGGACGAGGCCGAAGCGGTGGTGCGCTTCCGCCTCAAGAAGTCTCTGCCGTTCGATCCCGACGATGCCCGGATCTCGTATCACGCGCAAACGACGAAAAGCGGCGTGCGGGCGGTGGCCGCGGTGGTGCTGAACACGGTGCTCGAGGAATATGAGTCCGCGTTTCGCGACGCGGGCTACAGCCCGGGAATGGTCATGCCATCGATGCTGGCGGCGCTGGGGGCCGCGGATGCGGAACGGCCCACGCTGGTGGTCAAGGTGGACGCGCGCACCATTTGCATAGCAATCCTCGAGGGGGGGCAACTGCTGCTCTTCCGGACGCTCGAGAATGTGAGCGGTGTGACCATCACCGGCGATCAACTGGCGGAGGAAGTCTATCCCTCAGTGGTGTTTTTTCAAGACACTTACAACCTGAACATTGAGCGCGTGTACGTGGCGGGCCTGCCGGAAGCGGGCAGCGCCGCGGAGGCGCTGAAGAGCCAATCCGGCGCCGCCGTTGAGGAATTGGTGACGGCGTCGCAGATTGGATCGGCTAGCGGGACGGTCCCGGGCTGGCGCATGGCGGGAGTGGTGGGAGCGTTGATTTCGTAGAGCGCTGTTCGTCGTGATCGAATAATTATGCGTTTGGACATCAATCTCGCGACCCGGCCCTATGAAGATGCCCGTGAATTCTGGACGCTCTGGGGATTCGGGGTGGGGCTGCTGGGCGTCTTGACGCTCGTCCTGCTGGGATGGGCGGTGCGCGGCTGGACCCACGCCGGAAGAGACCGGCATGAAATCGCGCGGCTGGAGCGGCAGATCGAGGAACGCAATCGCGAACGGGAGGAAGCGCAGGCCTATCTCGACCTGGCCGTTAACCGCAGCACGCGCGATCAATCGCGATTTCTCAATGAACTCATTCAGCGCAAGTCCTTCTCGTGGACCCGGGTGTTCGAGGAATTGGAGCAGGTCATGCCTCCCAACCTGAATGTGGTCTCGCTGCATCCGGGATTGAACAAGCAAGACCAGATGCAATTGGAGATGAAGGTGGTGTGCACCACGCGCGCCGCCGCCGTGGAACTGGTCCATCGCATGGAGGGCTCAAAGCATTTTCAGGATGCGCAATTGGTGGCGGAGGGGCAGGGTTTGGAGGCGGGTGCGAGCGTCACGGCTACGGTGGACGCGGTTTATGTTCCGGACTCGGCGGAAAGGAGCGGAAAATAATGCCGGACTTCCGCAATGCGCGGCGCAACTTGAAAATTGCCATCGGGGCGATGCTGGCTGCCGATGCGCTGGCGGTGGCGGTCTTGTTCTCGCCGCTGGTGGGTTCGGCGGCATCGCGCAAGCTGCAATTGGACCAACTGCGGGGCGAACTACAGAAGAAGACCCGCGAAGCGGAACCGCTGCGCGGCATGGACAAGAAGATCGTACTGGCCAATGACCAGATCGGCGGATTTTACAAAAACCGCTTTGCCGCCAGCGATTCCGAACTGCTTACCGAGCTGGGAAAGATGGCCCTCGAGAATGAGATCCGCATGCAGTCGGTGACCTACAAGGAAGAAGGCGTGGAAGGCTCCGGTGTGGTTCCGGTTGAAATCGGGGGAAGTTTTTCCGGTGACTACCTGCAACTGGTGCGTTTCATCAATACGCTGGAACGGTCGAAGATGTTTATCACGGTGGATGGCGTGGACTTGGTGGGCCAAGGCTCGGAATCGGTCGGCCTGCAAATCGCCCTGCACAGCTACCTGCGGTCGGGTGCCTGAGTGAAACTGGGATTCGAAAATCGGAAGCAAGTTGTATGGCTGGCGGTGTTGGGCGGGGTTGCGCTGCTGACCCTGGGCTACGAGTTCTGGCCCTCGTCCCCGGCCGCGGCCGCGCAGCCGGCGGCGACGACGGCCAAGCCCGGCGTGCGCGGCACGGCTTCGGGAAAAATCGTGCCCGCGGCAGAGCTACGGCTGGATCCCACGCTCGATCTGGACCTGCTCCGCCAAAGCGAGGAAATCAAGTACGCGGGCAACGGAAGAAATATCTTTGTCGCGGGCTCCATGCCCATCGAAACCCCCAAGGCAAGCGGCGTCACCGACGCGCCACAGCAGTCTGCCACTCTGCGCCCGCCGCCGCCCATTCCGCCGCCGCCGCCCATTACGCTCAAGTTCTTTGGCTTTGCCAACCGGACCGGAGAAACGAAGAAGGTTTTTCTGTCGCAGGGCGAGGACGTTTTTATCGCCGCCGAGGGCGATATCGTCGACCGGCGCTATCGCGTCCTGCGCATCTCGCCGACAGCGGTGGACGTGGAAGATGTGGTCAACAACAACCGGCAGAGCCTGCCCTTAAGTCAAGGACCTCCGGATAAAGGCCATAGCTGATTTGCAATCGGTAATTTGTAATTCGTAATTTGAAGGTGAGTGAACAGTGATGCGGCGCGGTTTGAAATCGCGAAATTACGAAATTGCGAAATTGCAAAATCGCCGGCATAGCCAGCGCGGTTACATGATGATCGCGATGATGCTGACGATTACGCTCCTGACGATCGCCACGCTGGCCGCGCTCCCCAGGATTCGCCAGCAGATCCAGCGCGACCGCGAAGCGGAGATGATCCATCGGGGCACCGCCTATATGCGCGCCATCCAGCACTTTTACAAGAAGTTTAACCGCTACCCCCTGCGCGTCGAGGAATTGGAAAATACCAACAACATTCGTTACCTGCGCAAGCGCTACACGGACCCGATGAGTTGGAACCCGGCCACACACAAGGAGAACGACTTCAAATTTCTGCATCAGACCGATATCCTAATGGGGTTAAGCGGACAGCCGGGGCTAGGCGGACAGCCAGGGTTAGGCGGACAGCAGGGGCTAGTCGATCTCATCAACGCGGGAGCGGTGAATGGCGTAGTGCAAGAGTCTGGCGCCACGGGTGCGCAGGCGACATCGATTTCCTATTCTGAAAGCGCACCTTCCGGCAATGCGGCGGATGCTGGGGGAAATTCGGGTTCGTCCGCATCGAATTCCAATCCAGGCTCAGGTTCCGGCGCCGGGCTCACGGGGCAAGTGTATGGCGGAGGGCCAATCGTCGGGGTAGCGAGCACGAACAAAAAACAGAAGAGCATTCGTGAGTTCTACGGGAAGAACCATTACAACGATTGGCTCTTCATTTATCAGCCGCAGACCGTCACAATCGGCCTGCTGACCGGACCGGTAAATCCTAACGCTTCCACGATTCCGAATTTGAACGGCGCCAACCTGAATTTGAACCAACTTGGCAACCAGCTGCAGACGGGATCCTCGCTCACCGGCGGTCCAACCCAAAGCTTCCAACCGCAACCTCAGCAGACGCCAACGCCCACGCCTCAACAGTAGGCTCGCGCGTGTAGAGCGGACACTCCTGTCCGCTGCCTTTGATCTTGATTTGTTCTCAATACGAATCGAGGAAGAGCAGTGCAGGATATCTGTAACCGGGAACAGCAAGATCAAGAACAACAGTAAAATCAAAGGCGGCGGACAAGAGTGTCCGCCCTACACGAACGCCATTCTTTGGCCGTTAAACATTAAATGACGAGCCGCAGCCGCAGGTGCTCTTCACATTCGGGTTGTCGAACTTGAACCCGGCGCCTTCCAGGGTCTCGATGTAATCGACATGCGCTCCGCCCAGATACATCAGCGAAGTGGCGTCCACGTAAACTTTCAAGCCGTCATAGTCGAAGACCTTGTCCATCATGCCGGCCCCGTTCTCGAAGGCCATGGAGTATTGAAAGCCGGAGCAACCGCCGCCGACAACGGACAACCGCAATCCCGCCGGGACCGGTGTCTGCGACGCCATGATCTCTTTGACCTTGGCAATCGCGGCCGGGGTCAGAACTGGCTTGGTGGTGGGCTGAGCATTGGTCTGTACGTCGGGTGCGGAGGTGGTCGCCATCGGTTTGATCTCCTTGTAATTGCTGATTATAACAAAGGCCGAAATCGGACCCGGCAACGCCCTTCAGCCGCCGCTGCTTCTTTCCTGACCTGTCTTCTAGATGCTCCCGCCAGGCAAGAAGTCGCAAAGTCGGTGCCTCCACTTGCCAACGGGTCTATAATCATTCGCAGTAGGGGCCCGTACCCGAACGCCAGCGGACGCCACGGCAGTTTTTCGCTGGGAATCGAAGATGGCAATTTCGGGAATTGGCTCGATCTCAGCGCCGAGGTGGCATATGTCTCCTACTATGTTCGGGCTTCTGATGGCGTGGGGTATTCTGACCGGGATACTCATCCTCCTCCTGATCTACCGCAGCACTCTAACCATGCACGCCGACGATTCCATCGACCTCCATGAGACCGAATCGCAGATGCATAAGGATCACATGGAAGTTCTGGCCAAGATGCAGAAGATCACACCCATCGTCAAGGTGCTCGGCGTCTTGTCGGGGGTCATGATCCTGGCCATTGCGGTAGTGTTCATCGTGCAGGGGCTGAGCAACTCCACCACTCCGTAGTGACGGGCAAGCTCGCTGATTCGCGGAGTTCCTTGCCCGCCCCGCCTTGAGGAGAACTCGCCAGGACCGCGGCGGAGCTTCGCCGGCCCCTGGCCAGTCTGTCTCCTGTGCGCTAGAATCCGTGATCGGCACATGAGCACGCACCATCCCATTGCCATTGTCGGAGGCGGGCCAGCGGGCGCTTTGGCCGGCGCGCTCCTGGCAACGGGCGGCAAGCACGTCCTTCTTTTCGACGAAAAGCTGGCCTGGGAGAAGCCCTGCGGCGGCGGCCTCACCCACAAAGCTTTGCTGCAATATCCCTTCCTGGCCAATGCCGGGAGCGATGCAACCCGTTGATCGTAATCTCGTTGAACACTGCGAGTTGATCGGCCCGTCGGGGCAGCGCGTGCGCTTCCACATGCAGTACCCGGTCGCGATCTTCTCGCGCCTGGCGCTGAATGGATTGTTGCTGGAGCGCGCCCGTCGCGCCGGTGTTGACATTCGCCAGGAGCGCGTCACCCGCATCGCGCGATCCGGCGCAGTCTGGCAACTGCTCACGCCACAGCATGAATACAAAGCTTCTCACCTGCTGCTGGCGGCGGGCGCCCGCAATTCGTTTCGCGCGCAGTTTCTCTCGCCGATTTCGCCGGGCGATCTCATGGTCACCGCGGGATACTTCATCCCCGGCCGCAGTTCTCTGATGCAGATCCAGTTTCTGAAAGGAATCACCGGCTACATCTGGGTCTTCCCTCGCCTGGACCACGTTTCCGCCGGCATTGCCGCCAAGATGGGCGAAACCTCGACCGCCGATTTGCGCCGCCTGCTGGAACGCTGGCTCGAAGAACATTGGCTCAAACAGAACGGCTTCCACTTGGATGGCGCGCGCTTCTTCTCGCACATTCTGCCCAGCTTTCGCGCCCAGACTTTCGCCGCGCTCCAAGTCTGCGGCGAAGCCTGGGCCATGATCGGCGACAGCGCCGGCCTGGTGGACCCGATTACCGGCGAGGGTCTTTACTACGCGCTGCGCTCGGCTGAGTTGTGCGCCAACGCCCTGCTCGCCGGACGGCCCGGCGACTACCGCGTCCACCTCGAAGAAGAGTTGCTCCCCGAGTTGCGCCTGGCCGCGCGCGTTTCCGAGCGCTTCTACAAAGGACAGGTTTTTGGCGAAAGCGTTCTGGAGCGCATGGTCTCTCTGACCGCGCAAAGCCCCAGCTTCCGCGAGCTGATGAGCGACTTGTTCGCCGGCATTCAAGGCTACCGCGATTTGCGCTCGCGCCTCTATCGCATCCTGCCCTCGGTCATGGCCGAGGGCCTGGCCGGAACCCTGCGCTTGCCCTGGAATGACAAAAGCAGCCAGAGCGGCGCTCCCGAGTTCGCCACCGGCCCGCCCGCGGAGTAGGCCGCCCGCTAAACGCCTCAACTTAGAGCCGTTTCACTATTGCTGTCCCTACGCAACCCTGGACGGGGCGCAGCCCCGTCACCACGCGAGCGGGATACAGCAAACGCGCCCTTCGTCAAATTGGCCACCCTTAATTGACTTTGGGGGAGTTTCTTGCCTATTGCAGCGTTACCGTGATGGGCGCCGAGGTTGCGTGTGGGTAGTTCGCAACCTTTCTTCCCCTGCCTGGTGGCGATGATGCAGTACAACACCTGGTCGCGATCGCATTCCCCAAGTACACTGCCGTTAACGTGTTGGCGCCTGGCGCGAGTTGGGACGCGCTGAGCGGCAGGCTCGCCGCAGACGTCGTGGCGCCGGTCGGCAGCAGCGTTTGCCTTGCCAGCAAGGTTGACCCAAGCATGAAGTGCACCGTACCGCTGGGCACACCTCCGCCACCGGGAATGGCCGAGACCGTAACCGCCAGCGTGGTCGATTGACCGGACTGGAGAGTGTTCGTCCCCGAGGTCAGATTCACTGTCAAGGTGTTGCTCGCGATTCCAGTTTCTTCGTAGGCGCCAATGTTGATTGCCGAGCCGGTCATCCTGGGATTACCGATGAAGTCGGTGGCGCCATAGATGGAGTTGGGGGAACTGCCATTGGGATCACACCAGCCAATGCTGCACGAGAGGCTGGCGCCACCGGCATTGACGGCCGGCGAAGCAGCGGTAAGGTCAAAGTTTAGAGGCTTAGACGTCAGACTTTCGAAGTCGGGATTCGAGCCGCCCAAGGAGTTCGCATCTTCCCCGGTTGTGCTCTGAAAATCTGCAAAACTGGTATAGCTGTCAACGGCAGCCCAATCGATTGACTTCTTACTTACGTAACCCGCGGTGGAATAGTACAAGTTCCAATCGGTTGTCGCGGGCGGGGCAGGATACGACGCCGAACTTTTGACCTGGCTGTAGATCCAGTGATTGTACGGGCCGGCGTAGACGAGGTTGTTTTCGAAGTAGTTATCTTGGGCGCTGCCGACCTGGTAGTTGATCTGGAATTCGCCACCTGGGGAGCTCACATCATTATCGGCGGTCACCTTAACGTTGTTATACAGCGTGTTGTTGACGAAGACGGCGTCGTAGGTGCTGCCTCCGAGAGTTTCCTCGCCGCCCCTGGCGGTCGCGGCCGAAGCGCCTCCGATGCCAATACCGAAGTTTGCCGAATTGGAGAATATGTTATTGCGCACTGTAACATACCTGCCGTAACACGGGGTAAATGCCTGTGCCAGGGGTTCCGGTATTATTTGGGCCAGACCACTCGGTGCCATTGGCGAGGCAGATTTGATTTTCGCTGGTCACCTCGATGCCGAGATCGGCGTTATAGACCCAGTTGTTCTCGAACGTGACATAGGCGCACCCGTCACAATAGAGCCCGTCGGCGTCGTAGCAGGAGCCCTCACCTTTATTCGCTATTCCGCTGATGTTGTAGACCGTGTTCCCGCTGATTTCCCCATACATGGCCTCGTCATAGCCGACAGGGCCGACTTCTTCGTATCCAATCGCGTCGATGCCGATGTTGTCATTGTCGTGGACGAGGTTATTGGCGATTTGAAAATAGGTCACGTTTCCAGTCACGTTCACCGACTCGCTTTGCCCCGTCTTGAAGTCGTAGACCTCGTTGCCACTAATAACGAGCTGGGTGATGGGAGTCTCAGACGTGCCGTAAACGGAGATGCCGAAAGCGTTGCCTTCCGCTTCCTTCGTGGTCGTGATGTTGTGCACCCGATTGTTCAGAATCTGGACGCCAGTGCCCGAGCCCGTGATCCAGACGCCAGCCGGAGTGTTGTTTTTGTTGTTGGTGGTGTAATTGCGGATTTCAAATCCACTGACGGTGATGTAACTCAGGCTCCCCGAGATATTGATGAGACCCTGCGTGCCCGATGAGCCGCAGCAGCTCACGCGGGTCCCGTCAATCACGGCAGTCTGTCCGGGATAGCTTTCGAACGTAATCGGCGCCAATGCCGTTCCAGAATTCGGAAAGTTTACAGACTCGTTGTAAACTCCTCCGAATACGTATACTGTGGCGCCTGCCGTGACTGTATTTGCCGCGTGCTGGATGGTGCGCCAGGGTGCGGCGATTGTGCCAGGGTTGTTGTCGCTGCCGCTGGTCGACACATAGTAGGTGGCTCCGGTCTGTCCGGCAAGTGACGGCACCAGCATTAGGACAATCACAACCAGCGCGGCGTATACGACATCTGGATTCCGCATAGTCAAGAAATTGCGCTGCATAATTTCCCCTCTTCGACATCAGAGTGATCGCTCCACTCGAAACCGGGTTCAGAATTACCTGGAAATTTCTTTCTTGCTTCAAACACGGAAGAGATTATACAGCCATGCCGATTTTCGCCGACAGTGTGAAATGGTTTTCATCTGGAGCGCCCCAAAAACTCAATTCTAAGGCCGGGAGCAGGGACTTCACCTCGTGAAGTCCCTGCTGCGCTCGGGATGACAACTTGGATTGGATGGACTACGTGGAATCCCACCCTTGCGCAAAGAACGCGCAAGGATGGGGCACCCACTGTGCCCTACGTCCATCGGAACCAGCGCAGGGCCAGGATGAAGGAGATGGCTCCCCAGAGAGCGAGGATTAGGAGGCGGGTGGATTGGGAATGGAGAGTTGCGCCTTCCAAGGTGATGGCGCGCAGGGCGTCGTTTAAAGCGGTGAGGGGCAGGGCTTGGATTAGGGGTTGTAACTTGGCGGGAAAATGCTGGGAGGAGAAGAAAACGCCGGAGAAAATCCACATCGGCATCATGACGAGATTGATGAGGCCGCTGGCGGTTTCGATTTTCTGAGCGCGGCAGGCGGTGAGGAGGCCGACGGCGCCGAAGGTTATGCCTCCGAGCGCGGCCAGAAAGAGGACGGAGAGGAGCGATCCCCTGACTGGCAGGTGGAAGACCAAGACTCCGAAGCCGAGCAGCGCGGCCACTTGAATGACGGTCATAAGCAGGCGGCTGCTGGTTAGGGCGAGAAGGAAATCGGTGCGGCGCATGGGAGTGGCGATGAAACGCTTGAGCAGTTTGCGCTGGCGCATCTCGACCAGGGCGAAGCCGATTCCCCACATGCCGGAGTTCATGAGATTCATGCCGAGCAGGCCGGGGATGAGGAAGTCGATGTAGCGGGAGCCGGGCTCGCTGGAAATTTTGTTCGCGGTGGCGAGCGGATCTCGGCGTCCGGCGGCGGATTGCAGGGCGGCATCGACTTCGGAGCGCGAGAGGACGCTTTCGGGGCGCGCCGGATCGTAATCGTAGGTGACGCTGCCGTCGGGGTTAGGCTCGACGACGAGATCGAACTTTCCGAAATGAAAAGCGTTGAGGGCGGCTTGGCGGTCGAGGACGGTCGCCTGGATGGAGGCGTGGGCGGGCGAGTTTTTGTCGGACGAAGCTTGCAGGAGAGCCAGGGTTTGCGCGGCTCCGGCGCTTTGGACGACGGCGACCGAGGTGGTGCTGGCGGGCTTGTTGCGGAAGGCGATGCCGAGTCCAAGGGCGAGAAGAAGAGGAAAACCGAAGACCCAGAAAATGATTTCGGGCTCGCGTTTGAGCTCCAACATGCGGGCGCCGAGCAGGCGCCGGTATCCCGACCAGCGGCCGTTGCGGAGAATCGGAGCGGCAGGCGCGGGCGGCTGCGGTTCGAGGCGCGGAATTGGCGTGGGGGTTTCGCTGGCCATTTAGTTCTCCCGCAGATGGCGGCCCGTGAGCTTGACGAAAACGTCTTCGAGGCTGGCCTGGCGCGTGCTGAGGTGTTCAAGTTGCCGGCCCTGTTGGTCGAGGGAAGCGAGCAGCGCGGGGATGGTAAGGTGCGGCTCGCGCACGTTTAGGCAGATGGTCGAGTCCTCGTGGCGAACGGATTCGACGCTGGGCAGAGAGCGCCAGAGGTCCGAATTTTCTTCATTACAGTTGGGATTGCCATTGCCGTTGCCGCTCATCTGGAATTCGACGACGTGATGGCCGCCGAGGCGGTCGATCAGATCGGGGGGAGTTCCTTCGGCGATGATCTGGCCGTGATCGACGATGGCCAGGCGGTCGCAGAGGCGTTCGGCTTCGTCCATGTAGTGCGTGGTGAGCAGGACGGTGCCGCCTTTTTTCTGGAAGGCGCGGATGATTTCCCAAAGCTGGCGGCGGCTTTGGGGATCGAGTCCGGTGGTGGGCTCGTCGAGAAAAAGAATGCGCGGATTGCCGACCAGCGCGGTGGCAACGGCGAGGCGCTGCTTTTGGCCTCCGGAAAGTTTGCCGACCCAGGCGTCGGCTTTTTCCGTGAGTTGGAGTTCTTCGAGAACGGCTGTCGATGGGCGCGGTTCGCTGTAGAAACTGGCGAAGAGTTCGATGGTCTCGCGCACGGTCAGTTTTTCCGAGAGGCGAGTGTCCTGCAAGGAAATGCCAATCCATTCGCGGAGCTGGCGCGGGTTGTCGGCCCAGGTGTGGCCGAAGATGCGGACTTCTCCGGAAGTGGGCGCGAGCAGGCCTTCGAGAATTTCGATGGTGGTGGTCTTCCCTGCTCCGTTCGGGCCGAGCAGGCCGAAGCACTCGCCGGCCTCGATGCGCAGGCTGAGTCCGCGGACGGCTTCGACTTTGCCGTCGTAGGTCTTGCGCAAATCGGCGCACTCGATGGGAGATGCCATCTGAGAATTCTAGCGTAGTCGACGCTAGCAACCCGTAGCGAAGATAAGCGCCCGCTCTTCAATTTTCTACTTTGTCAGACTTTGTCATCCCGAGCGTAGCGAGGGATCTGCAGTCCGCCGCAAAATGCAGATCCCTCGCTACGCTCGGGATGACAATTCCTGAAAGGGTATCGCTCGTGCGGCCTCCCTGACACGGTTCGTCCTCGCGGCTCTTAAGGCGTGAAATGCTCATGCTGCGAAGAGGGCATGGGAACGCTGCCTTTGGCATCCTGCCAGAGGATGGCGTTCAACTTTTTCGCATCGACGGCATCGGGCCGGGAGAAATTCATGAGCGACGATTCCTTTGCTCCCACAGCTTTCTGCCCATTGACCCTATAAATGAGGCCGCTGCGGAGATTCTGGTCGTCGGCGCGATATGGCGGCTGGGTTCCGGGACCGGAGAAAAGCGGCGCCATGAGCGGGGCGTGCGCGTCGAACAGGTTCATGGGGGGAAGGCCGAGCAGAGCTTCCATGCTGTGAACCAGGCTGACGGTGGTGTAAAACTGGTGATCGACGAACGCCTGCGGCGCTCGGGGCGCATATTTGCTAATGACAAAAGCGATGGATCGATGGGCGTCGATGTGATCGGCGCCGTCCTGGGCGTCGTCTTCGACGACGAAGATGGCGGTGTCGTCCCAGTAAGGACTGTGGGATACGGCGTCAACGACGCGGCCAACCGCCAGGTCGTTATCGGCGACCGAGGCCTGCGGAGTGGGCTAGCCGGGGCGCGTGCCTCCGGTGTGGTCGTCGGGGAGATAGAGCAGCGTGAACTGCGGAAGCTCTTTGGCGGTCCCCTTGGCTTTCACGAACTCGTCGAATTCGCGGAGGAATTCGTCGGCGCGGAGCTGGTCGGGATAGTCGGTATTGAAGTCGGGAAATAACGGATCGTAGTGGTCGCGCAGAGCGGCTTTAGTGGGGCGCATGCGCTTGATCTGCGGAATGGCCCACGGCCACGGACTCGGGCCGCCGCGCGGGTTGCCGACATTCGCGGGCAGTGGATCGCCTGGCTTAATTTCGGCGACCGGGCAAGTTGCGGAACTGGGCGACGGCGTTCCTTGCTTCGGCGACTTCACTTTTTCGCTTCTTGCACCACACGGCGGCGATGAATTCTCCGTAGATGCGATAGCTGAGGCCGCGGCGGGCGAGGTTGTCCCAGAGGAAACCGGTGGCGGGATCGTCAACGTCGGGGATTCCCTGCTCGAGCGGAAATTCGTCGGCCACGCTGCCGCCGGAATCGTAGGTGCGCTCTCGGCTGCGATAGCCGATGGGCCAGGTTTTCTCGTTGTAGTCGCTGGTGGTGGCGGCGGTGGACCAGAGATGGCCGTCGCCGGAAACTTCTCCGCTGTCGTAGAAATTGTCGAGCACTCCGAACTGCAACGCCAGCTTGTGCTCATTGGGCGTGATGTCTGCGCCGTACATGGTCAGCGAGGGGTCGCCATCGCCGACGGGCAGGTCGCCGAGGATCTGATCGTAGGTGCGATTTTCTTTCAGAACGTAGATCACGTGGCGGATGGGATTCGTTCCGCCAGCGAATGTGAACTTGCCGCCGTCGGAGCGGAGGAGATTGTCTTCTTCGACCTGGCGCGTGTAGGCGGCGAGATTCTTGTCGATATCGGCGAGGCTGAGGCGCTGGATGGAACCGCCGATCAGAGTCGGAATGTAAGGATGTTCTTTTCTTTTGCGCTCGCCTTTTAGCTTGCCCAGCATGTTATTGGGGCCGCTGCCTTGGCCTTTGGCGGTGGCGATAAGCAGGTCGTTGCCCGCGATGGCCAGGGCGCTGGGATACCACTCGGTGGGGATGAAGCCGAGGGGAGTCGCCTCGTGCGCTTCTTTTGCCGCATCGAGATCGAAGACTGCAATAGCATCGAGCGAGGCGCACGCCACGAACAACCGCTTGCCGTCCGGTGAAAGTGCAATGGCTTGTGGGACCGAGCCCGTGTGGCCTACAAGCTGCTCGAAGTTGGCGTGGAAATCACGTTCCGTCTTGCCCGTCTTCAGATCGAGAGCGGCCACGAAATCGAAGCCGGTATTGCCGAGCGTGACATAGAGCGTATCTTCGCCGGGGCCGAGCAGCATTGCCGTCGGGTGCGAACCGGGCGCAATCGGATCCTTGGGGCCTAAAACATCGTACCAAGCCTCAACTTTGCCCGTTTCAAGATTCAATTCGGCGACGGCGGACGCGTTCCACAAGCTGACCCAGGCTTTAGTTCCGGCTTTGTTGGCGACAACCGTGTACGGATAGGCGCTCGGGATGTAGCGGCCATGGCTGAGATCGAACGACTGCAGGACCTTGCCGGAGCCGGTGTCGAGGACGATGGCGTTGTCGGAAAGATTATTGGCGATGAGCAGGCGGTCGCCTTTGGACGTGACGGGCGAGGACGCCCGTCGCTCCATTTCGTTCCCCTTGTTCGTGCCGGGCAAGACTGCGAACCCGGCGGGGTATGGCGGCGCGGTTCCGGCGGGAGTTGTACGTAGGGCAAACGCGACTTCCTTACCTTCGGCAATGGGTTGGGGCGCGATTTTGATGAAGCGCTCGGGAGTGATTTCACCGGCTGCGAATTTATACACGGCGATGCCGTTGCCAGTGCTGGTTGACTTTTTGCCGGTGGGGTCGGTGATCGAGCCCATCGAAGCGTAGAGATGCTTGCCGTCGCTCGAGAACGCGAGGCCGATGAAATAACTTTGGCGCGTGGAATAGTCATCGCTCAGGCGGTCGTCGGGAAAGTCGCGGAGTCGATCATTGCCGAGATCGAGAATGGCGATGGATTGGCGCGCGCCGGATTCCTGCGTGCCGTATCCCTGATTGAGCAGCGCGGCGTAATGGCCATCGGAACTGAGAGCGATGGTTGCGGGGAAACTGTTGGTGCGGGCGAGGTATCCGGGAACGGGGAGGGTGAGAGTTTTACTCGTCGGAAGATTGATGCGGCGCGAACGGTCGACGGCGCGTGCGACGACGAACACGACTAGCAGCGCGGACAGAGCGAGTAAGCATGCAACGGCGATCTTTTTCATGAGCGGAAACCTCGCGAGGGTTTTACCATCCTAGCGCGAAGGGAAGCAAATGGGAAGCGATGGCCTGCCAGTTCTTTCAACCATCTACTAACGGAATCTCGTGGTGTTTAGAGGCTTCGGCGAGCGAATGAGCGGTATTGCCGCCAATACAAAAATGATGCTGTTTATGGATTAGTGGTCTACAATGAACCCAACGAGGTTATACAATGCCAGATACAGATTTCACTATCAAGCTTGACGGAAGTGGACTGAAGCTTGATCAAAAAGTGTCTAAAGAATTGGCCAACCGAATCGTCATGCTGGTTCTCAGCGACGGTAAGACAGGCGATCAGAACGATGCCGAACCCGACAGATTAGAACGCACACCATCGCGTAAGAGTGGTAGTGGAAGAACACTCTCGCTTCGAGAATATATCAATCAACATGAAGCGAAAAAGATCACTCAACAGATGACCGCGATAGGCGCTTACTACCAGGAGAAGAACAATCTACAGTACTTCACTCGCGCTGAATTGAACGGCGGATTCGAGGAGGCCAAGCTTCAACCACCGGCAAACCCTTCCCGCGATATTGCACGGACAATTGGGGAAGGCTGGATTGCACCGAAGTCCGACGCGGATGACCAGTACTATGTTACCGGTACCGGCGAATCCGCTCTGGAGAAGAATTTCAAAGTTCCCAAGGGCGGCGCAAGACCGCGGAAAAAACGCGCTAAGAAGGCGGCGAAGAAGACTACGAGATAAGGACAATTAATCGATGAGCGCAAGCCCGATGACGACCGCTGCGGTTAATCCCATTTCTTTCGATGAGCCATTACTTCAGGCGCTCGCTGTACTGCTGGCTCAAAGGCAAGCAACGAAGTGGTTAACTGCGGCCGACATTTCCAGCCAATTACGCGACGATTATGGCGTCGGCCTACATTGGAAAAAGATAGAGAGCGTTTTTTTGGAAAACTCAGACGCGGTTGCGCGCCGAAAGAGAGCCAAACAATGGCAGTTCACGATTCTCAAGCGCGGAGAGGAACTCCTCGGCGCGGCGCAATCCTCAATACTCTTCATAGACCCGACTCAGGCATTCAAAGCAACTCTATCCCTGCATGAGTTTTTCTACAAGCTGAAGGGTATGATTCGTGTATGTGACGCGTACCTAGATAACTCTACGCTGGAACACCTTCACGCCCTTGATGAGTCCGTTTCGGTACGGCTATTGACAAAGAACGTAAAAGACCCGACCGGAACCCTTCGGCGGTTGGTAGCAGCATGGAAGACCGAAGGACGCACGTTGGAGATTCGGGTGGATGCTTCGGCTCCGCTCCATGACCGATACGTCATTGACGATGCAATCATGGTGATCCTCGGAACCAGCCTCAACGGGTTCGGGAAGAAGCAATGCTTCATCATTCAAACGGGACCCGATCTCAGAGTCGCTCTGATGACCGTTTTCGATAATATGTGGAACTCCGCGACTGTTTGGCCTTGATGTCGGTGTACGCTTTCTCCGAAATAGGAACGGCGTCTTCCATTTTCCAGTTACTTCGTCCTCACCAAATGCACTTCCTAGGCTCGCTTTCCGGCGCGGGACTTCTTTACGGCGAGCAGCTCAACTGCTTTGGCGGCAATGTGTTCGGCGGAGACCTCGAACTCCTTGATTAGCTCCCAGGGAGCGCCGGAATCGCCGAAGCGGTCTTTCACTCCGATGGCGCCGGTGATGACGGGTTTGCCGTAGAGAGCGGGCGACTCGCTGATGGCGCTTGCTACGGGCCAGGCCAGCGCGCCGATCTGGTGCTCTTCGGCGGTGAGGACGACGCCGGTGTCGCGGGCGGCGCGCACGATGGCTGCGGTGTCGAGCGGCTTCAGGGTGTGCAGGTTGAGGATGCGGGTTTCGTGGCCGAAATCATTCTTCAGAATCCAGGCGGCGCGCATGGCTTCGGGCACCATGGGGCCGCAGGCGGCGATGGTGAGGTCTTCGCACTCGTCGCGGTAATCGGATTCGAGCTTGGTTTCAAAGGCTTCGATAAAGTTCGGAGCGCCTTCATTCTTGCGCAGGCGAATGACGTTGGCCTTGCCAAAAACGAATGGCGTCTTTTCGCCGGTGACGATGGGCGTGGCTTCGCGGGCGAAGCGTATGTACTTGGGGCCGGCGTGCTTGAGCAGCAGATAGTCGGTGGCTTTGCGGGTTTCAACCATGTCGCAGGGGACAACGACGCTCATGTTGGGCAGTCCGCACATGGCGAAACAGTCTTCGAGCGCCTGGTGGGTGGCGCCGTCGGGGCCGACGCTGACGCCGCCGTGGGCTCCGGCGATGAGGACGTTGAATTTGCCGTAGCAGATGGAGGTGCGAATCTGGTCGAGATTGCGGGCGGCGGCAAAGGTGGCATAGGTGCCCAAGACGGGGAGCTTCCCTTCTTTGGCGAGCCCGGCGGCAGCCGACGTGGCGGACTGCTCGGCGATGCCCATGCTGATCCAGCGCGACTGGCGCTCGGGCTTCGCGGCGTAGAACTCGCTGATGGTGATGGAGCCGGAAATGTCGAGTCCCAAGCAAACGATGCGCGGATCGTCGCCATTCGCGGCGAGCGACTGGCCGAAGCCGAGGCGCGTGGGTTTCATCTCGACTTTCATGTTGCCGGCGGCGTTCCACCAATAATTGCGTTGGAAGTGGGGCATCTTGGCGTCGAGTTGGCGCTCGACCTCGGCTTGATATTGCTTGGCGTGGGCGAAGAGCTGCTCGACGGGAACTTGGGCTTCTTCATTTATGCCGAGTTCCTTTAGGGCTTTGTCCAATTCTTCGCGGTTGGGAGTTTTGCCGTGCCATCCGGCGACATTTTCCATAAAGCTGACACCTTTGCCTTTGACGGTGTCGGCGATGATGACGGTGGGCTTGCCGCTGCCAGCCTTCGCCTTGGCTTTTTCCAGAGCCTCGACCACCTGCTTCATGTCGTGGCCATTGATGGTGACGACTTCCCATCCGAAGGCGCGATATTTATCTTCGAGGGGCTCGACGTTCATCACGTCTTTGACCCAGCCGTCGATCTGGAGGCGGTTGCGATCGACGATGCCGATGAGGTTGTCGAGCTTAAAGTGGCCGGCTTCCATGGCGGCTTCCCAAATCTGGCCTTCCTGCTGCTCGCCGTCGCCCATGATGCAGAAGACGTGGTGATTCTTCTTGTCCAAGCGGGCGGCGAGCGCCATGCCAACGGCGATGCTCAGGCCCTGGCCAAGCGATCCGGTGGAGACTTCGACGCCGGGCAGCTTGAGCCAGTGCGGATGGCCTTGATACGGCGAATAGAGCTTGCGGAGAAGCGCAACGTCTTCTTTCGGGCAAAAGCCGGCGAAGGCGAGGCCGAGATAGAGGCTGGGCGCCTTGTGGCCGGTGGACCAGACGATGCGGTCGCGATCGGGCCAGTTGGGATGCTTGGGATCGTGGTTGGCGACGCGAAGGTAGAGCGCGGCGGCGATATCCATGATGGAGAGCGTGCCGCCGGCGTGTCCGGATGTGGCCGCGCACAAGACGGCGAGGTTGTAGCCGCGCATCAAGTTGGCCTGCTGTTTCAGTTCGTCGATGGTAAGGGAACGCAGGACTTTACCGGTGGCTGAATCTTGAATGGACATGGAGTTGCTCCTTCGCGGGCGCCGTTTTTTAGGCAGGGCGGGAAATGGCGCATAGGCTCGCAGGAGAGAGCGTAATCGCACCTATAGCAGCGTTCAGTGAGCGAGATCACAGGTGGAAGTGACGGGAGCGCGCGTAGGCGGATGCAACCCTGCCGCAGCCATGGAGACGCGGATTGCCGCGTCTTTCTCAAACCGCCAAGGTCACGGCTGAATCTTGACAAGTGACAATTTACACTTTACCATGTACCCTGGTGATCCGGAGCTTCAAGCATCGCGGCCTCAAACGGCTGTACGAGCGCGGCGACCGCAGCGGGATACGACCCGATCTCGTCGACACGGTGGAGGACATTCTCGCCCGGCTCGATGAGGCCGAAACGCCGCAAGCCATGTACCTTCCGGGCTATCGCCTACACCCGCTGAAAGGCGGCCTGAGAGGCTTGTGGTCGGTCACAGTGCGGGCGAACTGGCGTATGATCTTCCGCTTTGAAGGTGCGGATGCGTTTGATGTTGAACTGATCGACTATCACTAGGCAGTAACAGGAGCGATGACCATGCCGATGAAAAACCCGCCGCACCCCGGACGCAGCATCCGAACCGCTTGCCTCGAGCCCTTGGGCCTGTCCGTCACCGAAGGCGCCAATGTGCTCGGTGTGACCCGGCAAGCGCTCAACAACGTGATTAACGGAAAGTCGGGCATCAGCCCCCAGATGGCGATCCGGCTCTCGAAGGCGTTTGGCAGCACGCCGGAAACATGGCTGCGGATGCAGCTTGCCTACGATCTCGCACAAGCCCGCAAAGACGAAAGCAGTATCCGGGTCCGCCGTCAGCACGGACTTCAGGAACTCCACGCGCAGTGACGAGCCTGTGACGAACGAACAGCAACCAGCTCTTCCCATGTAAAGCTTGGATGGGAGACCTTCAATAGTCAGAACAGGCAGGATTGGCCATCCGCCAATGAGGACGAGTTAAACCAGCGGCTTGATGTGCCGACGAATCCAGTCGAGGATTTGCGCGAAGCGAAATTCGTGACGGTCGAGCGAGCCGTAAATGAAAGCGTATCCCTCCACGCTCTCGACATCGAGGTAATAGCCGTTGCGCCGCAGGAAGACATCGGCGGCGGTGAAGGCGATGCGCTTGTTGCCGTCAACGAAGCCGTGGTTGTTGGCGAGCGACTCCATCAGCGCGGCCGCTTCTTCTTCGATGGAGCTGTAATAGCCGGTTTGCGGACGAAAAACGGCGGCTTCAACCGCGCCCTTATCGCGCACGCCTTGAAGGCCGCCGAACATCTCGATTAACCGATATTGCATGCGGTAGACTTCCGCTACCGTGAGATATTCCGCCATTGCTTTCTCGTTTTCGCGAGACGCTGCAACAGGTCGCGGTTGCGAGCCACCGACTGCTCGAAGGCATCCATCACCTCGGCGCGAACCAAGTGCTGGGACGGAACGACGTTGTGCAGATAGAACCGTAGCGCATCTTCCAGAACATGCCGCTTCGTTTGCCCGTTCCGCTCGGCCACGGCAACGAACTCATCGTAGAGTTGGGCGTCGATCTCAGGAGTGAATTTCTTGGTCGTGGCGGCTGGCATGGTCCCTCGTCTCCCTGTTCGCTCTCAATTCTTACGTCTTGTAGCCTTGATAAATCAAGATAAATATTTATTGATCCATATCATTGTTGCTTGGGGTACCCCCTCCCCCCTATCTTTATCTTTCTAAAGTCTTGAATCTAAAAGGCATTATTTTCAAAGTCTTCAAAACATTGGGGTTATAGGTAAAATCTTGACAACAAAGGAGTTAGTGGCAAACTGAATAATTGCCTTTCTTTAGAATCAAGGAGTTGCGATTAGGCCATCTCGCAAAGTCTTCATTTCAAAGAACTTAAATTCAAATGCTCTGCCGTCGCGCTGAGCGATAGCCTACTTTTATTATATCTCGGGGTGTCAAGTCGCGCGGCACCATTTCTAGCGGGCCAGCCGTGAGGTGGAGTCAAACGGTGGCGGCTGTGTGGCACAGAGCCCAGGTTAGCCCAAAGGATGGGCGCGAACCCTTCGATAAGCTCAGGGCAGGCTCTGGGGCACCGGGCCCTACCGTCGAGATCGTCTACGGCTGGCGCGTGCGCGTTCGCCTGATCTGCTGATCTTGTCCCGCGCCTCGAAAAGAAAAAGCTCCGATACAGAAACCTTAAGCGCTGTCGCGATCGCCTCAATCGTCTTGAATGACGGGGTATTCACGCCGCGTTCGATCAATCCCAAGAATGTCACTGAGATGCCGGCCTGCTCAGCAAATCGCTCTTGCGTAATGTCACGAGCGAGGCGAAGCCGACGAAGTCGGCGTCCGAATTGGGTCTGAAGGTTGGGCATCAACGCGCCCAACCAGTGTCAAACAGCGTGGTTGCCTATAACAGTAAATGAGGCTTATGATTACCGGTTGAGCCGCGGTGCGGGACAGTTCGCGTTCGGTCACGGGAACGAATCCACGGAACCGCTATAGCCTTCGGCTGAGGAGGGGATGTTATGGCGATGGACACAGCGACAAAGCGCTTGATAGCCACCCTGGTCATTTCGGGAATTCTCGTGGGAATAACGGGCTGCGGCGGCGGTTCCGGGAGTCCTGGGCCCAAGACGGTCACCGGCGTAACGGTTGCGCTTGGCGCATCAAGCATCCAAGTCGGTACGACGACAACGTGCACGCCAACGGTGACGTATAACGACGGATCTACCGATCATGCGGCAGTGTGCTCAAGCAGTGCTTCAGGCGTGGCATCGGTTGCGAACAACATTGTGACCGGGGTTACCGCGGGCACCGCGAACATCACCGCAACATCAACAGGGTCACCGGTTACGACATCGCAGCCGGTGCAGATCACCGTGACGGCGATACAGCCCGTAGTCACCGGCGTAGTAGTTGCGCTCGGCGCATCGAGTATTCAAGTCGGCACGACGACAAGCTGTACGCCAACAGTGACGTATAGCGACGGATCTACCGATCATGCGGCAGTGTGCTCAAGCAGTGCTTCAGGAGTTGCATCGGTTGCGAACAACATCATAACCGGCGTTATTGCGGGCACCGCGAACATCACCGCAACATCAACAGGGTCACCGGTTACGACATCGCAGCCGGTGCAGATCACCGTGACGGCGGCCTCAAGACGGTCACCGGCGTAACGGTTGCGGTCGGCGCATCAAGCATCCAAGTCGGTGCGACGACTCCCTGCACGCCAACGGTGACGTACAATGACGGATCTACCGACCATGCGGCTGTGTGCTCAAGCAGTGCTTCAGGCGTGGCATCGGTTGCGAACAACATTGTGACCGGCGTTACGGCGGGCACAGCGAACATCGCCGCAACATCAACGGGTTCACCGGTTACGACATCGCAACCGGTACAGATCACTGTGACGGCGGTGCCACCACAGCGCGCGACGATCACGAAAGCGACTCCGCCAATCTTCGTCTGCAACGATAACAGCCTCTGCTGGGGAAACGTCGTAAAACTATCCGGAACAAATTTCACGGATGCCTGTACTGTGAGCATCTCGCCGGCACCCAACCCTGCGCTTTCGTATTCGCAATACGTGAGCCCGACGGAAATTGACCTGCATCTTGGGTTTGACCCGGATTCGTTCAATCCCGGGCAATTCGTCATCCAGGCATGCACCCAAAGTCAGGGAACTATTTCCAGTGGCTTCGCAATTGGAATGATGCCTTCTCCGAACGCGATGGCGATTGATTCGCAGACCGGCGTATTCCTTGACGTGCTCGGCTTATATAGCCAGAACGAGCCATATATTCCCTTTGTCTACCATTATGCGGCGGACGGGCCCCTTGTCGACAGTTGGTACACGGGCAGTCCTAACGATGCATCAACTGCTGCGGACGTTATGCGCTTGATCCCACAACCGGCGATCTGGTATTCGTTGAGAACGGTATGGATGGGATAGTCGTGACCAATCAAGATGGAGTTTTCACCGGCGCCGGCGGTTCCTCTGGGGGGATTGGCCGTTGCCGCAGAAGACGGCTATGCGATGTATATTCCCATAGGGGCAAACTCATTATTCGGCGGGGATATCGTGAACGATATTGATTTCCTTAATCCCCTCGTCTACGACGGCCTCAATGATCCGTGCGCGCTTGCGATGGCCCAAGCGGGAGCGCACTTTACGTCTTGGTTTTTAACTGCGGCACGAATACGCTCCAAGCCATCGCCATTCCTAGCAGGGTTTCGCAGTGGACGCAGAAACTCACCAGTATTACCAAGGTGGGTCGGGCAATACGTTCACGCAAATCGCGGCGCTAAGCTCTGGAACAGGCGCAGTGTTGGATCCGAGCCATGGACAGCTAATACCTTTGACCTGGTATCGGGAACCCTGGGAGATCCCGTGACGCTTGACGGTTTTCCCATCGGGATCATCACAAACAAAGCGGCGGACACTTTTGAAGTGTTCTTCGCCTCTTTGCCTCAGGTGGTTCCTGTGGGAGTAGATTCCATAACCACGACCGGCACAAAGACGATCCTCCATGTAACTTCTACCGATCTTCCTTTGGGAAGAGGCGTCTCCCCTGACGGCACCAAACTTTATGTTGGCGTCCGCGGCGGAGGGATCAACATTCAAGACAATCAGTAATCAACCATTACAATGGCTAAATCTCCGACGAGAGTCATCTCATCGGAGATTTTTTAATGTAAAAATTTAGTTCCCGGTTCCACTCCTACTGGCATCCTGGCGTTCCTGGCGGACACTCGCCTCCACCCGGATTTGTCACGGTCACGAGCGTTGTTGCTTTCGCCGAGGTTTGAGGATGATTTTCGTCGGAGCACGAGATAGTATACTGCGTGGTCGAGGCCGGAGTAACAGACCACGATCCTTGCACAGTAGTCGTCGCCTGCGGTACATTGTCGTCGTAAGAACCATCATCGCCAGTTAAACTACAGACATATGTAGACGGCACAGCGCAATCATACGTGATGGTGCTTGCGGCCGGAACGGTGATGCTTTGTGGATTCGCATTGATCGTGCAATTGATGACCTGAAGGTATTGCGTGTCGTGTGCCGTTCCGCCAGTACCAGAACACGCGAGTGTATATGTCTTGAGCCCAATGCTTGCTGGAGTGACGACCACTCCTTGAGAATTATTCGGCAGTGGCCCACTCAAGCCCGGTTTTGGCTTGAGTGGGGCAGTTCTACTGCTGGACGGAGTCTTCCTGCAGTTCTTTCATGTTCTCGTGTCGCCTATTCCGACTCGATCTCCGCCGCAAAATCCCCACTCTAAATTTCGCAAAGAGCGCGAAATTTAGAATGGGCCACCCGCCCCGCTGGCCTATAGTAACGCAGTTGGCGAGTGCAACGCGGGCGAGGGCCCCTTCGACTTCCCCCTCGGCTTCGCTCGGGGCTTCGGCAAACCAGGGCAGGTCCGCGCCACACTATTACTATTAACTACCTGATGTTCTTCCCTACCCAGTCTTCGATTCGAACCAGAGCCTGGTTGAGGTTCTCCAGTGAGTTGGCGACGCTGAAGCGGAGATAGCCTTCTCCGTATTTGCCGTGAACCAGGGCCTTATTCAGGTTCTCCAGCGAATTGGCGACGCTGAAACGGAGATAGCCTTCTCCGTATTTGCCGAAGGCGGTGCCGGAAAGCGCGGCTACGCCGGCTTGATCGAGCAGGGCGTCGGCGAGTTTCTTCGAGGGCCAGCCCGTCTTCTGAATGTTGGGGAAGACGTAGAACGCGCCTTTGGGCGTGCGGCAGGAGAAGCCTTTGATCTTGTTCAGTCCGGCGACGAAGGCGTCGCGGCGGCGCTTGAACTCGTTGCTCATCTTATCGACGGAGGACTGGTCGCCGCGCAGGGCTTCGATTCCGGCCATCTGGGTGAAGCTGGCGGTGCAGGAAATCGAGTTCGTGTTGAGGCGGGCGATGTGCGTGGCCAGGTCGGGACGCATGACGCCGTAGCCCATGCGCCATCCGGTCATGGCGTAGGTTTTGGAGAAGCCGTCGAGCAGGATGGTGCGCTCCTTGAAGCCGGGCACGCTCATGATGGAGAAATGCTGGTGGCCGTCGTAGATGAGGCGGCTGTAGATTTCGTCGGAAAGAATAAGGATGTTGCGGTCGCCGATGGCGTCGGCAATGGCGAGAACGTCTTTCTTGGTGAGCACGCCGCCGGTCGGGTTCTGCGGCGAATTGAGGATGATGAGCTTGGTGCGGTTGGTAATCAGCGAGGCGAATTCGTTGACATCGAAGCAAAAATCGCGCTCCTCGCGCAGCGGAATGGGGACGGCGCGTCCGCCCACATACTCGATCATGGACTCGTAGATGGGGAAGCCGGGATTGGGATAGATGACTTCGTCTCCCTCATCGATCAAGGCGAGGATGGTATGGAAAATTATGGGCTTGCCGCCGGGGACGACGACGACTTCCTCGCTCGCCACCGGAACATTGCGGGTGCGGCTGACGTAGTCGGCAATGGTTTGGCGCAGCTCGGGCAGACCGGCGGAGGGGCCGTAGTGGGTCCATCCGTGGTGGAGCGCGTCAACCGCGGCCTCGATGACGTTGGCGGGCGTGTCGAAGTCGGGCTCGCCGATTTCGAGGTGAATGATGTTCTTGCCCTGTTTTTCCAGGGCGCGGGCGCGGACCAGGACTTCAAAGGCGGTTTCGGTGCCAAGCCGCGACATCCGGCTGGCAAGACGCAGTTCGAACTCAGTTGTAGTGGGCATAGATTCCTTGGATGGCGTAAGAAATTATACGCCGGGCCGTCGAAGGGCGGATCAGTGGCGCGCGTCACCGGGACGTGTGATTACTGGGCGTCTCGAATAAAGCGAGAAGCGCGATAACCACAGGGGGCACAGAGATGCACAGAGGAAGGCATGGCTTTCCCCTGTGTACCCCTGTGCCCCCTGTGGTTAAGATTCTCGCTGCGGAGTTGGGGACTACTCCGAAATGGCGTTTTCTTCGTCCTGCGCGCGCAGGACGCGCTCGACGGAGTAGGGAGCGCGTTGCGCGGGCTCGTGAAAATGGCGCACCTGCATTTCTCCGAGCAGGCCGACGGCGAGCATGTTCAGGCCGGCCAGCAACAGCACGGCGGAGAACATCATCAGCGGGCCGTGCCGATACATGATGTCCATCTGGGGGTGCAGGAGCTTTTCCAGCATGAGCCAGCCGGAGATCGCGCATCCCGAAAAAATGCTGAATATCCCCACCGTGCCGAAAAAATGCAAGGGGCGGGAAAGATATTTGAGCAGGAAGCGGATGGTGATGAGGTCGAAGAAGACGCGGAAGGTGCGCGAGATTCCGTAATGCGAGGAGCCGCGTTCGCGGACGATGTTCCTGATGGGAACTTCCACGATGGACGCGCCATACCACGAGGCCAGCGCGGGAATGAAGCGGTGGAGTTCTCCGTAGAGCGGGACCTGGCCGAGGATTTCGCGGCGGTAGGCCTTGAATGTGGTGCCGAAGTCGTGGATAGCGACGCCGCTCAACCTGGCCATGAGCCAGTTGGCGCAGCGCGAAGGGATGCGGCGCAGCCAGAAATTGTCGACGCGATGGGTGCGCCAGCCGCTGACGATGTCGTAGCCGGCGGCGATTTTTTCCAGGAACAAAGGAATGTCGGCGGGATCGTGCTGCAAGTCGCCGTCCATGGCGATGATGTATTCGCCGCGGGCATGGTCGAATCCAGCGGCGAGGCCGGCGGTCTGGCCAAAATTGCGGCGCAGCTTGACCACGGTCACGCGGCTGTCGATGGCGGCAATCTCGCGCAGCAGATCGAATGTGCCGTCGCCCGAGCCGTCGTCGACCAGCACCATCTCGAACGTCTCGCCGCTTGCTTCCATGACGGACTTGAGGCGAGCGTAGAGGTCGGTGACGTTCTCCTGCTCGTTGTGGAACGGAACTACGATGGAGTACTTAAGCACATTTTCGATTATACGGCAACGGGGCTTCGTATTCTAAGTGACTTCGGTGAGGCGGGACTTTAGAGACTGTGTGAGAACTCGGTCCCTTCGACTTCGCTCAGGGCAGGCCCTCCGGGACTTGAGTTGTTTCTTCCACTTTTCCCACCGCTGAAGCGGTGGGCCAAGCTGGATCGCCCCTCCGGGGCTGGATTCTGCGATGTTTCGTTCCACCGGATTGCTCGAAACCGAGTTCTCACACACTCTCTTTAGCGGGATGGATGGCGGACGCTGGTTCACAAGGCGTACCCCAGGTCTCGAAAAGCTCGAGACCTGGGGCACCCGCGAGATCGGCGATTCCATCCGCGCGAGCAAAAGAAAAGCTGGAAGAGCGAAGAATCGGGCGCCCCATGCCTCGCGCTTGTCGAGAGTTGGGCGCCCGAGTGTTTTGCCGTGCCTCTATCTAATTCACCGTCAGTGTCTGCGAAGAAGTCGCTGTATTGCCGGTAAAGTTGGTGTCGCCGCTGTAGGTTGCCGTGACGTTGTACGTGCCCGCAGGCAGCGTGCTCGTCAGGACTGAGACCTTTGCCGCGTCTTTTAAAGTCAGAGTCGCAGTCCCCAAGACCGTCATTGTCCCACTCTCCGTGAAGGTCACTGTCCCTCTGGGCGTACCGGCGTACTGCGTGCGCCACGCTCGCCGTAAAGGTCACGGTTTTCCCACTCGTAGAGGTCGTCCACGCTGGCGATGTGATCGTAGTGCTGGCTTGGCTCACTGACTGGCTCACTGTCTGAGGAGGTGCTGCCAACGAAGGAACCGCTCGGGGTATATGTGGCAATAATAGAATCCGTGCCCGCAACTAACTTTGAAGTGGTGTAAGGGGGGGCTACGCCGCCTTGCAGGAAAACCGTTTTTAGCTTCGTCCCATTCTCCGTGAAGGTCACACTCCCCTTGGGGATCGAGCTACTGCCAACTGCCGCCACAGTCGCCGTAAGGGTCACCTGCTGTCCGTAGGTCGACGACGAGGGCGACGAAACCAGCGTGGTCGTAGTCGGGACCCCTAACGGGTTCAACACCATCTCGAACACGGTCCCGCAGCCATAAATCTTGCTGCAATACGTTCCGGTCTTAACGCCACCACTGTTGGCCGTGCCATACAGGTTGCCCTGCGCATCCATGACTAAGTCTGCGGTGGGTACCGCGCCGTCCGAACCCCCGGTGAAGTTGTAGAGCACGGTCTCGTTATATTCGTCGTTGGCCACACTCACCGGCGACACCATGAACACCGTCCCAAGACCGTAAGCGCCGCCAGCGGTGGTAGTGCCATAGAAGTTGCCGCGCTTGTCCCGCACCACACCTCCGACGGGGTATGCTCCATCCGCGCAGTCCGGCAGAGCGCAGAAGCTGTAGAGCACGGTCTCGTCGCCTAAATTATCCGTCTCGTACACCGTCCCAGAATCGTTTGCGCCGCCCCCGTTCGTCGTGCCGTAGAAGCTGGACATGCTTTTCCCCCACTCCCCTTTAAGCCTGAGAAGGGCTGCGCGCCGTCGGTATTGCCGTAGTAGTCCCCGTTCCCGAACTGAATGATCCCGGTCTCGTAGCTGAAGTTCGGCGGGCTCAACTGGAACACTGTTCCTAAGCCGTTAGCGCCGCCATTCAAAGTCGTGCCATACAAGCTCTGCCCGACCAGCGCTAAGTCTGCGCCGGGATTTGCGCCGTTCGGACAGTTGCCCGCGGAATCGCAACCATTGGCGCTGAAGTTGTAGTACATGGTCAGCTGGCCTTCCGGACTCACTTCGAAAACCGTGTCGGAATTCGTGCCGAACATGTTGCCCTTCTTATCGAGCACTAGCGTTCCTTCAGGAGTTCCGCCGTCCGCGCCCCCGCCGAAGCTGTAGAGCGGAACCTCGTACATAGGCGGCGTTGATGCGCCGTTTGAACTGATACAGGCTTCGGAGTTGTCGTTGAGAACGGGGGGGGTGGAGTTAGGCGTAACCTCGAACACCGTTCCCAGTTTGGTAGGGCCGCCGATCACTGAACCGCCGCCCTGTGAAGTGGTGCCAAACAGGTTGCCGCTATTGTCCAGCACTAAGCCCCCTAAGGGAAATGCGCCGTCGTAGCAGGTCTCTATGTTTCCTAATGGATCGGTGAAGGTTGTCGAATTGTCGGTGAAGCTGTAGAGCACGGTCTCGCACCAACTGTCGCCGGCGGTTTGTTTGGAGCCGGTTGGGCAGCCTCCCACTGGCACCGGCGAAAGCTTGAATACCGTTCCGTATTTGTATTCGCCCCCGATTTCTGTCGCGCCATACAGGTTGCCCAGCGCGTCCACTACCACACCTCCGTAGGGACTCGCGCCATCCGACAACGTCGGATGGACCGTATTCACACCCGTAAACGAATATACAGGCTGTAAAGTGTAACTCTGCGCTTGCGCCGATTGGGTTGCGACAACCGCCAGCACAAGCAGGACCGCCAAAACCAGCGCGACGCCTGCCGCGCGGCTGCCAATTTCAAGAAACCAGTTCCGATGTTGCGTTTGGTTATTCATAAATTCACTCCTCAATTCTCATTAGAATCGTCCGGCCATCGTCCTTCCCGCAGCGTTGGTTCGTGCCTCAACCATGCGGGCCATTGCTCGATGCGAAATCGTGAGCGCGTGGGTCACCCTCCGCAATATGCGTTTCATGGGTCGCTTGGTCGCATCTGATTACCGGGTGGAGCAAGGGCCCGACTCGACCGCCTGCCAGGAAGGGTATCTCTCGCGGCAGCCGAGAATCAGAGAATTGTCCTCTCATACAGGCTGGCAGTCAAGTGGAAAAAGGACAAACCCTTCTGCCACGGATTCCGTCCCCTTCCACTTATCCAAAACCGTAACCCCTGCTCTTCCACCACTTGCCCCCGTTCGCCTCCAAAAACACGGGAAAGTCCTGGGGAAAAACCTCTTGACATGTAGCTACATTTGAAGTTACAGTAAATTTGTTACACGCTGCAAAGCCACGAACCCAGCAAACTCCATGCCGTTCTTGGCAGTAGGATAACGGGCGGCCGCAAGGCCATGACTTCACGCTGTTCGCGTGGACCGGACACCGCGTCTCGCAAGAGGGAAACCGGGGACAGCGAGCGAAGCAAACACGGCAAAGCCCAAGCCGTCCGAACCCAGGAAGAACGGAGGGCCTGCAAGCTCACTGGAAGGTGATCTTTGCTATGCCCCAAAGAATTAATGTGCAACACACGCCCTATCGGTTCGAATGGGATGAAAACAAGAACCGGCAGAACATCAAGAAACATGGTTTCGGCTTGGCGGATGCGGAAGAGATGTTTGGTGGCACCTTCCTATTCTGGCCCGACGTGCGAAAGGACTACGGAAAAAGCCGCTGGACTGGAATCGGCACGATTCGTGGCCGCACTGCGGTTGTGGCCTTCACTGAACGTGGACCAGATACCATTCGTGTCATTTCACTGAGAAAGGCAACCCGTCATGAGCGCAAACAGTACGAAAAAGCCGTCGAGGACCAACTGGAAACGGGTTGACGCCCTCCAGAACTCAGAGATCGATTTGTCGGAAATCCCGGAACTCGGCCCCGGTTTTTTCAAACATGCCATTCGTTGGCCGGGCAGGAAGAAACAGATCACGTTGCGTCTCGACCCCGATGTTCTCGGCTTTTTTCGCCGGCATGGAAAGGGATATCAAACCGCGATCAACGCGGTGCTCCGGCATTACATGAAATCTCAACAAGACAGCGACTCAAGGGCGGCCAGCCAATCGCGGTGACTGTTACTGATTGCCGGTCGCTGACGACAGGATCTTCGGAAGCAAATTATTCACAGGTAAACCCTCGGCACTCGCTGCGACAAGCCGCACAGAATTTCGTAAGGCACGCTCTCGCACAAGCGCGCCAGTTCCACGGCGTCCACGCTCTTTCCCTGGTCTCGTCCGATCAAAATAACTTCGTCTCCCACCTTGACGCCGCGAATGTGGCTGACGTCCACGATGGTCAGGTCCATCGACACTCGTCCCACCACCGGCGCGTATTCGCCGCCTACAATCACTCGCGCGCGATTCGACAGCAGCCGCGGATAACCGTCCGCGTAACCGACCGGCAGCACCGCTATGCGGCTCGCCGCCTTGGTCACGAACGTGCCCATATAACCTACCGCCTGCCCCGCGCCGACTTCTTTCACCGTCAGCACGCGCGTCTTCCACGAAAGCACCGGACGCAGCGGCAACCCCGCCACGGCGGCGGGCGCGCCTCCGCGCGTGAAGGCCAGCGAATATCCATAAAGCGCGATGCCCGGACGCACCATCGTCTTCCACGTCTCCGGCCGCGCGCTCATGGCGGCGGAATTTCCCATGTGAATCAGCCTCGGCTCCAGCCCGTAATTCCGCAAAATTTCCAGCCCCTCTTCAAAGCGCTTCATCTGCCGCACCGCGTCTTCGGAGTCGAGCGCTTCAGCCGACGCGAAATGCGTGCTCGCTCCTTCGAGCGTCAAGTGCTGGCACGCGGAGAGCATCGCGCACAAACGCGGCCACGCTTTCTGCGCTGCGCCCAGGCGGTTCATGCCCGTGTCCAGCTTCAGATGCACCCTCAACCGATGTCCCGGTAAATCGCTCTGCCGTTTTTGCGCCGCTCGTTCCAGCAACTCGATGTGCCACGGCTCCCAGATCGTGGGAGTTAGATTCCGCGCCACGATGCCGTCTTCCTCGCCCTTCCAAATCCCCGTCATCAGCAGGATGCGGGCCTCGATGCCGGCGTCGCGCAGCGCCAGGCCCTCGGCGGCGTTGGTCACTCCCAGCCACTCCGCGCCCTCCGCTGTGAGCGCCCGCGCGCACTCCACCGCGCCGTGGCCGTAGCCATCGGCCTTGACCACGGCGCAAATGGCGACGCCTTGGCCGACGTGCCTCTCGACCGCGTGAAAATTTTCTCCCAGCGCGGCCAGAGAAACTTCCGCCCACGTTCGCCCGTCGAGAATCAGCGAGCGGCGGTCGGGTATTTGCGACAAATTGGGACGCGGCGCGTTCACCTAGCCGATTATATCGAGCGCGCGGCGATTCCCTGCCCTGTGAATATGTCGTGTGAATATGTTGTGTAACTGAGCGTCGCCTGACCGGCGTCACCTGACCAGGTTGTGTGACCGCGGTCACGGCGAGAGCGCCCGCGCCTGCGTAGATTCATAAGCATGAATGCACCCCTCAAGAACGATCGCGCAGCCTGGTTGCAAGGCCCTTCGGCGGACGGCTCAATCCAGTGCTCGGCGCCTCCCGCGAAATGCAAGCACCCCTGGCGGCTCATCCTTCTCGGAGCGCCCGGCGTGGGCAAAGGCACGCAAGCCGAACTCCTCACCGAGCGCCTGGGCGCTTGCCATCTCTCCACCGGAGACGTTTTTCGCGCCGCCGGCAAGCGCCGCGACTGCGATCAATCTCCGGCCATGAAGGCCGCGCTCGACTACATGCGCCGCGGCGAACTCGTCCCCGACTCCACCGTCTGGGAGATGGTGCGCGAGCGCAGCGCCTGCCTCCTCCATTGCGGCGGCTTCATCCTCGACGGATTTCCCCGCACCCTCGCCCAAGCCCAGTCGCTAAAAGAGCTGCTGGCAACAGAAAACCTCTCGCTCAGCGCCGTCGTCAACTACGAACTGCCCCTCGACGAGATTGTCCGCCGCCTCAGCGGGCGCCGCACCTGCGAAAAATTAATCTCTTCCATCCACCAACCCCCCAAAATGAAAACATTTACATCCTCCCTCAAATGTAAGTCGGTTTTCCATGCCACCGAACGCCCGCCGAAAATCGAAGGTATCTGCGATCGCTGCGGCGCCCGCCTCATCCAGCGCGAAGACGACCGCCCCGACGCCATCGCCGTGCGCATGGCAGCCTACGAACGCAGCACCGCCCCACTTATCCAGTTCTACAAAAATCTCGGCCTCCTCATGCCCATCCCCGCCAACGGCGAGGAACTTGCTATTGACTACGCATTCTGGGAGTGCGAGGCTTCGTGGAAGCTGAGGAGCGTGTGTAATTGTGGCGGCAGGCACTGTAGAGGCAACATCACGGGCGAAGACTGGAAGACTGTCAGAATTACCGATGAGTATTTTCGGTATTTCTCTCCATTCGTGAAGCGAAGGATATTGGCATTTACTGAGAGGGAGGCACCAATGACCTCAGATCATGAGAAAGCGGTGGCATTCATTACAGGGGCATCGAGGGGCATAGGCTACGCGGTTGCTCGGCATCTCGCCCCGACGTGTTCTCATCTACTCATCGCCTCCAAGACGAAGGAGGCGATTACCGCTGCAGCGGTGCACCTAGAGGAGAAAAGCGCATGCAAGGTTCACCCGATATGGGGAGACTTGGTGCAGGGGCGCTGTTTTGCGGATGCTGCAAAACAACTTGTCACAACGACGACGAAACGGCTGGACATTCTCGTCTTGGATGCTGGGTACTACGTGGAGGGGTCGCCCGACGAAATCCGGCGACGCACACTTGGAGCGAAACATGCTCGTGAACTGTCATTCCGCTCATTACCTCGTATCAGCCCTGTTGCCTTTCCTAAGAGAGTCAGCGGCAGGGAAAATCGTCATCATCGGGTCAACAGCGGCCTACGAAGCGTATCCGCTTGTCCCGACATACGGAATTGCCAAGTCGGGCTTGCGCGGCTATGCAGTAAACCTCCTGCAAAGAACTAATGACGCACAATATCGGCGTCACATTCATATCGCCTGGAGGCACTCTGACAGACATGTGGGCAGGTGTTGAGCTGCCCAAGGATCGCCTACTGGAAGCCGATGACATAGGTAAACTCGTCGCGGCGATAATGACGCTCAGTAAGCAAGCAGTTGTTGAGGAGCTGATCGTTCGGCCCATGCTCGGTGACATTCATGAGTAAACAGTGCCGCCCAGCCACAAATATCGGAGTCCTGCACTTGGAGGATATTGACTGGCACCTTCGCGTCTACCTGATGTTGGGAAATCCTACAGAAAACATTGATCGAAGGTCGTTGTTTGACAACCTCGCGGAGAAAGTTCGGGTCGTTGCTGCGGAGTACCTGTCCGACGAATTTAAGTATATGAGAACTGGCTTCATTCTCGCGCACTATGGACGGCGTGGTGTCACCCACTCGATCTGGCACTGGGCCGATTGGGAAGGAACATGGGAATATTTTTGTCAGGCTTGGTATTGTTACGGTCGGGCGGTTGGCGAGATGGTTCCACTTGATCGGGTCGAGCCGATACTGTGCCAACACGAAATAGATATCGTAATGCAGGAGGGACTTGCCTTCAGAGAACTTAGCCTGCATTTCGTGCATCACTACGCTGTCATCCGTGAGTATCGGGAATCGCGCCCTGATTGCGGCTAGTTGAACCCGCTCGCCGGGCGGGTGGCAAAAGCGCAGGCAGTTCGCGGAGTTCCGAACAGCGAATTACGAACAGCGACCAGCCCCACCGGAATCCGGTATCATAGAGCAACATTCTTCCCGGAGACGCAATGGCAGTTCCCGTATCCCAGATGTGGACCGTGGCCTCCTACGTTCTGCGCCAGAAGCTGGCCGGACGCAAGCGCTATCCGCTCGTGCTCATGCTCGAGCCGCTGTTCCGCTGCAACCTGGCCTGCGCCGGATGCGGCAAGATCCAGTACCCCGCCCACATCCTGAAGCGGGACCTGACTCCGGAAGAATGCTTCCAGGCTGTGGACGAATGTGGCGCGCCCATCGTGTCGATCCCCGGCGGCGAGCCGCTCATGCATCCGCAAATCGCCGAAATTGTCGAGGGCCTGGTCGCGCGCAAAAAATATGTCTATCTCTGCACCAACGCGCTGCTGCTGAAAGAAAAGTTGCACCTCTTCAAGCCCAGCAAGTATCTGAGCTTCTCGGTGCACGTTGACGGGCAGAAAGAGCACCACGATTTTTCCGTGTGCCGCGAAGGCGGATACGAGATCGCGCTCGACGGCATTCGCGCCGCCGTCGCAGCCGGCTTCCGCGTGACCACCAACACCACTCTGTTCGATGGCGCCGATCCCACCAGCGCCCGCAAGTTTTTCGACGAGATGATGGATGCCGGCGTCGAGAGCATGATGGTCTCGCCCGGATACTCCTACGACAAGGCGCCCGACCAGAAACATTTCATGGGACGCGCCCGCACGCGCCGCATGTTCCGCGCCATGCTTTCCAATCGCAAGAAGACCTGGCGCTTCAATCAGTCGCCGCTCTTTCTCGAGTATCTGATGGGCAAGCGCGACTATAAGTGCACGCCCTGGGGCATGCCGACTTATAACATCTTCGGATGGCAGAAACCCTGTTACTTATTGCAAGACGGCTACGCCGAGTCTTACAAAGAATTAATGGAAACGACGGAGTGGGCGAGTTATGGCACCGAGTCGGGCAATCCGCAGTGCGCCAACTGCATGGTGCATTGCGGTTACGAACCTTCGTCGGTCGACGATACCTTCGGATCGCTCGGCGGATTCGTGGATACGGTGAAAGCGACCTTCTCGCTCTATCCCGACCAGGACGCGCTCGCCGATCTCGACCGCGAGACGCGCCCGGTGCATTCCTACAATCCGCTAGTTCAGATTGGAATGGAATCGGAGCACGCTGCAGAAACGCACGTGCAAGTCGGCCCGCTGTATTGATATGTCGTCAATCAGCTATCATCTTTTTAGTTGTTGTCATCCTGAGCGAGCGCTCTTTGCGAGCGAAGGACCCCTACAGTTCTCGGACGCATGACTGACCACCCCAACTCGAAGGTTTCCGGCGCGACCGACCATCTCGAAGTTGTCCCCGGATTCGAGCGCGAAAATCTTCAAGGCTGGATTCCCGAACTCGCCAGCGAAGCCGATGTTCGCGCCGTCGTCGAAAAAGCGTTCGACTATCGTGGCGACGTGACCATCACCCGCAAAAATGAAGACGGTTCCCAGATCACCGGCTATCTCTTCGACCGCCGCATTGGCCCCACGCTCGCGGACTTCCGTTGTGCGCGTCATGCTGGCCACCGGCAACCAGCGCCTCGCCATCCCCTACTCCGAAATCGCCAGCATCGCCTTCACCGGACGCGACACCGCCGCCGGCAAAAGCTACGAAGCCTGGGTAAGAAAATACTGGGAAAAGCGCGCCCAAGGCGAGAGGAACATTTCCCTCGAGCCCGAAGCGCTGGAGTAACATTCCCATGCTAGTCCTCGCCTCCGCCTCGCCGCGCCGCCAGGAATTACTGCGCAACGCCGGAATCGCATTCGATGTGCAGCCCGCGCACATTCCAGAAGACCCGCTGCCCGGAGAAGGCGCGCAAGCCTGCGCCGAACGGCTGGCGCGTGAGAAGGCGCTCGCGGTTGCGCGTCTGCGTCCGCATGACGCCGTGCTCGGCGCCGACACCGTAGTTGTCGTCGATGGTGAGATTCTCGGCAAGCCCGCCGATGCCGCCGACGCCGCGCGCATGTTGCGCCTGCTTTCAGGACGCGAGCATCAGGTGATCACGGGAGTCTGTTTAGTGGTCAATGGCGAGGCGTCGGTGGCCAGCGAAACCACGCTCGTTACCGTGAGCGCAATCACGGACGAAGACATCGCCGGCTACGTCTCCAGCGGCGAGCCCATGGACAAAGCCGGAGCCTACGCGATCCAGGGCATCGCCTCCCGCTGGATTCCTCGCATCGAAGGGGATTACGGCAACGTAGTGGGCCTGCCCGTAGCGCTGGTATTTCGCATGTTGCGGGAAATCAGTTGCCAGTTGCCAGTTCCCGGTTCCCAGAAAACCCGTGGCTCTTAGCTCTCACTGAGAACTGAGAACTGGGAACTGAGAACTTTATGCGGCAGGCGGCTTGGGCGGCTCTTTTGGTTTTTCCTCGCCCTCTTTGATCGCGGACTTGAAATTGCGGATGCCTTCGCCCAGCCCTTTGCCTAAGTCGGCTAGCTTACTTGGCCCGAAAAGCAGCAGCGCGATGGCAATAATCAACAGAATGTGCCACGGCGAAAACAGTCCCTCACCCATAGATCCTCCGGGTTCCCACTCGATCGCGCCGAGCGACCCCTGAGGAAATTCTAGGCTTCCCTCGGTTTGGAGTCAAAAGAAGTTCTCAGTTCCCAGTTCTCAGTTCTCAGTGAGAGCCTAAGAGCCATGGGTTTTCTGAGGACCGAGAACTGGGACCGGGAACCAAAAATCTGAAAACCACACTCACCATTCAGGCCCGCTCGATCAGGCCGGCAAGCAGCGCGGCCCGGCGCGGCAACTCCGAAATCAGAATGTGCTCGTGCGGGGCGTGCGCTCCGTCGCCCACGGCGCCGAGGCCGTCGAGGGTCGGGATGCCGAGACTCGCGGTGAAATTGCCGTCGGAGCCGCCGCCCACCGCCGCTTCTTCGAGCTTCCATCCCAGTTCGCGCGCGATGGCGGAGGCCTGCGCGTACAACGCGGCCACTCCTGCGGTGCGCTCCATTGGCGGACGATTGAGGCCTCCGCTGACCTCGATTTTGCACTTGCGATTGAAGGGCCGCAGGCCGCGCATCTTCTTATCGATTCCGGCCCCGTCTTTCAGCCGCGCGATGCGGACATCGACCTGCGCCGAGGCTTCCGCCGGGACCACATTCGTTCTCGATCCGCCGCTCACGATGCCGACATTCACCGTTAAGCCCCGCTGCAAATCGGTGAAGCTGGAAATTTTCTCGATCTGGCGCGCCAGCTCAACAATTGCGTTTACGCCTTTCTGGAAATCGAGACCGGCATGAGAAGCTTTGCCGGTGACTTTGACGAGATATTCGCCAACTCCCTTGCGCGCGGTTTTCACGGCGCCGTGGAGTCCATGGGAAGGCTCGATCACCAGCACAGCCGCGGCTTTTTTCGCCAGCGATTCGGTGATCGCCCGCGACGTTTCGCTGCCCACTTCTTCGTCCGAAACCAGCAGCACGGTCACGGGGCGCGGCAAACGGCCATGGCACTTTCCTTTATGCCATTCTTGCAGTCCGGCGAGCGCGTGCAGCATCAGGGCGATGCCGGATTTCATATCGAGCACGCCCGGCCCCGTCAGTTTGCCGCCCACCGCGCGGCACGGCATGGTGGCGAGCGTGCCCAGCGGATAAACCGTGTCGTAATGGCCGAGCAGCAGCACCGGCTTCGCGCTGCAATTGCCGGCGAAGTCGATTTGCAGGTGATTGCCAAAGTCCTTCGCTCGATGGACGCGCACCTTACCGCCAAGGCGCGAAAACTTCCGCGCGACGGCTTCGGCAACGCGGTCGGCGGCGGGTTTGTTGTCGCTGGGAGATTCGATTTCGACCAGCTCGCGGATGGTCGCAACGATTTCGTCGCGGCGGTCTTGGAAATACGCAAGACGGCGCTGCGCCTCGGCGCGGTAGTCGGTGGATGCTTCTTTGGAAACCGGCTTCACTATCGATTCACTCTGAGAACGTTGCGCCAAATGCAGGAGAAATGCAAGGGCAGGGATCACAGACAAATGGACTCGCGGGAGAATGGTCGGGACGGCGAGATTTGAACTCGCGACCCCTTGCACCCCAAGCAAGTGCGCTACCAGGCTGCGCCACGTCCCGATGAATCCGCTGCCTTGGCCAGCAGCGTGGGGTTCGACTTTCAGATTCTACACCAGCCAGCGGCCACGGGCGAGAGCGCGTTCGGCGTACGAACGACACCTCACCCTGAATTGTCATCGCAACCCTCTGTCACAAACGGAGGGTGATGGCTATCACCACGCGGCGGCTGCTTCTCGCGGCAACATGATCGCTAGGGTTGTTTGACGGCTCGTATACCCGAGTAAGCTGCGGAGCTTCGCTCCGCTGGGCGGATTCTGAGCGGAGTCGAAGGAGGGCGTCCGCCCTACACAATCACGCGAGGTTTTTCGTGACCATCCTGGTCGTTGGCGGAGCGGGCTACATCGGCAGTCATACGGCGCGCGCGCTGCGGCGTTCCGGTTATGAGGCCGTGCTCTACGACAATCTCTCCACCGGATTTCGCCGCCTGGCGCAAGGCTTCGAGCTGGTCGAGGGCGACATCGCCGATGAATCCACGCTTCGGCCCGCGCTCGCGCGCGTGGACGCAGTCATGCACTTTGCCGCCCACGCCTACGTTGGCGAGTCGGTCGCGGACCCGCGCAAGTATTTTCGCAACAACGTCGCGGACGCGCTCAGCCTGCTGAACACCGCGCTGGACGCCGGTATCCGCCGCTTCGTGTTTTCCTCCAGTTGCGCCGTGTATGGCGTCCCCGGGCAGATTCCGATCACGGAGCAAGAGCCGCGCCAGCCGGTGAATCCCTATGGCGCGTCGAAACTGTTTTTCGAAAACGCGCTCGAAGCCTACGGCCGCGCTTACGGATTGCGTTCGGTCAGCCCTGCGCTATTTCAACGCCGCCGGAGCCGATGACAGTGATACGACCGAACAGCGGCGCGATTGGCGAGATGCACTCTCCGGAAACTCATCTGATTCCGCTGGCGCTCGCCGCCTCGACCGCGAACGGACCCGAGTTGCAAATCTACGGCTCCGATTACCCGACTCCGGACGGCACCTGCATCCGCGACTACATTCACGTCAACGATCTCGCCGAAGCGCATGTCCGAGCGTTGCAATACCTGGAAACGCAACCCCTAAAGAAAAGCATGGCCAAAAACGGCGGAGATTCGCTGGCCATCAATCTGGGAACAGGCCGGGGACATTCCATTCTCGAAGTTGTCCAGGCGGTGGAAAAGGCCACTGGACGCCCGGTTCGGCGCAAGATCGCTCCGCGCCGCCCGGGCGATCCTCCGGTACTTGTGGCCGACCCGGCGAAAGCTCAAAGCGTGCTGGGATGGACCGCCAAACGCAACCTCGACGACATCGTCGCGAGCGCGTGGGCCTGGATGGAGAAACTTGAAATTTGTAATTTGAAAACAACGATCAAGAAGGAAGCCGCCTGATTTTCTTCTCACCTTTCTTCGGCAAATTACCAATTACAAATTACCAATCGCAAATTCTTTTCTGACCTTCTCCCACGTCACGTCCAGCGTCTCGGGCAGCACTCTGCGTCTCGCCAATCACGCTGGCGAAATTGGCGTCGGCGATCCAGCGCGGCAGAACGTGCATGTGGATGTGTCCGGCCACGCCGGCGCCCGCGGCTTGTCCGATATTCATGCCGACATTGATGCCGTCGGGCCGATAGAGCGCGCGCAGGACCGCCTCCATGCGCTGCGTCAGCGCCATCATCTCCTGGGCGGCATCGGCGGGGAGTTTCTGTAACTCGTCCAAGTGCGCGTAAGGCACGATCATGACATGACCATTGGTATAAGGATAAGTATTGAGAACGACATAGCAATGCTCGCCGCGGTGGACAATGCGGGCTGCTTGGTCGCTTTCCTTGGGAGCGTCGCAGAAGATGCAGCCCGGCTGCTGATCGGCGCCGGTCACATAGGCGTAACGCCAGGGAGTCCAGAGATAATCCATGGGGCGAGGGTAGCAGAAACGGCCAGCGCAGGGCCAATGGGACTGTGTGAGAACTGGTCTTTCGCCCCGCTGGGGCTTGTTCCTTTTCCACTTGAACCCACGGCTTACGCCGTGGGCTGTATTCTTGCGCCGCTTCGCGGCTGAAAGAGGTTGAAAGCCTCCAGAAAAATAAACTGCGGAAACGCGGCTTGCCGCATCTTCTCCGGCCAACCATTTTCTCCGGTTTTGGCTTCTCACTATGCGGCCCATCCGTCTTCCCGGCTTGACAGCGTATCTGTTGGATGTAAAAGTATTTGTTTGGTTCAATCCCAGCTTTGGCGGCCGGTACGCATTTCCTGGAGGGCGTCGAGCCGCAGCGGTGTTGCTGTGCCGTTTTCGATCTGACCCCGCGAAATTGGGGAATCGGAGGAGCTTCGTGAGTCGGAATTATCCTTTATCAGTTGGAGGTCCGGTGAGAGATTCAGAGTCGGTGAAAACGACGCGGGCAATGGCGGGAAATTGGATGCAGGCTGCGTTTCTGGCCTCAGTAGTGCTCGCCAGCGCGAGCGCCGTGTTTTATTTTGGGATGGCGGCGGATGCCGCCAAAACCAGCAGGCCCCAGCCTGCCGCCGGTAAGGCGCTGGCGTCCCAGTCGCTGGCGAAGGCGATCTCGCTGCCCATGTTCTTCGAGCCCAACCAGGGTCAGACCGCTCCTCAGGTAAAGTTTCTGGCGCGCGGCGGCGGCTACGGATTGTTTCTCACCGCCGACGAAGCGGTGCTCGAACTCCAGCCGTCAACTGTCAGCCATCAGCCGTCAGGGCAAACATCGCAGCTCGCAGCTCGCAGCTCGCAGCCTGCCTCGAGTTCTGTAATTCGCATGCGCCTTGCCGGAGCCAACCCCTCGCCTCGCGTGGCGGGCGCTTCGCCTCTGCCGGGCAAGAGCAGCTATTTTATCGGCAACGACCCCGCCAAATGGCGTCATAACATTCCGCAGTTTGCCCGCGTGGAGTACAGCGGCGTTTATCCCGGCGTCGATTTGGTTTACTACGGCAATCAGGGGCAGCTCGAATACGACTTCCGCGTGGCGCCAGGCGCCGACCCGGACCAGATCGCGTTGAGCTTCGACGGCGCGACCGCGCACATTGTCGCGCCAGATGCCAGCGGTCCCAACGGCTCCGGCGACCTCATCCTCTCCACCGCCAATGGAGACGTGCGCTTCCACGCGCCGGGCATGTATCAGCCGGAAGGAAACATGCGGAAGTCGGTCGCGGGCGGCTTCCGCCAGCTTGCCGGCAACAAGATCGGCTTCACGGTCGGCGCCTACGACCACAGCCGCGAGGTGGTGATCGATCCAGTATTGAGCTATTCGACGTATCTCGGCGGAGGCGGCGAGTCGGCCGCGTACATCGCCATCGGCCCCGATAACAATGTTTATCTGGCAGGATCGACAACGTCGGCGGCCTTTCCCACCGTCACACCCTACCAGTCGGCCCTGGAGGGCGCGCAGAACATCTTCATCGCGGTAATCAATCCGGCTGCTCAGGTGGCCAGCCAGCAACTGCTCTACGCGACCTATCTTGGCGGTTCGGGGACTGACACCGCCGCCGGCATTGGCGTGGCCAGCGCCCTGGGCGGGACAAGCGGGAGTTCGCGTGCGGGCTACGACGTATACGTCGCCGGCTACACCACGTCACCGAACTTCCCCACCAGCGGCAGCGCCAGCGGCACGCTGGTTCCGTTCCAGACGGCGCCACCTCAGCCCGGGACCCACGGCTTCGTTACCCGTCTGAATATAGACATTAACTCTACAACAGAGACCACCACCTCCACCCTGTTTTACTCGACCTACCTCGCCGGCACCAACGCAGCCGAAAACGCCTCGGATACAATCTCTGGGCTGGCCATCGACGGCAGGGGAAACGCCTTCGTGACCGGCGTTACGACCTCGACCGACGGCTGCCAAAACAATTTCCCTGCAAGTTGCAAAATCAATTTCGAAGGTTACCAAACGCAATCGAATGCGCCCAGCCAGTTCTTCGTGAGCGAGATCGACACGCTCTACGCCGGCCTCGGCAGCATTATTTACTCCACCTACTTCGGCGGCGGAAATCCGCAGACGGGACAGGCAATCGGCGGCGGCATTGCGGTCGATTCCGTCCCCAACATCTACTTCACCGGCGGAACGAATTTTCTGGGTGTGCAAGGAACGAACGGAGAACCCGCATTCCCGCTCCTTGACGCCCAGCAAACCTGCCTCGATCAGGCCAGCGAGACCAGTAATTGCTCGAATACCAGCGCCAATCTTGACGCTTTCGTGGCCAAGATTAACCCGGCATCCTCGGGCTCGGCTTCGCTCATCTACTCCACCTACATCGGCGGATCGGGCAACGACATTGGTAATGGCATTGCCGTGGACACCTCCGACAACGCCTATGTCACCGGCTCGACTAACTCGAACGATTGGACGTGCACTGACTGTACTGGCTTTGAAACTGCATTTCAGGGGGCATATAACCCAGGAACGGCAAGTTATAACAGCAACGCCTTCATCGCCGAGATTGGCAGCCTGTCCGGGCAGACATATCCGCTGACTTACTTCACCTACATCGGCGGCACCGGCCCCGACGCCGGCAATGCCATCCAGGTGGATACGCAGCAGGCTGCCCATGTGACAGGCTCGACCAGCACTCCTAACAACGGCACCTTTCCCGTAACTACTACCTCGATCCAGTCCGGGTACGGCGGCAGCCAGGACGCCTTCGTCGCGCTGATTGGAACCACCTTATCGGGGCAGGGCGCCGGCGATTACCTGACCTATCTCGGCGGCAGCGGGCAAGATCAGGGCACCGGAATCGCACTCGCCACCGATGGCAGCGGCTCCACTTACGTGTCTGGCATAACCAGATCTTCAGACTTTCCCATTTCCTCAACCCCGTATCAGGGGCAGTTAGTCGGGACGCAGAATGTTTTTATGAGCAAGATCGGCCCCGCCAGCGCCCTCAACGTGACCTTCCCTAGTTCGAGCCCATCGCCCAGCCCGGTCGCGGCTGGAACTCCGGTCACTTTCACTTTCTACATTTATAACTATGGGCCCGACAACGCAGTCAACGTGGCCTTTAACGCCAATGTGTCGGTGAACCCGTCCAACGGACTGGTATCAAGCAGCGCTACAGTCAGCAGCGGCGGTGGGGGATCCTGCCCCTCAACGCAAGGACAAGGAACATATATCTATTGCACCATTCCCACGCTGACTGCGTGTCCTCCCTCCGGTAACTGCACCACTTACGCCAGCGTTCAAATCATCGTGACCGCCTCCGCTACGGCTACGCCCACCGTCCAATCAATCACGGTCACTCCCCAGGCTGGCGCAAACGGCGGCGGGCTCGTATCGTATCCACCGCAGCAAGTGCAGGTCGACGACTTCCAAGTCCAGGCCTACTCCGTAACCCCCACCGTCACTGCCGGCTCGCCGGCCACCATTCAGGTCTTCTTCAGTCCCTCGGCTTCGTCGACAATTTATAGCGGCACCATCACCCCAAGCCAATCCACTTCGCCTTCAATGGTGACCTCGCCTTCTCCCAGCTTCAACCCCACCAGCGTGACCCTTTCGGGGAGCGGATACCAAACCACGACGCTGACCATCCCCACCGTGACTCGTCCCGTGACAACCGGCAGCGTATTGCGCCGCGGGCCGTTTTACGCCGCCTGGCTCCCCATCGGAGGACTGAGCCTCCTCGGCCTCGGGATCGGCGCGGGACGCAAGCGCCGCCGCTGGCTGGCCGGGCTCGCTCTCGGCCTGATCGTGGGCGCAATCCTGCTGCAGCCGGGCTGCGGCGGGAAAAGCACCGCCAATCCCACCACCGGCGGCACCCAGCCAGGGACTTACACCGTGACCATCACTGGCACTGCCGGAACCGGGGCGGTGCACACGGCTATTGCCTATGTGACCGTGCTCTAGCAGGTTGCGGAAAAACTCGGTTTTGCGCTTGCTTTTGGGTGGCGCAGCGGTTCACCGCTGCGATAACTGTTTTGTTTTCAGAATCGGCTTTAGCCGCTGAGGTCGGACTGCGGCCCCGAAGACACTTTTTCCGCAACCTGCTAGGCCAATTTGTTCGTTTCAGCCTCTGCTGCGGTGCAGGCTTTTTTCGTTCTTATAGTTAACGGTCAACTTATGAACGACGTATCTCAGAACGATGTATTGGCGGAAGAGACGCATTCCGGCCGGGCGTGGAGCCTGCTGATCCTGCTGGCGCTGCTTGGGCCCATGATTGCCCTGGCGCTGGCTCCGAAGGCGGAGGTGCTCTGGACGGCGGTCCTGGCAGGCATCATTGGACTCGGTGCCTACGCAATGGCGTGGAGCGGTTTCCATTATCGCTTCCTGCGCCACGGGGTTGAGATCCGGATGCTCGGATTCCGTCTGCGCACGATACCGAAACAATCGATCGTGAGTTATTCGATCGAGCCTTGGGCCTTTATTCGCGGCTACGGCATCCGCGGCATTGGCGGCACGCGAGCTTACGTCTGGTGCAACAAGGTCGTCCACATCAAGACTACGGACGGCGACATTTTTCTCGGACACAACAATCCCGAGCGCATTGTGCGCGATCTGGATATGGTGACCGGTGTTTTGACGCGTGGTTAAAGTGGCGGCAACTGCGGATCCCTCGCTGCGCTCGGGATGACAAGTATACAGCGGTGGTTTGGCTGACGGCTGATGGCTGATAGCTGACGGCTATCTCGGCTGCATCGTCTGCGCGACCATCACCTGGCGCTTGAAATTCTCCATCATGCTCTCTTCGAGCCGCACTTCGGTGGGGCGCTTGGCCAGCGTCATGGTGTCGATCTTGTCCTGCAGCTTGAGCAGCGCATAAAACAAATTCTCCGGACGCGGCGGGCAGCCGATAACATACACATCCACCGGCACTATGCGGTCCACGCCCTGCAGCACGGCATAAGTATTGAACGGCCCGCCCACCGACGAGCACGCTCCCATCGAGATCACCCACTTCGGCTCGGGCATCTGGTCGTAAATTCTCTTCACCACCGGCGCCATCTTCAGCGTGACCGTGCCGGAGACGATCATCAGGTCCGACTGCCGCGGGCTGGGCCGAAACACCTCCGACCCGAAGCGCGCAATGTCGAAGCGCGAGGTGGAAGACGCGATCATCTCGATGGCGCAACATGCCAGCCCGAATGTCATCGGCCAGAGCGCCGACTTGCGCGCCCAGTTGAAGACGTAGTCCACCGTCGAGATCATGAAATTCTTTTCCGAATTTGTTCTGCAACCAGCTCATGGGGCCTCTTGCTATATAAGATAAACCATGATCATACGCTGCGGCGTGATGGCCGTCACACTGCGACGACCAGCTGCGAGCTACGGGCTTCGAGCTGCGAGCGAGCAACAGCCGAAACGCCATCGAGCAACGCGGCTGGGTTGCTCGCAGCTCAGAAGCCAGCAGCCAGCAGCTAGAAGCTAATAAATCGTGTACCCCGGCGCCGGACTCCGCACGTCGGGCTTCGTCGCCATCAACAGCAGCGCGCCAATCCGCTTGAATGCTTTCACATCGTCGAGCGACTGAAACCACGTCGTCTGGTAGTTGTCGGGCGTGGGCGTGTCGTTGGGAATCAGCGCGTACTCCACGTTTTCGAAGGCGTGCTTCTTCAGCAGTTCAACGTACTCCGCCGCCGAACGGACATGCACCGGCACCTTCAACTTCGGCACCCATTGCAGCGAATATGGATTGTCTTTATAGAGATTGATCAGAATGAACAGCCGCCCATGCGGCGCCATGACGCGAAACAGTTCGGCCAGCGCGCGGTCCTGATCGGGATAGTAATAAAACGACTCCACCGAAAGCACCTTGTCGAAAAAGTTTTCTTCCCAGGGAATTTGCGCCGCCGATCCGGCGACGAACATCACGTTGTCGAATTCTTTCGAAGCAGCCCGCGCCTGCCGCACCATCTCGTCGGAAATGTCTACCCCAACCACCTGCCCAAAACCCTCCGGCCCTTCGCCTACCATGCGCGCCAGCAAGCGCGTCGCCCAGCCCGATCCGCAGCCGAGATCGAGAATGCGCTCGCCCGGACGCAGGTCCATGCGGCGCATCGTTTTCTCGGCGATGTCGAGGTGATGGCGCTCCATCTTCGCGCCCTCGCCGTCATCGGCCCAGCGGTTGAACTCGCGTTGCAGGCGTTCGTCGGGAGATGGGGATTGGTCGTCGCTCATAATATCGCTTCCTAGCTTCTGGCTTCTAGCTTCTAGCTGTGCCAGCCAGCTAACTAGTAGCCGACTAGCTCAGTAGGCTGAGCTGAGCTTATCCGTGACTTTGCGCAACTCCTCAAAGAACGCAGGATACGACACGCCCGCCGCATCCGCGCCGCGAATCGTCGTCTCGCCTTCGGCCCGCAGCGCGCCCACGGCAAACGCCATGGCGATGCGATGATCGCCGAACGAATCGAGTTCCGCGCCATGCAGATGCTGGCCGCCCGGAATCCGCATTCCATCGGGACGCTCCTCCACTTCCGCGCCCATCTTGCGCAGATTGCCGGCGACGGCGGCGATGCGGTCCGACTCTTTCACGCGCAACTCTTTGGCGTCGCGCACTTCGAGGCCGCCATCCGTGTACGGCGCCACCGCCGCCAGCACCGGAATCTCGTCAATCAGCGCCGCCGCATCCGCGCCGGCGATCACCGCGCCCTTCCACGCCGCTCCTCGCGCCTCCATCGTTCCCACTAATTCGCCGCTGATGCTCTTCCAGATGCGCGACCGAAACCTCCAACCCCATCTGCACCAGAATATCGAGCAGCCGCGCCCGCGTCGGATTCATCAGAATCCCCGGCAACGCGATCTGCGATCCGGGAAACAGCGCCGCCGCGCACAGAAAGAACGCGGCGCTCGAAAGATCGCCGGGCACATGCGCCTCAATCGCGCGCAGCCGCTGTCCGCCGGCGATCCGCGACGTATTCCCGCCTGCGCTCGACTTCCGCGCCAAATGCCCGCAGCGCAATTTCGCCATGATCGCGCGTGCGGATCGGCTCCTCGACCACGGTCTCGCCAGTCGGCAAAGAGCCCGGCAAACAGCACGCACGATTTCACCTGCGCGCTCGCCACTTCCGGCCGGTAATGAATTGCCTTGAGCGGCCCGCCGTGAATTTTCAGCGGAGGCCGTCCGCCTTCGCTCGACGAAATCTTCGCGCCCATCTCGGCAAGCGGCTTCATGATGCGCGCCATCGGCCGCCGCGAAAGCGATTCGTCTCCGCACAACTCGCTGGTAAACGGCTGGCCGGCGAGAATTCCGCTCAACATGCGCATGGTCGAGCCGGAGTTTCCGCAATCCAGCATTTCCGCCGGAGCGTTCAGCCGCGGCCCTACTCCGCGCACTTCAATCGCTCCGCCGTCTTCGTCTCGCAATCGCTTCCACTCGCAGCCGAGCTTGGCCACGCAATCGAGCGTGCTCGCGCAATCGCGCGCCGCGGAAAAATTATGGAAACGGCTCGTGCCTTCGGCAATCGCCGCCAGCATGGCGTAGCGGTGCGAAATGGACTTGTCCCCAGGAATGTGCACGACTCCGCGCACCAACGCGCGCGGGACGGACGATGACATTCGAACCGGCAGGCTTCGAATCGTTAGGCATGAATTAAATATAGCGGAGATTTCCGGCAAAAGAGAGGTCTCAACGTTGCTTCAGCCCGTTCGTGTGGAGATGCTCGTGTGGGAATGCTCGTGTGGGGACGGACGACCTCTCGCCCGTCCAAGCCGAGCGCAGATCGGCAGCCGCGTGACCACAACAACTCTGGGTTCGCCATACCGGCCCCGCCTACGACGCGCGCCCTCGCCCCGCGGCTTCGGCGAGAATCTCCTTCGGAACTTCCCGCAGCTTGACGCGAAAATTCAAACATGGGTGTTTCCGAGCCGCGTCCCCACCGTGCCACTTCCCAATGCGCGCGGATAAACTTGATCTCTGACCGCGCCGTAAGATCAAGCAGCAGCGGAACTTCCTCGCAATAAAATTTCTGCGGAAAAGCCGCGATCGGCTTCGCATCCCACGCCGCGCCGTCCGCCGATCCAAAGACGCCGACATCGAGCGATTCCTGCTCGATGATGTTCGTGATGGCGAGCGTCAGCAGAAAAATCCGGCCCTCGGCGCGGCTCACATCGAGCGCAGGGCCGTCTCCTTTGGCAGTGACCACGGTTTTTTCAGGAACGAGGAAGGCTTCCATCATGACGCGAAGATTCTAGCAGAGAGACCATGCCGCAGGCTGTGACGGTTGTCGCTGTCTGGAGTCGCGTTTCGCTCATAAAGCGCTAACGTCAGATGGCGAGTCGCCCAAGCGTCACATCATTCCACATCACGACATCGGCTCCGACACGCTTCATCGCCTTGACCGGGCCGTCCTGAGACACAACCAGCGCAATGCACTCCTCAAAGCTGGAACACATGCGCATGGCGGAACGGTGACGTGTACCGAACCTTTCGACCGGGACGAGAGCGGCTTTCGTAACGACCGGGTCAAATGCCTCTTTCACCGCCGCCAAACTGGGCGACGTTGCGATTATCTCAGCGCCGAACCCTAATACCCGCATTTTCCTGGTCATTACAACCGCCCCGTCTACAGCGGAAAGAGCCGCGACGAAGCTGCAGAATTCAGAGATACGTTCATAGGCGCCTTTTAGTTTCTTTTCCCAGCTATCCAATTCTTGCAACTTAGAGGCGCGAGCGCTTTTATCACGCGTCAAAACCTTGAGGGACTTGGGGAAGAGCAGCCGGTAGAAGTGGCTGTTAGCTACGCCTTCGTTGATGAGAGTTTCCCATATTGGAGGGATCTCGATGCGGTATTTGATCGACAGTCTGTCCGCAAGCCGTCCATCTCCGGGGCTGAGTTCGTCAGGCAAGACGAGCAGCGTGCCCCCGTGTCTCTGCTCCCGGATGAGATGGAGCAATCGAGCAAGAGTCCCGTAATACAGTTGCAATGGATGTTCATCGGAGTCACTATCGGGTGCGCATCGCTTACGACCGAGAGCCTTCGCGGTGTCCCGATACAGTTCTTGAGCCGCAGGGTCGAGGAAAGTTCCAATCGGCCCCTCATCCAGTTCCGGTAGCGGAGTGCCTATCAATTGGCCGTTGCGCAGACGCGCTATGGCGTAGCCGAGCGTAGAGATCGTCAGGGCTCCCGGTGCGAAACTACTGATCGTCAGACAATTCGGCGGACACATAGCAGCGGAGTTGGCTCCAGTCAGGACCCTCCACCACTCAGTACCAAGGTGGAGCACTCCCCAAATCATGAGATTGTCCGCGCTACGATCCGCACCGCCAGCCTCGACGGCCTGGGCCGGGGCGACCATGATTGCGGACTCCGTGGCCTGCACAGCGGGCGCGAGCTTCAGAAGCTCGCCTACAGAGAGAGGCAGCGGATGTTGCAGCCGGGCGGGCTTCTGACTGAGATTAAGGCCATTGCAGTGCTCAAAGGTGTGCGGCAGCACATAGATCACTCTAACGGCGACTCGACGGCCTTCTTCTGCCAGGAAGCTGAGATGGTAGACGATCTGAAGCAATTCCAGTAGGTGTGCGTCAGATGGAAACGGAGGGCGATCCTCGGTTAGGTCCGCTGGGCGGGTTGTTCCGGATGTTGGCTTTGCAGGTTGTTGTCTACGCTCCCATCGCTCCTTGCAGACGCCCACCAGATCGCTAGGGTAAAGAAATGCGCTCATCCTCTCCACGTCCGTGCCGGGGCCGCATACTGTTCAGGCCGACCGCAACAAGCTATTTTAACGCCACGCTATCCAAAAACTGCCGCAGCACCTCTCCCACCGCTTCCGCTTGCTCCCACGGCGAGTAATGCCCCGCTTTCGGGATCACTTTCAACTGGCTGCCGGCGATGTTCTGCCGCATCAGTTCGCCGTCGGCCACGGTGGAGAGCACGTCCTCTTCTCCAATCGCGATCAGCGTGGGCACGTTGATGGTCTTCAGATCGGCGACCGAGTCGGGACGCTCGGCCATGCCGCGCTGCACCTGGCTGATATCTTCGGCTGACATTTTGCGCATCATGGCGCGCGCTCCAGCGACTAAATCCGGACGCGTGGCCACCGTCGTCCGCCCCATCAGCTTTGGAATCATGCTCTCGATGAACGGCCCGGTTCCCTGCTCCAGGACGGCGTCCGCCGCCTTTAACCGGGTTGCCCGCGCCTCGGCGTTATCGGCCTGCGGGCGCGTGTCGAGGAGCGCGAGCGCAGTCATGCGCGCGCGAAAGCGGCGCCAGAATTCAAACAGGATGTATCCGCCGATCGAACATCCGGCAAACGCAGCCTTCCGAACGCCGGCGGCATCGAGCACGCGGGCCACGTCGCTCGCGTGCTTTTGCATGATGGCAGGGCCTTCGCCAACTTCGGAATCCCCGTGCCCGCGCAGATCGGGGAGAATCAGCCGGTAGCGCGACGCGAGCGCCGCCGCCACCGGATGCCAGAATTCGCGATCGCAAGGAAAAGGATGGAGAAGAACTACGGGCGGGCCGCTCCCGCGAATTTCATAGAAAATCTCGGCGTCGCCACTGTGCAGGGAAAGCAAGGTCTCAGGTCTCAGGTGTTAGTTCCCAGTTCTCCGTTCTCCGTTCTCAGTCCACCCCGCTTTTCTGAGAACTGAGAACCGGGAACTGAGAACTGAGTCACTTCCTCGGGAATGATGATCCAGGCGAGCACGTACGCGACTAAGCCTGGGAAAATTCCGCAGACCAGCGTTATGAAGAACCAAAGAATGCGCACGAGCGCTACGTCGAGTTCGAGATAGTGGGCCAGCCCGGCGCAAACGCCTCCCACTTTTTTGTCCGCGCGTGAGCGCAGCAGTCTTTTCGGCGCCGGCGGAATTCCCACCACGCTGCCGCAGTGGGAGCAAAAGCGCCCGTCCTCGGCGATGACCTTACCGCAAGCGTTGCAGTACATGGTTGTGCCCTCTATATAGAATACGACGATTGCGGGGAAAAGGTTCCGCGATTGGCTGGAAAGCTTTGGGCCCGAAGCTGCTGGGTGCTATCTCATAAATCGGGTTTGGGTAGGGCACGGCTTCAGCCGTACCGCCCGGAGCCAATAAGGACGCGGGCTTTAGCCCCTGAGGGGCGGGCCTTCCGATCCGAAAGGCATTCATGAAACCAGCTATACTCTCGCGAGAAACGCGAGCTAGAAGCTGAACATCGCCTGCAATTCAATTTTCCGATTGGCCGCCGCGCTCGAAAACGGGCCGCCCGCCAAAGCAATCGACTTCCCGAAATCTGGTGAGCTCAGGACGCCGATGGGCGACGCCGCATTTACGCGGTTGAGAACGTTCCGCGCATTCACGCTGAACGTCACACTATAGCGTCGAGTGGTTGCCGCGCCCATGCCCCCGCCGGGCCTCCGCCGGGCCCTCCTCGTCCAAAGCCACCACCCGGGCCGCGCCCTCCTCCCATGCCGCCGGGAGGGGGGCCGCCGGGAGGAGGACCACCGGAACCGGGCCCTCCGTCAGTTGATTTCCCGCCCTTCTCCGGTCCAAAGCCGAACGTTTTCGCCAGCCGCAGGTTCAACGTGAAATTGGATGGACCGGTCAGGTAGTTGATGGGAATCGGAGTGTACGGCGTCGTCGGAATCGCATAGTGACAAGCCTGCGTCGGCGAAAGGCATGAACCGGAGACGTTGGCGGCGAATGCGGGACGGACGTTGAACTGCAAATCGTCGCTCAAGTCCTGGCCCACGGTGACGTTGTAGGGCGAGCCGGAATTGAAAATCATAAACGGACTCAGGCGAAACCCACGCGGCAGTCCGATTGTTCCCCCCATAAACAGCCGATGCCGGGTATCAAAGGAAGCTCGCCCGTAGTCGAGGCCAAGATCGTATTGATCCGATGGAAAGTTCCCTGCGCCGGAAGCGTCGCTGTTGGCGTAATTCAGCGAGTAGAAACCGAACAGCGATAACTTTGCTCCCGCCCGGATGTTGAAATTCGCGATCAACTGGTTCTGCCGGAAAACTCCGTCGGAAGAGTATTGCAAGTGGGCCGGATTTGGGAGCGATTCCGTGGGGTACGGATAGTTGACGGCCGGAGCGTTGGTGACGAGCGATAGAAACTGGTGCACGCCGCGCGCGTTTAGGTACGTAAGCGTAACGTTGGCGATTTTTGTGACCTGCCGCTCCAGGCTGAACGCGGTCTGCATGATGTAGGGCGCGTGCAGAGTCGGACTGATCTGGTAGATCGCCTGTGGCAGCCGACGACGACGTGGGGGCCGTCGGATGGGGCGTATAAGTCGGATTGTTTACGACGTATTGTTGCTGCGTCACGCCGTTCAAACGGTCCGCATGCAGGATCAAATCCTGGTTGAATCGGTCGTAGAACAAGCCAAAACCGCCGCGCAGCACGGTTTTCGGCGCGTTCTTTCCCCCTCCGCCGATACCCCACGCAAAGCCCAGCCGTGGCGCCCAGTCCGCATGATCGTGAATCGCGTTCTGGGTTTCAAAGCGCAGGCCGCCGCTCAACGTGAAAGTGGGACGCACCTTCCAGTCATCCTGTACGTACAGTCCGGCATCCACCACCGTCACCGGCACGGTGGGCGCTGTGCCGCTAGGGCCATCGATGAGGAGCTGGCTGGGCACAAGAGCTTGGTAATCCTGATACGACGAAAAGGTATAGGTGCCATTGAATCCGGCGTCCGAGGTGTTGACCTCATGAACTGCCCGCAGCCGTCCCTCCGAATTTCAGGAAATGCTTGCCCTGCGATATTGAAGTGTAATTCTGCAGTTCGTAATGGTCCTGATGGTCGGTCTCGGTTCCCGAACTGGCGCCTCCGCCCGTGAACGCCCCCAGCACATTGATTGACGCATCTGTACTTACCGGCGTCTGCCCGCTGTTTTCGCGCAGGTACTGGAAGTGCGTCTCATTGATGGCCTTCGTGCTGAGGACTTGCGTATCGGTGATCTGCACGGTGTGTTCGGAGTCGGTGGTATCGTAGCCGGCCTCGGGCAACACGGACCCTCCAACGCCGTCGTTCTCCTGTGTGTCACGGTAATACTGGTAGCGGGCGGTCAGCGTGTTATTGGCGCTGACTTGGTAGTCGATACGCGGACCCAGGTTGGTGCGGGTGCGCGGGTTGGGAACGCTCTCGCTCAGGTCCAGCGCCGGCGCGTTCACGACCGCGATCTCGTCGATGTTGCGCCGCTGCGCGTCGAAAAAGAACGACGCCTTCTTATTGATTGGGCCGCCGAAGTTTCCCATGTAGATCACGGAGTCGTAGGGCGCTTGTGTAGCGTCGCCGAGGAAAGGATTGCGCGTGTTCAGTCCCGAGTCGTTCCCCACGACGGAAAACTGTCCATGAAACTTGTCGGTGCCGGGCTTGGTGAAGATTTCGATTCGTCCATAGCCCAGCTTGTCGTATTCGGCGGAAAACGGATTCTGATTGATGCGAATCTCGCGAATCGACGACTTCGGCGGAAGCTGTCCGCCAGTGAATCCATCGATGTAAATCTGCCCGCCGTTGGGACCGGCCGAAGGTCCAGCCAGCGCTTCAAGGTCGGATTGCAATTCATCGGGATCGTCGGGGAGCGCTTCCAGATCCTTGCCGCTGAGCACGATTGCGCTCGCATTATTCGCGGGGTTGGCGTCGAGCAGCGGGCCTTCCGCCTCCACGTTGACCTTTTCCTGCTGCACGTTGATGTCGAGCGCAATGTTGAATTGCGCGGCCTGGCCCGCCGCTACATTCACGTCGTTCTGCACAAAGACGGCGAATCCCTGGGCGTTGGCCGTGACCGTGTACTTGCCCGGCGGCAGATTTCCGATTTCGTAAGCGCCGCTGCGATTGGTGGTGGCGGAATGCGTTGGCCCTCCGGATACGAGGACCGCAACCGCGGCGTTGGGAACCACCGCACCCGAGGGATCGGTCACTTGCCCGCGCAAGGTTCCCGTGGTTGCGGATGACTGCGATGACGACTGCGCCCATGCGGGCGCGGCCAGCCCGATCATCGTGGCCGGAATCAAAATCGCCAAAATCAGACTTGTCAAACTAAAGACTGATCGCTTCAAAACGCACCTTTTCTTTCCAGGCAGATCATGTTGATTCAGAATATGGATCGAGATTTATTTACTGTTGCGCGGCGTCCCCTTCGGCAACGGACGCGCTCAGCGACCACGGCGAAAGCAGCGAGGACGCGCTTCGATTGGGCGCTGCCGTCAGGATGGCTTCCACTCCCGCGAGCAGCGTGATCGCCGTTACCGCGCCCGAATCCCCGCCCTCGGTCGAGACGATCATCACGGCATCGCCTTTCTGCAAGTCGGCCAGCGTGGCTGTCGGGCAAGCGGCTCAACATACGCTGAAAGTCGGAGGTGCCATTTCCGTTCCCGCCCGGCCCGTGCGACGCTTGCGATTCCGATGTTGGACGCGCAGCGCCCACAGCCGGCGGAGCGCCCTGCGCGCCTGCCGTTGACCTGTTGATCTCCGTTTCCGCCGCCCGCCGCGCCTTTCAAACGCATCGCGATGCGTTGCGCCATTTCCGCCGGCAGCTTCTTCATTTGCGAATCGGGGGACATTTTCACCACCACCGTGCTCTTGGCGATCGCATCTTGCACCGTCATCGTATGGTTGGCGGCGTCGATCGCCTTGACGATCCCCGCAATATTCCGGAATGAGCCGGAGACAATTTCCTCGGCGACCACTTCGCTGCCATCCGCGCTGCGAGTTCCGCGAGCGCGCAACTGATCTCCCGCCTTGATTTGCTCGATTGGCGCCAGTTTCGCATCGTCGAATTTCACCGAGTCGGGCGCGTAGCGGCGCAGGATCGTGTTCTTAGCAATATGGACGGCGATGTTCCGGCTCGCTCCCATTCCGCCGGATGAAATGGCGATGGCGCCCGCGGCCGCGTCCACTTTGGTGACCAGCCCGCCCACGCCTCGCTTTTGCCAGTCGTCGCGCTCGTGCTGCTGCTTGGCCGCGACGTCGGCTTGCTTCATGACAATCACCGCCAACGCAGCGATAGTGCGGCCGTCTCCATTCGCCGACACCTGCCCGCGGACCAGCACGCGGTCTCCGGGCTGCAAATCTTGCGCCTGCAGAACGGTCGCGTTCTTCAGATCTTTTTCTCCCGGCGGCACGCGCAGAATTTTCGTCGAGCCCGTGAGCTTCGCCGTAACCTCGCCGCCGGATTCCGCCGCGACCGTGATCGAATCCGCCTGAATGCTCTTGATCGTCCCCACGGCCTTGGCGACTTGCGCGCTTGCCGAATTACTCGCTGGTTGGTTCTGCGCTTTGTCCTGCGCGCAAACGTAGCCCGGCGCCGATGCAGCCAGAACGGCCGCGAGCGCGCACGTCGCTAGAAGGACCACGCACAGCCGCCGCTGCCATAGATATCGCATGGTTCAACTCTAGCATCGCTCAACGCGCTGTATTCAGGTTTTACGAAGTTTTACCCGGCATTGACGTTGCTTTTACACGAACGCTGGCAACTGCAACTCTGGTGCCCGGCATCCAGACTTAGCAGCCCGTGGTGAAAGTCCGATTAGAGCAAAGTCACCGTTGCTGTATCCCGCTCGTGTGGTGGCGGGGCTTTGCCCCGTCCAAGCCGAGGAGGAAGTACCCATGCCTTTGCATCCGCCCGGATGCAGAGGCCCTTGGCTTCGCCCATTGACGCCGGAGGCCTTTTTGCGGTTGGATGGAAGCTGCGTGGCGCCTGCGCCTTACATTTCCGATCCCGACTCACGGAGGTTTAGCCGCCTCGATGCAGCCTGGCTTGCCATCTGGCTCGTCTTCCTCGCCATACTCGCCGTGCTCCCTCCGCTATTCGAATGGCACAAGCAGTTGATTCTCCTCGCCATCGGAATTGTGCAACTGCTGGAGTCGAGGTTGATCTCCCACTTCCCGAAGCGGGGAGTCTTCTATGTCATCCTGCTCAAGATTCTGCTGGCGACCGTGCTCATCGATCACACCGGCGAAGTCGGAATCAACAGCAGTTACTATCCTATTTACTATCTCCCGGTCGTCACCGCGGCGCTCTATTGTGGCCCGTGGCTGACGCTCGTCTGGACGCTCGTTTCCTCCGCCGCCTACTGCTCGTATCTCTATCCCGCGATGCAGGAATACGAACTAACTCCCGAGGCTTTCGGCTATCTCGCGCTGCGCATCATGTTTTTCTTTCTCGCCGCCATGGTCGTCAACCGCTTCGCGCAGCAGAGCCGGCATCAAACCCAGTTGTACCGCGATCTCGCCGAACGTCTCGCCGAAACCAATCGCCGGCTGGAGCAGGCCCAGGCCGAAGCGCGGCGCTCGGAACGGCTGGCCGCGCTCGGCCAGCTCTCCGCCGGATTGGCGCATGAAATTCGCAATCCCCTCGGAGTTATCAAGGGTTCGGCTGAAATGCTGACGCAGAAGTTACAGGCCTCCGACGAACTTGCCCGCGAGCTGGCCGGCTACATTTCGACCGAGGTCAACCGGCTCAGCGCCTTGGTCACGGAGTTTCTGGACTTCGCTCGTCCTCTTCATGCCGAACCGCATCCCGCCGATCTGACCGCGCTCCTCGATCGCGTGCTGCAAATTGTCGCCGGGCGCTTTGCCGCCAAACTGGAGACGGGTAACGCCGTGCGCGTCGAACGCCACTACTCCGAGCGGACTGCCGCTTGTTCCGCTCGACGAAAGCCTGTGCGAGCAGGCCTTCCTCAATCTGGTGCAGAATGCTTACGAAGCCATGCAGAATGATAGATGAAGAGCGCGGCGGCACGTTGCGCGTCGAGGTGCAACTCGCCACGCAGAATGACCGCGAGGGAGTGGAAGTTCGCCTGGCCGATACCGGCCCCGGCGTTCCCGAAGAACTGCGCGAAGAAATTTTCAATCCCTTTGTGACCACGAAGAAAACCGGCGTGGGACTGGGGCTTTCCATCGTTTCGAAAATCGTGGACGGGCATCGAGGGTCGATCCGTGTCGAGAACCGCCCTGAAGGCGGCGCCGTGTTTACGCTCTTCTTCCCGCTCGAAGAAACCGTCGGGCCGCACACGGTGCAAGCGATAACCGCAGGATAGAAAATATGGATTAGGATCAACCAGCAAAGCGAATCGCGAACGACCAACGACCAGCGACCAACGACCAACGACTAACGACCAACGACTAACGACGAATGCCGACCATTCTCATCATCGAAGACGAAGCCAAGATGCGGCGCCTGCTGGAGCTGAACCTGGGCGACGACGGCTTCAAAACCCTCTCTGCCGGCGACGCCGAAACGGGATTGAAGCTGCTCGCCTCCGAACCCGTTCACCTCGTCCTCACCGACCTGAAACTTCCCGGCATGAGCGGGCTCGAATTTCTGCAAACGGCCAAGCGGCAAAATCCCGCGCTGCCCATCGTTGTCATGACCGCGTTCGGCTCGGTTGAAACCGCGGTTGAGGCGATGAAGGCCGGAGCCGGCGATTACGTCCTCAAGCCGTTCTCGCTCGCCGAAATGCGGATGGTCGTGCGCAAGGAGCTCGATCACTCCCGCCTGCGCGAGGAGAACCGCTCGCTGCGCGAAGCCCTGGGACAGAAGTACAGCCATCCCAACATCGTCGCCATCAGCCCCAAGATGCAGGAAGTGCTCGCCACCGTCGAACGCGTTGCGCCGACCAACTCCACCGTTCTGCTCGGCGGCGAAAGCGGAGTGGGCAAAGACCTCATTGCCCGCGCCATCCACGAAAAATCGCGCCGCGCTTCCGGGCCATTCATCAAGATCAACAGCACCGCCATTCCGGAAAATCTTCTGGAGAGCGAACTTTTCGGCTACGAAAAAGGGGCTTTCACCGGGGCGATTTCGAGCAAGCCCGGCAAATTCGAACTTGCCGACAAAGGCACGCTTTTCCTCGATGAAATCGGAGACGTGCCGCCCGCCACCCAGGTCAAGCTTTTGCGCGTGCTGCAGGAGCGCGAGTTCGAGCGCCTCGGCGGCACGCGCACCATCAAAGTCGACGTTCGCCTTATCGCCGCCACCAATCGCGACCTGCGCGCCGCGCTCGAAGATGGAACGTTTCGCGAAGACCTTTACTACCGGCTCAACGTGGTCCCCATCGATATCCCTCCCTTGCGCGAACACAAGGAAGATATCGGCGGGCTCGCGAACCTGTTCCTTGCGCGCTTCGCCAAAGATTCCGGCAGGAAGGAAGATGAAAAGATCGCCGGCATTTCGCCCGCCGCCATGCAGCTTCTCCGCGATCATTATTGGCCGGGCAATGTGCGCGAACTGCAGAACGTAATCGAACGAGCCTGCGCGCTGGCCGCGGGCAAACAGTTGGAAATTGGCGACATACAACTCGACACGCCGCGCAATCGCGCCAACGCCGCGCCCGGCCGCTTTCTCCCCGACGGCATGACGCTCGACCAGTGGGAAGATGAAACGATCCGCGAAGCTCTGAAGCGCGCCGGCGGCAACAAGTCGCAAGCCGCGCGCCTGCTCGGGCTGTCGCGCAACGCGCTGCGCTACCGCTTGTCGAAGATCGGCATCGAAGACAGCGAAGCGGAGTGAAAGACGTCTCGGGTCATCGGGTCTTTGCCGCGCTCGATCCGACCGTGCGGCTTGCGCCCAGGCGGTGTGCTATGTTGTCATTATAGAGAATCCATATTAACTAGATCGGCTTTATCGTATTGGTGGACCGGGGATGGAGCCGGGCCGCCGGGCCGCTTCGCAGACATCGTGGATAAGCGACAATTGAAAAGTGAGGAGCAGTAATGGCAAAAGACAACAACGTTGAGAAGAAGAGGCATTTTGCGACTTTGGCCGTCCATGGCGGCCAGGAAGTCGAAGCCACCACCAAGTCCAGGGCCGTGCCGATTTACCAGACAACATCGTATGTGTTCGACGATGCCGACCATGCGGCGCGCCTGTTTGCGCTGAAGGAATTCGGAAACATCTACACCCGGATCATGAATCCGACCACCGATGTTTTCGAAAAGAGGATCGCGGCGCTGGAGGGCGGAGCCGCGGGCCTGGCCACCGCTTCCGGACAGGCCGCCGAGACCCTGACGGCGATTACGCTCGCGTCCGCCGGCGATGAACTCGTATCCACCACGTCGCTCTACGGTGGAACTTACACTCTGTTTCACTACACGCTGCCCAAGCTGGGAATCACCGTGCGCTTCGTCGATGGGGACGACTTCGACGGCCTGAAGAAAGCGATCAATCCGAAGACCAAGGCGGTTTACACCGAGACGCTCGGAAACCCAAAACTCGACGTGGCGGAAATCGAGACCCTGGCGCGCATCGCGCATGAAAATAAGCTGCCTCTCATCATCGACAACACCTCGGCCTCGCCGGCGCTGGCGCGTCCCATCGAGTGGGGAGCCGATATTGTGATCAACTCGGCGACCAAGTTTATTGGCGGGCACGGCACCTCCATCGGAGGCGTGATCGTGGACGCCGGAAAATTCGATTGGAAGGCATCGGGGCGTTTCCCGGACTTCGTCGAACCCGACCCCTCGTACCACGGGATTAGCTACACGGAAGCGTTTGGGCCCTTGGCGTTCATCCTCAAGGCGCGGGTGCAGGGCTTGCGCGACACCGGGCGCGGCGCTCTCGCCGTTCAATTCCTTCCTGTTGCTGCAGGGCGCGGAAACGCTTCATCTCCGCATGGAACGCCACTCGGAGAATGCGCTGGCCGTGGCCAAGTTCCTGGAAACGCATCCCGGCGTCGATTGGGTCAACTATCCCGGCCTGCCTTCCAGCAAGTACCATGCGCGAGCGAAAAAGTATCTGCCGGCTGGCGCGGGAGCGCTCGTAACCTTCGGCATCAAGGGCGGCTACGAAGCGGGACGCAAGCTGATGAACTCACTAAAGCTCTTCAGCTTGCTGGCCAACATCGGCGACGCGAAATCGCTGGTCATTCACCCCGCCTCCACCACCCACCAACAACTTTCCGAGAGCGAACGGAGGGATACCGGAGTCACGCCAGAGTTGGTACGATTGTCGGTGGGGATCGAAGACGTTCGCGACATCATCGACGACCTTGCCCAGGGATTGGACAAGGCGGCTGGGCTGGCGCCGAAAGCAGGGGACGACAAAGTAAGATGAGCATCATTCCGGCGGTCCGGGCGAAGCACTCTTTTGCCGAAAGGGAGGGCTTTGCCCTGGAATGCGGCGGCGAGCTGCGTCCGGTAACCATTCAATACGCCGTTTACGGCGAGCTCAACCCGGCGCGCGACAACGTGATACTCGTCTGCCACGCGCTCTCGGGCTCGGCCGAGGTTGCCGACTGGTGGCCGGAGCTGTTTGCCGACGATGGCTTCTTCCGCGTCGACCGCCATTGCGTGGTCTGCATGAACATTCTGGGATCGTGTTACGGCTCGACCGGCCCGCAGTCCATCAATCCCAGCACCGGCAGGCCCTATGGCCCGGACTTCCCTCTGGTCACGGTCGGCGATATAGTCCGGTCGCAACGAGAGGTCCTCGATCATCTCGGGATCGATCGCATTCAACTGGTCATCGGGGGCTCGATTGGCGGCATGCAGGCCTTGCAGTGGGCCATGGATTTTCCCGGCCGCGTCGATAACTGCATCAGCATCGCCGCCGCGCCGCTGGGGCCGATGGGACTTGCCCTCAATCACCTGCAACGGCAGGTCATCCGGCTCGATCCCAAGTGGAAGAATGGCGACTATGGCGACGATCCGCCGGTCGGCGGGCTGGCCCTGGCGCGCAAGATTGCCATGTGCTCCTACAAGACGGCGGAGTTGTTCAGCACCCGCTTTGGGCGCAATCCCAACCGCAACGGCGAAAATCCCTGGGCCGAGCCGAACGCTCGTTTCGATGTGGGCGGTTATCTCGACCACCAGGGCGAGAAATTCGTGCAGCGCTTCGACACCAATTCATACCTCAGCATCACGAAGACCATGGACACCTTCGATCCCATTCGGAAGTACGGCTCAATCTACGCCTATAGCCGCATCAAGGCGCGCGTCACACTGGTGGGAATCTCCTCCGATTGGCTTTTCCCCGCCTCCGAAGTACGCTCGTTGGCGGGTGAGCTTAGAAGCTGCGGCGTGGATTGCATCTACCGTGAGATTGAATCCTCCCATGGCCACGACGCATTTCTGGCCGAGCCGGACAAACTCGCCTCCATCCTGGCGACGCGAATGTCGCCGCACCTTGCGCCAGACTGAAGCGGACCAAGACGGCACGCGCCTCGCCGTTAGAGCAGAACCAAAGTCGCTGTATCCCGCTTTGAAGGGGCGCGGCTTCAGCCGCGCCGTAAGGAGCCTTTTAAGTTTTGTCATCCCGAGCGGGCTTCAGCCCGCGAGGGATCTGCTTTTTTCTTTCCGGGGCTATACCTACTCTGGTTCTGCTCTAGAAGTGGAACCCGACCTGCGCCGTCAGCGCGCGCGGCGTCACATAGTGCGTCCCGCTGAAGGTGGAAAGAAAGTTATACAGCGCCAGCTTGTTGGTTATGTTGACGGCGGTCAGCGTCAGACTCCACTTATAACGGTCCCCTTTGAACAGGTTGTCGTCGCCCAGTGAAACATCGAACAGGTTGCGCGGCGCGATGCGCGGCGGATTGTGGTCGTCGTTCTCCGTCCCCGGAGCCGGTATCTTTACCAGCGTCGATCCGTACTGATTTCCCGGGCAAGAAGTCGGTAACGGTGTGGTTGGCGTCGCGTGCACGCCGTTGCAAGTAAGACCCGCTTGAAACTCCTGGTCCGCGGTGAGCCCACTCAAATCAACCTGGAAGCCCGGGTCACTTGGGTTCCCCGAGGTTGCGAATGGTACCGAGCCGGCGACGAGACCGCTGTCATACCGCCAGTTGAAACCGATCCAGGGAGCGTTTTTCCAGGGCTGGTACTGCAAGTGCGTTGTCTGGTTAAATTTCTCGTCGTGGTCAATTCGGAAAGGCAGTCCGCTCTGTCCAACGGTAGTACCCAGGCCGCTCGTTTGAGGCGGGAAGAAGCGCGCAGCCACGCTCGACATCACCACCAGCGCCGAGAATCCGTGGAACTCCGGCACGTTCACGCGAATGGCGTATCCCGGGACCTTGGAATTGTGCCATCCCACTGGAAAGAAGATCGGAGTCGCACCCAGGACACTGAAATCGTAGCCGGTGTGCGTGTACTTCCAAAGGTAGTCTCCGCTCACGACAGCATAACGCCCAAACGCCTGCTGCAAGCCAGCGTGAAACTCATTGCGATAGCCAGGTGTGTTGGGCGCTGGCACGCACGGGATAATGTCCCTAATAACAGTGTAATTACACCCTTCGCTGGCGAGCACAAGATTTTCATTGAACGGACTCTCCAGCGTTCGCGCATAGGAAACGCGCAGCACTGTATTGGTCCGCTTAATGTTGTAAGCGATTCCCAGACGCGGCTCGGCTTGACGCGCAATGACCAGGCCGTTGTATAAATCGCCGCGAATTCCCAGCTTGAGAGACCAGTTTCCCTTGGAGATCGCATCCTGTAAATAGAGGGCAAGCTCCTTTACATCCGTATGGCCGTGAAATGGATACAAGGTACTGCTCGATCCGGCGCAACCATCGTTGGACGACGGAGTCTGCCGGGTCAGGTCGTAGCAGCCTAGTAATGGAATGAAAGGAGCGGTAGCGAGCGGGTTCGCGATTGTATTGGGCTGCAAGCCTGCCCCGTTGCACTGCGTTGGATCGTTGAGCCCAGCGTGACCAACCCATACCGGAACGCCGTTGGCATCCAGACACGGCGCGTTCAGCATTGGATCGACGATGCCGAGATTGAAATTCTCGGTGAGGAACGTTTGTTGATAGGTAAGTCCCAACTTAACGTTATTGATACCCTTCACATAGGACAAATCGGAGCGCAGCCCGGCGTTCGCCAGCGTCCGATACTGTGAAATGGTCTCAGTCTGCAAATTGGAGGGCCCAAGATCGGCGAATAGATTCTTGCTGGGATAGTAATTGAAGGCATCCCGCCGCACCCAGCCGCCGAGACTAAACACGATGTTTGTATTGACCACTCGCGTCCAAGTCGGTGCGATGTTGAAGCTCTTGATGAGCGCCCGCTGGTCGGTGGGGCCGACGATGTTGCCGTTCGGATCGAGACCCCCATTTGCCACCACCACCCCATTCCACAGTGTCGAATTTTGGCCGTCATAGTTATTGGGCGTCTGGAACCAGGAACGTGAAAAACCCAGGTCCACGTGAATCGAGTCGGCAGTCGAGAGTTGGTAGTCTACGCGATCGAATAGGTTCTCTTCGTTGCCCTTGTCGTGCATCACGGCGAATTCCGGCGGATCGAGAAACCTGCTGCTATTCAGTCCGTTCACGGAAATGAAGTTTCCCCACTTCTGACCTCCGTAAGCCAGATCAAAGCCCGCGTTGGACGAGCCAAACGAGCCGTACGACGCGTTCAAGCTGCCGTGCGGCGTGGTGACGCCTTGGCCCGAGCGCGTCGTCGCCACAATCACCAGGCTCGTCTTGCCTCCGTATTCAGCCGGAGGTGCGCCAGGTATCACCTCCAGCGACTGGATCGAATCGACTGGAATCTGGTTCGAAAAAATCTTGCTTTGCTGATCGGTGATGGGCTGGTTGTCGACCGAAAAGGAGTTCGATGCGTGATCGCCGAGTCCGTGAAACAGACCGTTCGAATCGGCAGCCGCTCCCGGCGTCGCGAGTGTCACCAACGAACTCACCGACGAAGACTGGCTTTCCAGGGGAATCTTGTCGAACAATCCCCGATCCACGTCGGTGTGGCCGATTGGATCGTTCTCCACCAGATCTCCCGCATCCTCGACTGTAACCGTGGTCGTAGCGCCGGATACTTCAAGACCGATCTTGACCGTAGCGGGCACCACCGACCTCACTTCCACATCCTCTGCGTATTGAGCGAATCCCGCGGAAGTCACCGTCATGTGATACGAATTGAACGGCACATTCGTGAATACGAAGTTCCCTTTGCCGTCGGTCGTCGTCGTTCGATCATAGCCGCTGACCGGGTTGTGAATTTCGACGCTTGCATTCGCTACCACCGCGTCCGAAGGGTCTACAACGGTGCCGTTAATTGTTCCCGAACTTCCGCCTGATTGCGCATTCACAATCCCGGCACTGAACACAAAAGTAGCGGCCACCATAGCCGCAACCAGCCAACTCTTATAAGACAAATGCATGATCTCCTCCAATAATGGGTTCTGAGGCGAGTCCGATCACAGATCACAGAACATCGATCGCAGACCGAAGCTCGCAGCCTTTTGGAAAACACCTATGGATGGGGCGCGGGATCAGAGCGCTGGTGGAGGACGAATAAATTCGGTGGCAACGGGACGGCAGATCGCGGAAACTTCCACCTCCGGAATCGCCTGGACGGCCGTAACTAAAACCGGTGCGGACGGCACTGGCGTGGTATTGAGCCCGGCATGAGCAGTCGCGCAAATCGAGCACGTATGGCGGGATGTGCCCGAGTTCTCGGGATGCGAGTGGGCCGCCTGCACCGTCCCCATCACGCACACTAAGGCGACCGCGAGCAGACAGACGGCTCTGACCCATCCGCCCCGATTTGCCAACATTTTCAACATGCCATCCCGATGTTGACGATCCAAATATGTTGCTTTGGCGATTCTATCATTGGATGGCGATCCATCGACAGGCGTTGCACAATCAATGGTGAAAGCGCTGCATGCCATGCGAAACATACCCTGCATTGCCGGCAATCTGGCAATGAAAACAACGGAACCACGGCAGCCGCAGTGATCTACAGAAGAACAGCAAGAGAAAGCTTTTCCCTGTGTTCCCCGTGCCCCCTGTGGTAAAGAATTTCTCACCCGAATTAGAATGTCTGCTATGCCAATTGCCGAACAGCCTTTGTCAGCGTCCTCCACCAAACTCGACCTTGCCTGGGTTCGCTCCGAGTTTCCTGCGCTGGCGCAAACGATCAACCGGCATCCCGCAGTATTCATGGATGGGCCGGGAGGCACGCAGGTGCCGCGGCGCGTGATTGAAGCCATCGCGGACTATCTGGCGCGCAGCAATGCCAACACCGGCGGCGCGTTCGCCACCAGCCGCAACACCGATCGCATGATCGCCGAAGCGCAGTCGGCGATGGGCGATTTTCTGAATTGCGCTGCCGACGAAATCGTTTTCGGCCCGAACATGACCACGCTGACCTTCGCCATGAGCCGCGCGCTTGGGCGCGATCTCGGCCCCGGCGACGAGATCGTGCTCACGCTGCTCGACCACGACGCGAATTTCGCGCCCTGGAAGGCCTTGGAGGAAAAAGGCGTGACCATCCGCGCGACGAAGTTCCACGAAGCCGATTGCACGCTTGACATGCAAGACTTGGCGGCGAAAATTGGCTCGAGAACCAAGCTGGTCGCGGTGGGCTACGCCTCGAACGCCGTGGGTACGATCAACAATGTCGCCGAAATCGCGCGACTGGCGCGGCAAGCGGGAGCGCTAAGTTACATCGATGCCGTCCACTACGCTCCCCATGGGGCGATTGACGTGCGCGCGCTCGACTGCGATTTTCTGGCCTGCTCGACCTACAAATTTTTCGGCCCGCACATGGGCGTTCTTTACGGCAAGCGCGAGCACCTGACCGGATTGCGTCCGTATAAAGTCCGGCCTAACACCGACAATATTCCCAACTGTTGGGAATGGGGGACGCTCAACCACGAGTGCATCGCGGGGATCAAAGCCTGCGTCGATTACTGGGAAGAACTCGGCCGGCGCGCAAACCCCGCCGTCACGACCCGGCGCGCCGCCATCCTCGCCGCGCACGAAGCGATCCATCGGCATGAACAAAATATGATCGAGAAAATGATCGCCGGCTTGCTCGCGGTCCCCGGATTGAAGCTGTACGGCATCGGCGACCCGCGGCGTTTCAAAGAGAGATGCGCGACGTTCGCCATACGCATCGCAGGCCACACGCCGTTGGAGCTGGCAACAAAGCTCGGCGAGCGCGGCTTCTTCACCTGGGACGGAAACTACTACGCCCTGAATCTGACCGAGCAGTTGGACGTCGAACGCCTGGGAGGCTTTCTGCGCATCGGCCTGGCGCACTACAACACGTTGGAGGAAGTGGAGCGCCTGCTCGCCGCGTTGCGGCAGATTGTATGAGGCTGAGATCCCAGTTATCTCAAAAAATCTATTGCCGAGTACAAGAAAATTTGCGAGTGGGTTGAAAGCATTTGCGCTCCTAACCCTTCTACCCCTTGAGTATTCGGTTGGGGGCCGGTGGGTGCATTCCGATCCCGATACGCCACTGTCTAAGGTTTGCCCACTGCGCTTTTGGCGGCACCATCCCCCGCTTGTCTCATGCGCGGGAAACTGTAGTTAACGGCACCTTCACCCACCCAAGCCGTGCATTCATTGTTCTTCTTCATTCTGTAAAACATCACCCCGGCAAAAATGACGAGTATCGCGCCGTGCACAACAGTAATCCAGCCGGTACGCTTAAATCCTCGACCGATCAGCAACACTGCTACCACAAGTTGGACGAGGAACAAACCAACGCTTGTGGTGACGCTGGCTATGATTCTCGACCAACTTTCCGGCATGAAAAAGGCCCAAAAGTACATGACTTGATGCGCCGTCACAACGAAGCCCAAAAAGGCTGTCATAAGTACCATCAAAGACGCGGCCAATATGCACACCACAGCAGGCGGAACATTAACTCCAGATGTCGCCAGTACGTAAAGTAGTGCCGCGAACACAAAGCCTAGGAATATTGAGAGAAGCGATAGAGTCATTTGCGCTACCCCTACCGAAACACTTCCATAATCTCTGAGGTGCTCGATGCGGTTTGCTGTGACTTTGTACATCACGGCGCCTCCGTATTTTAAGACCCGCGGGTAGGTCTTCTATTAACCCGGAATCTCCTTTTTTGACTGCAATAACGGGAGTAAGTATACACCCGTTTTCCCTGCTCGCCCAATGTGAAGAGGGTTTCATCCAAAGCGCCCCTCAACGATCTGCGATCCGCACCAAGATAGCGCGCATTACACCCGTTCTTACCCCGCTCTGACGACACCTCCGCTTACCCCCAACTCCATCAGCCGTAGAACGATTCCGATACGAACTTGACTATAGCTGGTCTCATTAAATGGTTCTTGGAACGGCTTCTCGGGGATGCCGAAAGCCGCGCCCTTTCAAAGCGCCATTACACACTTAACAGACCTCTGACTCAATGCCCTAGCTAACGGCGTATCTCGTGCACTGAATCTCCGCGTCCCACCAGCGCCAGCTTCGCCAGCCCTATGAACAGGCCGTGTTCGACGATGCCGGGAGTGTTGCTCAGGGCAAGCGCCAGCGCCGCCGGATCTGCAATCCTTCCGAAGCTGCAATCGAGGATGTAATTGCCATTATCGGTCACAAATGGCTGGCCATCGGATTTGGTTCGGAGCTTCGTGGTTGCTCCGAGGGTGGCGATCTTTTTCTCGATTACGGCCCGCGCGAAGTCGATGATCTCGACCGGCAGCGGAAATTTGCCGAGCACCGGAACAATCTTTGCGGAGTCTGCGACTACGACCATCTTCTTGGATGCGGATGCCACGACCTTCTCGCGCAGCAACGCGCCGCCTCCGCCTTTGATCAGGCGCAATTGCGGATCGATCTCATCGGCGCCGTCAATCGTAATGTCGATTTGCGGATGCTCGTCGAGCGTGGTCAACGGAATGCCCACTTGGCGCGCCAACTCGGCGGTCTGCACGGAAGTTGGGATGCCGACAATTTTCAGTCCCGCTTTCACGCGCTCGCCCAGAGCGACAACCGCAAAGTAGGCGGTTGATCCCGTGCCTAATCCGACAACGTCGCCGTCGCGCACCAGCTTGGCGGCCGCGCGGCCGGCGGCTTCTTTTTCCATTTCATTGCCCATCGATCACCTGTTACGCGAACGCAAACACACGCATCCATTTCTTCCGGCTGAATCGGCCTCACCGGGCGTATCATCCGTTATCCTAATAGAAACCTTTTATGGCCACTACAACTCGAAATACTAGCAGAGGCGCGGCCCCGGCAAGCATTGAAGACTACGAACGGGAACGCGTGTTTGGGCTGTTCCGGCAATTTGGATACCTGGAGGCCGAACTGGACCCGCTCGGCCTGCTGCCTCCGCAGCCGCATCCCGACCTCGAGATCGACAACCAGTGGGCGCGGGAAGCGCGTCGCATTTATTGCGGCAGCGTGGGCGTTGAGTTCATGCACATCGCCGACCCGGAGCGGCGGCGCTGGATTCAGCATCGGACCGCATCGAGGCCGCGCCGCCGGCGGTCGAAGCCGATCGCGAACGCGCGCTCGATCTGCTCGTGCGCGCCGAACTGTTTGAGCAAACTCTGCAAGCGCGCTACTTGGGCAACAAACGTTTCTCGCTTGAAGGCAACACGTCTTTGCTGCCGTTTGTGGACCAGGTCCTCGACGTGGCCGGCGAGCGCGGCGCGGTGGAACTGGTGATGGGCATGAGCCATCGCGGACGGCTCAACGTCATCATCCATATCGCCAGGCGCCCGCCGGAGCAGGTGTTTGCGGAGTTCGAGGATGTCGATCCGCGCAGCGTGTTGGGGTCGGGCGACGTGAAGTACCACATGGGCGCGACCGGCGAGTACGTAACGAAGAGCGGGAAGAAAATTCATATTCACCTGGTGTCGAACCCCAGCCATCTGGAAGTGGTTAATCCGGTGACGATGGGACGCACTCGCGCCAAGCAGGACCGCGCTGGCGTTGGCGGCAAGGCGAAGTATCTGCCGCTGCTGGTGCATGGCGACGCCGCCTTCGCGGGGCAAGGCATCACCGCTGAGACGCTGAATTATGCGGACCTCGCCGGCTACACCGTGGGCGGAACGATCCACGTCATCGTCAACAACCTGATCGGATTTACGACGAATGCCCGCGAGGAGCATTCCTCGCGCTTCTCGGCGCAACTGGCGCGGCGGCAGCCGATTCCGATCTTTCATGTGAACGGCGAAGACGTGGATGCGGTGATGCGAATGGCGCGCATCGCAGCCGAGTACCGCTACAAATTCGGCTCGGACGTGGTCGTGGATTTGATCGGCTACCGGCGTCATGGGCACAGCGAAGTGGACGATCCCACGGTGACCCAGCCGCTGATGTATAAGGCCATCAAAAAGCATCCGCCGCTGTACCAGATTTACGCCCAGCAAATCGGCATGACTGATGACAATATCGCCGCGCGAGCGCAGGCGGTCAAGAGCGAGTACGAAGCCGCACAGAAAAGCGCGACGCGGTTCACCAGGAAGATACTCATGCGCGATCTGCCAAGCTACTGGGACGACTACTTCGGGGGCCGCTACAAAGCGGAGTATGAAAAGCCCACGGGTGTCTCGCGCGAGGAGTTGCTCGAACTCACCGAACGTTTGACCGCGTATCCAGAGGGTTTCCACATTCATCCCAAGGTCAGGAAGTTGCTGGAGCAACGCGAGGAGATGGGGACGGGCAAGAAGCCGGTCGATTACGGCATGGCCGAGGCGCTGGCTTTTGCCAGCCTGGTGAAACAAGGGATCCCGGTGCGCCTGAGCGGACAGGACTCGCGGCGCGCGACCTTCAATCAGCGCCACTCGGTGCTGCTCGATACCGAGGATGAATCGGAATACGTTCCGCTGCGCCACATTGCACCGGGCCAAGCCGCGTGCGACATCTACAACTCGACGCTTTCAGAAGCCGCCGTGATGGGATTTGAGTACGGCTACAGCCGCGATTATCCCGAGGCGCTGGTGCTGTGGGAAGCGCAGTTCGGCGATTTTGCCAACGTGGCCCAGGCAGTGATCGATCAGTTTGTGTGCGCCGGCGAAGACAAGTGGAATCTGCTGTCGGGACTGGTGCTGTTGCTGCCCCACGGCTACGAAGGACAAGGCCCGGAGCATTCGAGCGCGCGCCTCGAGCGGTTTTTGCAATTGGCGGCGCACGACAATATCCAGGTTTGTCAGCCCTCGAACGCGGGGCAATATTTCCATCTGCTGCGGCGGCAGGCGCTGCGCAAGTGGAGAAAACCGCTGGTGGTATTTACGCCCAAGAGCATGCTGCGCCATCCCGATGCGCTGTCTCCGCTGGAAGATCTGACGCAGCGGCAATTTCTGCCGGTGATTCCGGACACGGTCACGCAAAACGCCAAGCGGATACTGCTCTGCACCGGAAAAATCGGACACGAACTGCGCACCGAGCGGCAGAAGCGCAAGGACAAAGACAAAGACTTGAGTGCCGCCATTATTTCCCTCGAGCAGATGTATCCGTTCCCGGAGGCGGAACTGACCGCAGAATTGCAGCGTCATTCCACCGCGCGAGATATTGTGTGGGTGCAGGAAGAGCCTTCCAACATGGGCGCGCTTTCCTACATGCTGCCGCGTCTAAGGTACATCGCCAACGAGCGGCCCGTGATTTCCGTAAAACGCTCGGGGAGCGCGAGTCCGGCCACCGGTTCGGCGAAGGCGCACGAGGTCGAGCAGAAGGCGCTGCTGGCGCTGGCCTTTACGCAGAACTGAGCAGGCGTGCAACCAGGGAACGACGATAGCCCAGTAGCAAGTTTCGATCCTTGGGCTGTTTCGATAATGACTTTCACGACCGCGAGACGGGGCGCTCCACCGCGACCACCGATTGGCTACGGCCAGCGCTTGGCCGCGTCTTCCCAGCCGGCGATGTGTGCCGGGGCCGACGCAGCCTGGGCGGCAACCACCGGCGAGACCCGCACCGGCTGAGGCGCGGCCGCGGTTATGCTCGGCTTGGGCGCTTCAGCTACCTGCTCTTTTTCGTCGGAAAGCAGCGTGGCGGCCACGCGCAAGGCCTCGACTTCTTTTTCCAGCCGGGCCAGTTCAAGTTCCTTCTGCCGCAAAACTTCGTACACATTTTTCATGGTCGGGCACCTATGCGTTGGAACAAGGGCTCAAGCGCAGAGTATGGGCTGCACGGGTAATTGTCAAGGAAAACGGCGGATGCCAGTGCTTGAGTGGTTATCCGAACGCGTTATCTGAACCCGCTATCTAAAAACCACGGCGGCAACCAGGACGCCCAGGATCAAATGGAATTGCTGTCCCAGAGGGCGCTCCCACCCGCCGCTCACCGCGCGGTGGGCGCGGCATGCGTGATTTCGATGGCTATGCCCGGCGGATGCAACAGCGTGTTGTGGATCAGGCAATGATGCACCGCGTTCTCCACTCCGGCCCGATGTTGCTCGGTGAGCGCCACGGGCGATTCGATGGCAATGTGAAAATCGTCCATGCGCGCGGGATCTTTCAGCTTTTCGGCGGTGATCCGGACGCGCGTGCCTTCGGTTGCCAGCTTATGTTTGCGCAAATATTGCGCCGCGTAGAAACCGGCGCACGACCCCAACGCTGCGAGCAGCAGTTCCGGCGGCGTCATGCCCTCGTCGTGGCCGCCGTTCTCCGGCGGCTGGTCGCTCACCACTGTGTGCTGACGGGCCTTGATTTCAAACTGTACCGCTCCAAGATGTTCCACCGTGACTTCCATAAGCGCCTCCAAACTTGTCGAACAATAACATTTTAGGACCAATGCAACGACCATCTACTTCACGCTCGGCGAGCCAGCGCGCCGTCGAGGTAAGTCCGCACCAGATCGCGGGCACGGTGCAGCCGCGATTTCATGGCGGCTCGCGAGATTCCCAGTGTCTGCGCAACCTCGTCACCCCGCAGGTCCTCGACATCGCACAACTCGTAAACCGGGCGGTACAGCGCGGGCAACGCGTCGATGGCTTCGCGCAACAGTTCCTTCATCTGCCGCCGGACCAGTTGCACGTCCGGTAGCGGCTCCGCGCCGGCAACCTCGCGGCCCTCGTCCTCCAGCGCGGAGAGCTGCAAGAGCGGAAGCAACGCTTCGCGCTCTTTCAATTGCCAACAGACGCGTTTCGCAATCTGCGCCAGCCAGGCGCGAAACGCCGCCGATTCGCGCAATTGATCGAGATGCCGGTATGCCTTCAACAGGGCTTCGATCAGCACGTCTTCGGCATCTTCGCGGTTGCCGCACACGCGGATCATCTGCCGATAAACGGCATCCTTGTGCTGCCGGGCCAATGCGTCGAAGTCCACGCTTCCATTGTGGCACTGCGGAGTCTCCAACGCATCACAAACTGTTACGCACAAGTTCCAGATGATTTCGCATTCGGACCGCCGATCGTGCACTGACTCCGGCCATTCCAGGGCATTTTCCCCATGATGATCCCCATTGCGCAGATGTCTGTGAGTCCGGCGAAGCTTAGGCCCAAGCCGACGAAACCGCAAAGAAAAAGCCAGTGCGGATTGACCATCAGCGCCAGGATGGCGCCGGCCAGCACCAGCAAGCCCGCGCCCAGGCGGACCTGGCGTTCGAGAGACCAACGCGTCTTCACGCTGGCGACGACCGGTAATCCAGCCTCGATCCATGCTTTTGTGCCGCCCTCGAGGACCCTGAATCGGCCGCTGGCAGGGCTCAAGCAGACCGGCGGTCATGCGCGCGCGCTTGCCCGCCTGACAGATGAGAACGATGGGAAGATCGAGATTGGGGCCGAGATCGTCGAGCCGCGCTTCGATCTGATCCATCGGAATGTTGACCGCGCCGGGAATGTGGCCGGAGGCAAATTCCGTGCCCGAACGCACATCCACGAGCAGCGCCGGAGTGGACTGACGATTTCGCAGTTGAGTGACGGTCAGTGTTGAACTCAAGTGTCCTCCTAATAGGGAAGAGCGGGAGTTTAGGCAAAAGGATTCACGACCAGGCCCGGCAACCAATTCAAGCGGGATTTACTGCGATTTTGCGTCTTTGTGCCGCAGCCACTCGATGAACATCTGCTCCTTTGGCTTGTCGTAGGCCATGAGCAGGTGGCGGATGCTGCGTCCGCTGACAAAGTGGCAAACTTCTTCCGCCAGGTTCTTGGCATGGTCGCCGGCGCGTTCGAGCGATTGCGTCATGAAGATGACTTGCAGGCTGGAGTGGCGCGCGACGTTCTCCGGATTCTCGATGTGGCGCAGAAAAATAATATTGCGCAGGCGGTCCATCTCGGCGTCGGCGCGGAGCACGTCGATGGCTTTCTTCACGTCGCGCTGGGAAAAAGAGTGGCCAACATCGGCCAGCATTTTTTCCAGCACCGTCGCCATCTGCGTCAAGTCGCGAGCGTCCTGCGCATCGAGACGGCCTCCTGCGGCTTGCGCGCTGGTGGCAAGGCTCAGGAGCAGGTCGCCGATGCGCTCCAGTCCGATCATGACTTTCATGCACGCCAGCAGTTGCCGGGTCTCGTCCTCCGCAACGTTGCCGATGGCCGACGTCACGCCGTCGTCCACTTCCACGTCGATGGCATCGAGTTCTTTTTCGCACTGCCGGATGGCGTTCAGGCGCGACATCGATCCGGTGGCAATTCCCTCGGCCGCGATGGCCGCAGCCTCGCGGGCCAGTTCGCAGGCTTCCACCGTCCGCTGCATCAAGTGAGAGTGCGCGGGTTCAGGCGAAGGTGCTTTTACGCTGGCTGTGCTCATACGTAAACCTGTTTCATTCGATGCCCGGTCCGCTCTGGTGGACGCAAGCCGCATCAACTCAGAGTGCGGCACACACTTCCAGCAAAAGCATAATTCCCAGCGTCACGGGGCAGGTTACAACCCGGTGAATTTTTCGTGGCCACCGCATGAAAAAGTCGGATAATGGGCTCAGATTCCGAGTAGCCGACAATTCGCCTGGAACCTGCGTTCGCACTTCCCACAAGCGCGTTTCTTCGGAAAGTTTGCCCGTTGCATGGTACTGGCGCATGTAGCGGGCTACAGATCAAGCGGCCCGGAATATCCTCGCTCAGGAAGTCCCGGTAAAGAACCTCACTTTGTTCTTGAATTAGGATGAGGATTCTATTAACCTGAACAGTTCTTTCCGTTGGCATGTACCTGCATTCTCCGGGCCAAGATCCAGACAGTAAAAGCGATTTGAAATGACGCTGAACCTGCAGGGTTGGCTATTATTCGTCTCCGTCCCGATCATAGCCTGGATAATTGGCGTTCGGACGCGAAAGAGCGGGAATTGGCGTGGCTACTTTCTTGCCTCTGGCAAGCTAGGAACCACGTCTGTAATGTCGGCCTATGTCGGTGCGAACCTCACGTTCACAACCATTATCTTGATTCTCTCGGAAGAAGGGTTCAAGCGGGGCGTCTGGACGTTCGCTGTTCCTCTATTCTGGCTTGTCGGCACGGCATTCTTGCTTTTCTGCTACCCAAAGATGAAACCCTTCATTATTGAAGGGATGACGCTTCATCAGGTCCTAGCTCAGCAATACGACGATGTCACCCTCCAGCGGTGGGCATCACTTTGGACTATCATCGCGTTTGTTGGGACGGTTGCGCTGGAGTTCTACGGCGGGATCAGGCTATTCCAATGGGCAGGTGTTCCTCTGCTCGCGAATGTGTCTTTGGCGTTGCTGCTTGCGTTTATCGTAAGTTCGTTCACGGCAATGGGCGGATTTCGCGGCGTTGCGTACTCCGACCTATTCATGGATGGAGTAGCGCTCGTGGGGATAGGCGTGATCTTTTATCACACGCAGCCCGTTATCGCGCATCTGGATCGATCCCATCTCTTCCAGGGCTCCCAGTTCCGAATACTGACAATCTGATGTTTGTAGCCGCAATGGCCATTCTATTTGTACCGTTTCAGCTCTGTACCCTGGATAGTTGGCAGCGTCTCGGGGCGTGGCACAAGAAGAACCAGAAGTCACCGGTGGGCATGCTCGGGGGCGGTGGCCTTTTGCTAGCTGTCGTCTACTCCGTACCTGTCCTCGTCGGAATGGCAGCGAGGAGCCTATCATTGACATGCTCAGCGCACCCCCTGAAGAATTTCCTAGAGTTCGCCCATTTGGGGCCCCTGGTGGCTCGGGATAGTCTTCGCCGGCTTCATCGCCGCAGTGCTTTCGACCGCGGATGAGCTTCTCAATTGCTGCAGTTTGTCGTTATTATTCGATTTTTTTCGGATCTCACTGACCGGTCAAACTCCGTCCGAAGAAGTAATATTGGTAGCCTCAGGCAAGTTCTGGACTCAAGTATTTGGGTTCGCAGCTGCAATCATTGCTCTCCTTGCCATTCAATTCGAGAGAGAGATATCAGATTTGGCGCTTGCAGTTTTTTCCGCACAAGTAGTATTCACGATCCCCTTGCTTATCGGACTCTTTCGTCCCGCAAGTGCACCTCGAATGGCGTTATCTGCTAAAGCCAGCATGCTTGTCGGCTTTGTGAGTGCCCTAGCTTTTGTGGGAATCGGCTGGGCGACGAATGACCGAACTTATTCTGATGCCGCACCTGTTGTGGCTTTCGTCTTAGGGCTGGCTGTTTTTTGCTTCGTTCCCTTTGCCCAGTGGTTGTGGCATCGGGTGCGCCGAAAAAAGGTCTACTCATGAACACTAGTGCGTTGGATTTGAATACCGCCGCCTGGGTGGTGTTAATAGGGGCAATTGCCCTGTGGCATGGCGGGGCCTCAGCCTTGATGACAAGGCTAGAGTTAGCTGAGATTGTCAAGTGCGAACGGGGACTGACAAGCGTGCTGTCGACGCTGACGCAAATCATTACGGGCACGCTCACAACCAGTGATCTGATGGAACAACTTCACACATACAACCTGTCTTTAAAACCCGTCCCAGATGAGGTATCACAGCTCAAGATTTCCAGAGCCGGGCTGGGAGTGCACTGTCCTCCGCATTCTTCCTCAACCTGGTCGAGGTACTCCTTGAAGGGCAGGTTCAACGCGCAGTGCTTGGAAACACAGTCCGTGCCGCATACTTCTGGCTATCGACCTTTTCCATTGGCGTCAGTATCATCTGTAGTGTGGCCACAGTGGGGCTTGCTTGTCGCTCCGATTGGCGCGGTGGAATCCGAAGCCTCACTACGGGGAGAGCGTAATGGACATGTTCGTTGAAACGGGATTCGCCACGCCTGGACTAATTCGGAACCCCGCCGTGGGTGCTGCCAGGGCGATGAAACTCATTCAGTCAAGGCAAATACCCCATCAGCTTCGAGACCTAACAAGCGATCGCGCCACCCAGGACTGGGTGCTAAGCCGCCTCGTTGCAATTCAAATGGCTGTTTACGCGCTCGATAGCTATGGCGAAACCTGCTGGGAGATACAACCTGCCCGACTCGTACAACTTTGGGAAGCGATTACGAGGGAAATTCGGACACTTGGTATTGGTACGGGGCAGACGGAAATACTGATCGACCAGATGCGTCGTTATCAGCATGTGGAAATGTCCCTACGCACATGCTGCGGAGTATTGACAATACCGCTCGAACGTTTTTACGAGCTCAAGACCTGCGATGTCAGGATGTCTAGGGCGATTCTGGGCATCGTCACTCGTGGAGACGCGCACCTAGAACCTGCGTGGGATTGTTTCGACGCAATCAGCGAAGTATGTGATGACTTGGAGGATGTCGCAGAAGACGCGACCACCTTTAATTGTAACCGTTTCCTGCTGCAAAGGTGGGCTACTGGTTATGAGGCGACGGCGGTCTTGTACCTCGAGTATTTGGAAACTCTTTCTGCCCGGATCCAGTACTTGGCAGCCCAGTATGGCCCTGACCATCCTGTCCTAACCATGTCGGCCCGGCAACTGGCTAAAGCATGTTCTTTAGTTCAACAAGACGCCGGCATGAGCCGCTACTGGGCAGTATCCCGACTGATTCCCGCGTTACCAGGAATTCAAGAAGGGGAACCGCTAATGTTCGCTGAGCCCAGGTGAATCTCTGCGAGCGTGTGGTCCAGAAGTCGGCTTCTGGGAAATCTGCCGCTGACAATCACCGAGATTCCTCCCGAGCGACGTTCAATTCGGGAACTGACCCACCTCCCAGAGTTAATCAAAATCCGCCCCGGAAGTAGGCAGCGTGAACAAAAAAGTCGAGTCGTGGTTGAGTTCGCTCTCGGCGCGAATCGCCCCCCTGTCCCCGATTTCCCCATAGCCTAACTCGCGTGTTCGGCGACGACAGCGAACTTCACGCCCAGGGCATGCAGGACGGAACTGATGGTTTCAAAGCGTGGGTGCGCGCCTGCGCTCAGGGCCTTGTACAGGCTCTCCCGGCCGAGTCCCGAGTCTTTGGCGATCTGCGCCATGCCTCGCGCTTTGGCCACGTCGCCGAGCGCGGCCATGAATACATCGGGGTTTGGGTCTTCGGCGGCCGCCGAAAGATATTCCGCTATGACCGCGTCGTTATCGAGATACTCCGCCGCGTCGAACGCTTTGTAAGTTGTTTTCCTCTTCATTGTTTCGTCCTCGGTTTCGCCCTCTTGAGTTCGCGGGCCATTTTTTTCGCTTTGGCAATGTCTTTCGTCTGCGATGCCTTTACACCGCCAGCCAGCAGAACATAGACGGCCGATCCCATTCGCGTGTAATAGACCCGATACCCTGGTCCGACATGAATACGCATCTCGGAAACGCCTTCGCCGACGGGTTCCGAATCGCCAAAATTTCCAAAGGTCGCACTACGAATGCGAGCCAAGATTCTGGCCTTTGCTTTTTGGTCGGCCAGGTTGGATAGCCACGCATCGAAATCGGACGACCGAACGAATGTATTCATGTGCGATCATGCCTTCATTGTATCCGAATGGATACTTTCCTGCAAGCCCCTGCGTTTCCGGGCAACGGCAGCACCTTGTAGCGCCATGCCGCTTAACGGGCGACCTGGAAGCCGACCCACTATTCAAGATCTACGCTGATTCCGCCCCGGAAGCGGGCAGGGTAAATAAAAAAGTCGAGCCGTGGTTGAGCTCGCTCTCGGCGCGGATCGTTCCCCCGTGCGCCAAAACGATGTGCTTGGCGATGGCGAGCCCCAGCCCCGTGCCTCCCGATTCCCGCGAGCGCGCTTTATCCACGCGGTAGAAGCGCTCGAAAAGACGCGGCAGATGCTCGGAGGAAATGCCCGGCCCGAAGTCCCTGACATAGAATTCGACGCCGGTCTTTTCCACGCCGCTCTCGGCGGTGCGCGCTCCGAGAATAACTTTTTTTCCCGATGCTGCGTACTTCAGCGCATTCTCAATCAGGTTGGAAAAAACCTGGTGGATGGCCTCGCGGTCCGCATTCACATGGCCGGCGGAAATTGAGTTCTCAATCGCCAGTTCAACTCCAAGCTCGACGTCATACGACCGCGCCACTTCGCGGAAGCTTTCCAGAGCGTCCTGCAGCAGTTCTTCGGCGCTGACCGGCTGCATGGCGAAGCGATGCTCGCCCGATTCGACGCGGGCCAGCGTGAGCAGGTCTTCCGTCAGGCGCGTCATGCGGGCCGAGTTCTTGCGGATGATTTCCAGAAACTCGCGCGCGCTGTTGTTTTCGAGCGGACTGTCGAGCAGCGTCTCGGTATACCCCTGGATGGAAGTCAGCGGCGTGCGCAGCTCATGGGAAACATTGGCGATAAAATCGCGGCGGCTCTTTTCCATGCGCTCGGTCTCGGTAAGATCGCGGAGCACGGCCACGGCGCCGCCTCCGGGCATGGGCGCGGCGGTAACATCGAAGGTGCGGCCGGAAGCGATGGTGTTCGAGCGCGCGGACGTGACGACCTGGCCGCGCGCCGCTTCCTGGACCGCGGCGAGAAAATCCGGGTCGCGGACGCTGTCTATCAGCGGCGCGTTCAGCCGCGGCGCATGAAGCAACAGACGATCCATGCCGCGATTGGCCCACTGCACGCGCCCCTCGGCATCGACCGCTATCACGGCATCCTGCATGCTGTTGAGGAGCGTTTCCAGCTCGTGCTGGCTGGTTTGCACCCGAGCGTAACTCTCTTCCACCCGCCGCGCCGTTTTATCCAGCGCCGCCGCCACCTGCCCGATTTCGTCCGACGAAGTGGACGCGATCCGGGCCGTCAGGTCTCCGGCGGCCACGCGCTCGGCAAAAGTCACGATCCGCTGCAATCGCCGCCCAACATAGTGGGAAGCGTTCGCCGCCACCAGCACCGCGAAAATGAAAGCGCTGAGCGATCCCCAGAACAGGGCCTTGCGCAGCGGACGGTCCGTGATTTCGATCTCGGGCAGCGGATACGCCAGGCGCACCGCCCCTCCAGAAATCGGCGCCGCCACGTACACAAAAGGAACATTCACCGTTCGACTGTTGCGTTCGTCCATGCCGACTTTGCCGGCGAGCGCAGCAACGAACTCGGGACGATGCGCGTGGTTCTCCATCTTACTCGGGTCGGCTTCCGAATCGGCCAGCACCTGGCCGGCGGCATCTATCACGGTGGCGCGCGCTCCGGCCGCCTGCCCCTCCTGCGACGTAATGTCGGCGAGCGGGTGCTCCCGGTCCGTTTCCACGCGATTGGCGAACATTAGCGTTTTCTCTCGCAGATTGCGTTCGATCTGCTCGCGCAGCGTGCGCTCCCAAACCCTGTGCACGGTCAACTGCAAGGTGATCGCGGTTGCCCCAATCACCAGCAGAAACACGAACATCAATTTAACGAAGATGCGGCTTCTCAACGCGCTGCCTCAAAACGGTAGCCCGCGCCCCGCACCGTTCGCAAATAGCGCGGATTCGCGGGATCGGGCTCGATTTTTTCACGGATGCGCCGCACATACACGTCCACCGAGCGCGGCGTGACGTAGGCCGTATCGCGCCACACCGAGTCGAGCAACTGGTCGCGCGTGAAGACGCGTCCGGCGTGCCGCATGAAGTAGTCGAGCAGCCGGAATTCCGTGGCCGTGGTCGGCACCTGCTCGCCGCGGACCGTCAGCACCATTGCGTTCGGGTCAATGTGGATTTCGTCGATCTTGGTCGGCAGCGGCGGCAGCGGACGCTCAAAGCGCCGCAGCACCGCTTTCACCCGCGCCACCAGTTCGCGCGGACTGAAAGGCTTGGGAATGTAATCGTCCGCGCCCAACTCCAGCCCCAGAATGCGGTCCGCCTCGCCGCTCTTCGCGGTCAAAAAAATCACCGGAATCGACGCCAGCGACACCGATTGCCGGATCTGCCGGCACAGTTCCAGACCGTCTTTTCCCGGCACCATGATGTCCAGCAGAAACAGCGTCGGACGCTGCCGTTCGGCATCGGCAATGACCAGATTGCCGGTCGAGTACAGTCGCACGTTGAAGCTCGCCCCCTCAAGATGATGCCGAACCAGCCGGGAAATGTCCGGGTCGTCTTCCACCACGTAGATAGTCGGCTTCACGCTACTATTGTAGCTGGAAAATGTTTCAATTCGATTACAACCGCGGATCGGATTCCGTAACGCCCCGGAGGGGCGACCGAGCTTAGCCCAGCGCTTCAGCGCTGGGGGAAGTGGTGCAAGTGACGCAAGTCCCGGAGGGACGGCCGAATCCTCACGCACTTCAGGGGTTGGACATCGAGTCGCGGAATTGTTCAGCCAACGGTTCAGGCGCTGGATCGGGGACTGGAGCTCCACCACGGACTGTCAACGCAGCCGCATTCCGGCATCGGCGCAAAAATCCATCGCCACAAATTCGCGGCGCAGAAATTTCGGGAAAGCCGCGGCCGCGATCATCGCCGCATTGTCGGTGGAAAGCGCGCGCGCCGGAAAGAAAACGAGAAGGCCCTCGATCCCCGCTTCGCGCTCAAACGTGTCACGCAGTTCCCGGTTGGCGGCCACTCCGCCGCTCACGAAAACAGTTCGCACTTCATACTCGCGCGCCGCCGCCAGCGTTTTCATGACCAAATCGTTCACCATCGAACGCTGAAAAGACGCCACCAGATTGAGCGTTTGCCGATCGCAAAGCGCGCGAATGTTTTCGAGCTTAGGCTTGTCGATGCCCGCCAGCGCCTGCCGCCGGGCCTCGATCGCAGGTTTCAAATTCTGCGTCTCCACATATCGCAAGACAGCCGTCTTGATTCCGCTGTAAGAAAAATCGAAGTGCGGGCCATTTTCTTGCGCGGGCGGTTGCTTGTGATCGCGCCGGTCCGCATGCTTGATTTGCGCCATCTGGAACTTGACCGCGTGCGCATCGCCGTGCGGCGCCAGCCGGTCGATAATCGGCCCTCCGGGATAGCCCAGCCCGAGCAGCTTCGCGACTTTGTCGAACGCCTCTCCGGCGGCATCGTCGCGCGTGTGGCCGATGTTCCGGTAGGTCCAGAGATTTTCCCGCAACTCGGCCAGATAAAGATGCGTGTGCCCGCCCGAGACAACCAGCGCCAGCACGGGAAACTCCAGCTCGCCGTCTCCACTCTGCCGCTGGTCCATCTTTCGTTGTTCCAGCTTCCGTTGTTCCAGCAATACCGCGTGGATGTGTCCCTCAAGGTGGTTCACGGCGATCAGCGGCTTCCCCAGCGCGAAGGCCAGCGCCTTGGCGAAGCTGATGCCCACCAGCAATGCGCCCGCCAGCCCCGGCCCTTGCGTCACCGCGATGGCATCGACAGACTCATAAGTCTGTCCCGCTTCGGCCAAGGCCTGGCGCACCACCGGAACGATCGCTCGCAAGTGCTCGCGCGAGGCCAGCTCCGGAACCACTCCGCCATAAGCCTGGTGCGTGGCGATCTGCGAGGCCACCACGTTCGACAAAATCCGCTCGCCCGAGCGCACCACCGCCGCACCCGTCTCATCGCAGGAACTCTCAATGCCGAGGATGTCCGCGTCAGGCATAATTAGTGTTCAAGCTCGCAGCTCGTAGCTCGTGGCTCGTAGCTATTTAGTTTACGCGACCTCCGACTGACTACCGATGCCCAACGCTAAACAACACGCCGCTGAAATCGTTCGCACCCTGCGCGAGCGCGGCCATCAGGCTTACTTTGCCGGAGGATGCGTCCGCGATCTGTTGCTTGGGCGCGAGCCCGCCGACTACGACGTTTCCACCGACGCAACTCCGCGGCAGGTCATGCAAATCTTCCCCCAGACCTTCGCCGTCGGCGAGCAATTCGGAGTCGTGCTTGTGCCGGAACCAGACCGCGTGCCGGGCGAGGACGCCCGTCGCTCCACTGTCGAAGTCGCGACCTTCCGTTCGGATGTGGGCTGCTCCGATGGCCGTCATCCCGACAAAGTCCGCTTTACCACTGATCCGCGTGAAGACGTCCAGCGCCGCGACTTCACCATCAACGGCATGATGCTCGATCCGGCGACCAACGAAATTTTGGACTTCGTCGGCGGGCGCGACGATCTGAAAGCCGGAATCGTGCGCGCCATCGGCGATCCCGAGCGCCGCTTCGCCGAGGACAAACTGCGCATGTTGCGCGCCGTGCGTTTTGCCGCGCGCTTCGATTACCAAATCGAGCCCGCGACTCTGTCGGCAATCCAGCGGCTCGCGCCCCAAATTCACCAGGTCTCGTGCGAACGCGTGCGCGACGAACTGACGAAGATGCTCACAGAAGGCCGCGCCCACCGCACTTTTCAGCTACTCGATGCAACCGGCCTCTTACTGGAAATTCTGCCCGAAACCGCCGCCATGAAGGGAGTGGAGCAGCCGCCGCAGTATCATCCCGAAGGCGACGTTTTCGTGCACACGCTGCTGCTGCTCGATAAACTCCAGGCCGGCGGCTCGAAGACGCTCGCCTGGGGCGCGCTGCTGCACGATGTCGGCAAGCCGCCGACCTTCCGCCTCGCCCCCGACCGCATCCGCTTCGATGGCCACGTCGAAGTCGGCGTGAAGATGGCGGCCGAAATCTGCCGCCGCCTGCGCTTTTCCCATCACGAGACCAATCAAATTCTGGCGCTGGTCGAGAACCACATGCGTTTTGCCGACGTGCAACGCATGAAGCAATCCACGCTGAAAAAGTTTCTCCGCCTGCCTGCTTTTGACGAGCATCTCGAACTGCACCGCATCGACTGTCTTTCCAGCCACGGCCAGCTCGACTCCTATGAGTACTCGCGCGAGCAGTTGCGTTCATTGCCGCCCGAAGCAATCCGCCCCGAGCCGCTAATCAATGGCCGCGACCTGATTGCAGCAGGATACGAACCCGGTCCGCGCTTCAAAGAAATCCTGACCGCCATCGAAGACGCCCAACTCGAAGGCCGCCTAACCTCGCACGACGTGGCAATGGAGTATGTGCGCCGCGAATTCCCGAAGTATCACGTGTAGAGCGGACACTCCTGTCCGCTGCCTTTGCCTTTGATTTTGACCCTGCCTCTAATTGCTGTGGCGCTGGCGCCCTCGCCCGTCCCACCGAACTCTCCCTCGACCCTCCCCACGCCGAGTTACCTTTCCAAATTTGTCATCCTGCGAAGCGAGGGATCTGCATCTTGCGGGGAAATGCAGGTCCCTCCCCTTCGGCTGCACTCAGGGTCGGGATGACAATTCATGAATAGTGTTACCCATCCGCTGCGCGCCGACTTCCACCACGGGCTATTAACCACGGAGGACACAGGGGATCGCAGGGTAATGCCACGGGGCGCTGGCCAGTTGACGCGTGAGCTTCCGCTGCGCAAGACGAAACTGGCGTAACTGGATACGCTGTAACTCGACTTAGGCTTAATCTCCACGAAAAGCTTGAAATCCCTGCCATGAGTAAGTTATTGGCGATACTTTTCCTGTTCACTGGAGCTGTTGCCGCCGCCCAAGAGATCACCACGTGCAAGCGAAATCCTCTCCCGCTGGGACAGGGCGAAGCCCCGTCACCACACGTCCCCACACAGGAATGCTCACCGTTCCACTGCAATCACGGCGACCCACTGGCCGTTTTGCTCTTTATGATAGGCAATCGTTCCGCCCAGGCGTTGGGCTATGTCTCCTGGCAGTAAGTCGCGATGGTAGCCGAAGAATTTTTCTTTGACGCGCTGCCATGCATCCCAATTATCAATTTCACTTCCCAACAGCGGATGCGGCGGCTGGTACTTTGTTGAAAAGACCAGGGCCAAGTCGAAACGGTCGCGAGCGCGGGCTGCCAGGGCGATCTGTGACGCTGAGAAATCCTCGATGCGCGCCACGGAAAAAGGCCGATTAACATAGCCCAGCCAGGGGCGGCTGATTTCGTCCGACGCGGGCCAGGCGGTGAGAACGCGCTCGCCCGAATAGCGCATCGCCAGAAAGCGGCTGGCCTCCACGTGCAGCACGATATAGTCGCGATAGGCGAGATTATCTTCCAGGGTAAATCCATAGGGCGGATTGCTGAAGAGGCCGGCAATAAATGCAATCGCAACCGCTCCCACTATCCACTTCCAATAGCGCGCGCGCCGCCAAAGAGTCGAGACCAGCGCCAGAATAACCAGCGGGACGACCGGCAACATGTAGCGGGCCAGCACGGCTCCGCCCACGGCCGACATGAAAGCCAGATAGGCAAGCACGACGGAAAGAAATGCGGCCTGCATCCAGCGCGGAATTCGCGGACGCGCAATTCCGCTCTCCTTTTGCGGCGGACGCAGCATGGCCAGCAATGCCGCCAGCGTGAGCAGATAAAGACCGAAGTATCCGAAGAGCTGCCAGAGCCTCATCGCCAAGAGCCAGCGGGAAGCGCAGCGGATTGAGCGTGGCGGAAACGTTGTAACGAACAAAGCCGGGGTTGCCCAGCAGGAAGCCCGTCTTCGCAGTAGTGGTAGGCGTACCAGACGGCGAGCGGCAGAATCGGAAGCAGCAGATACAACCAGCGCGTGCGCCGGCCTGCGGGCGGAAGAATTTCTTTCCAGCGAGTTTCTTTCGCGCTTCCTTTCGCAAGCAGCCGAATGAAATAGCCGAGCAGTTCCCAGGCAAACAGCGCCAGCGGAGCCAGGATGGCAGTCTCTTTCGCCAGCGCGGCAAGCGAGAACCAGGCTGCCGTCTGCCACCGATTGTCTTCTATATACGCGGCCAGCGCCCAGAAGGTAAATCCGGCGGCGGGCAAGTCAACCTGCGCCAGCGAACTCTGGATGAAGAACACGGGATAAATCGCCACTAACGCGGTTGTCGCGCACGCCACTGGGAGATTGGCGGCAACGCGCGAAAGCCGGAACAGCCCCAGCAGCGAGAACGCGCTCAACGCCAGCATGGCGGTGCGCGTCACCAGCGTGGAGTATCCGAAAACGCGCCAGGCCAGCGCCAGATACGCCATCACCAGCGGAGGATGCGCATTCGATGGCGTGGAATGCGGAATCGGCGAGCCGGTCAGAAACAGATCGCGCGCGACGGGAACGTAATATCCCGCCTCATCCCAAAAATAAGGAAGGCGCAGAAGCGGCGCATGCAGAAGCATCAATGCGGCGAAGAAGAGCGCGAACAGAAGAAACTGCCGCGCCCATGCCGATGACGCCGCTTGCCGATGGGAATGCGCCGCTCCCGCATACGCCATGGCGCGGCGCATCGTTGTCCGGTACGTTGACCGGTACATCGACCGGTACATCAGTGAATTTGTCCGCCCGGAGCGCGGGGATCGAGCTTGATCTCGCCAAACGCGGCCTCGTAGTTCGCCACGTTCTGCTGCATGAGCGCCATGAGCGCCTTGGCCTGTTGCGGGCTGAGATAAATTCCCTGGAAGTTCCGCAACTCCACTTGCGTCTCGGAGTTTTGCTGCATGGTCCCGAAAACCAGGAAGAAATCCCACACATTCACGCGGATCTGCACGCTGTTGGAGTAGGCCTCGCGATAGTCGTGGGTTTGCACGAACTTCACATTCGGTTGGGTCGTAGTATTCATACCACGCAGTGTAACGCCCGGGCAGAGTACAGAGCAAAGAGCGGGCCGCCGGGATGCCGCCAAGTCCCGGCAAAATCTCCTATCCGAACATTGGATCCACGCCAGAAGTGGACGGGCGAGGACGCCCGTCGCTCCACCAGCTACGCGGTGATTAGGGATTCCAAGGCCAGGCGGTTGGGGACCACCAGGGTAGAGCCGTTCTGCTCGATGATGCGCTGCTTCTTGAAGCCGGCCAGCAGGCGGCTGACGGTTTCGCGCGAGGAGCCGATCATCTGGCCGATTTCTTCGTGGGTCAAGGCCAGCGTTAAGTGGCTGGGGCGTTTGGCGGCGGTGTTCTGATCGAGCCATCCGACCAGCAGGCGGGCGAGCTTTTCGCTGGCGGAGTCGGAAAGGATGAGGTCGCGGATTTCACGGCAAGTGGTGGCGTAATCGTCGGCGACGTGCTGCGTCGCCCACAGAGCAATCTCGCCGTGCAAGCGCATGAGGCGGAACAAATCGCTGTTCCGCAGGAAGCTGACCTCGCTGGGCTCCTGGGTCTCAGCCGTGGCCTCATACTTGCGCCCGGAAATAACGGCGGCAACTCCCAGGGGGCAGCCGGCGTCGACAATGCGCAGAATCAAAGTCCTGCCGTCGCTGCCGCAGATGGAGAGTTTCACCCGGCCGCGACGCACGATGAAGATGCCGCGCGGAGCTTGCGCTTCCGCGAACAGGACCGCTCCGGTGGGGTAGTCCGTGGTGATCGCCGCTTGCTCGATGGCATCGGCTGCGGCTTCGGGCAGACCGAAAAACGTCTTGTCTACCAGCACCAGTTTTGCGGCATTATTTACCATCTGCGTGGCCATTTTCCGCCTCCGTAACAGTTTACTTTTCGCAACTCCCTGGCCACTCTTGCCAGGGCGGGAACGACTTTCGCAAAAATCGCGCAAGACAAACAAACTAAATCGGTTATATGGATTTCATGGCGTGGGGGCAGGTCCGCTCTTGCCGCCCAATTGTGGCGCAAAGTGCGTCCTTTCCCGCACCGCTGTGTGATCCCCGTCACCAACCGCATGGTCATGTGGGCCGAGTGCCCGTGCCCTGGAACCATGGTCCCTCGCCTATGTGATCGCCATCACACCCCGGCGTGACCAACCATGTTGTCCGGCTTTCCCCCCGTCTGTAGGATAAATTTGCCAAGGCGGGCGGCGGCAGAGTCCGCTCATTCCGCGGAGAACACGCTGGGCGATCCTCGACACCCAGCGGAAGCCGAATTTCAAGCGCAATACAGACTGCTGGGGAACAGTGCATGGAGAATGAGACCACCGCGCAATCCAGTGCGGCGCCGCCATGGCAGGCGAAGCAGGTGTACGCGATGGCGGTCGTCTGCCTGTTGGTGGGAATTGCCGGCGGCTGGCTGATCCGCGGGTCCCGTAGTCCCGCGGCCCCTGCAACTCAGACAGCGAACCCATCCGCGCCGGCTGGCGCGAGCGCCGGCACGAGCGGACAAACTCCGTCTCCAACTCCGGCCGAGATGCGGAAAATGGCGGACACGCAAGCTGCACTGTTGCTCGATCAGCTCAAGGCCGATCCTTCCAATGCCGGGCTTCTCGAAAACATCGGAGACATCTATTACGACACGCAGCAATTTACCGCGGCCATCGAATACTACCAGCGGGCGCTTCAAGTGCAGCCCGCCAACGCCGGCGTTCGCACCAAAATGGCGACCTCCTATTGGTACGCGGGCAACACCGATACCGCCATCGCGGAGTTTAACAAGTCGCTTTCTTACGAACCGAACCGGGCCAACACGTTGTTCATTCTGGGTGTGGTGGAGTGGCTGGGCAAGACGGATGTCGATAAAGCTCTGGCCACCTGGCAGAAGTTGTTGGACACCAATCCAAACTATGAAGCCAAAGACAAGGTCCTGGAACTGATGGCGCAGGCGAAAAAGCACGTGGGCGTCAAACCGGGCGCGCCGGCAAAGCCTTTGCCATAGCCTGGACATTGAGCCCCATGCAAATCGAACCAAACCCCTCAGCCAGGCGCGTTTGCCCGTTCGTCCGCTTGCCGCTCGTTGCCATCCTGATGGCTCAAATGATTGTTCATCTTGTACCTAGTTCTTAGAGTGTGTTTCATAAATATCTTTCAGATCCAAAGGCGCGGCCCTCAGGGGCTGAAGCCCACATTTTTCTTGGCACTAAGCGGCACGGCTGAAGCCGTGCCCTACCCAAAACCTATTTTTGAAACACGCTCTATACTGAATTGGCATCGCGATGGCCTTCCGCCACTGGGGAAGCTGCAAAAAACATGGAACGAACCATCTTCAAGGCGGCAATTATCGGCGCTGGACCGGCGGGCCTGACGGCGGCGTATGAACTGTCGCAGCAGCATGTCCCAGTTGTTGTTTTGGAGAGCGACCCTCAATATGCCGGCGGAATCTCTCGCACCGTCAACTATAAGGATTTCCACTTCGATATCGGCGGGCACCGCTTTTTCTCCAAGTCCCGCGAGGTGGAAGATTTGTGGACCGAGATTGCCGGCGAAGACATGCTCGACCGTGCCCGGTCGTCGCGCATTTACTACCGTGGGCAGTTCTACACCTATCCATTGAAACCGTTCGAGGCGTTGTCGAAGCTCGGAGCGGTCGAATCGGCGCTCTGCATACTCTCGTTTCTGGCAGCGCGACTCCATCCCACGCGCCACCCGAAAACCTTTGAAGACTGGGTCGGCAACCAGTTTGGCAAACGCTTGTACCGTATTTTTTTCAAGACCTACACCGAAAAGGTTTGGGGGATGAGCTGCAAGGAGATCTCGGCGGATTGGGCGGCGCAACGGATCAAGGGGCTATCGCTCGCCTCGGCCATGAAGCACGCTCTTTTTGCCAACGAAAATCCGGGTCCAAATCCCAAGCTAGCGACCGCACGCAGGTGGTAAAGACGTTGATCGGCACTTTCCGGTATCCGCGACTGGGGCCGGGAATGATGTGGGAAGCGTGCGCGGAAAAAGTACGCAAGCTGGGCGGCGAAGTGCTGCTGGGGCGCAGAGTAGTTGGCTGCCGCTTCGACTCCGCCAACCATCTCTGGGTCGTGACTGCGCGCAACGGCAACGGCGAGTTGGAAGAATATCGCGCCGAACACCTGATCTCATCAATGCCTATGCGGGAGTTGGTGGCACAAATCGAACCACAGCTTCCCGAAGCCGCGCTCCAGGCTGCGCGCGCTTTGCGGTATCGCGACTTTCTGACGGTGGGGCTTATCGTGCATGACCGCGGCCGTTTTTCCGACAACTGGATTTACATCCACGATCCCAGCGTGCAGGTGGGCCGCGTGCAAAATTACAAGTCATGGTCGCCGGAGATGGTCCCCGATGCCGCCTATTCCTGCTATGGCCTCGAATACTTCTGCTTCGAGGGCGATGGACTGTGGACCACGAGCGACGGCGATCTGATCGCACTGGCGAAGCGGGAAATCCAAGAAGTAAATCTGGCTGCCACGGCGGATGTGGTGGATGGGTGCGTCATCCGGCAGCCCAAGGCATATCCGGTTTATGACGGCGCATATCAGCGGCATGTGAACACGATTCGGAAAGCTCTCGACGAACGCTATCCGACGCTTCACCTGGTTGGCCGCAATGGCATGCATAAGTACAACAATCAGGACCACGCCATGATGACGGCGATGCTTACCGCGAAGAACATTCTGGCGGGCGAGCGCAAGTACGATGTCTGGGCGGTGAATCAGGATGCCGAATATCACGAGGCGGGCGCAGCGGGCGAGCAAGCAGCGGAAGTGGAGAGCCGGGTCCCAGTCAGGAACGCGGCACGCCCCGTCTAGCACCGTGACCGTGTGAAGTTTGCCGTTTCCGGCTTGATATTGCTGGTGGAGCGCCGGGCGTCCCCGCCCGACGGGACGGGCGAGACGCCCGTCGCTCCACCGTGTACTTCTTCATGCGGTCACGGTACTAGAGAGATTGCTCCGATAGAATAGTGGCCAGGGTGCGCGATTTGGGGAAACTCTGATTAAGTCTTCGCTGGCAAGACGAGATGCGTTGAAAGTGCGACCCTCAGCGGCTAAAGCCGCATGGTTGGCGGGTTCTAACGGCACGGCTGAAGCCGTGCCCCTTCAAAGCGATTCGGGTAAGAACTTGATCAGAGGTTCCATAAGCTATGTTATGTCTGGCTTTGAACTTGCTTTCCAAGCTTGGTGACAGGGAGAGGATATGGCCGTAGATTGGCGCGTGCTGGGCCACAAAGCATGGCGCACGATTGCTTCTATCCAGACAGGCGTGGTTCTCTTGATCCTGGTGGTGATACTCGCGGCGGCCGGAACCATCGTGCTGCAGCGTCCGGCAACCGCCCCCGACGAGATGCAGAACGCCTATTCCCCGCAGGTGCTGCGGATGCTGGACGCACTCGGATTGACCGACGTGTTTCACGCCTGGTGGTTTCTGGGATTGATGCTGCTGGTCAGCGTCTGTATCGTCGCGGCTTCCATAGATCGTTTCCCCAACTCGTGGCGCTATTTTTCGCGGCCGTACAAATATCCCGACGAAGGTTTTCGCCGCGCTTTGCGTCCGCAGAAATCGCTGCCGATCGCGGACGAAGAATCGGGTTTGGCGGCGGCGCAGCGCGCACTACATGCGTTGGGATTCAAACCGGAGCGGGTCGTTCCCCGGGCCCATCCCAAAGACGCCAGCGCAGACCGCCTGGGAATCTTCGCCGAGCGGCACCGCATCTCCGAGCTGGCCGTTTATATAGTTCACGCCAGCCTGCTGCTCATTTTTTTGGGCGCGCTGGTGGACGGCCTCTGGGGCTGGAGCGGCTATCTTAGCCTGAATGAAGGGCAAACCTCCAACCTTGTCGCCTTGCGCGACGGCGCCAGGCGGGCGCTGCCCTTCGCCATTCGCTGCGATAGCGCCGGTCAGGAAGACTACGCGGACGGCACTCCGAAACAGTGGTGGTCGAAGCTGGCCGTGGTTAAAGATGGGCGCGACGTGCAAAAGAAAGAGATCGCGGTGAACGATCCGCTGGTATACAGCGGCGTTCGCTTCTACCAATCGAGTTATGGCCAGAATGGCAAGGTAGATAAGCTGACGCTGGTCGCGACTCCGAGCAACGGACGGGGCGGGCAGCGGACAATCGGGCTGGCGTTGAACGACAGCGTCGCGCTTGACGCCGATACCACGGTGCGTTTCGCCGAGTTTATTCCCGATTACGCGGTCCGCGACGGGCAAGTTTATCGGAAATCGAATGAGCTGGAGAATCCGGCAGCCCATTTGATCGTAACTTCAAGAACTGCCGAAAAAACGCCCGCCGGAGAAAAGACAGCCGGTAAAGACTTCGACGTGTGGCTCCCGCCGATGGACGAGGTCGCCGACAACTCGAAAGCGCCCTACCAGTTGCAAGCCACCGATCTGAAGATGGGCCACTTTACGGGATTGCAGGTTTCGCACGAACCGGGACAGTGGGGAGTCTGGTCGGGCGTGGTGCTGATGGGCATTGGTCTGGCATTGGTGTTCTACGTGGTACACATGCGATTCTGGGTGGTAGCGGTGCGCGATGCGCAGACGGGCAAGTGCTCACTGTGGATCGGGGGCAGCGCGAACCGCAATCGGGACGCGTTTGAGCAGCGCTTCAACCGTCTGGTGGCGCTGGTGGAAGAAGAACTGGCGACCGTTTCGAGCGCCTCTCCGGGCGAGCGGGCTGTTACGGGCGTTGCCAATTAGAGATGCGAACCGATCTGGCGCTCATTGACTGGCGCTCATTGGAATTGGAGGATGTAAATGGCGGGAGCAAAAGTAGAGCAGCAGCAACCGGCAACCGGCACGACCCTGATCGTGCTGGTTGGATTGGCCATCGTCTTTCTGCTGTTCATGGCGTTTTTGAACGTAATGAAGAGCGGCAATCTTTTGAGCGAGACCAACCTGCTCTTCGCCACCCTGATTTTCTACTCCGGCGCCGCCGCGCTATATCTGGGATTTGGAGTGACTGGAACGGAGTCGTACGTAAAGTTCGCGTCGTTCGCCACCGGGCTGGGATTGCTCGCGAATACCGCCGCCATTGCTCATCGCTGGTACGAAGCCGGTCACGCGCCGTTTTCCAGCGTTTACGAAATGCTGCTCAGCTTCGTGTGGACTCTGGCCGCGCTCACACTCGTCGCCGAAAAAAAATACGGCGTGAAGGTCATTGGCACGGTCACCATGCCGGTGGCGATTGTGGGCGTGGTGCTGATGCAGTTGCTGCGGACCGAAGTCCACCCCCTGGTGCCCGCGCTGCAATCGACCTGGCTGCACGTCCACGTCACGCTGGCCATGCTGGCCTACGCCGCCTGCGCGCTCAGCTTCGCTCTGGCCCTGATGTTCCTGATCCAGGACCAACTGAAGACCGAGACCGTTCTCGCCGCGACCAGCGCCAGCACCCTGGCGATTTACGCGAGCGTCGTCTTGACGCGCTTCGAGAAGTGGGGCGGGCTGAGCCTGGTGGCGTGGGACCCGGACGCGAAAGCGGAAGTCTTCCTGGCCAAAAACATGCGCTTATTCGTTACCATTCCCGACCTCGGCTGGCTGATGACGCTGACGCTTTTGGTAGTGGCCTCGCCACTGGCCTTCTACGGCCTCTCGCGCTGGAAAAATGTCGTCAAGAATGTCGTCAAGAATAACGACAGCTTCCTGACACTCGCCAATCGCGCCGTATTCCTCAGCATTCTTCTGCAAGCGATGGCGCTGATCGTGTTTGTGGTGGACGCCCGCGATGGCCTCTATCCGTCGCTCGACGCCGAAGGATTGTTCCCCACCAGCCTGGCCGCCAGTCCTTTCATATTGTCGGGCCTGGTGGGCGGAGTATTTATCTCGCTGCTATATCTGCTGCTGCTGTGGCGGCGTCCGGATCTGGAGCGTTTGCTGCCCAGCACGGACGACCTCGACCGGCTCACTTACAAAACCGTCTGCCTCGCTTTCCCCTTGCTAACTCTGATGATCGCCTCCGGCGCTTACTGGGCCAATCAGACCTGGGGCTCGTATTGGAATTGGGACCCGAAAGAAACCTGGGCCGCGATTACCTGGCTGGTGTACGCCCTCTATTTGCACATGCGCATCACGCGCGGATGGCGCGGCCGCCGCGCCGCTTACTTCGCCATTGCCGGCTTTGCCGTGGTAATGTTTACTTTCTTCGGAGTGACTTACTTACTGCCCGGACTGCATGCTTATGCCTAGCCGCGATGAATCCGCAGCGAAAGTAACTGGGCCACGGCGGGCCGAGGACTCACGCATGGGCCCGGTGGGCGTCAACTGGCAGCTCAAGGCGGTCTTGCCGGTGGTGTCGGTGCTGATGGCGGGGATTTTCCTGTTCATTCTGGCGACGCTGTCTTTGCGCGACCCGCAACGCCACGCGGTGCTGCTGGTTGCGGGATTGGGAGCGGTGGCGATATGCGCAGTGCTGATCGGCGCGCTGGCCTATGTGATCCAACGGCCCCTGGTTGAATTGCAGGAGAAGATCGCGCTGGTGACGGCGGGGAATCTCGACGTGGCGGTCGGCTTCTCCCAGCGCAACGACGAAATCGGAGAACTCGGGCGCAACTTCAACCACATGATGCGGCAGTTGCGCGAGGGCCGCGAAGAGCTCGAGCGCCTGCATCAAACCCAGATGTCTCGCGCCGAGCACCTGGCCACGCTGGGCGAGATGGCGACCGGCTTGGCGCACGAGATCCGCAACCCGCTGGCCGGAATCGCGGGCGTCATCGAAATCATCGGCCGCGATCTGCCCGCCACCAGTCCGGCGCGCGCGGTCGTGAAAGAAGTGCGCCTGGAAATCGCGCAGATCGACCGCATCCTGACCGATCTTCTGGAAACGGCGCGGCCCCATCCGCCGCGGATTCATTCGAGCGACCTTAACACGACGGTGGAACACGCCGTAATGCTGGCCCGCCAGCAGGTGCTCTCACAACCAATCAAGATCGAATTGCAACAGGCGCCGGACCTGCCCGAGGTCGAGCACGACAGCGATCAGATCCACCAGGTGCTGCTGAATCTGCTTCTAAACGCGATCCAGGCCATAGAAGGCCCGGGCACGGTGCGGGTCGAGATCGGTTCGCGCCACGCTTGCGCCAGCGTGGTGGTCAGCGACACCGGCTGCGGTATTCCCGCTCAGCACCTGTCGGATATTTTCCGGCCGTTCTACACCACCAAGGGCGATGGCACCGGCCTTGGTCTTTCCCTGGCCCACCGTATCGTGGAAGAACATCATGGCCGCATCGAAGTGAGCAGCGAAGTGGGCAAGGGAAGCAAGTTTGAAGTCCTGCTTCCGTTTCGCGTGCCCGCAGCGCAGATGGTTGCTTCGTAGAAGCGCATTACCCTTCCCAACGCGTGCCTGCGGCGATAAGTTCTCAGTTCCCAGTTCTCAGTTCTCAGTAAAAACAAACCCTTTCGTGTGCCCGCGTCGATAAGTTCTCAGTTCTCAGTTCCCAGTTCTCAGTAAAACCAAGAAATCGAACATTCTGCTCGGTTGGTGGTCACATATTTCCGACCATAGCAGCGCGACAATCGGTTTTTGGAGGCGTTATGGGCCGTTCCTATCGCGATCTGGTCGCATGGCAGAAAGCCATGAAGTTTGTCGTCGAAATCTACGAAGCGACCCAGCAATTCCCGGGAGTGGAGCGTTACGGGCTCACCAACCAACTGCGCCGAGCGTCCGTTTCTGTACCGAGTAACATTGCGGAAGGGCAGGCACGTTTTTCACAAAAGGAGTTCCACCACTTTCTGAGTCAGGCGCGTGGCTCTCTAGTCGAGATTGAGACACAGCTTCTGATCGCGAGAGACCTTAAATATCTCCAACCGGCCAAGGCAGACGACCTGCTTGCTGCCGCGGACGAACTCGGCAGGGTTCTGAATGGGCTCATCGCCGCAATCAAAAACCGCGCGGCGTAAGCAGCGTTTGGTTTTACTGAGAACTGGGAACTGAGAACTGAGAACTGCTTTTGTAGTAAATTAAACAGCGGTGCCTACCGAGAAAATCATGATCGTGGATGACGAGCGCCTGGTGCGCTGGTCGCTGCGCCAGAAGTGCGAGGAGTGGGGCTACCACGCGATCGAGGCCGAGGCCGGCGAGCCTGCGCTCAAACTGGCGCAGCGCGAATCGCCCGATCTCGTCCTGCTAGACGTGCGCATGCCCGGCCTCAACGGCATCGAAGTGCTCGATCAACTCAAGAAGAATGGCGACGCCCGCGCCGTCATCATGATCACCGCCGATCCGCAGCTCGACGACGTGAAGGCCGCGCTCAAGCTCGGAGCGTACGATTTTGTCGGCAAGCCCATCGATTTCGACGAGCTGCGCGTGGCCATAAGAAACGCGCTCGAGGCCACCAGCCTGCGCAGCGAAGTGCAGGCGCTGCGCGGCGAGGTGCGGCGCGGGGCCGGTTATGAAAGCGTGGTGAGCGTCTCGGCCAAAATGACCGAGCTCATGAATTTCGTCCGCAAGGTCGCGGCCAGCGAGGCCACCACCATTCTGATTCAAGGTGAAAGCGGCACCGGCAAGGACCTCATCGCCAAGGCCATCCACTACGAAAGCTCGCGCCAGGAGAAGCCGTTCGTCGCCATCAACTGCTCCGCCATCCCGGAGACGCTGATGGAGGCCGAGCTTTTCGGCCACGAAAGAGGCGCGTTCACCGATGCCAAGCAAATGAAGAAAGGCCTGTTCGAGGCCGCCGACGGCGGGACGCTGTTTCTCGACGAGATCGGCGAACTTTCTCCACTGCTGCAAGCGAAACTGTTGCGTGTGCTCGAAGACCAGGTCATCCGCCGGGTGGGCGGAATTCGCGACATGCAGGTGGATGTGCGCGTAATCGCAGCCTCCAACCGCGACCTGGAAAAAGCCGTGCGCGATGGCCAGTTTCGTCAGGACCTCTATTACCGGCTGGCCATCATTGCGATCTTTATTCCGCCGCTGCGTGACCGCAAGGAAGACATCCTGCCTTTGGTGGACTTTTTTGTCGATCGCTACAACCGCCGCTTCAAGAAGTCGATTCGCGGCATTACCGAGGAAACACGCCGCCTTATCTTGAGCCATAATTGGCCGGGCAATGTTCGCGAGTTGAAGAACACGATCGAGCGCGGCATGATCCTCGAAGACGAACCGTACCTGCGCCCGGTGTATCTGCCGTTTTCCGTGGGCGAATCGGGCGGACGCACGGTGTTTGAACGGACCTCGCCCGCCGACGGCGGACAGGTATTGCCCAACGGCCGCACGCTGCCGCGGCTTTATATTCCGGAAGGCGGCACGTCGCTTGAAGAAGTGGAGCACTCCATGGTCGAGCTGGCCATGCGCCAAGCCAACGGGAACCAAACCCACGCCGCCAAGCTGCTCGACATCAGCCGCGACGCCCTGCGCTACAAGCTCAAGAAATTTGGCCTAATCCGCGGCGACGATGAAGGCTCGCAGTCTGGCGCGTCTGAAGAATAGTTAGCCGCACACCTTAGCGGCCTGTGGTGAAAGTGAGAACCCGCAGTTTCACCCTCAATTCACCCGATTTTGTCATCCCGAGCGCAGCGAGGGATCTGCATTTCCGCGGCAAACTGCAGATCCCTCGCTGCGCTCGGGATGACAATTCATAAAAAGTGTTACATGTCTGCTGCTCTCCGACTTTCACCACGGGCTGTTAGCACCCCTGGCCACAGGATGAGCCATACGGCGGAGGGACGCACGCCTGGCGAGCGCCTGCCGCCGCAGCCCCGCGCGAACCGGGGCTCCCAGCCGCGTGCAGCTCGGCAGTAGCATCAGGGGGAATCGCCAAAAGCAACCGCCGCCCAATCAACAGAATTTTTCGCTGAATCTGTACGAGAGTCTCTGTACTTGAGTGCAGCGCGCGAAGTGTGCGAAATGTGTTTTCATGCGGTTACCGAGAGTCAAGGACTCGCGCTCCAGGTATACGGTACCTAAGTTACTTTTTCGTAACTCCGATTGGGGTGACAATTTGTGTCAGTGCCAGAGTAGCTGCCCTGATCTCCCCGGAAATCAGCGGCTTCGCACCGGACCCAGACTTCGCGGGAATACAGGAGAGACATGTCTCAGCGGCTGGGTGACCTGCTCGTCAAAGAGAAGGTCATCACCACAGAGCAGTTGGAGCAGGCAACCAAGCTCCAGAAGGAAACCAACACCCGGCTTGCCTCGGCGCTGGTGAAGTTGGGTTTCCTTTCGGACGAGGATGTCACCAACTTTCTCTCGCGCCAGTATGGCGTGCCTGCCATCAATCTTTCTTATTTTGAAATCGACCCAGCCGTCGTCAAGCTGATTCCCCACGAAACCGCGAAACGCTACCAGATCCTGCCGCTAAGCCGCGTCGGCGCTTCGCTCACCATCGCCATGGTGGATCCCACCAACGTTTTTGCCATGGACGACATCAAGTTCATGACCGGTTTCAACATCGAGCCGGTCGTCGCCTCGGAAAGCTCCATCGTCGAGGGCATTGACAAGGCCTACGGCACTTCCAGGGAGGAAGAGCTCGAGCAGGTCATGCAATCGATGAACGACCTCGGCGAAGGGGCCGATGTCGAGGTGCAGGCCGAAGCGCAGGAAATGGAGCTCCGGGAACTGGAAAAAGCGGCCGACGAAGCTCCCATCGTCAAGCTGGTGAACATTGTGCTCACCGATGCGGTGAAGCGCGGGGCCAGCGACATTCACATGGAGCCGTACGAAAAGGAATTCCGCGTGCGCTTCCGCATTGACGGAGTGTTGCAGTTGGTCATGAATCCGCCGCTGAAACTGAAGGACGCCATCACTTCGCGCCTTAAGATCATGGCCAAGCTCGACATCAGCGAAAAGCGGCTGCCGCAGGACGGCCGCATCATGCTGAAGATGGTGCTTGGCGGCAAGAAAAAGCAGCTTGACTTCCGCGTTTCCACGCTGCCCACACTGTGGGGCGAGAAGATCGTGCTCCGGCTGCTCGATAAGGAAAACTTGCGCCTCGACATGACCAAGCTCGGCTTCGAAGCGGAGTCGCTGGTGAAATTCGAGAAGGCCATTCTCAAGCCCTACGGTATGGTGCTGGTTACGGGGCCGACCGGATCGGGCAAGACCAACACGCTCTACTCCTCCATTTCGCGGCTGAACCAGCCCGACACCAACATCATGACCGCCGAGGATCCGGTTGAGTTTCAGCTCGCTGGCGTGAACCAGGTGCAGATGAAGGAGCAGATCGGCCTGAATTTTGCCGCCGCGCTGCGCGCCTTCCTGCGGCAGGACCCTAACATCATCCTGGTCGGCGAAATCCGCGACTTTGAAACCGCGGAAATCGCCATCAAGGCCGCGCTCACCGGCCATCTGGTTTTGTCCACGCTGCACACCAATGGCGCACCGGAAACGATCACGCGCCTCATGAACATGGGCATCGAGCCCTTCCTGGTGGCGACGTTGGTGCACCTGATCTGCGCCCAGCGCCTGGTGCGGCGGATCTGCAAGGACTGCGTCGAGCCGGTTGAAATGCCTCCGCAGGCCCTGATAGACGAAGGTTACACGCCCGAAGAGGCCCAGACGGTGAAGATCATGAAGGGCACGGGCTGCGCCACATGCAACCAGACCGGCTATAAGGGCCGCACCGGATTGTATGAAGTGATGGAGGTCGACGACGAGATCCGGGAGCTGGTATTGGTCGGCGCATCGGCGGTCGAACTCAAGAAAAAAGCGATTGAACGCGGCATGATCACCCTGCGACGCAGCGGGTTAATCAAGGTCGCGGCAGGCTGGACCACGCTCGAAGAAGTGGCCCGCGAAACGATCCATTAGGAACGAAGAAGAAAGGAAGAAAAAAACCATGGCACTGTCACTCAGCGATCTGCTCCGCCGCATGCTGGAGATGAATGGAAGCGACCTCCACATCACCACCAACTCTCCGCCCCAAATTCGTGTGCACGGGCACTTGGTGCCACTGGACCTGCCGCAGTTGACGCCCGCTGAGACCAAGCAACTGGCCTACAGCGTGATGACCGATTCGCAGAAGCACCGTTTCGAGGAAAGCCTCGAACTGGATTTCTCGTTCGGCATGAAGGGCCTGGCCCGCTTCCGCGCCAACATATTCAACCAGCGCGGCGCTTCGGCTTGCGTGTTCCGTCTGATTCCGTTTGAGATCAAATCTTTCCACGAGCTGGGCCTGCCTCCGGTCGTCAGCAAGCTGTGCGACAAACCGCGCGGGCTGGTGCTGGTGACGGGGCCGACCGGCTCGGGCAAGTCCACGACGCTGGCGGCCATGATCGACAAGATCAATATCGAACGCCACGAGCACATCCTCACCATCGAGGACCCGATCGAGTTCGTGCACATGAACAAGAACTGCGTGGTCAACCAGCGCGAATTGCACTCCGACACCAAAGGCTTTCCCGAAGCCCTGCGGGCGGCGCTTCGCGAAGATCCGGACGTGGTGCTGATCGGGGAAATGCGCGACCTGGAAACCATCGAGTCGGCGCTGCGCATCGCGGAAACCGGCCACCTCACGTTCGCCACGTTGCACACCAATTCGGCGTCGTCCACCATCAACCGCATCATCGACGTGTTCCCGTCGCACCAGCAATCGCAGATCCGCGCCCAGCTCTCGCTGGTGCTCGAAGGCATCCTGTGTCAAAGCCTGCTGTTGCGCAGCGACGGCAAGGGACGCGCCATGTGCATGGAAATCCTGGTGCCCAATGCGGCCGTGCGCAATTTGATCCGCGAAGACAAGATCCACCAGATCTATTCCGCCATGCAATCGGGCCAGGAGAAGTTCGGTATGCAGACGTTCAACCAATCGCTCGCCAGCGCGTATTTCCAGAAGCAAATCACACTGGAAATGGCGATGTCGCGCTCCAGCAGTCAGGACGAACTGCACGAAATGATCGCGCGCGGCGCCGTCCATGTGAATCGGGGCGGGCCGGCTCCGCTGGCCAAGGGCGCTGCGCCCATGAAGCGCTGAGATCAGGTCCCAGGTCTCAGGTGTCAGGTCTTAGGTTTTTAGTTAGAAGTGAGATGTTAGGCAAAAAAGGCGTCAGAAGTTGCAGATCAGGGTGTCAGGTTTTCCTGAGACCTTAAGACCTGAGACCTGACACCGAGTTCATAAGGAGAAAGCAACCATGCCGGTTTTTACATATTCGGGCAAGACCGCTGCGGGCGAGAAAGTTCAGGGAGAACGCGTGGCCTCCACCAAGGACGGGCTGGCCTCGCAACTGCGAAAAGAACGCATCACGCCAGGCCGCATCCGGGAGAAGGGCAAGGAATTTTCCCTGCCCACGTTTGGCAGCGGCAAGATCAAGGTGAAGGAAGTGGCCGTGTTCTTCCGCCAGTTCTCCGTCATGATCGACGCCGGGCTGCCGCTGGTGCAGTGCCTGGAGATTCTCGGCGCCAACCAGGAAAACCCCGGCTTCCAGAAAACGCTGCTCGGGGTTCGGACCAGCGTCGAAGGCGGCGCCACGCTGGCCAATGCCATGCGCCAGTATCCAGCCGTGTTCGACGACCTGACCACGAACATGGTCGAGGCGGGCGAGACCGGCGGTATTCTCGACATCATCCTGCAGCGCATGGCGATCTATGTGGAGAAGGCGGTCAAGCTGCGTTCGGCCGTCAAGTCGGCATTGATCTACCCGGTGGCCGTCGTCTCCTTCGCTGGCCTGATCGTGGCCGCGCTGCTCAAGTGGGTGGTGCCGATCTTCGCCAACCTGTTCGTCGGACTGGGAGTTGCGCTTCCGCTGGCGACCCGCATTACCATCGGCCTCAGCGACTTCGTGGGCCATTTCTGGTGGTTCTTTATTTTGGGCGCCGTTGCGCTCGTCGTGGGCATCAAGCAGATCCGCAAGCATCCGCGTGGGCGCTATCTGTTCGACGCCATGCTGCTCAAGCTGCCCGTCCTCGGCATGCTGCTGCGCAAGATTGCAGTCGCCCGCTTCACCCGGACCCTGGGCACCTTGATTACCTCCGGCGTTCCGATTCTCGAAGGTCTGGCCATCACCGCCCGCACCTCGGGCAACGCCGTGCTTGAAAAAGCGCTGATGAAGGTGCGCAAGGCGATCGAAGAAGGCCGCACCATCGTCGATCCACTGCGCGAATGCGGCGTCTTTCCCAACATGGTGACGCAGATGATCGGCGTGGGCGAAGCCACCGGCGCCATGGACTCCATGCTGCAGAAGATCGCGGACTTCTACGAGGATGAAGTCGATTCCGCCACCAAAGACATGCTGGCCATGCTGGAGCCGGTCATCATTATGATGCTCGGCGCCTCCATCGGCGGCATCGTGATTTCTTTGTATATGCCGTTGTTCTCGATGATCGCAAAACTGTCGGGATAGAGAAACGCTGCGAGCCACGAGCTACGAGCAGGCAAAAGCTTGAAGCAGCACTACGAGGCAAGCTTGCTCGAAGCTCGCGGCTCGAAGCTTGAAGCAACTGGCCCGCGAAACACGAACTGGCAACGAAACTTATGCACTCCATCTCCGATGAACGGAACTGGCTGACCTGGCTGGTGAAGGTCCGCGTCCTGATCCTGCTGGTGCTGCTCGCCATCGAACTCACCGTTGTCCGTTTTACTCCCAACCGGATTCCCATTCTGCCCTTTCTCACCGGCATGGTGCTGTGGTTTGTGCTGTCGCTGTTTTTCCTTCTTCTGGTTTCGGTATGGAGCGAGCATCGTCTCCAGGCCATTTTGCAGGTGCTCGCCGATCTGGCCATGGTCACGCTGGTTGTCCATGTCACCGGCGGCATCGACAGCTCGCTGAATTTCCTTTACCCCCTGGTCATCGTGGTGGCGTGCATGTTGCTGCCGCGGTACTGGGGATATCTGAGCGCGGCCCTGGCTTTTATCCTGTTCGGGACGGCCCTCGAGCTGGATTACTATTCGGTCATTCCCTCGTATGCCAGCTCGCACCCCAAGCTCAAGGCGCTGCAGGTAGTGATTTTCGTCAACCTGTTCGCCTTCTTCGCCATCGCCTACCTTGCCGGCCTGCTGGTGAACAAGCTCCGCCAGGTGGATGTGCAACTGAAGGACACGAGCGGCGCCCTGGAAAATCTGCAGGCGCTCCACGAAAACATCGTGCAGTCCATGAGCGGCGGCGTGATCACGACCGGGCTCGACGGACGCATCACACTGGTCAATCGCGCCGCCCAGCAACTGCTGGAAATGTCCGAAGCGGAGTTGCGCGGACGCTCCGTGGCCGATCTGTTTCTGGACCCGTTGCCCCACTTCGGCGCGGTCCGCAGCAATGCCGAAGTCCGCTACAGTACCAGCAAAGGTTTCCGCAAGACTTTTCGCGTGCTGGTTTCCGCGCTCAACCTGAGCGCGCGCGGCGGACTGGGCTTTGTTTATTCGTTTGACGATCTCACCGAGGTGCGCCGACTGGAGCGCGAGGTGCGCATGCAGGACCGGCTCGCCGCCGTGGGGCGCCTGGCCGCCGCCATCGCCCACGAAATCCGCAATCCTCTCACCTCCATAGCCGGGTCGGTCGGCATGTTGTCGGATGCGCCCAGCTTGAGTTCGGAGGAGCGGCACCTTTTGCAGATTGTGATCCGCGAGTCCGACCGCCTCAACAACATCGTCACCGATTTTCTGGAGTACTCGCGGGGCAAGCAGTATTGCTTCGAGCGCGTGAATCTGGTCCCGCTGCTCGATGACACTCTCACCTTGCTCGAACACCGCCTTGCCGCGGAGAACGCGGGCATCAAGCTGGGGCGAAGCTTTTCGGCGCCCGAAGCCTGGGTGCTGGCCGATGGCGACAAGCTCAAACAGGTGTTCTGGAACTTCACGGAAAACGCGGTGCGGGCGATGAAGGCCAAAGGCGGAAGCCTGACCGTCACCCTCGCCGAGCGCGGCCCGGACTGGGAGATGAACTTCGCCGACACCGGTCCCGGCATCAACCCGCAGCAGACGGAAAAACTTTTCGAGCCTTTCCAATCGAACTTTGAAGGCGGCAGCGGCCTCGGCTTGGCCATCGTGTACCAGATCGTGCAGGCGCACGAGGGCAAGGTGTGGGCGCGTTCCCAGGTCGGCAAGGGAACCAGCTTTGTGCTGCGGTTGCGGCGCTTGGAGGATGCCCGTGAGCAGGGCGCCGCCGGCAGAACTTCCTCCGTATCGGAATCCGCCAGCGCGGCGCTGGCCGGCGCGGGAGCGGGAGGAGGCGCGCGTGGGTAACATACTGGTCTGCGACGACGAGCGCTCCATCTGCGAACTGCTCGACATTGCCCTGCGGCGCGATGGCCATAAAGTCGAAACCGTCACCGCCGGCGAGTTGGCCAAGCGAAAAATCGACAGCGCATTGTTCGACGTGATCGTTACCGACATCAAAATGCCGGGCGTGGATGGGGTCGAAGTGCTGCGCCACGCGCACCAGATCTCGCCCGATTCCGCGGTCGTTTTGATGACTGCGGTGGACGATTACGAGGCCGCGGTGCAGGCGGTCAAGGCCGGAGGCGCGACCGATTACATCCGCAAGAGTCCGGGATTGGTGGACGAAGTCAAGCTCGCCATTGCCCGCGCTCTGACGCGGGTTTCGCTCAGCCGGCAGAACTTTGCCCTGCGCCGCGACGCGGCCGCGCGCAACTCGCTCGACAATATTGTCGGCGTAAGTCCGGCGCTTGAAAAGCTGAAGCAAACCATCCGCACCGTGGCCACCACCGGCAGCACGATCCTGGTCTACGGCGAAAGCGGGACGGGCAAGGAACTGGTGGCGCGGGCCGTGCATACCTGCTCGCCGCGGGCCGCCGAAGCTTTTGTCTCGGTCAACTGCGGCGCGTTTCCGGAGACGCTGCTGGAAAGCGAACTCTTCGGTTACGTCAAAGGCGCCTTCACCGGAGCCAGCCAGAACCGGCGCGGATTGTTCGAGGTCGCCGACCAGGGCACGATTTTTCTCGACGAGATTGGCGAGATGACCATGCCCATGCAGGTCAAGCTGCTGCGCGTGCTGCAGGAACGCACGGTGCGTCCGGTGGGCGGCACCAGCGAAATTCCGGTGGATGTGCGCGTTATCGCCGCCACCAACCGCGATCTCGACCGTCAGGTCGCCGAAGGCACGTTCCGCGAGGACCTTTACTATCGCCTGAGCGTCATTCCCATTCGCGTGCCGGGTTTGCGCGAGCGCCGCGAAGACGTTCCGCTGCTGGCGAACCACTTCCTGAAAAAATATACGCCCGGGGCGGGAAAGAGCATTCACAGCGTCGCGGCGTCGTCGCTCGAAGCCCTGTCCCGTTACGAGTGGCCGGGCAATGTGCGGCAACTGGAGAACACGATCGAACGGGCGGTGGCGCTCGAAACCGCGAGCGAACTCCATGTCGAGTTGCCGGCGGAGCGCCCGAAGGCCCGCGCCGCGGCCGCCGGCGCGGAAACCGCTGTAAGCTTGACCGTGGCCGCTGCCCCGGCTTTGCCCGAGGGGGTGAATATGGAAGACTATGTCGCGCAAGTCGAGCGCTCGCTCCTCCAGTCCGCGCTCGGGCAAACCAACGGCGTGCAGATTCGGGCCGCTGAAGTCCTGGGAATTTCCTACCGTTCGTTCCGGCACCTAATGAAGAAGTACGCACTGTAAGCCGGCCTTGTCGGGCAATCCCGCGCCGCCGTTTCCATGTCCCAAATGGAACTTTGAATGCCCTCCCATTACAATCGAGTCCAAAGCCCGGAATTGCGGGCCGCTCGTCGCAAATGGGAATCTGGGCCCGTGTTTGGAACGCAAAAAAGAGGATTTCGATTGCAGCGTAAGGACCTTCTATTTCTAGTTCTGCTGACCGTAGGGGCGATGTTTGTACACGGCTATCATCCGTGGACGGAGGATGCCGCGCTCTATCTTCCGAGTGTGGAAAAACTCTTGAATCAACGGCTGTTTCCTTTCGATGCCCAGTTTTTTGAGTCACACGCTCATCTGACGCTTTTTCCCGATATGATCGCGGCTTCGGTACGTGCAACTCATCTGTCCCTGCCGTACGCGCTGTTTTGCTGGCATCTGGTTTCCATTTTTCTCCTTCTGTTTGCCTGCTGGGAACTGACCGGACGGTGCTTTATCCGCAGGGCTGGGCGCTATGCAGGTGTAGCTTTGGTGGCTGCGCTTCTGACTTTACCGGTCTCCGGAACTGCCCTCTACATCATGGATCAATACCTGAATCCACGAAATCTGACGGCCTTTGCAAGTATTTTGGCCATCGCGCAATTGCTTGATCGAAGGTATGTTACGGCGGCATTGCTGCTTCTTTTCGGGGCGGCGATTCATCCTCTCATGTCGGTCTTTACCATTTCTTTCTGCTTTCTGCTGTTCTGCATGGAAAGATTCGAATCGCGCCGGGCGATGGTTGCCTGCCTGTGGCCGCTGGGTTTTTTCGATCCACCGTCGGCCGCCTATCAGCAAGCGGCCGCGTCTCACTCCTACTTCTACCTGACGCGATGGCACTGGTACGAGTGGTTGGGCGTGATCGGTCCCATCGTGATTCTTTGGTGGTTCAGCCGGATTGCCCGATCCAGGGCGATGAGGAATCTGGAATTAATATCCCGGACGCTCGTGATCTATGAGATCGTCTTCGCGATCGCCGCCTTGTTTGTCTCCGTTCCTCGCTTCGAGACGCTGGCGCGGTTGCAGCCCATGCGCAGCCTTTACCTCGTCTATATTCTGCTCGTCTTGTTTTCCGGAGTTCTGTTGGAAGAATACGTTTTGAAGAATCGCTGGTGGCGGTGGGCGGCGTTGTTTCTGCCCCTGTGCGCGGGAATGTTTTGCGCTCAAAGAGCGCTTTTCCCAGCTAGCGCCCACATCGAGTGGCCGGGTTCCAGGGCGCGAAATCCTTGGGTACAGGCTTTCGAATGGGTGCGGGATAACACGCCACCCGACGCGATCTTCGCCCTCGATGCTAACTACATGCATATCCCTGGGGAAGACCACGATGGGTTTCGCGCCGTTGCCCAGCGCAGCATGCTGGCCGACCAGTCCACGGACGGCGGCGCCGTCAGCATGTTTCCTGACATGGCGCAGGAGTGGCTTGCGCAAGTGCAGGCCCACAGCGGTTGGCAGAAATTTGGCGTCCTGGATTTTCGCGGGCTGGAGGCGCAGTACGGGGTGAACTGGGTAGTGCTACAGCAACCAGGCGTACCGAATCTGCAATGCCCCTATCAGAACCAGACGGTGAAAGTTTGCCGGGTCAATTGAACGCCTTGGATGTTGGCGTTTTTCCCTTACGCGGTCTACTTTACAAGGGCGATGAACTTCTCTTGAAAGTCGGATGGCCCGGGCTATCGCGTCCCTAATGATTCCTGCGGTTCGCCCGAGCCGAGTTCATAGGACAGCAGCGCCGCCAGTTCATCCTGCGCGCCTTGTGTAACGCGTATGAGCCTAACGTCCCAGCCATCCCGCCGCCCAAGCTAGCACGGCGATTCCGACCACGATGCGATACATGGCAAAGGGTGCGAAGCCGCGCCTGCGGACGTAGCCCATGAACCAGGCGACGGCCCCGTAGGCGACAATGAAGGAGACGACGAAGCCGATGGCGAGGACGATCCATTGGTGGGGCGAGATTTGGGCGACGCCGATGGGATTCTCATCTTTGCCGCGGAGCGACTTGAAAAGCGTGTAGAGCGTGGCCACCGTCATGGTTGGAATGGAGAGGAAGAAGGAGAATTCGAGCGCGGCGGCGCGCGACATTCCCACCAGTTGTCCGGCGGCAATCGTGGACATGGAACGCGAGGTACCCGGAAAAACGGCGGAGAGAATCTGGCAGGCGCCAATCCAGATGGCTTGGCCGCCGCGGATGTCGTCCATTTGCCAGGTGTCGATGGGTGAACCTTGAATCGGCGAGGTGGCCGCTCTCTGCCCGATTCTTTCCCAGGGCGCTTTCATGGCGTCGACGATCCACATCACGATGCCGCCGGCCAGCAGGGCGGCGCCTATTACGTACAGACTCTCGAGGTTCTTGCCGATCACTTTTGTCAGCAGAAAAGACGGGATGGCGGTGACGACAAAGGCGAGCAGTGTGAATTGAACGGGCCGCGAACGAAAAATCGCCATGAAAAGACACCAGAGTACCTTGAACGGTGCGAGCACAAATGGAGTAGCCCCGCGCGTGTAGCCAATGAAGCCCGCTATACGTTTGCGGAAATAAATCGGCAAAACCAGGATCGCGCCGAGCTGGATGACGATGGAATACATCTTCCAGTAGCCGCTCTCGAGCGGCACGTGCAGCAGGGCCTCGGAAATGCGGAGATGCGCGGTCGAACTGACGGGCAGGAACTCAGTGAGGCCCTCGACAATTCCGAGCAGTATGGATAAAAGATAGTCGTTCAAGTGTTGCCCCCAGTGCATGGACGCGGATCAGGTTATTGACAATCTTGTATTATGCACCACGGCAGCCCTCGGAGGTTAAAGCCACTGTTACTTTTGCGCTGCTCGCGGCGCGGCTGAAGCGGCGCCGCTCCAAATTCGCGGCGCACGACATTCCCGCGAATCAAACCCTTGGTTGCGACTATTGTTCGCGACTCTCCGGTTGCGGCGCGGCCGGCGCTGCCTGGGCATGATGGCGGACGTCGGCGCCCAGCACCCAGAAAATAACGTCCTCTGAAATGTTGGTGGCGTGGTCGGCGACGCGTTCGAGGTTGCGCGCCACCAGGAGCGCATCTAGCGCCTGTTGAGTCACTTGCGGCTCTTCGTTCATCTTTCGCACGAGCATGATAAAAGCTTCGTCGCGCATCCGGTCGACGACGTGATCCATCTCCAGTACGGCTTGGGCAAGTTCGGCCTTGCCCTCCACAAACGACTCCAGCGCGCGCCGCACCATGGCGCTGGCGGCGGTCGCCATGCGTGGAATATCGACCGGCAGACTCGACCGCCGGCAACTGAATCAAGCTCATCACGCGCTCGGCGATGTTGACCGCCTGGTCGCCGACGCGCTCCAGGTCGGCGTTGATCTTGGTGACCGCCAGAATGAAGCGCAGGTCCGTGGCCGCCGGCTGCTGTGTGGCCAGAATGTCGAAGGCCATTTCATCGATCTCGCGCTCGGCGGCGTTGATCAGGCCCTCGTTTTCGAGGACCAGGTGGCAGCGCGTGAGATCGCGCTCGGTGTACGCCTGACAGGCGCGATCCACCGCCAGTTCCGCCAGTCCGCCCATGCGGAGCAGTTTCTCCCGCAGGTCCTCCATCTGTTGTTGAAAGCGCGTGCGCATTATCCGAACCTCTTTATCCGAACCTGCCGGTGACGTAGTCTTCCGTCCGTTTGTCGGAGGGATTGGTGAATATTTTTTCCGTCTTGTCGAATTCGATCATCTTGCCCAGCAGGAAAAATCCGGTGAACTCGGCCACCCGCGCGGCCTGCTGCATATTATGCGTGACAATCACGATGGTGTATTGCTCTTTCAATTTAAAAATCAACTCTTCGATCTTGCCGGTGGAGATCGGGTCGAGCGCCGAACACGGCTCATCCATGAGCAAAACTTCAGGCTGCACGGCCAAAGCGCGGGCGATGCACAGACGCTGCTGCTGCCCGCCGGAAAGGCTGGCGCCCGATGTCTTGTGCAGCAAATCTCTCACTTCGTCCCACAGCGCCGAGGCGCGCAGCGATTTCTCGACCACCTCATCCAGCCGTTTGCGGTTGCGAAAACCGTTCAGCTTGAGTCCGGCGGCCACGTTGTCGTAAATCGACATGGTCGGAAACGGATTCGCCTTCTGAAACACCATGCCCACGCGGCGGCGCAGTTGGGTGGCCGAGGTCCCGTTATAAACGCTGAGATCGCCGATGCGCACCGTGCCCTCGACCCGCGCCTCGGGAATGGTTTCGTGCATGCGGTTCAAACAACGAATGAACGTCGATTTCCCGCAGCCCGACGGCCCGATGAGCGCGGTCGCGTGGTTGGCTTGCACGGCGATGTTGATGTCGAACAAGGCCTGCGTTTTGCCGTAAAACGCATTCAGGTGCTCGACTGTGATTCCGACGCCCATAGATCGTTAAGCTCCCGCCAACGTTAGCAGCCCCGCGGCGAAAGTGAGAATCCGGTCTCCAACTCTCAATTCGCTAGATTTTGTCATCCCGACCCCGAGCGTAGCCGAGGGGGAGGGATCTGTAGTTCGCCGCAAAATGCAGATCCCTCGCTTTGCTCGGGATGACAATTTGTAACAGGTATCTATTCACAATTCCGAACCCGACTTCCACCATGGCTGTTACGCTCCTGCCAACGTTCCGTGCTTTACCGCAATGCGGACCGCAGCGACCGCGGCAACGATGAGGACAATCAACACCAGCGCGCCCGCCCATGCCTGCCGGTGCCATTCGTCAAAGGGCGAGATGGCATACGTAAAAATTTGCAGCGACAAGGCTGCGGTCGGCTGGTCCGACTTCCAATTCCAATACTGGTTTCCAAAGGCGGTAAACAGCAGCGGCGCGGTTTCTCCGGCCACGCGGGCAAAGGCCAGCATGACGCCGGTGATGACTCCGGAGGTGGCCGTGCGCAGCGTAATCGAGATAGTGGTGCGCCAGCGTGAAACGCCCAGTCCGTACGCGGCTTCGCGGATGGCCTGCGGCACCAGCAGCAGCATCTGCTCGGTGGTGCGCGCAATGGTCGGAACCATCATGATGGCCAACGCCACTCCACCGGCCAGCGCGGAAAAGTGTTTCTGGCGCATCACCACCAGCCCATAGGCGACTATGCCGATCACGATGGAAGGGACGCCGTTCAGCACATCGGAAACGAAGCGCACGATGTCGCCGTAGCGGTTGCGCCCGTACTCGGAGAGAAAAACGCCCGCGCCGATACCCAGCGGAACGCCCAGCAGGCTGGCGATGCCCAGAATGACCATGGAGCCGGCAATGGCGTTCGCCATGCCGCCGCCCGGCTCGCCCACCGGCTTCGGGGTTTGGGTCAGGAAAGCAAGATTGATCGAGCCGATACCCTTATAAACCAGATAGGCAAAGATGGCAAAAAGCGGCAAGAGCACGAGCGCAACCGTGAGCACAGAGATGGCCGTCATCATGCGGTCTATCACACGCCGCCGCAAGCTGATCGGCGGCATGTTGATCTGCGGGATCAAGCCCGCTGCCGAATTGGAGTTCGTGTCGTTCAAGTTAGTATCAGGCAATGCTTCTCGCCGGTTGGCCTCGCGTTACGCTCCACACCATGAGCCGCGCCAGCGCGTTGACCACAATCGTCACCAAAAACAGCGCCAAGCCAATTTCGATCAATGCGGAAAGATAGAGATCGCCGGTCGCTTCCGAGAATTCGTTCGCCAGCACGCTGGCCATGGTGTATCCGGGAGCAAACAGCGACTTGGCTATCTCTGGACGATTGCCGATCACCATGGTGACCGCCATGGTTTCGCCCAGCGCGCGGCCCAGGCCCAAAATGACGGCGCCCACGATTCCCGCTCGCGCATTGCGCAGCACACCCATGCGAATCATTTCCCAGCGCGTCGCGCCCAGCGCCAGCACCGCTTCGCGCTGATGCTGCGGAACCACGGTGAGCACCTCGCGCGTGATGGACGAGATGATGGGAATGACCATGATGGCCAGAATCACGCCTGCCGCCAGCATCCCGATGCCGTAGGGCGGCCCGCTGAACAGCCCCGTCCAGCCCAGAGTCGTCGCAAGGAACGGCTGCACATATTGGCGCAGAATCGGCACCAAAACGAAAATCGCCCAAAGCCCGTAGACCACGCTGGGAATGGCAGCCAGAAGTTCGGTGGTGAAAGAAAAAATTCCGCGCAGGCCAGTCGGGCACATTTCGGTAATAAACACGGCCACTCCCAGAGACAGCGGAACGGCAATGACCAGCGCCAGCAGCGACGACACAATCGTCCCGAACATAAAAGGCAGCGCGCCGTATTGATCCGACACCGGGTTCCAATCGGATTGGCCAAAGAACTTCCAGCCAAAAGCGTGCCATGAAAGCGCGGAGCCGACCACCAGTTGGTAAACGATCAGGCCGAGCAGCGCGACCACGGCCAAGCCGCAAAGGCGCATCGTCCAGCCAAAAAGAGCGTCGGGGATTCCGCTGACCTTCCCGTGCAAGAGCGGCGCGGTTCTGGCTTCGAGTTTCAGGGCGGCCCTCGATCCTTGGTCAGGCGACCCGTGCTCCGGTTCGGGAGCGCTGAATCGCGGCCGGGGCAGGGCTTGATTGGACATTCCATGCTGAGGCTAGCAAAGCGATGTTACAAATCGGTTAAAAAGCGAGGATGGGGGATTTTTTAAGATTTGGAGGGGCGTGCGGGGACGGCTGCATAAGCTCCCACCTAAGAGTGACCGGTTATATTAAGCTATGGGGATTGTGATGAAGCATTCGATTTTTGCTTTCTGCATTGTGTTTGCATTCGGCAGTCTGAGTGCGCAGACGCCTGCCTGGCAGCCATCGCCGGGACATACGCAAGTGCCGATCTGGCCGGGGGCTGTGCCGCATGCGCGGCCTGTCAAGGGGCCGGAGGTCTCTACCACTACGGGGAAGGAGTCTCTGGTTGCCGGCAGGCCGTGGGTTGAGGTGGATAACGTCTCGCGGCCCACGATGACGCTCTATTCGCCCAATGGAAAGAATACGGGCGCTGCGGTGGTCGTGTTTCCTGGCGGGGGCTATCAGATTCTGGCCATCGATCTTGAAGGCACGGAGGTCTGCGATTGGCTGACGTCCAAGGGAATCGCGTGTGTGTTGCTGAAGTACCGCGTGCCGGCTCCCAGCTTGACTCCGAGCCATGGGGCGTATCCGGAATCGCCGATGGCGCTGGAAGATGCGCAGAGGACGGTGGGGCTGGTGCGCTTTCACGCCGCGGAGTGGCATATCGATCCGCATAAGATCGGAGTGCTTGGATTTTCGGCAGGTGGGCATCTTGTAGCAGCAATGAGCACGCACTTTAAGCGGCGTTTGTATCCGCCTGTAGATGCGGCCGACAAAGAAAGCTGCCGCCCGGACTTTGCGATGGCTCTTTATCCGGGGCATCTATGGATTGACGATAAGAAGTTTGAGCTTAATCCGAATGTTCCCGTCACCCGCCAGACGCCGCCTACGTTCTTGTTGCAGGATGAGGACGACCCCGTGGATAACATCAACCACTCGCTGGTTTACTACATTGCGCTGAAAAACGCCGGGGTCCCGGTGGAGATGCATTTGTATGCACAAGGCGGGCATGCGTTCGGACTGCGCCGCACGAAGTTTCCCGTGACAGGATGGCCTCAGTTGGTCGAGACGTGGCTGGGGACGATCGGAATGATTCCGGAGTAATTCGTCTTTAAGTAGCAAATATGCAATCTGTGGGAACATACAACAAAGTATTAGCGATGGCAGCGATCTCCCGGTTTGCGTGGGGGAACGCTGCCATCGGTGAAGGTCTGTATCAGGATTTACTTTTCTATTTTTGGCGCCGTGATCGTGATTTCACAATCTAAGCTGCTTCCCTTAACCAGGCCCGGATTCGGTCAATCTCGGATTTTGGAATTTTCAAATACTCCAGAAATTCCTGGTGGTCTTCCGGCGCAGCCCGTTCGAATTCCTTGTGCCACTTTCGCATGTCGTCGTCCGCGAAACCAGCGGCCTTCATGATGGCAACCCACTTCTCTTTGTTCATGTCTTTTCTCCTGACGAATGTAGTTCGATGCTCCAGTAATCGCAAAATGGCGCGTTGGTGCTCCTTGAGCCGCTCGATTTCCTCGCCGATTTCCGCCAGCCGGCGCTTGAGGACTGAAGCCGCCTCCGCCCGTTTCGGTTCAGCGAGAAGAGTCCGAATGTCCGCCAGCTTAAGACCGGCACTGCGGTAGCTGCAGATTTGCCGCAGACAGCTCAGGTACCTATCGCCATATTGACGGTAGTTGCCAAGGCTGCGCGGCGGAGCTGGCAGCAGTCCCAAGGACTCGTAATACAACACCGTGGTACGGCTCAAGCCACAGGCGCGCGCCAATTGCGTCACTGAAAGCATCGCTCTATTCTCAGTCTCAACCCTATAGCTTTAGACAGGTCAAGCCCATTTTAGAAGAACTTAGGGCGCTTCTGCAGCGACCTCCTTTGTCGCACAAGTGGCCTCAAAGTTCCCCGCGGCGCTCCAGTTGCTTATAAAAAATCAGCGAATACACGACGGGCGCAAGCGCCCCGGCCATCAGAGCGACAAACGCAGGCCAAAAACCTAGCCCCGCTAGATAGAGCGCCAAGCCCGCCAGACCGCCTACAACGAATGTCTTCGCCGCGAAGCGATGCGTGGCATACCACACCCGCTCGCTGGCCAGGGTCCATGGAGTTCTAATGCCGATGTAAAAATTTCGACGTACTTTTCCCATCACGTTTCCCAGTAAGGCAAATAGCAGACACACTCCGCCAACGATCGCCCGGTCCACATTTAAGGGGTGGCCGAAATCGGCCCAAAGCATCACAGCACAGAAATAAGCCAGCATGGCGACCACAATCAGCATGATCTGAAGATAGGTGGATCGAAAGCTGTCCACCTCGAATTGTTTCGGCGAGAGCCACGGCAGGAAATACATGAGAAGCATCATCCCCGCCATGAGTCCGGGACCAAGCAGGAAAAGTGTCCACTTCGGGCTGTAGTCGTCGGGCTGATTTTGCAGGTCCCAATGAGTGGCAACCATACTTGGGAGGTGGGGATATGCGATCACGATTGCCGCCAACATCGCTGCGGTTAGCAACATTGCCATCAGATAGTATTTGCCAGTCATCGTTGTTTACCCCCGCTCTTCTTACCGTCCTCCATCAGGTGCATGGCCCAAGCCATGACGTCCTGCACTACTGTGGTATTCAACCCGTACCAAATCTGCTGCCCTTCGCGACGGCTGGTGATGAGATCCGCATCCTTCAACACCGCGAAGTGGTGCGACATCGAAGGCTTGGTCATATCGAACTTCTCCGCCAGCGCTCCGGCCGTCATTTCACCTCGGCGAAGCAGGCCGAGGATTTCCCGGCGAGTTGGGTCGGCCAGCGCCCGGAATATTTTGTTGTTGCTCATACTAATGATTAGACCAGACTATAATTAGGAACATATCTAATTATCTATATCAATGGGCCCGTGTCAAGGTCAAATTTGCGAAGCCACGAGCGGATTGACTGATTACGCAATCGTCGGCTTGCGTGACGCTGGCCGCTTGTGAGATGACTGATCGTGAGTATTCGTTCGTCACCTCTATGCCCACCTTCGCCGCTATCGACATCGGATCGAATTCGGTCCGGCTGAAAATCTCGCGCCTGCAAGGCGGACGGCTCAAGGCGATTCACGAAGACCGCGAGGTCACGCGCTTGGGCGAAGGCGTTTTCGGCGGCGGACTGCTTTCGCCGGAAGCGATGTCGGAAACGGTGCGCGTGTTGCGGCGCTTCCATCGCGCCACGCAGGAATGCGGCACCGATGCGGTGAAGGTCGTGGCCACGTCGGCCTTGCGCGATGCCCGCAATTCACGGGCGTTTGTGGAGTGGGTGCGCTCGACCACCGGCTGGACCATCGACATCGTTTCCGGGCTGGAAGAGGCGCGCCTGATTCACCTCGGCATTGTCTCCGCCGGCCGATTGGGCGCGCACAGCGTGTTGCTGGTGGACCTGGGCGGCGGCAGTTGCGAACTTACGCTTTCGCGCGCCGGGCAACTCCGCGATACGGTCAGCTTGCCGCTGGGAGCGGTGCGCCTAACCGGCGAATTTCTGCGCCACGATCCGCCGCGCCAGAGCGAACTGAAACGGCTGCAGCGCTTCGTGGCGCGCGAGATCACGCGCATTCAAGACCGCATCAAGGCGGCGCGAGTGGGCGCGGTGATCGCGACATCGGGCACGGCGGCTGCGCTGGCGGGCGTCGCCAGCCACTTCGCGCGGCCCGGGAAGAGCCGCCCGGCATCGTACGCCGCGCGCGAGACCATACGCCGCATTGCCAGGGAGATTGTGAGCCAACCGCTGGATGAGCGGCGGAAAGTCCCCGGCATCGGTCCGCGCCGCGCGGAAATCATTTGCGCCGGCGCACTCGTATTCGCGGAACTGCTGGAGCGCTGCCATCTTGCCGGCTTTCGCTATTCCGCGCTCGGGCTGCGCGATGGCATTCTGGCGCAGATGGCGGCGGAATACGATCGCAGTACGCGCTCGGGCCGGGCCGTGGAATCGGAGCGGTGGGAGTCGATCAAGCGCGCCGTCGAACATTATCGCGTGGATATGCATCATGCCTTGCAGGTGCGCGACTCGGCGTTGCTTCTATTTTCTTCGCTGAAATCCGTGCATCGGCTTCCGGCGGAGTATCGCGAATGGCTTTCGGCCGCGGCCATGCTGTACGAGGTCGGCGACTACATCAACCGCAACGGCCACCATCGCCACACTTACTACATAATCGCGAACTCGGAAATCCTGGGTTACACGCCGCAGCAGCGGCGCATCATCGGCTCGATCGCGCGCTACCTGGGAAAGTCGCGCCCCACGCCCGGAGACGGCCCCATGAGCGCCTTGACTCCCGAGGAACGGGAAAACGTCACCAAAGCGTCGGTCCTGCTGCGCATCGCGCGAGTCTTGAATATGGGGAGAAGCCAGTCGGTGGAAAGGGTTTCAGTCTCGGCGCGCAACGGCAGGGTTTCCATAAAACTGACGCCGCGCGGGAAGGCCAGCGTCGATCTCGAAGTGTGGTCGATCGGGAAAGACCGCTCCTACTTCCGCGAAGTCTTCGGGCGCGAACTCTCGGTCGCCGCGGCGTGAAGCGTGCGCAAAATGCGCGGCGTAATGCACCAGCTAAGCGATCCGTAATTGCGCCGCATTTCGACTTTGGCCACGGCGCCTTTCTTCAGCTCAATCGCCGCCTCACATCCACTGTCGCTGACGACGCGTCCCAGAAATTCGCGCAGGTTCGGATTGTGCCCCACCAGCAAGATGGAATCCTGGCGCGCGTACTTTTGCAGCATCTTCTGAAAATCGGCGAAGCCGGCCTGCGGGCGCAGCGCGTTCTCGGTCACGAGCTTGCCTTCGTGCCCCATTTCGTTTCCCACCAACGCCGCGGTTTGCGTGGACCGTTTCAGCGGGCTCGACACGATGACTTCCACCTGCACGCCCAACGCGGCCAGAGCGCGCCCGACATATCCGCATTGCTGAATGCCGTCTTTATCGAGGCCGCGCTTTTCGTCCTTCTTCGCGCTGCTCACCGGCTCCCCGGCGCTGGCGTGACGCAAAAAATAGAGAAACATTGCGGAGTCATTACTCCTTTCCGTTCCAAGCCCGTCCCGCCGTAACTCGCCCGTTCACAGCCCTGGCAGCGCGCCGCGGCAGCGAAGCCGGAATCTCCTCGGGCGTCTTCGCGCCCTCCGCAATTCCAATGAGAAAATCCTGCGCGCTGAAGGCGGCAGCGCCTCGTGGCGGCCTCTTGCTGCGCCCTTTCGGCGATTGCCAGGGGCGCAGGTAGCGGCCGTCTTTTTGCAGAAATCGCGCTTTCACATTGTCGGCCAGATAGGCCGCCAGAATCTCATGCTCGACGCGGTCGCGCAACAGCGGGCTTTTCAGCGGGAACAGCACTTCCACGCGCTCGTGCAGGTTGCGCGGCATCCAATCGGCGCTGCCGAGGTAGACTTCGGGCTCGCCGCCGTTCTCGAAGTAAAAAATGCGGCTGTGCTCGAGGAAGCGGCCCACGATGCTGCGCACGCGAATGCGGTCGCTCAGGCCGCGGATCCCCGGCCGCAGCGCGCATATACCGCGCACGAGCAGCTCAATGTCCACTCCCGCCTGCGAAGCGCGGTAGAGAGATTGCACGATTTTCCTGTCGACGAGCGAGTTGACCTTGACAATCATGCGCGCCGGACGCCCCATGCGCGCATGTTCGGCTTCGCGCTCAATCAGGCCCACGCACTTTTCCGCCAAGTCGAGCGGCGCCACCAGCAGCGGCCCGTAGCTCGGATGTTCCGCGTAGGCCGTCAGAAAACTGAAAACATCGTGCACCGCGCTGGTGATCTCCGGATCGCAAGTCAGCAGGCTGAGGTCGGTATAAATTCGCGCCGTGGTGGCGTTGTAATTCCCGGTGCCGAGGTGCGCGTACTGGCGAGTCACGCCATCGGGATCGCGCCGCACCAGCAGGCAGAGCTTGCAGTGCGTCTTCAGGCCGACCAGTCCGTGGAAGACCTGCACGCCCGCATCTTCCAAATCGCGCGCCCAGCGGATGTTCGAGGCTTCATCGAAGCGCGCCTTCAGTTCCACCACGGCGGTGACTTCCTTGTGCGCCGCGGCGGCCATCAGCGACGACACAACCAACGAATGCTCGCCCGTCCGGTAAAGCGTCTGCTTGATCGAGAGCACGCGCTCGTCTTCGGCGGCAGACTGAACGAAGGAGAGAACGGCGTCGTAAGAATCGTAAGGATGGTGCAGCAGAATGTCGTGCCGCCGCACTTCTTCAAACAGATCGCGCGACTTCGCGGTCAGGCGCAATTCCCGCGGTACATAGGGGCGGTACTTCAAATCCGGCCGCGCCGCTTGGTCGTAAATGTTGAACAGCCGCGAAAGATTCAGCGGGCCGTTGACGGGAAAAATCTGCCAGCGCTCAAGCCCGAACACCGTGCCCAGGCGCTCAATGATCTCGGGGTTGGCGTCGGATTCGATCTCCATGCGCACCGCGTCTCCCTTGCGCCGGTTGTGCAATTCGGCGCGCACCGATTCCAGCAGGCTGCGCGATTCCTCTTCCTGCAGGTAGAGATTGCTGTTGCGCGTGACGCGGAAAGCGGCGGAAGAAACGATGTCGTAGCCTTTGTACATGCGCGCCGCATGATGCACGACCAGGTCGGCAAGAAAAATGAAATCGATGGTCCCCTCGGACGGCAGGCGGACCAGCCGCGGCAGCGCCCGCGGAACGGTCACAACTCCCGTATAGGTGAGCGAAGAGCGGCGGCGGCGGCGCAGCAAGAGGGCCACGCACAGCGCCTTGTTGATCACGCGCGGAAAGGGATGCGCCGGGTCCACCGTGACCGGCGTGAGCAGCGGATCGAGCTCGCGTTCGCAGTAGCCGTTCGCGAACGCCAGCGCTGTGTCATCCAGTTCTTCGATGCCCAGCACGCGAATTCCCTGCTCCGCCAATTCCGGCCGCAGGCGCTCGTTCCAGCATGAATACTGTTCTTCCACGAACTCGTGGGTTGCGTCCTTGATCAGTTCCCGCTCCTCCACCAGGGTGAGCCCGTCGGCGGTGGTGGAATTCTGGCCGTCTTCAATTTGCTGCAGCAGGCCGCCCACGCGGACTTCAAAGAATTCGTCGAGGTTGCTGGCGGAGATGGCGAGAAATTTTACGCGTTCCAGCAACGGGTTGCGCAGGTCTCCCGCTTCTTCCAGCACGCGCCAATTGAATTTCAGCCACGACGCTTCGCGGTTCAGAAGGCTGGCGCGATTGCTGAGAGTCTGGTGAACCATATTTGTCGAACCATATTTGCAGAACCAGTTTACCGGAGTTTGCCGGACGGTGCTGGGGTTTGCTCGCAGCTCGTGTCCCGCAGCCCATTGGAGTCCGTGATGAAAGTCGGGAAACAGTCCACAAACAACACCTCTCATCAGTTGTCATCCCGTCTATAAAGGGCTCGACAAGAAGGAAAATGTTGCAAAAGTGGCGGAATATTGGGCAATCTCGACGGTGCTGGTGTGGATCTCAGACCACTGGGCACGATCCGGGTGAAAATTTGTTTCACAATGCCGCGAACAGGCGGGATAGGTGTAAAATTGGCACCGTGTTTGTAGTCAAAAAGGAGATTCCGGGTGAAAGTCACTGGCAGTGCTGAGGTTAGCAAATGGTAGCTCCCACTCAACTACAGTCTGGGGCCGCTTCTGCGTCCACCCACTGCATGTTCGTAATTCATTCTGTCGAGCCGTACTGCTACGAACTGGAACAGATCTTTGCGCTGCCAACTGGATTCAAATACCGGCATCGCTACGATGAGCGATGGGTAGATGACTCGTTACGGAACAACATCGAAATCCTTATCGGGCAGGAAGTTCTGATCGTCTTTTGGAACACTGAGACTAAGAAGCTGCTGCCGATCCGCTGGGGCACCGTCGAGAATGCCCAGAGAGTTGGTCGCATCCTTTATTTTGAATATCGCCTTGGAGACTTTGTTGCTTACAAGAGCGATCCCGCTCAGCGACATTCTCAGGTTAATGCGTTTAATGAGACCTTCCAGGGTTTTCATTCTGACGTCATTGGTCAGGGTGAATATGGGTTTAGAACCTCAGTAATGACGAGTGAATCCGGCTTAACCCTACAACGGGCTGAGTACGACAATCTTACAAACTGGGGCAACGTGCTAGACGAGGCGGCTAAGGCGTCCGTGTTCCGTGGATTCGAATTCCTGAAAATTATCGACATACAGGACGGCGTTCGCAAACTGGCACCTAACAACGGAATATACGAGCTTCTCAGTAACAAAACCTATACTCTGCGTATTTTTCAATTTATTGCTAATCCACAGTATGCTAGAATCCAGCCGCACGATATGGATCTCAATGCATTTGCTGACCAACTGCAGATTCTCCGTCGGCGCCAAACTGCTGTCGGAAAATATGACATTTTGACATTCATCTTTCGACCGGGTCGCCTAGGTGCCGCTGACCAAACTGGGCTGGAGCTTGTGCCTGTTCATGACGGACGATTTCCTCAGGCGCAATTTCAACGCTTGTATATCCCCGTCTGCATGAAGGCTGGAAAAACCGAAAGCTTGCTTCGCGGATTCGGCCTTATAGCGGGAATTGTTTTGGTTTTCGTGCCACTGTTTTTCGGCCTGACGGACCGACCTTGGGCCGGCTACATAGGGCTGATGCTTTTTATTCTTTCTTTGACTGGCACGGACGGTGTCCGTTCCATTATCGAACCTTTTAGGAAACATAGGACCTAAGCTCGGTGATCTCGCTTGTATATTCTCGGCATTAACAAAGGCACGACCCTACTCGGGAAAGACCTCCGGTCTGGCGGTGCCGCGTTGCTACGAGACGGATCAATATGTGTTGCGGCATTGGAAGAGAGAATCACTGGGAAAAAGTGGGCATCGGGATTTAGTGAATCTTACCAAGCCTGTCTTGAACACAGCCGTGGCAACAAGAACGAATCAGTCGACGCACGTGACGTGGACATCATCGCGGTGAGCACATGTTGTGAAACGCAGTCTGAAGCGCTCTTTGGCCATGTGTTCGAAGGTGACCCTCGTCTCCAAAGTGTAAATCATCATCTCTCACACGCGGCAATCGCTTTCTACGGATCAGGGTTCCATGATGCCTTGGTCGCAGTCATCGACGGCGGTGGCAATGTACTAGCAGACCGCACGGACGATAAGTGGTGGCATCTACCGCGCGAACAGCACTCCTATTTCATAGCAACCGATTCAGGGATTGAGTTGATCGAAAGGGATTTCGACTTCCCGTTCGCCACTGGCTTTGGAGAGCTCGTACAGGGCCTTTGCTTACTTTCTCGGATTCCGCTCCTCCCGGTATGCCTCGAAGGTTATGGCGCTTGCCGCTTATGGAGACGTTAAACGACTTACCGTAACCGACATGTGGGAGATAAGCAACGACGGGCTTCTTTTTCCCATTCGGAACAATCCGCCTGATCCAATCGATATCGTTAACCAGATCGCAAGCACTACTGGAACCGATTTCGGAGATCCGCGCGCTGAGGGTTCGGAGATCTTGCCGATTCATTGCGACATTGCGGCATTTGTCCAATTAAATCTCGAACATGCAATAAAAGAGAAAATCCGCATCCTGTTGACCCGATACAATCTCCGTAACGTCTGTATGGCTGGTGGCTTTGCTCTGAACTGTGTTTTTAATGGCGTCCTTGTGACTGAGCAGATCGCCGACCAGGTTTACGTTCCGCCCGCACCAGGTGACGAGGGGCAAGCACTTGGGAATGTGCTCCTCATGTGGAATAGGCAGAAACCTCGTGCTAAACAGACCAAAACGATAAATTTCCGTTCGCAGCTGGGGCCGAACTATGAAATAAACACCAGGACAGTCACCCGAGCTTTGAAAACCCACTCATTGGAACATGCTTGTGTATTCGAGCCGAAGCGGTTACCAAGATTCGTCGCGCAACTGTTGAATGCAGGTTGCACCGTGTGTGTCTTTCATGGCCGGAGCGATATAGGACTTCGAGCACTTGGCAACCGGAGCATCCTGGGCAACCCAACGAAAGACTATTCTCGCTCGGTGTTCAACCAATTGAAATCCCGCGAGTGGTTTCAGCCTTTTGCTCCCTCCGTGCTAGCGGAGCATTCACATGAGTACTTTGCGGCGGAGATCGAAAGCCCGTACATGTCTTTTGCATTACCTGTGAAAGAGGACAAACGGCGTCAAATTCCGGCTGTTGTACACGCCGACGGAAGCGCACGGGTTCAAACTGTCGGCGACGATGAGAAGAGGTTACTTCGAGATATACTAGAGGAATTCTTCGAACTATCTGGAGTTCCCCTCTTGCTCAATACTTCCTTCAATCGTGGCGGTGAGCCCATAGTTGAAACGCCCGATGATGCCGTGCGAGTCTCTGCCGCCATTGCGGTGAACGCGCTAGTTTTGGGCCGCTTCGTTATTATTAAGACTTATTTTCCTCAGCTCGTAGAACTTGGGTTGCTCCCTAAGGACCCTCTCGACAACGTGTCAGTAGTCGAACATTCTGTAACGAAGCGGCCGCAGAAGTTCAAGCGCATCAAGAACCTTTTGGAGTGGATTCACAGAACAACAGGGCAGATACTTTTCGTCAGAACGGGTTTTCCCCTCTATGGCGAATACTTGGATTGGCTCAAAGAGGGTCGTAAGGTAACTACTATACGATTTCGTAAGGACGCCGTTGAATTCCCGGCCACTTACGCTCCACAGCTATTTGGAACCGCAGACTACGAACTAACGAGAACTGGCGAAAAGCTTCTGATTTACGTTCAGGGCATTGAGTATAAACGCTTCGGCGACCTCACAATTGATGACGCACTTCGGGATGGTTTCCGATCCTACGATGAAATGCGAACGGCATTGACTACAATTTATCCGTCGTTGGATGATGAAAGCTGGGTAACGATTTACTCGATCAGCCCGCGATCAGTCACGACCGCCAGCAGACTCCCACTAATGGCCCCTATGCTCCGGTTGACTTTCCCGACCAAGGACCGCTGATTTTGTTACCTATCTGTCTGATAAGAGTTGAACTGCAAGTCCCACTTCTCCTACATCTAATAGAAAAAAGGCGCCGGTTTGCCGCCGGCGCCCTCAGGTAAAGCATTTTGCGCCGGTTACGGCAAGTAGTAACGTAACGACGTGAAGATCATCGAGTCCAGTCCTTCCGGCGAGTATGGTCCTGGCACAGGCGGGGTGGCACTATTAGCACCAGACCAGGTCTGACGAGTCACATAGGAGTACTGCGTGCCGAACTGGAGCTTGCCTTTAGGCCCGTTGTAGAAGCGGTACCAGAAGCCGGCCGTGCCCTCAATTACCGCCCGCGTGTCGCCGGCGCAGTTCTTGAGTGAGCCCGGAGTAAAACCGCCGCTCCCAGCAACCGTTTCGGTGTTGCAACCGGAGTTGGGGAAGTAAGGCGATCCGTAGCCGACGTACCCTGGTTCGTTTTCCCACGTAGACGTAGTCACCCCCCCTGTCGTGCTCGTCACCAGTACCTGCAAATTAGGATCGAAGCCATACGACCGCCCGGCGTACTCCACTCCGGCATAAGAGTAGAGGTCGAGTTTCTTGCCGTGCCACTCCAGCGTGCCCAAACCCTGGAAGCTCTTGATGAGATGGACCGTTCCGTTGGGGTTAATTGAAAGATCGGAAAGCTGCGCTGCGCCGTAACGGCCCACTCCGCTGCCTCCGAAGCCATGCAGGCCAAAAACAACGTGCTTGTCGGCGAAGGTCCAGCGGGCGTTGGCACCAAAACCGCCGCCTTCTTTTGAGGCGTTGTAGGCGTTGACCGCGCTGGGCGCGCTCAGAGTGCCGCAGGCCGCGCTCGCGTAGAGCTCGTAGCACGGGAAGATACGGTCGCGGAAGCGGTCGACCAGGCCGTAGATCTCGTAGTGCCCAAAGCCGGGATCAAAGGCGACCTTGGCGATGAGATCGGGGGAAGGATTGAAGGTGTAATTGGAGGTTGAGTTGTAGCTGCTGCTCGCGCCCGCCGAGCCCAGCAGAAAATTGGGATCGTTGTTGTGCGTGGTGAGCGTGCCTTGCGCGTTTTCTATGGAGACGCCGACGGACAACTTATTGCCGAAGTCTTTGGTTAGGCGCATACCATACTGGCGCGCGAAAGTGAACCCGACGTTATATCCCGGGTCGATGGTCATGGGCAGCGCTTCCGTGCGATTGTCCAATCCCCGCCCGGTCTCGCTGAGCAGGCTCCACTGCTGCCCGCCGGTCAACGTCCAGCCATTGTTAAACTTGGCTTGGCCCCAAGCTTGGCGGATGCGCATCGCGTAGCCATTGGTCTGCGTGGCGGTTGAGGTGCCACCGGCAGCCAGGAAGTCCGCTTCCGCGTAGCCGGAGAGTTTCACATTGCTCAACTTGCCCTCGGCCAGCAAGGAAATTCGCGACTGGCGTCCGGAGCCGAAGAACTCCGACATCTGGCTCTGCGAAGCGCCGGGCATGGTCAGCGAATTAAAGGGTGTGGAAATATCGGCTCCCAGCGCCCGTGACCGCCGCACAAATTCAGCGGCCACAAAGCCGCCCGGCGTCAAAGTGATTCCCTTGAAATGCAGTGCCGCAGGCTCTTGCAGCGCCGTGTTGAAGTTCTTCTGCGTCTCCTGCACCGTCGCCGCGGTGTTGGTGGCCGTCGTCTTGAGATCGGCCACGTCGCCCTTCAGTTCACCCACCGCCTGCTGTTGCTGGCTGGCCTGGGTTTGAGCGGCAGCGGCCTTGCTGGCAGCGTCGGCCGCGGCGGTCTGCGCCTGTTGTAGTTGTTGTTGCAACTGCTGGTTGGTCTGCTGCAGTTGCTGGTTCGTCTGCTGCAGTTGTTCGGACAGCGCCTTAATTTGTTCCTGTTGCGCCGCCACCGCGTCTTTCAAAGCTTGCACCTCCGCGCCAACGGATTTGCTCGCTTTTTTCCTGGGTGGGGCCGCCGGTGCAGCCGTCTGCGCTTGCAGCACAGACGCCAACAGCAAGACTACGAACAGTTTAATAACCGCCTTCATTTTTCTCTCCTTTTGGTCAAATCTGCGCCTCCGCCGGCTGATTCGGGCGTGCGCAGGTGGCGCCTCACTTCTTTGACTGTGTTTCGATTGTGTTTCGACTTGCAGCCGCTGCCAGACTTCTGTTTCCGTCCGCTTCGCTACCACCGTCAGGGGCCGCCGAATGCAGCGTTTGCGCTCGCCCCCGGGACTGTACACCATCATCTCCATGATCATACTAAGCGAACTTGTATTCGCCGGCAATTCCGCCGCCAGTTCCCTTCCGCTGGCTTCTAGTGGATCTGCTTGATCGCCGCTTTCACTTTCTCCACCACGCTCGCCGGCAAAGGAGCGTAGCTTAACTGGCTCGTCATCTTCTGGCCGTCGTTGACCATCCATTGCAGAAAGTCGGAGATGATCTTTCCTTTTTTAGTATCTGCAGCCTGCGCCGGAATCAACAACCACGTAAAACTCGAAATCGGATACGCCGTCTTGCCCGGCGCATTCGTGATCGAAACCCGAAAATCGGCGGGCATGTTCTTCACCGACGCCGCCGCTTCCGTCACTCCATCGAGCGATGCCTTCACGAAATCTCCGGCGGCGTTCTTCACCGATCCGTACGAAATTTTGTTTTGCACCGCATAAATCAGCTCGACGTAGCCGATCGATCCCTGCAACTGCCGCACCTGTCCGGCAACGCCTTCATTACCCTTGCCGCCCATCCCAATCGGCCACTTCACCGATGTTCCCTTCCCGACCGTATTGGCCCAGTCTTTGCTGACCTTCGAGAGATAGTCGGTGAAGATGAACGTGGTTCCGCTGCCATCGGAGCGATAAATGACGATGATCTGCTGGTCGGGAAGTTTTACGTCCGGATTCACTTTGGCGATGGCGGGATCGTTCCACTTCGCGATCTTCCCGAGAAATATGCCCGCCAAAGCTTCGGGAGTGAACTTGATTTCTCCGCTGACGCCCGGAACGTTATAGGCGGGCACGACCGCGCCCAGCACGGTGGGAATATGCAGATATCTTGGTCTTGGCCTGCGCCAGTTGTTCGTCGGACATGGGGCCATCGCTGGCTCCGAAATCGACGGTGCCGTTCAACACCTGGCGAATGCCGCCGCCGCTGCCGATCGACTGGTAGTTGACCTGCACATCCGGGTGCAGCTTGTTGTATTCGCTGAACCACTTGGAATACATCGGATACGGGAACGTGGCGCCCGCTCCATTCAACGTGGTCTGCCCCATGACGGGCAGCGCCAGCGCCAAACCGGCCAGCAGCAGCACGATGCGATGATTCACTCTGCGAGTCCTCCTCTGTGTTTCAATTTAAGTGTGCAATCTTGTTGTATTGGCGAATTGTTAAAGGGAAGTTACAACCGGGTGAATTTCTGATGAACGCGCTTGCGATTCCAACTACTCAGCGCCCCGCGACGGAAGTGCGATTCGTATCGCTTCAGCGTCGCCATAAAACCGATGGACAATGAAGAACCGGGCCGGCATCGCGCGGTCGCTATTGCTGTTACACTTTTTTGAGCGGATATCGAACCGAGGCCCTATGCGCGCGCTTGCTTTCTGTCTGTCTTTTTGCTTCTTTGCCGTGGTCATTATTATGACGATGAACACCATCGCGAACTCCCAAACTCTGCCCGCTCCCCAAGTCATTACCGATCCCAAGCAGATCGCTTCCAAGCCCGATGCCCGCGTGGAGAGGAATCTTTCCATCGAAAAGCTCTACATGACGCGCCAGGTGGGCGGTTCGACTTGGTCGCCCGATGGCAAGACGGTCGCTTTCATAAGCAATCTCAGCGGCCGTAATAATCTTTGGCTGGTGTCATCCGTTGGGGGATGGCCGATGCAACTCACCGTGAGCGAGCAGCGGCAAACCAGCCCCACCTGGTCGCCGGATGGCAAGTGGATCGCCTACATGTCCGATTACGACGGCGACGAACAGTGGGACATTTTTCTCGTCTCGCCAAAGACCGGCCAGGTCGTAAACGTGACTAACACGCGCGAGATCGCCGAGGAAAGTCCGTCATGGTCGCCCGATGGCCGCTATCTCGCCTATATGGTCAAGCCGAAAACGTCGTCCGTGTTTGAGATTGACGTTTACGACACGCTCTTGCGCGCTGTGAAGCACTTGACCGGCGGCACCGCGAAAGACCGCATGAACGTTGATCCCATCTGGTCGGCGGACGGCAAGTTCATCGTCTACACGCAGGAACAGGCGAAAGGCACGGACTCGAATGTGTTCATGGTCGAGGTTGCGGATGCCCAAAGCGCGCTGCTGACGCCGCATGACGGCGAACGTCTTTACTCGGCCAACGACGTTTCGCCCGACGGCCAGAGCGTTCTGATCGCTTCCAACGCCGGCAACGGCTACGACAACGTCGCATTACTCGACATCGCGAGCAGGAAGATCCGCTGGCTCACGCAAGATAAGTGGGAAGTTTCCGGCGGCAGCTTTTCTCCCGACGGCAAGTTCCTGACTTACTCCGCCAATGTGGATGGCAACGCCGACATTTACCTGTATGACATCGCGTCGGGAAAGGCGCGCGCTCTGCCCCTGCCTAAAGGAGTGAACTATTCCGCGGGCGGGAGGTCGCCCTTTTCGCGCGACAACTCGCGCCTGCTCTATTATCACATCGGGCCAACTGCTCCGGGCGATTTGTGGATTTATGATCTCGCCGAAGGCAAGTCCCATCAGCTCACGCAATCTTTCGTGGCTGGAGTGCGCGCGGAAAACATGGTCGAACCTTACCTTGTGCATTATCCGAGTAAGGATGGTAAGTGGACGATTTCCGCGTTTGTTTATGTGCCCTATAACTTGCCGCGTAATGGCGAGCACCCCGCGATTGTCTACGTTCACGGCGGGCCTACCGGGCAGACGATGAATACATTCAATCGCTTCGTGCAGTACGCCGCCAACCAGGGCTACATCGTGATCGCGCCCAACTATCGCGGATCGACTGGGTATGGAAAGGAATTTCAGCAGGCGAATCTTTTCGATATGGGCGGCGGCGATTTGCAAGACGTGTTGGCCGCCGCCGACTGGATCAAACAGACAGGTTATGTCGATCCCAAGAAGCTTATCCTGATGGGCGCCAGCTACGGCGGTTACATGACGATGATGGGAGTTACCAAGGCTCCCGAGCTGTGGGCGTCGGGCGTTCCGATTGTGCCGTTTGTGAATTGGTTTACGGAAATTCAGAACGAAGACCCTGTGCTACAGCAGAGCGACCTGGCCACCATGGGCGATCTCGTGAAGAACAAGGCGCTCTACGAAGATCGGTCGCCCATCAACTTCGTGGATAAGATCAAAGCGCCGCTGTATTTGTTGGCGGGCGGCAACGATCCGCGCTGCCCCAAGACCGAAGCGCAGCAGGTGGTGGATGCGGTCAAGAAGCGCGGGGGCGTGGCGGAATACAAGGTCTATGAGAACGAAGGCCACGGTTTCGCGAAGGTCGAAAATCAGATTGACGCCTACAAACGAGTCGCCGACTTTCTGCAAGCGCATGTTCCGCCGGCGGATTGCGGTTGCACGCTGAACGAGTAAGAACTCATACGCGTGGAAGCGCGGCAAGCCCGGTCTCTACACAAACGATCTATCCCGACTCCGCCGAGTGCTACGCCGCATGGCGCTTCTTCATCGCTTCCAGGCGCAGCATGAGCATGTAAAGCACGATGCCAAGGTTGACAACGATAACCAACCATCGAAACCAAGTTGAACGCCGCAGCAGATCGGCTGCTTCAAAGGGGATGTAGATGGCGCCCGAGGCGAAGGCCAGCCACTCCGCCCACGGACGAATGTGCCACAATCCGTAGGCCTCGATGAAGCGAAGGGTCACGTAGATGGCCGCCACCACGGCGATCTTCCACAAACGCACATCGCTGACTCGATGCACCAGGGCGACAAAGACCCCAAAGAAGCGATGGTGGTGATGCGGGCTGACGTTAAGAAAATCGAGGAAGCTCTCGGCCACTCCCCAGACATCTTTGTGGCGCATGGAGAACGCGCCGAGGCCCGCGAGAACGACAATGATCCCTTTCGTGAACTCAAGGGTGGCGACGGTGCGCACGCCTTTGATGTGTCCGGGATCGTGGATTATGGGGTGCATTTTGCGGAAATCGATTTCCGGTATCCAGCGCCTGATCGCGAATTCATTCTAAAGCCTGGCCCATAAAGAGTGTGCGTGAAAACCAGGCCGTTACTCCGGGACTTGAATCATTTCTTCCATTTTTCCCAGCGCTGAAGCGCTGGGCTAGTCTGGTCTCATAAATAGTACTCCGGGCCGTCTGCCTGGCCTTTATGGGCTAAAGAGACTGTGTGAGAACTGGTCTTTCGCCCCGCTGGGGCTTGTTCCTTTTCCACTTGAACCCACGGCTTACGCCGTGGGCTGTATTCTTGCGCCGCTTCGCGGCTGAAAACCGTGAATTCCATTCCACCGCGACTCTGCAATCGTAGTTCTCACACAGTCTCTAAAGCCGCACTCAAAATAATGCACTTACCGCAGCGCTGAAGCGCTCCACCCCATCACGCCAAAGCCGGGCGTGCTGGGGGCCCCGGCGCTGCGCCACCCAAAAACAAGCGCGAGATCGAGTTTTTCCGCAGCCTCTGAAGCCGTGCCCTACCCAAAACCAATTTTGAAATCAGCTATAGGCTCCCCGATTCTCAACTCTGTTGGCGAACGCTCGAGCGCAACTCTTCGGCGATCTCCTGAGCGGCTTGGTGGGCGGCTTCACTGCGGGTGACGTCGAATGAGATGGCGCCGACGCGGGCGTGGCCTCCGCCGCCATAACGCTCGCAAAGTTTGGCGAGATTGACGGCGGGCTCGCGCTTCGACCAGGGGTTTGACCCGACCGAAACTTTTACCCGGAACGCGCTTTTGCTCAACCCGATACTGTAGATGGCATCGGGATGCAGATAGTACGGGATGAACTTGTTGTAGCCTTCCTGGTCCAGGTCGGTGATGTCGAAAAAAATCGCGCCGTCTTTTTCTTCCGTGCGCTGGCGCAAAATCTCGATGGAACGCTGGTGGCGTTCGAGCAATGGTGGCAGAACGGCGGCGACGAACGGCTCCTCAAGAATCTGGGCGAAAGGATGGTAAGCGAGCAGGGGAATCAGCTTCTTGACGAAATCGGGCGCGCTGGCGGCTTCGATGGCCATGGTCAGCTTCATGGCCGGAGCTTTCATTTCGACAGCCGACTTGGCGTCGTCGTACAGGGCGCCGTCGACGATGTCGGCCCAGCGGACGAGTTCGGCGACAGGACGGGGATCGAAGCCGAAGCGCGCTTCCGCGATCATGGCAATGAAGCTCGTGCAGGACTTGAAGGCCGGATCGTAAAACTTGCGGTTGCTCTGGTCCCGCTCGAAGTGGGAGGCGTCGGCGGGCGAAAGAAACGCGCTCTCGTGGTGATCGAACCACCAGGTGATGCGGGGCGAACTGGAATACTTGAAATCGACGATGGCGTTCTCGTCGCCGTCGAACAGGCCCTCGTCGAAAAGAGAGCCGGCGCGATGCAGCAGGCCGGAGTAGACGAAGTCCGCGTCGCCGCGGATGCGCTCGCGGTAGAAGCGGCAAAACAGGGACGCCGAACACGCGCCATCGAAACATTTGTCGTGATAAAACACCCGCACTCGCAAGTTGGCTTCCTTCCGGCCCGTTGCTCTGGGCGTGAAGTGAAAAACAACTAGAGTTGCCGGTTTGGAGGATTATGTCAAGAGCAGATGTTGAGGATGGAGCCGCCTCATCGCCGGAATGCGCCCAAACGCGCCTGAAAATCACTTCTTCCGGTGGCGAATCTTAAAGTCGAAACTGACCACTCCGTTCTGGTCGCGCAGCGCCACAATCGAAATATTTCGCGTCACGTTGTACTCCACCTGGATGATCTGCTGGTTGGAAACTTCGGTGTTGGTGCTGTAGGTGAGGGTAAGATTGCTGGCCACTTGCTGCTCGACGGTGAGCTGCGGCCCGCGAACCACGGCGGTTTCACTGGCCAGGCCCTGGGGATCGATCTTGATGCGGCTGGCTCCGAACAAGCGCTGCAGACGGCTGTTGACGGTGCTGTTGAGGGCCTGATTGATGAGCAGGTTGGAAGCGTCTCCGCCAAAGCCAAAGGACCCGTTCGACCCTGCGGCAGCGGATTCTTCGCGGGTGCGGCCGAGGGCCAACAGCGCGATGACGTCGGCTTCGGGAAGCTGCGGCTCGGACTGCCAGGTGACTTTCAATCCGTTGGGAACGCTGGCGTCGCCGCGGAATTGCACGGTGATGTCGTAATCGCGCACTCGCGTGGCCGCCTGCAGATCGATGACGGGCTGCGTCTTGGCCGGGTTGGCGAAGGTAACGTCGCCGCGCTCGAGCTTGTACTTGTTGCCGTTGAAAGAGATTTCTCCTTCCAGAACTTCCGCTCTTCCGAGAATTGCCGGACGCTCGGCGGTGCCCCGCACCCTGAGGTCCGCGTCGCCAGAAAGCCTGGCGGTGGCCGTTTGCATTTGCAGTTCTGGAGTGGTCACGACGTGAAGGTCGAACTTGAGGCGGCTCTCCAGACTATCGCTGGCGGGCAAGACGGCCGTCTGCTTGCTCCTTTCGATGTAGGCGGCGAAGTCAAAACCCGGAGTGACGGCGAGCTTGGTGACCACCACATTTCCGCTCAGCAGAGCGGAATTCGTGTTGCCGGTGAGCCGGACATCGGCATTCGCGGTGGAACTTACACCCGGAGGATAACGCAGGCGAACATCGCGCGCAGTGGCTCCAAGATCGAAGAGGAGCACGCCGCTCTGGTAAGTCGCGGAGCCGGTCAGCGCCACGTTGCCGCCGCCCGTCGTGCCGCTCAGTTTCTCGATTTGGATGTGGCTGCGATCGAAGAGCAGGACGCCGTTCAGGCCGCTGAGGCCGCTGGGAAAATCGTCGTGACTGACGGCGGCGTTGTTAACTTCCAGACGCCCTTGCAGCACGGGTGCGGCGAGCGTGCCGCCGGCGTCGAGGCTTATGCCCAGAGCGCCGCGCGCGTGGATTTTGGCATTGAGAGACTGCGCCAGCGTCAGGTTGACCGAGCCGTCCAGACGCAGGTCGATCTCTTGCGCGCCGGCGAAATGGGCGCGGCCGTGCACGGTGAAATCGGTACCGCTTCCGGCGAGGTGGAAGTTTTCGACCAGCAGGGTTTGATCCATAATTTCGAAGCGCATGGGCTCGGCGCTGTGAATCTGTACGCGCTCGACCTCGGCGCTGAAGGACTGGATCTCGGCGGCAGCTTTTAGATTGCGCGGAGTACCGAGCGGGCCGCGAACCTGGAGCGTGCCGTCGAGCGCGGAGTGTCCCGTGATCTTGCCGGGCAAGTAAGCGCGGAGGAGCGCATCGGCATTGAGATGGTGAAAGACCAGGTTGAGATCGGCGGGGAAATCATGCTGTAATGCGACGCTCCCCAGCAATGGTCAAATCGGCATTGTCGAAGTCCGAGTGCGCCTTGAGATCGAGCTCGCGCCCATGGGTGACGGCGTCGACATAGAAATCTCCGGCGCGCTCTTTATTTGTATCTTTGTCCAGCGCGAGGTCCTTGAGATGAACGTGCGCCTCGATCGCAGGCTGCTCGGGAGTGCCGCTGGCTCGCAGCGTGAAATCGGCGATGCCATCCGCCGTGAAGCGGCTTCCCTGCAAGTGCGGCAAACGGGCCAGATCGAGGTTGCGTCCGGATAGATTCAGGCGAAACTCATCCTTCGTTGCGCTCACGGCGGCGCTGACGGCGGCGCTGCCGGAAAGGGAGGCGTTATAGGCGCTGGCTTCGATGTTGTTGAACTGAAGCTCGCCACCGGAGAGCCGGAGATCGCTTTTCAACCGCGGCACACCCACGCCGCAGGCCATTCCATCGTGCAGATCGATATGTCCATCGCCGTGGGGATTGGCGGACGTGCCCGACACGGTGGCGGATAGGTCCAGAGTGCCGGCGAACGGCTGCGCCGCGCCGGTCAATTGAGCAAGCTCGGCCACGTCGGCGTTGCGTAAGTCGAAATGCAGGGTAAAAGGGTCGTTCGCCTGAAATGCAGCCGCCGTCAGCGCGAGGCTGGCGTCGAAGCGCGCCGTGGTGTGGCCATGAATTAGGGACGCATTGCGCATGGCAAAACGACTGCTGGAATACTGGACGGCAGTGGAGAGCGCGTCCCAGTGAACAAGTCGATGGGAGATTCGTTCGCTCGCCGGCAGCGTCGTGTCAAAGTCGTAGGCTTCGAGGTTTCCGCTGACGGAAGGCGCGGAGAGTTTGCCGCTCGCGCTGCCGGTAAGGCGGGCCCAGCCGTGAACGGCGAAGGGCAAATCCGGCGATCCGTACGCCGCTTCGAGCAGCGGCGTCCATTCCTTCAGATTGCGGCTGGTGAAAGAGAATCGCAGGGATGAAGATGAGGATGAGGACGATGCCGCGGACAGATTGCCGCGTGGCGGTAATTTCAGAGGCAGCCGTGGTCAGGCGAAGCTGGCTGACTTCCAACTCTTCTCCATTTTCATTGCGCGATCCGCGATAGACGGCAGCGATCTGGCCGTGCACCGGGACCTCGTTCGGGGACGGCTTTAGCGGCGGCGCGATGGCAAGGTCCAGGCGAGTCTCGGCGTCGCGGATGGAGCCAACCCAGAGCAACTCAACATTGCCGCTCGCGCTGCCGGAAAGGTCGAGACGATCCAAGGGAAGTTTTTTCGAGCTCAACATTGCCAGCGCCGGCGGCAGCGGGAAGCCCGCCAATTGCAGTCTCACCGAGCCGCGCTGAAGACTTGCCGGCGGGACACGTACGCTCGCGCGGACCCGCCCTGGAGTTGGCGACGATTCGAGCGAAGTCTGCCAGTTGGCGACATCGGCCTCGCCCGCGAGCTCGCCGCCAAAGAAATTGGCTCTGATCGAGGAAAGGCGGAAGCGGTCCGGGTCAACGGAAAAGCCTGCGCCGATGCGGCCATTTCGCAGCGACAGCTTGCCGTTCGACCATTCGATGTCTTTCGCCTGCACGGTTCCCTGGGTGGAAAAATGGGTGGGAAAACCGTGGGAAAAATCGCGCAGGCTCCAGGAACCGTTGCCCTCGAACTGGGCCGTGCCTTTGCGAATTTGCGGCTGGCGCGCCCACGATGCGAGTTCGCCGAGATCCGCTACACCACGATAATCGCCGCTGATCTGGGGGTTGTGAAAATCCTGCAGGCGGCCCGCGAAATGAAATTCGGATTTTCCCGAAGCGAAAGTCAAGCTGGCGATATCGGCGTGCCCGCGAGCGAGAATCAGCGAAGCGTCGGCGCTCCACACAAACGTGGGATACTGCTGCACGCGCGTGGCGACGCTTCCCACAACTACGTGCGCCTCGTATTGCCGCCGCAGCAAGGAGAAATGCAAAAGCAGCGCCAGGTCGCGGGCGGCAAAATCGAGTGGAATTTTCCGTTCTTCCCAGAGAAGCTCGCCGCGCTGCACCTCGATGCGCGAAACCGAAAGCGAGATGAGCCGCTCCACCGGCGCCTTCTGGTAGAAACGGCGCGCCTGCGGCGCGGGAACGTTGGTGGAGCCATCGGCATAGACAATGACGTGGACGACGGGATGAGCGAGCGCCAGCGAATGCAATCCGACGGTGGAGCTGAGGAGCGAAATAATTTTCAATTCCGCCTGCACGCGATCGACCCGCAGAAATGGGGCCTGGTCCGCGGCTTCGCGGCCGTGAATGGTCAGGTTGCGAGCGTCCACCCGCAGGCGGAAAGGGGTGGTGTGAAACTCCCCGAGTTCGACGCGGCCGCCGGTGATTTTCTCAAGCGACGCGACCACCCGGCGGCGGACCATCCGCTGAAAAGAATCGGTCGTGACGTACCAGCCGAGCAGGCCAAATCCAATCAGGCTGAAGACGCAAAACAGCAGCAGGAGCTTCCACAGAATGCGGCGGCGCTCGGGAGGAGGCTGGTCGGAAGTCTGCTCGGACGAGTGCCCGGTCGTTTGCTCGCTTGATCGCTCGGTCGAATGCCGGCTCAAGGGTTCCGTTCTCCGGCAGCGGGGCCGGGAGTCGAAATATGGCTCCCAGAGCGCAGACTCGCCAGCCACCCCGAGAGCAGTTCGTTCATCTTTTGCTCGGCCAGCAAATCCTTAATGCGGCCGGAGACTTCGGGCAGCGGGGTGGCGCGGCCGCCGGCCCGTTGCATTTCCGGCAGCAACTGATGATTGTAGTAAGTTTCCACCGCCTGTTGATCGATCTGGATCGACGGGCGCAGACGGTCTTCGACGAGCTTCATGAGCTGGATCTCGTCTGCCAGGCGCTTCTCGAGCGAGCTTTGGGTCAGCCCATAACGTTCGAGCACGGCGCGCCATCCGTCGTCGATGGCGCAATCCGGACGGAGCTTGCCCACTTCCTTGCGTAATTCGGCGGCGCGAGCGGCGACCTGTTCGGCGGGAGCGGGTTGGGACGGTCGTACCTGCTCGCGCAGCAACTCGCGATCGATCAGGCGATCGAGGGCTGCGCTGCGTTCGGCCGCGGTGAACGAGTCGGGATCGCGGGCATTCGCCAAGGCCTCGAAGGCCACTTCGCGCTCCCAGTCGCTCTGGAAGACGGCGTGGCCGTTGACGTTGGCGACTATGCGATCGACGATCTGGCCGGCAACGATTTGACCGGCGAACGATACGGCCCCGAGCGCCATAATCATCGCCAGGACAAGCGCGCAATGCTTCCCGATTCTGACGCTTGCTGGCCGGGAGGCGGGTGTCCCCGCTCGGCGTGACGGGCGAGGACGCCCGTCGCTCCACGAGATTTCGAGTTTGAGCGGGCTTGACAGGCGAGGACGCCCGTCGCTCCACCAGATTTCGAATTTGCGCGGCTGCAGTTTCATCAGAAAGACTGCCCAACGCTGAACGCGAAGTTAAAACGCCCGGCGCGTTGCACCACCAACGGACCCTTATCCCTTTTCGACTTATAGTCGGGGTAAGTGGAGAAGGCCGGTGGATTCAAATTGTATCCGAAGTCAAAGCGCAAGGGTCCGATCGGCGTCCGATAGCGCACGCCCAAGCCAACGGCATGTGAGGCGTAGTTAAAATTGCACCGCGACAACAATCCGTGCGCCGGTGCGTGAATACAGTTCTGCTCGTCAGGCTGGTGAAAGCGCCCGAGGCTGGGGAGCATTTCCTGCGGCCGCGCAAAAACATTGCCCATGTCATGAAAGATCGTAAAGCCGATGCTGTCGTGAAGGTAAGGCACGGTAACGTTGGGAAAACGCATCTCCAGGCTGTTGAGGAACACGGCGCTGCCGCCGACGGGATATCCGGTGATCGGATCGCGCGGGCCAGCCTGGTTTAGCCCAAACCCGCGATTGGAGTTGCCCCCGCCGCTGTAGAAACGCTCCGGCAGCGGAATCAGGGTTTGGCCGGCTCGCGGCGTGCCCGACGGATCGAGCACAACCGTGTTTCCGAAAGGGTTCTCGATGCCGACGGTGGTGGAACGGGCGAAGACGAATCCATGTCCCGTGCTGCGGTTGCGAAAGAACGTGTGATAGGTGGAGTTCTTGATCAGCGCCCGGCTGAAGTTGGCCTCGGAGCCAAAATAGCTGGAGGCAACGCCGCCCTCGACCGTAGTGTAGCTGCCGCGCGTGCTTTCCAAATCGTTGTCGCGCCGGTTGCGCACGAAAGTGAAATTAGGCGTTCCGACCCGGGTTGGCTCCGAGAGCAGCGGAATCAGATTGGCGCTGACCTCAATATTGCTGGCCTCCACGCGGCGGTAACTGAAACCGTAGGAAAGCGTCGTCAGTTCGCGGCCCGTAGTCGCGTCTCGTTTCAGCGCTTGCGAGATTTGCAAACTGCCCTCCAGACGTTTCGAGGTGAAGGTGGAGACATCCACGGTATTGTCGTAAAGCGCCGTGGCGGTGAAATGAAGATTGTCCCGGTTCAGCAGTTTGGGGATGGAGTAACTGACCAGTCCTTTTTGTTGCAGGCGGCCGAGGTTGCCCTTCAGGGTGAGGGTCTGATGACGGCCGCCCACGTCGCTGCGGCTGACGCCAAGCGACACCATGGGGCTGACGCCGGTCGCTCCCAGCGGCTGCTTGGCTCCGACCGCGGGCTGTCCGGTCTGGAACTCGAAACCGCCGCCGTAATCGAAGGTGTAGCGGTCCGCCTCGCTCGCGGTGACGAGCACGTTCTTGCGCGATTCGGTGCCCTCCGGGTTCTGGATGGCCGTTTCCACTTGCTTGAACAGGCCGAGGTCGTAGAGGCGGCGCTGGCTCTCCAGCATTTCCCGTTGGCTCAACGGCGCGCCCGCCTGCACCCGCATTTCCCGGCGAGCGACCCCGGGGCGGGTGTGGCGCAGGCCATCGAGAAAAACTCGGTTGACAAAAAATTGCTCGCCTTCGTGGATCGAGAAGGTCACGCCAACCCGCGGCAAGTCATCGGGCGGCGGAACTGGAACATAGGCCACGTCGACGGTGGCATTGGGAAAACCGTTGTCGAAGTACTTTCCCAGAATCGCGTCGCGGTCGTCGGCCAGGCTCGATTCGTCGAAGGCCTGTCCTTCGGCTGTCTGAATTTCCGGCAGTTGTTCCTGCGGCAGGGTATAGCTGCCCTCGATGCGGACCCACGCCACGCGCGTCTGCGGGCCCTCTTTGACGGCGATCTCGATGGCAAGCTGCGATGGATCGCCCCGATAACCGGTCACGAGTCTGCTGTTGACTTCGGCCTGCCGGAAACCACTCGCCCGATAAAGATTCTCAATGCTCCGCACATCCTCTTCGAGCAGCGCTTCGCTGTAACGCCCGTGGCTGAAAAGGCGTCCGGCGGATTGATCCTGCATGCGCGAGCGAATCGCGTTGTCGGGAAAGAAGCGATTGCCGGAAATGCGAATAGCGGCGAGTTTGTGGCGCTCTCCGGCATTGACCGTGTAAACCACCCGCAAACTCTTGCCGTCCGGCGCGCTGCGCTGGCTGACGCCGGCCGTGGCCTCGAAATAACCGAGGGACTGAAGATGGTTTTGGATGTTGCGCCGGCCTTCGTTGAGCAAATCTTCGTCGAGCGCGCCTTCTTCATAGACGGGCACCAGCCGGTGCAGCACCTGCTGGCTGAGTTTGAAACCCTCGGCGGCAATCTCGACCACCGGGCCGCGCTCCACTTTGAGAGCGTAGTCCACCCGATTGCGCTCGGCATGGTAGGTGTGGCTGGCCACTTCGACCTGGGCGAGCAGGCGGTCCTGCTTTCGATAGCGGCGGCGAATGCGCTGCAGCGCGCGCGCCATGCGATTCGACGCAGCCGGATCGCCCGGATGCAGCTTGGCGATCTCCTTGATCTGTTCGATGGAATAGCCGGCGTCGCCTTCGAGCGTCATCTCTCCGACCAAGGCGCGCGGCCCGAGGACGACATGGAAGGTCAGGTTGACCTGGTGTTGCGGTTCGTCGCGCTGCTCCGAGATCGTCACCTTCGACTCATGGAATCCGTTTTCCTCCAGCACTCGTTGGATGCCCGCCAGGGCGCGGTCGAGTTTCTCCTTGGCATAGAGTTCGCCGAGTTCCAGGCGCGTGGCGCTGGCCAGTTGATTGGCGGAGGGATTCGTAGTAACGCCTTCTATCGTCACCATGCCGACGAAAAAATTGGCGACCGTCAGAAAGCGCAGCCTGACGCCGGCGGTCTCGGTGCGGTCGGCTTCGGCTTGAATATCGGAGAAGCGTCCAGTGGCAAACAGCGCCTGCATCGCGTCGTGCAGCGCGTCGCGCGTAAGCGGCTCGCCGATCTTGAGCGGCGTGGCCCCCAGCAGCGCTGCCGCTTCTTCCGGCGGAACGCCCGGCAACTCGATTTGATCGATGGCCAAGCCGAGGTAGGGCGTGATGGCTCCGAATTGCGCTCCAGACATTACTTCGGACTGGGCTTCGGACTGGGCAGGCGATTCAGCGGGTGGCTGCGCGGCGGACGGCGAACTTTGCGCCCAACTGGCCGCGTGCGCCAGCAGCAAGACCAACAGGAGTACCGGTGCAATACGAGCGGCGCTCTTTTTTGGGACGGGCGAGGGCGCCCGTCCCCACACGAGCAACACTGCCTCCCGAAATTCAGGCCGGTCAATCATGCAACCTTTCGGGTTCGATGAATCGCGAAACGGCACACGTTGCTCGCAAGAACGAAGTTTGACGACCGGAACCTATAATACTGGTTTGTACGCACGGGAAAGGTAATCGCCAAGGTTATCGCTTTGGAAATGGACGCTTTGGACATAAACGACCGCTACTCGCGGCAGGTGTTGTTTCAGGCGATTGGAGCGGAGGGGCAGAACAAGCTGGCGCAGGCGCGCGTGGCGGTCGTCGGATGCGGCGCCACCGGTTCGGCCGTGGCCTCGTTGCTCGCGCGTTCGGGCGTTGGCGCGCTGCGGATTATCGACCGCGATTACGTCGAGACGAGCAACTTGCAGCGGCAGTCGCTATTTGACGAAGAAGACGCGCGCGAATCCTTGCCCAAGGCGATCGCGGCGGCGCGGCAAATCGCGCGCTTCAACTCGCGGATCGTGGTCGAGCCCCATGTCGCCGATCTGATTCCCGCGAATGCCGATTCCCTGCTCGGCGGCTGCGACTTGATCCTGGATGGCACCGACAATTTCGAGACCCGCTATTTGATCAACGATTATGCGGTGAAAAACTCCGTGGCTTGGATTTACGCGGCAGCGGTCGCGAGCTATGCCGTGACCATGAACATCCTGCCCGGCGAAACGGCTTGCCTGGCGTGCATTTTTCCGGAACCTCCGCGCGGGACGGTGGAGACTTGCGAGACGGCCGGCATTTTGAATTCCGCCGTGAACCTGGTGGCGTCGCTTGCGGCCACCGAGGCGCTGAAATTTCTGGTGGGCGCGCGCGCGAAAATGCGGCGCACGCTGCTTTCCTGGGATGTCTGGACGAACGAACGGGCGGAGTTGGCGGCGATGCATCCGCGCTCCGGGTGCCGCGCCTGCGCGGGCGACTTCGCGCATCTGGCGGGCGAAGGGCGGCCCCACATTACCATGTGCGGCAGGAATTCCGTGCAGATCCACGAGCGCGAGCGGCCGGTGGATTTTGCCGAACTGAGCGCGCGGCTTCAGCCTCACGGCAAGGTCCGCCACAACGAGTTTGTGCTGAAGTTTTGGCGCGATCCCTACGAAATGACGCTGTTTCCCGACGGCCGCGCCATTATCAAGGGAACGACCGACACGGCCGTTGCGCGCAGCCTGTACGCCCGGTTCGTCGGCAGTTAGCATCGGTAACCATGAGCGCCATTGAGATCGGCAGTTGGAAGTTGCGCTAATCCATCCGCTCTTGGCCCTTCGCTTTTGCGATAAATGTTCCGCCTCGCGTCGAAAGCGGGCATTCTCGAATCCAATCTGTTATCTTCGTCGGTTGAGCTTCTATAGAAATTAAAGGCAGGCGCCGCCTGCGCGCCTAGGGATAAGGATAGGTGTTTTTTTATGCCAGAGAATGCACGGCCTGAAACGTCCCGCTTCTACCGCTGGATGGTATTGATCGTTGTCAGCCTAACGATGTTTGGGAACTACTACGTCTATGACTGCATCGCGCCCATCGCCGACCTGCTCTCGAAGCAGCTCGGGTTTTCCGATTCGAACATCGGCCTGCTGCAGGCGATCTACAGTATTCCGAACGTCTTCATGGTGCTGGTCGGCGGATACATCGTAGACCGCATAGGGGCGCGCAAGGCGACCTTAATCTTCGGAACGATCTGCTTCCTGGGGGCGGTGATCACTCTTTATCCCACAAATTCGTGGCTACAGTTTGTGGTTGTCGGGACCGTAAACCTGGCTGTCCCGGTCATCCGCTTGCTGGGCCACATTCCCTTGCTTTCCAGAATCGGATTCGTGGGCGACCTGGCCTCCGTCGAGAAGATTGAGACGGCAAGAGGAGCGATGGTGGCGGGCATGGCTTCCGGACGCCTGGTGTTTGGGTTGGGCGCCGAATCGATGATCGTCGCCGTCACCGTGGCCCTGGCCAAATGGTTCCGCGGCAAGGAACTGAGCTTCGCGTTCGGCATCAACATCACCATGTCTCGCGCCGGATCGTTGTTGGCGCAATGGTCTCCCTCCTGGGCTGGTTTCGCTTATAGCCAGTGGCGAGGACCGCTGCTCATCTCGGTTGTGTTCGGGACGTTTTGCATTACCGGCGCTCTGCTCTACTGGATCATGGAGGTCCATGCCGAGAAGCGCTACGAGGTTGGGCCAGCCGGCTCAACCGACAAGGTGGTCTTCAAGGACCTTACGACGTTTGGCCTTTCGTACTGGTATATCGTCGCGCTTTGCATCGTGTTCTATTCGGCGATCTTTCCCTTTGAGACCTTTGCCTACAAGTTCTTCATTGATGTGCACCATACGACGCGGGAAGCGGGCGGGGATTTGGTGGGCATGCTGACTATCTTCACCATGTTTGGAACACCGTTCTTCGGCAAGATGACCGATAGGATCGGCAAGCGCGCCTTCCTGATGATGATTGGCTCCGTGCTCCTGGTTCCGGTCTATCTGATGATGGCGTACATGCACTCTTCGCACTACATCACCGTCTACTTCCCTTCCACGTCAGCCGACGGGCACTTCGCGTTCATGGCCCACAGCCTGCCGCCCATCCTTTTGCTGACCATGGCCATGATGGGCGTCGCCTTCTCGCTGATCCCGGCGGTGATGTGGCCCTCGGTGGCATATATCGTGGACCAATCCAAGCTGGGCACGGCCTACGGGCTGATGACCATGATCCAGAACATGGGGTTGGCGGGGTTCAACCTGATGATCGGGTTCGCGAATGACTATAGCCATGCTGGCGCCGATAACCCCAACGGATACCGTACGGGGATGTGGATCTTCTCGATTCTGGGGTTCTTGGGGATGATGTTCTCGTACCTGCTGCGGCAGCGCGAACTCGGTCCGCATGGGCATGGGCTGGAGACGATCACGGACAAGGAGTAAGGGGCTGGGCCCAGTGGAGAGACGGGCGTCCTCGCCCGTCCGGAGGGCGCAGCGGGACGGGCGAGGACGCCCGTCTCTCCACAAACCGACGGTTACGAAGGTGATCTCTCGGCCACGCTTAACCGTGCATTTTGGCCGGATAGATCATTCCCCAAGCTACGGTTTTTGGTATTCTGACGACTTGGAAACGGTCGAGAGCGGTTCCGCGACCCCCTCGGCAAATTTGTACAACGAAAACAGTTTGCAGCCGCATCTGAACCAGCAGCGGCCGGAAAAGGCAACTTGACCGACCCCAAGCAAGCCATCACCGAACGAGAGGCGATTGAGCAGGCGAAACAGGGCAACGAAGCGGCATTCGAAGTCTTGTATCACCTGCACAAACGCCGGGTGTACTCGCTATGTTTGCGCATGGTCTCCAATCCCGCGCAGGCCGAAGATCTGGCCCAGGAAGCGTTTCTTCAGCTCTTTCGCAAGATCGCGACGTTTCGCGGCGAGTCCGCCTTCTCCACCTGGCTGCATCGCATGACGGTCAACGTCGTGTTGATGCAACTGCGCAAGAAGGGCCTGCCGGTGGTGTCGCTCGAAGAGACTATGGCCGCCGACGACCAGGCTCCCAGGAAAGAATTCGGCGCCAAGGATATGAAGCTGGCGGGCTCCGTCGATCGCCTGCAATTGCAGCGCGCGATTGACCGGCTGCCGCCGGGCTATAGAACGGTTTTTGTGCTGCACGATATCGAAGGGTTCGAGCATAACGAAATTGCCCAAATCGCGGGCTGCTCGGTCGGTAACAGCAAGTCGCAGCTGCACAAGGCACGATTGAAGCTGCGGGAGCATTTGAAGTTCATGAGAGCCGAAAAGGCCAAGACTGCGTAGCGGAAGTTGCGGTATTTGGGGAGAGTTTGCTATGAAGTGTTCCTGTTCCGATGTGGAGCGGCTTCTGCCGGAATTCCTCGACGAAGCGCCGGATCGTGCGTCGGAGAGCCCTGCGTTCGAGAGCGCGGTTGAAACGGGGCTTGCCGCGCCCGACATTACGGCGCACTTGCAGTCTTGTCCAGCTTGCTCGGAGCTGGTCTCGGACCTCAAGCTGATCGCGAGCCAGGCCCGGCAATTGGCGGCCAGCGAAGAACCTCCGTCGCGCCTGTGGGTACGAATTGCCGCTGAACTGCGCGCCGAAGGCCTTATCCGCGAGCCTGAGTCCGAAGCGGTGGCAGCGCCTACCCGACCCCTGCTTGCCCCCACTTCTCCACGCTGGCGATGGAGCCTGCGCTGGCTCGCTCCCGTCGCGGCCGCGCTGCTCTTGACCAGCGCCTACGTGGTCAGCCACAAGCCAGCCCCGCGGATAGCGCAGCGGCAAGCTCCGGCAACGCACGTAACGTCTCTGGCTCCAGCGCCATCTCCAGTTCCAGCGACTTCGGCGGTCGCTTCGGCGGCAGCGCCCGCGCCAGCTCCGAAGCAACTCGCGCAGAAACCCGCGAAGCCAACGGAAACGATAAGACCTGCCGTGGAACCCGAGCCCAGCGAGGAAGATCGGCAGTTTCTAAGCGCGGTTTCCACCCGTGCCCCTTCCATGAGGGCCACGTATGAGAGTCAACTCAAAGCCATCAATGCCGACATCCGGGAAACGCAGGCCTACGTGGATCGGAACCCAGGGGATGCGGACGCCCGCCAGCACCTGATGGACGCTTACCAGCAGAAGGCGCTTCTTTACGAGATTGCATTGGATCGTATTCAGTAGGGGAAGGGCGGACCGGCGTTCCCGGCCGCAGGGACGTTTTATGGCGAGTCTTCATTTAGCGAGTATTCGGCAAGCGGGCCTTCCGCGAACCACGGTTGTAGCTCTGTTTCTGGCAACCAGCTTGTCGGCGGCGGCCATCGCCCAGGCCATCGCCGAAATCAAGAAGGAATACCGTTACACAGTCGGCCCCAACGCTAACATATCCGTGGACACGCAGTACGGCGGAATTTCGGCAAAGCCTGGGGCCGACGACCTGGTCGTGGTCATGGCCACGATGCAGTCGGAGAACGTGGAGGTCGATCAGCAGCAAAACGGCAATCGGATTGAAATCGCGTCGCATCTGCTACGGGGCGCAAACGAGCAATCGGGCCGCGTCGATTACAAACTGCTGATTCCCACCGGCGCGACCCTGAATCTCCGTTCTTCGACCGGCCCGCTCTCGGTCGAGCGCTTGCAGGGCGACTTAAGCCTGGATGGCGCGGATGCGGCGGTGAATGTTCGCGACGTTAGTAGCGGTCATGTCCACGTCCACACCATGCGCGGGCCCATCACGCTAATCGAGGTGCACAACGGCCATGTTGAGGCCGCTTCCATCAGCGGCGACATCCATTTGAAGTCGGTGACGGGACGGCTGGTGCAGGCGAGTTCCGGCCGGGGAAAAATTTTCTACGATGGCGATTTCGGCTCCGGCGGCACTTATCGGCTCACCACCCACAGCGGCGATATCGAGGCGCTGGTGCCTGCGGATGTCTCGGCCGATTTCCGGGCGCACTCGGTACTGGGCCGCGTGCGGCACGACTTTCCCCTCCAACCCAAGCACTCCCGCTTTCCAATAGAGGTGGGACGTTCCTTCTTCGGCACGGTAGGCCAAGCGTCATCTGAGGTCGTGCTGCGCTCTTTCAGTGGTAAAATCCGCCTCAAGCAGCAGTGAAGAGAATCAGGTCTCAGGTGTTAGGTGTCAGGTCTTTAGGAAGGTCTCGATTTCCCTGAGACCTGACACCTAAGACCTAAGACCGCCGTGGAGAACCATGACAGTTCGCGCGGTATTTCTTGTAGGATTCATGGCTTCGGGCAAAAGCAGCGTGGGGCGGGAACTTGCCCGGCGGCTGGGCTGGGATTTCGTGGACCTCGACGCCCGTATCGAGTCGCGCGAGGGGCAGACCATTCCCGAGATTTTTCGGGAGCGAGGGGATCCCGGGTTTCGGCTCGCCGAGAGCAGTGCGCTGCGCGATCTGCTGGCCGAGACGCCCGCGCCAAACCGCGTGGTCGCGCTCGGCGGCGGAGCTTTCGTGCCGGAAGCGAACCGCGAATTGCTGCGGCAGTGGCCCACGGTTTTTCTGGAAGCGCCGCCATCCGAACTTTGGCAACGCAGCTTGCAGGATGGCGTGGAACGGCCGCTCGCAGGCGATTTGGAGCAGTTCGCCCAGCTCCACGCGGAACGCCTGCCTTGCTATCGCCAGGCGAGCCTGGTGGTGGAAACAACGGGCAAGCAGCTCGCTTCTATTTGCGTCGAGATCGAAACGGCATTGCAACTTGGAAGAACTACGGAAGACTCCGTACCGGACATGGCAAGGATCGAGCGGAAGAGCTTGGAAAGAGGAGAATCACAGTGAAGTTGTCTTATCGGCTGTTGGCTTTCACCATGGCACTGGTTTGGGGCGTTGCGGCATTGGGATGCTTGGCCAGCGCCGCTCCCCGGCCCCAAAAAAAGGAGAAGGAACACGAGGGGAAGAACATCGACTCCGGTTCCTTCGGCGTGTTCCTGAACGGCCGCCGCGTGGGAACGGAGACGTTCTCGATCGATCAGACCGGCAGCGGCAGCGTCATCCGTTCCGAGTTCAAGACGGACAATGCTTCCATCTCGGCGGTGCAGAATTCCGAGCTGCAGCTTACCGCTGCCGGGGAAATCCAGCGCTACGAGTGGAAGGAGTTGAGCCCGGAGCAAGCCGAGTTACAGGTGCTTCCGAACGACGATTTTCTGACGCAAAAGTCGCGCAGCGGACCGCAGGGGAAAGAACACGAGCAGCCTTACCTGTTGTCCCTCTCCACCAGCATTCTGGACGACTACTTCTTTATCCACCGCGAAGTGCTGGCCTGGAAGTTCCTGGCCACCGCCTGCAAACAGGAAAAGGGGCAATTGCAGTGTCCAATTAAGCAGCACACCCAGTTCGCGACCCTGAATCCGCACGAACAGGCTTCGGCATCGCTCGACGCGGTGTTTATCGGCCGGGAAAAAGTGGCCCTGAAGACCGGGCAGCAGGAATTGTTCAAGCTGGAATTCAAGACCGACGCGGGGACCTGGCAACTCTGGCTCGACGAGCACGATCAATTTAAGCTCATGCGCATTTCGATTTTGGGGGAGAACACCGCAGTGGAACGCGATTAGATGTCAGGTATCAGGTATCAGGTCTCAGGTCTCAGGTGTCCACGAGCGCCACGGATTTCTAGAACCTGAGACCTGAGACCTAAGGCCTGAGACCTGTTTTACTGGTTGGAGTAATTCTTGACGATTCTCGATTCACGCACCTCGCGCGTGCTGTTGACGGCCTTGCTGTTCGCCGTAGGCTTGGGATTTCTCTATGCGGCGCGGCGCACCCTGATCCTCTTTCTTTTCGCCATTTTCTTCGCCTACCTCATCAACCCAGCGGTTGGGCGGCTGGAGAAACTCGTCCGCAGCCGGGTCTGGGGTATAGCCATCATTTACCTTTTGCTTCTCATCGGTCTCGGAGTATTTGGCCTTCTTGTCGGTCCCAGGATCGCCCGGCAAGGTTCGCGCCTCGGACAGTCGCTGCCCTCATTGATGGATCAGGCCACCGAGGGCCAGCTCTCCGGCCAGATCGGCCAGCTTACCGCGCGCATCGGAAGCGAGCACCACTGGAGCCAAAAGACGCAAAAGCGTATTGCGAACTTCTTGCTGAGTCACAAGGAAGACTTGTCTCAGCTCGCGCAGCGTATCGGTTTGCGCGCGGCTGAGGCGGTGCAGCAAGTGTGGGTGCTATTTCTGGTGCCCATCCTGGCCATGTTTTTCCTGCACGACGGCGGCAGCTTCCATGAGGTGCTGATTTCGCTGGTGCAGTCGCGTTCGCAGCGCGAGTTCCTGCAGGATGTGTTCCAGGATCTGAACCAGATGCTCGCTCAATACATTCGCGCCCAGTTGACCCTGGCCGCGCTGTCGTTCGTGGCCTACACCTCGTTCCTGAGCGCTATGCACGTCCCCTACGCGCTCATGCTCGGCACCGCCGGGGGCGCAATGGAGTTCATCCCCGTGGCCGGGCCGCTCGTCGCCGGCGCGGCCATGATCGCCGTCGCCGTTCTGGCGGGCTACCCGCACTGGGTGTTTTTGCTGCTATTCCTGATCGTCTGGCGATTGATCCAGGACTACGCCATCGCTCCCCGCATCATGAGCGTCAACCTGGAATTGCACCCGCTGGCGGCCCTGTTCGGCGTTCTCGCGGGCGGCGAAATCGCCGGCGTGCTCGGCGTCTATCTCTCCATCCCGGTGATGGCCAGCCTGCGCATCGTCTGGCGCCGCTGGCGCATCTATGCCGAAAAACGCAAGTTCGGCCCGCTCAACGACTACTCGTTCCCGCCGGAGTTGGGCAGGGGAAACGTCTAGCAAACGTCGGATCGAGTGATCGGGCCATCGGGTGATCTAAGGAAGCTCTGAACAAGTATCTCGTTGCCCCAGGAACACTGTGAAGATGCGGCTTTTTCGCGGGCGAGGGCGCCCGCGCCACACTTGACCAGAGGCTCCCTAAGTTCAAATGCCTTTGACTTTCGATGACCCAATGACCCGATGGTCAGATGGCCCGATCGTCTACAACGCCGCCACAGTCGCGCCCCCGTTCTACTCCGCTTCCACATCCACTTTGCGCAGAAACTCGGCGGCGGCTTCCGGCAGCACCGTGTTGATGAACATTCCCGAGCCCAGCTCAAATCCGGCCACTCGCGTCAACCGCGGAATCACGCTCAGGTACCAGTGAAAGTACTTCGCGCCCACGCTCTCGGCGGGAGCGCTGCGAATCGTAAAGTTGAAATCCGGGTCCGCCAGCCCGTGGTAGAGCTTGGCCAGCGTCAAACGCAACATGCGCGCCAGATCGTTCATCTCCGGCGCGCTCACATCTCCGAAGCTGGCCATGTGCCGCCGCGGATAGATGTGGGTGGAGAACGGGGCCGCCGAGGCATACAGTTCGAGCGCGACGAAGTGCTCCGAGACCATGACGATGCGGGTCTGCTCTTGCAATTCCTCTTCCAGCATCTGGCAGAACATGCACTCGCCATAGTCGTCGAAGTGCCGCACAGCCTGTTGAAAGCGTTCGCGCACCTGGTGCGAAATTATGGGAGTCGCGATGATCTGCGAGTGCGGGTGTTCCAGGCTGGTGCCGGCGCCGAGCCCGTGGTTCTTGAAGATCGTAACGTGGGCGATGCGCGGGTCGAGGCTGAACGCATCGTAGCGGGTCTTATAGATGCGGAGGATTTCCGCCACGTAGGAATCCGACATCAGCGCCATGACCTGAGAGTGGTCGGGCGTTTCAATGACCACATCGTGGACGCCAAAGCCGTTGATCGCCCGGCGCGAACGGTGTACCGTACGCGCCGGCTGCGCGTCGCGGGAAAGCGCCGCGAACTTATTCGGCACCACGCGGGCCTGCCACGGCACATCCGGCGAGACCGGGATCCGCAGAACTTCAGGCGGCGTCAGCTTCTCGTTTCCCGGGCAAAACGGGCAGTCCGCAACATACGATACGGCTGGCTTCCGCTCGCGCTTGCTCGCCATTTCTTCCGGACGGCGGGCCCGCTCGGTAGCGATCACTACCCATTCCTTGGTGGCAAAATTCTGGCGTAGTTCCGACATGGTCGCTCCTTACATCCTGCCATATAAATCTGGCCATCTCATGATCGGGTCATCGGATCATCGAGAACCCGCTGGGAACTTGGGTTTCGATGGCCAGATCGCCCGATTCGAGCCGGGGCGGGCAGCGGCATCCGAAATCTTCCGCAGCCTACTGGTCAAAGCGTACATCCTCGATCGAGAGTCCAACAATCTCGCAGGCTCGTGTTCCAGCGCCTTACCCGAGAAAACCCGGCCCCGGGCGTCGAATTCGCCCCCGGCCCAATCGCGATATCCCCATAAGAAAAGTCGATAGTATAAAATCACAATTCAATATGTCGAACAAACTGCATGTAGGAATTCTCGGTGCCACGGGCATCGTCGGGCAGAGATTCATCCAAATGCTCGAACATCATCCGTGGTTTGAAGTGTCGTGGCTGGCCGCCTCCGATCGTTCGGAAGGCCGGACTTATGCCGAAGCCGCGCGCTGGCGTTTGAAAACTGCCATCCCCGCCAACGTCGCCAGAATGACGATTGCGCCCGCCAAGCCCGAAGGCGCGCCAAAAATTATTTTCGCCGCCCTCGATTCCTCGATCGCCCGCGAACTCGAGCCCCAGTTCGCCGCCGCCGGTTGCGCCGTCGTCTCCAATTCCAGCGCGCTGCGCATGCAGGCCGACGTTCCGCTGGTGATCCCCGAAGTCAACGGCGATCACATCCGGCTCATCGAAAAACAATCCTGGCGCGTCAAGTCGGGCGGATATGTCGTCACCAATCCCAACTGCTCCGCGATAGGCGCGGTATTGGCGCTCGCTCCGTTGCACCGCGCCTTCACGCTTGAGGCCGTGATGGCGGTAACCATGCAAGCCGTCAGCGGCGCCGGCTATCCCGGAGTCGCGTCGCTCGATATTCTCGGCAACGTCATCCCTTACATCGCCAACGAAGAAGAAAAGATGGAGGAGGAAACGCAAAAATTGCTGGGGACGCTGAACGGTTCGTGCATCGACCCCGCTCCGTTTACGATGAGCGCGCAGTGCAATCGTGTTGCGGTGGAAGACGGCCATACCGAGTCGATTGCGGTCCGCCTGAAAAAGAAAGCGCGGCCGGAGGAAATCATCGCCGCCTGGAATGACTTCCGCGCCGAGCCGCAGCAACTCCGCCTGCCCAGCGCGCCCGCGCAGCCTGTCGTGTACATGGCTGCGCCGGACCGTCCGCAGCCCCGCTTCGATTGCGACCTCGGCGCGGGCATGACCACCGCCGTCGGACGCTTGCGCAAGTGCAACGTCCTCGACTGGAAGTTCACCGTCCTCTCGCACAACACGATTCGCGGCGCCGCCGGAGCTGCCCTGCTCAACGCCGAATTTCTCAAGGCGAAGGGGTATCTAGGGTGAAAATAGTTGCCAGTTGCCAGTTGTCAGTTGTCAGTAAAAGCCGTGTCGGCACAGTTTTGTCTGGCAACCGGCAACTGGCAACTGGCAACAGTTTCTCGGAGGCCTTCCGCCCATGATCGTCATGAAGTTCGGCGGGACTTCCGTACAAGACGCAAAAGCCATCGACCGCGTGGCCCACATCGTCCAGTGCCGCTTGGCCGATCGTCCCGTGGTCGTGGTCAGCGCCATGGCCAGGGTCACCGATTCCCTGCTCGCCATGGGCAAGGCCGCGGGCAGCGGCGATCGCAAGACCGCTCTAAAAATGGCGCGCGCCTTGCGCGAGCGCCATTATGAAGCTGCCGGAGAACTGCTCGGCACCGCGCTGTTCACCGAATTTCACGGCGACCTGGGCGCCGACTTCGAAGACTTGGACGAGTTGCTGCGCGGCATTGGCGCGGTCGGTGAAATCACTCCCCGCACTTACGATTACGTCGCCTCTTTCGGCGAAGTGCTTTCCAGCAAAATCGTGGCCGCCGCTTTCGTCGCCTGCGGATTGCCCGGCGCTCACGTAGATTCGCGCCAATGCCTGCTCACCGACAGCAGTTATACCCGCGCCGTTCCTCAGTTCGATGAAACCAACGAGCGCCTGCAAAAAAAAGTGAAACCCCTGGTCGATTCCGGCAAAGTTCCGGTCATGGGCGGATTCATTGGCTCCAATCGCGCCGGCATCACCACCACCATCGGCCGCGGCGGTTCGGATTTTTCCGCCGCCATCTTCGGCGCCGGCCTCAACGCCGAGCGCATCGAGATCTGGACCGATGTCGATGGCATGATGACCACCGATCCGCGCCTTTGTCCCGACGCTCGCCGCATCAAGGTCATCAGCTTCGACGAAGCCGCCGAGCTCGCCTACTTCGGCGCCAAGGTCCTGCACCCGGCCACCGTGCTGCCCGCGATCCAGCAGAATATTCCCGTCTTCGTTCTGAACTCGCTGAACCCCACCTGCGAAGGCACGAAGGTCACGGCGCGCGCCCCGCGCTGCGCGAATATTCTCAAGGCCATCGCGCTCAAGAAAAAAATCACGCTCGTGGAAATCGCCGCCCCGCGCCGCCTGCTCGTCCATGGATATCTGAAGTCCATCTTCGAGGCATTCGACAGACACGAAATAGCCGTGGACGTGGTTTCAACTTCCGAAGTCAGCGTCTCGGTGACCGCCGAGACCAACGAAGCCATCCCCGCGCTGGCCGCCGATCTGGCCAAACTTGCGGATGTAAAGTATGAAGGGCGCAAGGCCATCGTCTGTTTGGTCGGCGAGAATCTGCACGACACTCCCGGCATCGCCGCCAAAGTCTTCGGCATTCTTGAAGACGTGAAAATTCGCATGATTTCGCAGGGCGCTTCCGAAATCAATCTGACCTTCGTGATCGAAGAAGACGACGCGGCCGAGGTCGTCCGCCGATTGCACAAAGCGTTCTTTGCCGAGGCCGATCCGGAAGTGTTCGCGTAGCTTCGTTTCACAACTGCGGAAAAGCGTTTACCACAGAGGACACAGAGGAACACAGGGAAAAAGCGAACGAGATAAAGTTCCCCTGTGGTTCTCTGTGCCCCTTGTGGTAGGCTCTTAAGGTTTTCAGCATGAACCTTCTAATTCTCGGACGCGGCAAGACCGGATCGCTGGTGGCGGAAGTGGCGCGCGCGCGCCACCATCATGTCCGCACTTTGGAGATCGACGAAAACGCGAACGCCTGCGCCCTCACTCCCGCATTCCTTGCTCCTTTCGACGTGGCCATCGACTTCACCACGCCCTCCGCCGTCGTCGCCAACGCTGAAGCCTGCATCCGCGCTGGGAAAAACATCGTCGTCGGGACCACCGGCTGGCACGAACAACTGCCGCATCTGCGCGAAATGGCGATCTCCGCAAATACCGGCTTCCTCTACGGAGCGAATTTTTCCATCGGCGTGAATCTCTTTTTCGAGATCGTCTCGACCGCCGCGGCCGCCCTGAAATACGATTACTCGGGCCAGATTTCCGAGCGTCATCATATAACGAAGAAAGACGCTCCTTCCGGAACTGCGATCACGCTGCAGAAAATCGTGCGCGAGTCCGGCGGCAAGGAGGTAGAGATCGTCTCCTTTCGCGAAGGTGACGCGGTCGGCACGCATGAAGTGGTATTCACCTCTTCGGGCGATGAAATCCATCTGCGCCACGACGCCAAATCGCGCCTCGGATTCGCCGAAGGTGCCGTCCGCGCCGCCGAGTGGCTGGCGGGGAAAACAGGTTTCTACGAGTTTCGCAACGTCTGGCGGGAACTTTAGAACGAGTTCCAGAGTTGCTGTGACCACGGATAGCTGCCGAGCTTCGCTCGGCTTGGACGGGTGAGGGCGTCCGTCCCCACACGAGGGGTTTTGTGTACTTCCGGCTCTTCCCCGGAATCTCGTTTGCCAAATGCAAGCGCGCGCCAGAAGAGTTATCCTTAACCCATGCAACTCCGAGGCTGTGGTACCGCTCTAGTCACGCCGTTCTCCCAGAACGGCGCGGTCGACGAAACCGCTCTGCGCAACCTGGTCGCCTGGCAGGTCGAATCGGGCATTGACTTTTTGGTTCCCTGCGGCACCACCGGAGAAACTCCCACGCTCACCCACGATGAGTGGCTGCGCGTCATCGACCTGACCGTCGAAGCCGCCGCCGGACGCGTGCCCATCGTCGCCGGCGCAACTTCCAACTCGACCAACGAGGCCGTCGCCAAAGCGAAGGAAGTGGCCGCGCGCCCCGGCGTCGACGCCATCCTCACCGCTTCGCCGTATTACAACAAGCCGACGCAGGAGGGCCAATACCGGCACTTCCGCGCCATCGCCGAAGCCGTCGACAAGCCCGTCATTCTTTACAACGTGCCGGGCCGCACTTCCGCCAATCTCGAACCCGCTACCCTCGCCCGATTGAGCGACGTCCCGAACATCGCGGGCGTGAAGGAAGCCTGCGGAAACATGACGCAGATCGCCGAAGCGCTGAACTCGGTGCCGGAGACTTTTCTCGTGCTCTCCGGCGACGACAGCGTTACTTTGCCGGTGATCGCGCTCGGCGGCGTGGGCGTAATCTCGGTTGCCTCCAACGAAATTCCGCGCGAGATGGCGGAGATGACGCGCGCCGCTTTGAACAACGACTGGACCGCGGCCCGCGCCATCCATCGCAAATATCTTCCCCTCATGCTGGCCAATTTCATCGAATCGAGCCCGCTGCCCGTGAAGGCCGTCCTGGCGATGATGGGAAAGATCGAAGAGGTCTATCGCCTGCCCTTGCTGCCCATGCGCCGCGACACGCGCTCCAAGCTGCAAAAGATCGCAACCGACGCCGGATTGATTGCCCGGCCCGCGGCCTCTTCGGCTGCCGCGGTCGAATTCTATGTTTACGAAAATTGGGCGGCCGGCCCGCACAAAGCCATCCTGCACCGCGCCTCCTGCGGCCAGTGCAGTTCGGGCAAGGGACGCCCCGCCGGCCACGATCCCAATCATTCGCGCTGGCATGGCCCCTACAGCACTCTCGCCGAAGCGCGAGAAGCCAGCCATCAGATGCCCGGCGTCCTCATCCGCAGCGAATGCAAGTGCGTGGGGTGAGAGAGTAGCTTCGAGCTACGAGCCGCGAGCTACGAGCTGCTGGCTTTTGGCTCTTGGCTATTCGCTTTTGGCTGCTGACTTCTCGCTGTTGGCGTTCCTGTACTTGATTTTGGGTGGCGCAGCGCTTCAGAGAGTGTGTGACAACTCGTTTTCGAGCAGCCCGGTGCAACGAAACTTCGCGAAATCCAGCCCCGGAGGGGCGACCCAGTTTAGCCCACCGCTTCAGCGGTGGGAAAAGTGCAAATAACGATCCAAGTCCCGGAGGGACGACCGAGTTCTCACGCACTCTCTTCAGCGGTGCGATTAGCGGCTTATTTTTAGAAGCCGCCGAGGTTAGACCGCTGAGAGTTTCACCACAGACCCTTAACTTTCTATGTCAGAATCACTACTCAATCTGAAGTCGGCCATTGAACGCCTGGCGGCGGACGAAACTATCGCCAATGCCGCCGATGCCCGCCGTACTTTTTTCGGCTTTCGCGCCGCTCTAACTCGCGGCGAGATTCGCGCCGCCGGGAAAGTCGCCGGCCGCTGGGCCGTCAATGCCTGGGTCAAGCAAGGCATTCTTCTCGGCTTCCGTCTCGGCGAGTTGCAAGAAATGCGGGACGGCGACGTGCTCACCTTTGTTGATAAAGATACTTTCCCCGCGCGCCGCGTAACTCTCGCCGACGGCATTCGCCTTGTGCCCGGAGGCTCTTCCATCCGCGAAGGAGCCTACGTTGCGCCGTCCGTCATTTGCATGCCTCCCATGTATATCAACGTCGGTGCCTACGTCGATGAAGGCTCAATGATCGATTCGCACGCCCTGGTCGGCTCCTGCGCGCAGGTGGGCAAGCGCGTCCATCTGAGCGCCGCCGCCCAGGTCGGAGGCGTGCTCGAACCCATCAACGCCGTCCCCGTGGTCATCGAAGACGACGTGCTCGTCGGCGGCAACTGCGGAATCTACGAAGGCACGCTGGTCCGCGCCCGCGCCGTGCTGGGAGCGGGAACCATCCTCACCCGCTCCACGCCGCTCTATGATCTGGTGCGCGGCGAAATCTATCGCGCATCGCCGGAGCATCCGCTGGAAGTTCCCGAAAACGCCGTAGTCGTCCCCGGCTCGCGCGCCGTGAAAAAAGGCAAGGGCATATCCAAATTCGAAGACTGGAACCTCTCCCTCTACACGCCCGTGATCGTGAAGTACCGCGACGAAAAAACCGACCGCGGGATCGAGTTGGAAGAGTGGCTAAGGTAGTGCCGCAGCGCATGAGCGGCGCTCCCGATTTCCCGTAGAGACGCGGCTTGCCGCGTCTCCCGCCGCGCACAAAGCAGACGACGCAAGCCCCGTCTCTACACGAGCTTCCTGTGCTAGCATCAATTGGTCTAATGTCAAAAGGAAAACTGCATATAGTTCCGCTGGGCGGGATGGGCGAGTTCGGTATGAACTGCATGGCCATCCGCTTTGGCGACGACATCGTCGTAGTGGACGCCGGCCTGATGTTCCCCGAAGCCGAATTGCTGGGCGTCGATATCGTTGTCCCCGATATTTCTTACCTGCTGGAAAATCGCAAACATGTGCGCGGCATCGTCCTCACCCACGGCCACGAAGACCACATCGGCGCGCTGCCGTGGATCCTCAGCGAACTCAACGTTCCCGTCTACGCCACCGAGTTCACGCTGGCCTACGTTGAAGACAAGCTCGACGAACACCAGCTTCTCGACGACGCCGACCTGCGCGAAATTCGCGCCGGAGAGCGCTTCAAGATTGGCCCGTTCACCATTCATCCGCTTGCAGGTGACGCACAGCCTGGTCGATTGCGTGGCGCTCGCCATCCACACGCCGCTCGGAGTTGTGCTGCACACCGGCGACTTCAAGGTCGATCCCACGCCCACCGACAACCGCCTCTTCGACCTGCACGGTTTCGCCGAGTACGGCAAAGAGGGAGTGCTGCTGCTCTTGCAGGATTCCACCAACGTCGAGCGCAAGGGCTACACGCCGAGCGAGCGCGCGGTGCGCCGCAAGTTCGACGAGGTCTTTGCCCGCACCGAGCGGCGTCTGTTCATCTCCTGCTTCTCGTCCTCGATTCATCGCATCAAGCTGACCGTCGACATGGCGCGCGACCACGGCCGCAAAATTTGTTTCATCGGCCGCGCCATGAACAATTCGTCCGAGATCGCCGAAGACCTGGGTTATCTCCAGATTCCCGAGGGCATGATGATCCATCCCGGCGAAATGAGAAACTTCCCTCCGGAAAAAGTTTGCGTGCTCATCAGCGGCACGCAGGGCGAACCGATGTCGGCGCTGTCGCGGGCGGCGGTGGACAACCACAAGCACGCCAAAATCGAAAAAGGCGATACCGTCGTCCTCTCCTCGCGCGTCATCCCAGGCAACGAAAAAGCCATCTTCCGCATGGTGGACCACCTCTTCCGCCGCGAAGCGTTCGTCATCTACGACGATGGCTCTTACCCGCCCATTCACGTCAGCGGACACGGCAGCCAGGAAGAACTGAAGCTCATCATCAATCTGGTGCGGCCCGAAATACTTCGTTCCGATTCACGGCGAATTCCGCCAGCTCCGGTTACATGCCGATCTGGCCGCGTCCATGCACTGGAGCGGTCGGCAGCGTGCTGCTGATCGAAAGTGGAGACGTGCTTGAAATCGACGAACTCGGCGCCCGCAAGGCCGGACGCGTCAACGTCGGCCGCGTCTGCATCGATTCCGGATCGCGCACGGATGTGGTGGAAGATTTAGTAATCAAAGACCGCCGTCACCTCAGCGAAGACGGCTTCGTGATGCCCATCATCGCCATCAACAAGCTCACCGGACGCGTCGAAACCGCGCCCGAAATTGTGACGCGCGGATTCGCGCCCGGCGAAAACGGCGTCATCGAGCGCGCCCGCGAAATCGTCATGGAAACCCTCGATGCCTCCAGCGCCGAAGAGAAAGCCGACTACGGCGTGATCAAAGAGAAGATCCGCACCGACCTGAAGCGCTATATCTCCCGCCAAACCCAGCGCCGCCCGCTGATTATGCCGGTGATATTGGAAATCTGAGTTCTGTGGCACTATCCGATTGACAGCGCGGGTTGTCGAAATTGGGGTGAGAAGAGGTTCCACACCACCCAGGGAGAACCGCTGCCTATGACTGGAATTCAGTTCATCACCGACGAAGCGGGCCGCAAGACCGCAGCCATAATCGACCTCAAGAAGCACAAGGCGCTCTGGGAGGACATCGAGGACGTGCTGGTTTCCCGCTCGCGGCGGCATGAAAAACGCATCCCGCTCGCCAAGGTGAAGGCAGACCTAACGCGGCGTTGACGTTCGCTGAAATCCTTTCATAAGTGGTGTCATTTCGGACAAATAATGAGGAAAGTCCTGGTTTTTACGCACGGGGAAGAGCAACCTCAATGACTTTAGTTTGCACACGGAACTGCTTGATGCAGCCTTCCTCACTCGCTATTGTCCCAATGCACGTGATGCAGCGTTTGCTATAGTCAATAAGACTATGCCCTCACGCTACGCGCAATGGATGTACGACTGGGAGACCCGGCTCACGTCGGTGGACAATAACCGCGTGGTGCGTCCGCTGGAGTGGGGGCTGGATTGGACCGAGGGCTGGCCCGGCCGCAATGGCGGGCTTTCTGAGCAAGGCTCTGAGCAAGGCCCGGGACAGAGCCCGCGCGACCTGCTGGAATATTTCTTGCGCTGCAACGACCGCATCATTCGGGCGAGCGACGAATTTTACGCGTACCAGGAGCCCACGGATTTTCGCCTGGAGCGCCGCGAAGTGCAGGTGTTCAGCACGCGCGAAGCGCCGGACCCGCGGTTGGAAGAAAGAGTTCGCGGGACGTATGCCGAGTTTCTGCGCTTTACCTCGCCGGTGGCGACGCCTTTCCCGGAGAACAATCTGGTGAACGCGCGCTGGTTTCCGGCTCGCGGACGCCGCGCCGTGGTGCTCTTGCCGCACTGGAATTCCGATGCGATTTCTTACAGCAGCTTGTGCCGGGCGCTGAACTGGATGGGGATTGCGGTGCTGCGGCTGTCGATGCCGTATCACGACATTCGCCGTCCGGCGGAGATCGACCGCGCCGACTATGCCGTTTCCGCCAACATTGGGCGCACACTCGATTCCGCGCGGCAGGGCGTAATAGATGCGCGCTGCTGCCTCGACTGGCTGGAAGCGCAGGGTCACAACCGGCTCGGCATCGTGGGCACGAGCCTGGGATCGTGCTATGCGTTTATCGCCACGGCGCACGATCCGCGCATTCAGGTGGCCGCCTTCAATCATGCCTCCACTTACTTTGCCGACGTGGTGTGGCACGGGCAATCGACGCGGCACATCCGTGAGGGACTGGAAACGGCCATCGGCTTGGAGGACCTGCGGCAGGTGTGGCGCGCCGCCAGTCCGATGGTGTATTTCGATAAGTTTTCACGCTGGCCGCGCCGCTCGCTCATAATCTATGCCAAGTACGACATGACATTCCTGCCGGAATTTTCCGAGCAGGTGGTCGAGGAATTCAGGAAGCGCAACCTAGACCACAAAGTGGTCGTGCTGCCCTGCGGGCATTACACGATGGGGGAGACGCCATACAAGTACATGGACGGGTGGCAGTTGGTTAGTTTTCTGCGGACGGCGTTCGAGTAGTGTCGCGTCTGATCATCTTCCCGTGTGGAAAGTTTTCCGGACTGCCGGTAGTCTAATCCGATAGTAGAGGCGCGCTTTTTTGCATGAAATTCACGGGGCAGATTCTCGCTGTTTTTATTCTATTTTGCGGAGTGTTTTGGGTTGCGACTGTGGCGGCTGAACCGGTGGCGACGTCCGCAGCTTCTTTGGCCGCTGCCGCTTCGACAGCAGTCCTTCCCACGGAGTTTGCCGGTTGGCGGGTGAAAGGCGCGGTGGCGAGGAGTTCCGACGCCGCCGCGGCCGATGCGGCGAATGCGGCCGTGCTCAAGGAGTACGGGTTCGAGCGCCTGGAGAAGGCGGACTACACGCGCGACGACGGCCGCAGTTTGACGATCAAAACGGCGGTGTTTGCGGACGCGAGCGGCGCTTACGGCGCCTTCACCTATTACTATTCGGCGGAGATGGGGGAGGAGAAAATTGGCGGGCAGGCGGCGTTTCTGAATAACCGCGTGCTGTTTTTCCAGGGGAACGTGCTGGTGGATGCGGCGTTCGACAAGATGAGCGCGATGTCGGCGGCGCAATTGCGGGAACTGGCCGGGCTGCTGCCGACAGTGGTGGGTAACAAGGGGAACTTGCCGACGCTGCCCTCGCGTCTGCCGCGGCAGCCGTTCCCAGGGGCCCCCGGCGGGAACCTGAAGAAAAACTCGACGAAATATATTTTGGGGCCGGTGACGCTGGATCGAGTGGGATCGCCGCTGCCGGCCGCGCTGGTGGATTTCAAGTCGGACGCGGAAGTGGCGATAGGGAAGTATGCGGCGGCGGCGGGCGAGGCCACGCTGATGCTGATCGAATATCCAAATGCGCAGATTGCCGCGGAGCGGCTGCGGCAGATTGACGCCTCGCACCAGGTCACGGCACAGCAGCCGGGAGTGGCAACGATAGTTGACGTGGGGCCGTTCTTCGATGCGCGCACGGGCCCGATTGTGGCGATCGCGGCGGGACCGCTGACAAAAAGCGAAGCGCGATCGCTGATGTCGTCGGTCAGCTACGAGGCCGATGTCACCTGGAACGAGAATACCTACGCGAGCAGGAAAGACAACATGGCGAACTTTCTGTTCAACGCCATCGTGCTCTGCGGCATTGTGATCGGCTTGGCGTTGGTTGCGGGGATCGCGTTTGGAGGGTTGCGGGTGCTGGTGAAACGATTTTTTCCCGACTCCGTGTTCGACCGGCGGGAGGCGATGGAAATCATCTCGCTGCACCTGGAGGAGCGGCCGAAGGAAGCACCTCGGGAGCGGTAAGTCGCTCAATCGAAGGCTGTTAATGTGGAAAAGAGGGGATTTTGACCCATATCGGCCTGGTTTGACGACTTGTGGACATATCTTGTAAGTTGTTGAAAATAAGACTATTTAATCCGCAGATTTTGCTTGACACTGCGCTTTTAAGACTCATAAGATTTCGGCAGAAAGTTCTGATGGATAAAACCTCCGTTGGAACTATTCTCCCTTGAAGAGAAAAGGCCTCCCAAGTTGCCGGGTGGCCTTTTCGTTTTGCGCGCAGTTGGCGGATAGCAGTGGCGAGGGCGTCCGGCGCTCCAGTTTTTGTTTCCGCAGTCTTTCCCCAGAAGCCCTATGAGATTTTCTGAATTGCCTGCTCGATTCGCCCCAGTGTTGTTTCCCTTCCCAGCACCTCCAGAGTTTCGAATAACGGCGGGGCATTTTTGCGGCCGCAGACGGCCACACGAATCGGCTGGAACATTTGTCCGGCTTTTACGCCCATATCCTGGGCGGCGGCGCGGAGGGTTTGGTCCAGCGGGTCGTGCTTGAATTCCGTTTGGGCCAGGACTTCTCGCGCGCGAGTCAGGACTTTGAGCGCCATGGCGGCGTCTCCCTTCTGGGGGATGAGTTCGGTCGCGTCGTAGGGCGGGAGCTGGTTCACGAAAAAAAAGTCGGCGGCGGTGAGAACGTCGCGCAGAAGTTTGATGCGCTCGCGGATGAGCGGCGTAATGGCAAGCATTTTTTCCGGCGTGATGGGAAACCCGGCGGCTTGGACAATGGGGAGCAGGCGGGCGCTGAGGTCGTCGAGCGAAAGCCCGCGGATGTGTTCGGCGTTGAGCCAGATGGCTTTGGGGTCGAAAGTTTCTTCGGGGTAAGCGGGCGAGGGCGCCCGCTCTACACTGCTCTCTTTGAAATTGACGACGGCGTTGGCGCGATTGACGCCTTCGAGCGAGAAGGCGTCGGTGAGTTCCTGCCGGCTCATCTTGTCGCGATCGTCTTTTGGCGACCAGCCCAGCAGGCAGAGGAAATTGATGAAGGCTTCCGGCAGGAATCCGGCATCGCGGTAGGTGGCGACGCTGACCACGGGCCCGTGGCGGCGCTTGGAGAGCTTCGATCCGTCGGGCGCGACCAGCAGGGGAAGATGCGCGAATTGCGGCGGCTGGGCGCCCGCGCCCGCGAAAATGAGCAGGTGCTTGAAGGTGTTCGAGAGATGGTCCTGGCCGCGGATGATGTGGCTGATGCGCAGGTCGAGATCGTCGGCGCAGGAGGCGAGGTGGTAGGTGGGCATGCCGTCGGAACGGAGCAGGGCAAAGTCTTCGATGTCGGCAGTATCTTTTACCTGCTCGCCATAGACGGCGTCGGTGAAGCGGATTTGCTCGCCGGCGCCGCGGGGAACACGGAAGCGCAGGGCGAAGGACTCTCCGGCGGCGGCGCGGCGGTCGCTCGCGGCGCGGGAAAGTTCCCTCATGCCGGGGTTGAAGAGCCAGGTTTGATTGGCGCCGGATTTCTCGCTGTCGCCAGTGTGGGCGGGAGTGAAATCGCGGTACGCCAGGTCTTTCTGAAAAATGGCGTCGGCGAGCTGGCGGTGCAGGGCAAGGCGTTCGGATTGCTTGTATTCCTCGTCCCAGCCCAGGCCGAGCCAGCGCAGGCCTTCAAAAATCGAGTTCGCGGAAGCGTCGGTGTTGCGCTCGACGTCGGTGTCGTCGAGGCGCAGGACCAGTGCTCCTCCGTTGTGGCGGGCGTAGAGCCAGTTGAAGATGAAGGTGCGGGCACTGCCGACGTGCAGAAAGCCGGTGGGCGACGGCGCGAATCGAACGCGAAGCATAAGCCTTGAGTATAGCGGGGTTGGTGTCTTGGCTCTAGCAGCCTATGCCGCCTAAATTCTATCGCCTGCAGAGACGGGGCTTGCTCCGTTTCGCGTCGCGGGAGACGCGGCAAGCGGCGTCTCCACGAGGATCGGATGGGTTACCGACGGGTTACGAAGGTGATTCTGAAAGACAAGATCGCTATAGCGGCATTGCATCTTAATCAAAGATACTTTTGACAGCAGCGCGCCCAGGGCGGAACCTGCCGGAAGACGCCGGTTTTTTCGATCTGCCGGACGTGAGAGGATTAGACTATCTGGAGTTACGTCCGGGCCCAGTTACGAACGATGAGGAAACATTGACCGATGCATAGCGTTGCCACAGGTCTGGTGCTGATGCCTGGGGCTGTGGCCCTGCTGGTGTTCCTGGTCTTCACCTACCTGTACGAACAAGACCGTCATGACTATTTTCGCGCCTGGCAAATGGCCTGGGCGGCATACACGCTGTACTGCGCGCTAAAGGCGGACGAATATTTTCAAGGCCTTTCCGGGCCTGTGTTTTTGCTGAGATCGCTGCTGCTGGTGGCGATGGCGTTGTGCATCTTCGTCTCGACCCGGCTGATGAAGGAGCCGTTCCATCTCAAGTGGTATGAGGTTGCGCTGGCGGCTGTAGGGGGCCTGCTGGCGCTGGCCGGCTGGCGGGCGCAGATGGCGGGCGGAGTATTCGGCGGGAGCGCGACTCCGGCGCCAATCTATTTGCAGCTGGAATTATGGCTGGCAGCGCTGTTGCTCTATTGTTCGTTTCATTTTTACCGTTACTCATCTCGCCGGAATTCGGTGGCGTTCCGGACGCTCGCGTTGGCGCTGGCGCTGTGGGCGGCCCTGATGTGTGCGGAGCAGTTCCGGCAGCCTTTTTTCGACATCGTTGGCCAGTTCGCGGGTTTCCTGGCACTGATTCCGCAGATGCTGCTGACCATCGCCATGGTGATGGTGCTGTTCGAAAACGAACGCAATGCGGTGCGGGAAAACGCGCTGGCGTTTTCGACCCTGGGCGTCGATGCACACCGGTTGTTATCGGCATCCGACCTGGCGCCCTGCTTGCAAACTTTTTTGGATAGGTTAGTGGCGCCCCTGCCTTTACGCCGCGCGGTCTTTTTTGTCTCCGAGCAGTGGCGCGGCACCGTGCCCTCGGTGCAAAAGGGATTCTCTGCGGAGTTCCTGGAAAAGCTGCAAAAGACGCAAGCCGGGGACTACCTCGCCGAGCTGGCCTATCGGCGCGGTGGAGTGGTCAACTTCACCAATCTTGCCGAATTGGCGGAGCCCTTGCCCGCGCTGGCGGGCGGAAAATTCGAGGTCTGCAAGCAGACGCTGCTGGCGGAGGGCATCACCGACTTGGTAGCGGTGAGCCTGCAAACGCGCGAGCACAACTTCGGCGTCCTTCTGTTTCCGCACGCGAAACGGCGTATGTTCGGTCCTTCGAATCTGCGCTTGCTGATGGGGCTGGCGCTGCAGATCGCGCTGACGCTGGAAAACTATGTGGTCATGCGCGAAGCGCAGCGCCACACCAAGGAATACGAGCTGCTCACCGAGATCGGGCAGGCCATCAGTTCGCATCTCGATCAGGACGAGGTGCTGCGCACGGTGCAGGTGGAGTTGGGCCAGATTTTCGACACCAGCACTTTCTACATCGCGTTTCAGGAAGAGGATGAGATCCGCTTCGAACTGGAGGCCGAAGGCGGCGCCGTTCTTCCCAAGCGCTCGCGTCCGGCCGGCAATGGACTGACCGAGTACATAATCAGGACGGGGGAACCGCTGCTGATCGCGTCTAATATGGAACAGGTGCGGGCGAAATTGGGCGTCGATCTTGTGCCTGCGCGGCCGGCCCGGTCCTTCTGCGCCGTGCCCATTTTTCTTGGCGGCAAAGCCGCGGGAGTGATGGCGGCGCTGAGTACGGAACGGGAATTGCAATTTCAGGCGAGGGACCTCCAAGTCATGCAAACCGCCGCCGGACAGCTGGGAGTGGCGATCGAGAATGCGCGCCTGTTTACCCAGGAACAGCGCCGCGCCCGGCATCTCGCGTTTCTGAACGGCATTTCAAAAATGGCGATATCGAGCGAAGACGCCGGACAGATGATGGCCGACATCGTGCGCGAGATCCAGAAGAACTTTCACTACGATCACATCGGCATTGGCATCATGGACTACGCCACCAAGGACATCGAGATCAAAGCCGAGGCGGGCGCGACATCGCAAACGCTGGGCCGCCGGATCGCCGTGGGCAGCGGAGTCCTGGGGAAGGTCGCGCGCACCGGGGTAAACGCGCTGGTGCAAAACGCCGGCCCGGGGCAGCTCGAGGGTGTGCTGCCGGAATCGCGGGCCGTGCTCTGCCTGCCGATCAGTTACGGCGGGACGCTGCTCGGCGTCCTCAACATTGAGAGCCGCGACGAGAATGCCTTCGCGCCGCAGGACGTTTTGATCCTGAACACGCTGGCCGATCTTCTCGCGACCGCGTTGCACAATTCGTTCGTCTTTCAGAAGCTGCAGCAGCAATCGATCACCGATGGGCTGACCGGCATCAAGACGAGGCGCTTTTTTTGGGAGGCGCTGAATTCGGAGTGGCGCCGCGCATCCCGTTCGGGCAGGCCGTTCTCGGTGATCCTCATCGATTTGGATAAATTCAAGCAGGTCAACGATTCGCTCGGCCATCTGGAGGGCGATCTGGTGCTGGCGCGGGTGGGCCGGCTGCTCGAACAAAAGTGCCGCCAGTCGAACGTGGTGGCCCGCTACGGCGGAGACGAATTCGTCATCCTCATGCCCGAGACCGGCATCGAGCAGGCGCGGGTGCTGGCGGAAAGATTGCAGCTCTGGCTCGCCACCGATCCCATGCTCGAGGAGCACCACATCACCGGCAGTTTCGGCGTCGCCAGCTTCCCCGCGCATGGATTTTCCATGGAGGAACTGATTCGCGTGGCGGACGCAGGCATGTATGTGGCCAAGCACGCGGGCGGCAATCGGGTTTCCACCTCGGATGCGTTTGGCGAGGGGTCCGCCGTGCAGCGGCAGCTTGTCTCCAGTTACATCGATGGATTTCTGCAGCGCGAGCATAACGGACCGGAGGACCTGGAAGAACTGGCCGGTACGCTCCGCAAGTTGTGCGGAGGCGAGGATACCAGGGACGAGAAGGCGATAAAGGAGGCCGTCGAAACCTTGGCGCGCGCCGCCGAACTCAGGGAGCGCAATGTCGCGGGTCATGGCGAACAATGCGGGCATTATGCGGAGATGATCGCGCGCGGACTCAGCCTGCCGGCGCAGGAGGTGGAAGACGCCACCTTCGCGGGGCGGGTGCATGACGTAGGCAAGCTGTTCGTGCCCGATCGAGTTCTGAACAAGGCTGGCGCGCTTACGGACAATGAACTCGCGGCGATCAAGCAACACTCGCAACTGGGAGCGGACCTGTTGCGGGCGGTCCTTGAAATCGAGCGCGTGGCCCAGGCTGTCGAATCCCATCACGAAGCTTTCGACGGCAGCGGCCACCCTTACAGACTGAAAGGCGAGAAGATTCCGCTCCATGGCCGCATCGTCGCCGTCGCCGACGCCTACGTGAACCTGAGCAGCGGCCGCTCTTTCACTCCGCCCAAATCCGACGAGGAAGCTTTGGCGGAGCTGAGAAAGCTGAGCGGCACGCGCTTCGACGGCATGATCGTCCGCCTGTTTGCCAGCCTGCTCAAGGTGGAACGAGCCACCACTTTTGGCGGCGCAAGCTAGCGGTTGCGGGAATTGAGGGTTTCGTGTCAGGGCGGCGATTCATCCGTAGAGACGTCTTGCCCCGCCTCCCGCTGGGAATCAGAGGAACGGTGGCGCGAACGGAAACGCGGCAAGCCGCATGATATTCTCGGGTATATTAGGCGATTTTCGGATCTAAATTCGAGAATCCCGGCATGGAAGACCAGGAGGACCCATGGTGTCGAAATGGTTGGGAATTTTGTTGATGCTCGCCACATTGCCTGCCCTGGCGCAGTCGCCCAGCGGGTCTACTTCACCTCTAACACCAGATGGAAGAATCCCACGCCGGCACCGGCCGAGAAGAGTTCTGCCGGGAATGCGTCCTGAATACGACGCGGTGAATCACGTTACGGTTTCGTATAACGACATCTGGACCGGCTACGCTGTGACCGGCTCCGACTTCACGCAGGTCCATGGCTCGTGGATAGTCGCCGCAGTCAACTGCAGTGAGACCCCGAACAGCGACTCCTCGGAATGGGTGGGCATCGACGGATGGAACTCCAACACCGTGGAGCAGATTGGAACGGATGCCGATTGCAATTACTCGACTCCCTCTTATTACGTCTGGTACGAGTTTTATCCCGAAGGCACCATGGTCATCAGAGAACGTCTCGATCAAGGCTGGCGATAAATTTTCGGCGGAGGTAACTTACGACGGCGACGATGAGTACACGGTCTCGATCAAAAACGACACCACAGACGAGTCCTTCAGCAAGGAAGTGACGTTTACCAACTCCGGGGCGAAACGGAATTCCGCCGAATGGATTGAAGAGATGGACGGAAACAAACTCTCCGATTTCCGCGCCGACCATTTTGGCCAGTCCTACACACGTGTGAGCGGGGGCAGCAATACCGCGACCGATTCCGACTACTCAGGAGTGATCAGGGATTTCGGCAGTGTCGTGCAAGAATCCATTTCGACTAAGAGCGGCGACAAAAACAGCCCGATTACAGCGTCTCCGTCGGCCCTCAGGCGGGACGGATCGAGCTTCACGGTGACTTGGAAGTCTGAGTGAAGGGGGCCCAGCCTGCTATGTGAGGGTCAGCATCAGGGTTGCATCCTTGGGCAGATAGCTTTTCCGCCGAAACCAGCCTTCCATAGCAGCCCGTGGTGAAAGTCGGAGAGCGGCGGACAAACAAACTTTTCCTGAATTGTCATCCCGAGCGAAGCGAGGGATCTGCAGTTTGCCGCGAAAATGCAGATCCCTCGCTTCGCTCGGGATGACAAAACTTGGTGGATTGAGGTTGAAACGGCGGATTCTCACTTTCACCACAGGCTGATAGCGTCCCTCAGTCCGACGGAGACGGGGCAAGCCCCGTCTCTACACGAGCGGGGCACTGCACCGCTGGAACCGCAATAAAATTGTCGAGCCATTTCAACGGGCAGGGATGGAACTGCCCCTCGTGCTCGTATTCCACGCGGAGTTTACGGGCGAACATGCTTTGATTTACCAGTTGCCAGTTGCCAGCGACCAGTTGCCAGTAGAAGGTAAGTTAGCGCAGGTTTGACTGGCAACTGACCACTGGCAACTGGCAACTGGTTTTCGATCTACTTCTTGGCCTTCCGCAGCCGCTCTTCCAGTTCGGCCACTTCCCGGCTCAAGCCATCGGGAAGATGGCTGCCGAAGCGGGCAAAATGCGCCCGAATCAATGGCACCTCGGCCAGCCAGCCCTCCACATCCACGCCCAGCAACTTGGCGACATTTGCCGGAGGCAGATCGAGTCCCTTGGTATCGAGGTCCGCAGGCGCGGGAAGCCTGCCAATGGGCGTATCCACGGCGTGCGCTTTACCATCGCAGCGCTCGAAGATCCATTTCAGCACGCGGCTGTTCTCGCCGTATCCCAGCCAGAGGAATTTGCCGTTCTCGTCGGTGCGGAACCAGTTCACGTAATAGATCTTCGGCAGCTTCGCGCCCGGCTTGGCGCCGATCTTCAGGTAGTGGGCAAAGTAATCGCCCATGTTGTAGCCGCAGAAAGGCAGCATCGCCATGGGATCGCGGCGCAGCTCACCGACTTTGCCCGTGGCGGCAGCGGTAGTTTCGCTGCTGGCGGTCGCCCCCAGAAACGTTCCGTGCTGCCAGCTAAACGACTCGGTCACGAGCGGGACCACTCCGCCTCGCCGGCCACCGAAAAGAATGGCGTCGATGGGCACGCCTTTGGGGTCTTCCCACTCCGGAGCGATCACCGGGCACTGCCTTGCCGGAGTCGTGAAGCGGGAATTGGGATGCGCCGACTTGCGAGGAGAATCCGGGGTCCACGGACGCCGCAACCAGTCGACCAACCTGGGCGGCTTTTCCGCGGTCATCTGTTCCCACCACACGTCGCCGTCGGGCGTCATCGCGCAATTAGTGAAGATGGAATTCTTCGTCGCGCTGAGCATGGCGTTCGGGTTCGACTTCATGCTGGTCCCGGGAGCTACGCCAAAGAACCCGTACTCCGGATTGATGGCGTAGAGACGGCCATCGGCGCCGAACTTCATCCAGGCGATGTCGTCGCCGACGGTTTCCACTTTCCATCCCGGAATCGTCGGAATCAGCATCGCCAAATTCGTCTTGCCGCAGGCCGAGGGGAACGCGCCGGTGAAGTACTTGGCCTGGCCCGAGGGGTTGGTCATCTTCAGGATGAGCATGTGCTCCGCCATCCAACCTTCGTCGCGGGCCTGCACCGAGGCGATGCGCAGCGCGTGGCACTTCTTGCCCAGCAGCGCGTTGCCGCCGTAGCCGGAGCCGTACGACCAAATCTCCCGTGTGTCCGGAAAGTGGCAAATATATTTTTCCTTCGCATTGTTGGGCCAGGGCGAATCCGCTTCGTTCGCCCCGAGTGGCGCGCCCACCGAGTGCAGGCCGCGGACAAAATCGCCGTCGCTGCCAAGCACGTCGAGCACGCGCGTGCCGACCCGGGACATGATGTGCATGTTGGCCACGACGTAGGGCGAATCGGTGATCTCGACGCCGATGTTCGCGATCGGCGAGCCGATCGGGCCCATGCTGTAGGGGATCACATACATCGTCCGCCCCGTCATCGCGCCCGCATACAGCCCTTGCAGCTTCTCTTTCATCTTCGCCGGATCTTCCCAGTTGTTGGTGGGGCCGGCTTCGTCCTTGGTCCGCGCACAGATGAAGGTGCGGTCTTCGACGCGCGCCACGTCGGCCGGACTCGAGCGGACCAGGACGCTGTTCGGGCGCTTCTCGTGCGCCAGCCAGATGGCTGTGCCCGTCTGCACCATCAGATGCAGCATCGCCTGATATTCCGCGGGCGATCCGTCGCACCAGTGCACTTGATCGGGCTTACAGAGCTGGGCCACTTCCTCCACCCAGGCGTTCAAACGCTTATGCTGCGTTGCTGTTTTTCTCGGGGTTATGGTTTTCACTTCGGGTATTAAGCTGGACATAATAACGCTCTCCTCCTCCAACAACGAACGATTGATTTACCGCGCCATAAAAATCGCATCCGCGGGCAGAAAGGCGTGGCCGCGCAAAAAGGTCCTGCCCGAGTGACCTGCTACAACTTTACCGGGACAACACTAATTTTGCCCCCTTTCGAGGGCTATTTCCACTGGCCGGCGGGCGGCAACCGGAGCTTCAACCTCCGCCACCACGCCATCCAGGTGCTTAAGAGTTTCCTCGACGGTAAGCGAATACATTTCACGGCCCAGGCCTTCGCCCGATTCCAGCGCCACTTTCAAAAAATGGCCGGCGATCTCCTTGGCCAAAGGATCGGTGATCGGCTTTCCGGTGCGCTTCTTGTACTCGACCCAAGCCGGATGCGGCAGCGCGACCCAGACCGGCCGCCCGTCCACCAAAAACTTGATGTCCACCGCATCGGCGTGACGGGTGGCGATGGCCACCAACAATGCCTGGTAGACAACGTGTACTGGTTTCTTGGCCCAGCGGCCGGTTGCGGTGAAGTCGGTAAACATTACGAGATTAAAAAACGCGGTACTAATAACTATATCGCCGGGTAGTGGTGGGGAGCAAACGGTTGGGGCCAGGGTCGCGGCGTTCGCAACCGGCGCCCACGCCAGCCGCTTGCCGTCCGAGCCTCGCCGTTGGAGTAAAAGATCGTTGCTACAATTGGCGTAGTCCGATTCCCTCCGCGGTTGTGGGTTTTGAACACGCGCACATGCAGCCGTTTGACGAACATTTCGAGGTGGTTGTGGTGGGCGGCGGTCATGCCGGATGCGAAGCCGCCATGGCTGCGGCTCGCATGGGGATGAAGACGGCGCTGTTTACGTTGAACGTCGATCTGATTGCGCAGATGTCTTGCAACCCCGCCATCGGCGGCATCGCCAAGGGGCACCTGGTGAGGGAAGTGGATGCGCTCGGCGGCATCATGGGCGAAATCGCGGATGCGGCCGGCATCCAGTTCCGCCTGCTCAACACTTCGCGCGGCCCCGCCGTCTGGTCGCCCCGCGCGCAGTGCGACAAGCAGGCCTACCGCCTGAAGATGCGCGAAGTGCTGGAGTCGCAGCCGAACCTGAAGATCAAGCAGGCGGAAGTGGTGGATGTGGTGGTGGAGCAGCCGTCAGCCATCAGCCATCAGCCATCAGTTACACCCTACACCACTGACAACTGGCAACCGGCAACTGGCAACTGCATTCGCGGCATCCTGCTGCGCGATGGGCGCCGCGTTGCGGCGGATGCCGTCATCATTACGACTGGGACTTTTCTTAACGGGCTGATTCACTGCGGCGAAGAGCAGTATCCGGCGGGGCGTTCGGGAGAGCCGGCGGCGGTCCTGCTGGGCGAGGCGCTCAAGAAACTCGGGCTGCGTGGATGCCGGCTCAAAACGGGGACGCCTCCGCGCCTCGACGGCCGCAGCATAGACTGGTCGCGCTTCGAGCTCCAGCCGGGCGATTTGGATCCGACTCCGTTCAGCTTTCGCACCCGGCGCGTGGCCCACCACGACTCGCAGGCGCCCTGTTACATCGCGTTTACCACGGAAGAAACGCACCGCATCATCCGCGAGAACGTGCACCGCTCGCCGCTGTACAGCGGGCAGATTCAAGCGACCGGCCCGCGTTACTGTCCCTCGATTGAAGACAAGATCGTCAAGTTTCCCGACAAACCGACGCACCAGCTTTTTTTGGAGCCCGAGGGCCTGAACACACACGAAATCTACGTCAACGGCATGAGCACTTCGTTGCCAATCGATGTGCAGGTGGCGATCCTCAAGTCGATTCCCGGCCTCGAAAACGTGGAGATGATGCGGCCCGGCTACGCCATTGAGTACGACTCGATTGATCCCACGGAACTCCGCCGCACGCTGGAAACGAAGAAGATTGCCGGGCTGTTTCTGGCCGGCCAGATCAATGGAACGTCGGGCTACGAAGAAGCGGCGTGCCAGGGAATCATGGCGGGAATCAACGCGGCGCTGCAAATAAAGAAAGAACCTCCGCTGGCGCTCGACCGCTCGGAAGCGTACACGGCCATTCTGATCGACGACCTGATTTCCAAGGGCACCAACGAGCCTTACCGCATGTTTACCTCGCGCGCGGAGTTTCGCTTGCACCTGCGCATAGACAACGCCGACCGGCGGCTGACTCCGTACGGCCGCCGCGTGGGCCTAATCCCGGATGAAGCGTGGAAGGATTTCGAGGCCAAGCAGCGGCGGCTGGAAGAAATGAAATTGCTGCTGGAAAAGACGAAGGTGATGCCAGCAATGGCGGAGCAGATTGCTGTCTTAGACGGGCGAGGGCGCCCGTCACCACACGAGCCTGACGATCTATCTTCCGCGGTGGGGCAGCCTTTAGCGCAACTGCTGAAGCGGCCTGAAATCGTCATCGAGCGGCTGGCGCCAATCCTAAGAAGCCTGTTGCCAGAGTTTTTCGAAAGAATTTCCTCTGTGTCTCCCGTGTCCCCTGTGGTAAAGATTTCCAGCGAAATTCGCAACGAACTCAAGTCCATCGAAACGGAGATTAAGTATGCCGGCTATCTCGAGCAGCAGCAGCGCGCCATAGAGCGGCTGAAGAAGGCCGAGCAGCGCCGCATTCCCGATTGGTTCGATTACCGGGCGGTCAGCGGCTTGTCGCGCGAGATGCAGGAGACGCTGGGCAAAGTCGTCCCGCAAACGCTAGGCCAAGCCGCGCGCATTCCCGGCGTGACGCCCGCCGCGGTTTCGCTGATCAACGTCTACATCGAGATCCAGGCGCGGCGGCGGGAACAAGCCGCTACCCTGTAGCCCTTCGGATCGAACTGAAAGCACGGGTCTTCCTGAAAACCAATTGGCCTTATTTTTCAGCCGGATACAAAATTATGTAGGACGGAAACCGCAACCTGCCAGGAGGCGGGTGTTACTCTCACCTTGTCCAGCCATTTCGGGTTATCTATGTAAGCGCAAAATTTTCTCGCCATTTACGCGCGAATATGTACAATTTAATTGCGTTCGATCTTTGCGGTCGTGAGCAGTACCCGGGCCTACAGCGTGACCTGCCTGGCGATCTGCTTGTACTATCCGGCGAGTTCCAGCGCATACTTCAACACAAAAGGAACACGGCAATATCATGGAAACAGGAACAGTCAAGTGGTTTAACGATGCCAAGGGCTATGGTTTCATCAGCCGCCAGAATGGCGAGGACGTTTTCGTTCACTTCTCCGCCATCCAGGCAAACGGCTTTAAGAGCTTGCAAGAGGGCCAACAAGTTCAGTTCGACGTGGTCAAGGGCCCCAAGGGCTGGCAGGCGGAAAACGTCAAAGGCGTCTAAGCCACAAGCAAAATCCGGAAAAGGAGGGCGGCCCACGCAGGCCGCTTTTCTTTTTTCGGTCAAACTGGAAGGCCATTATGTCAACGAATAGTTTCGGCGCACGCGCGACGTTCACCGTCGGCAAAAAGGAATATGAGATCTACCGGATCGACGCGCTCGACCGGCAGGGCATCTCGACGCGGCGCTTGCCGTTCTCACTGCGCATTCTACTGGAGAACCTGTTGCGTACGGAAGACGGACGCAACGTAACTGGGGACGAAATCCGCGCGCTGGCGGCGTGGAACAAAGATACGAAGCCGGAAAAAGAAATTGCCTTCACGCCCAGCCGCGTTCTGTTGCAGGATTTCACCGGCGTGCCCGCGGTCGTCGATCTTGCCGCCATGCGCGATGCCATGAAGCGCCTGGGCGGCGATGCGAAACTCATCAATCCGCTGCTACCCGCCGAACTGGTCATTGACCACTCGGTGCAGGTCGATGAATTCGGGACGGCCAATGCGTTTGACGTGAACGCGCTGCTCGAATTCCAGCGCAACAAAGAACGCTACGCGTTTCTGCGCTGGGGACAGACCAGCTTCCGCAATCTTGCCATCGTTCCGCCGGACACGGGGATCGTCCATCAGGTGAACCTCGAATATCTGGCGCGCGTGGTCTTTGTGCATGAAGAAGCAGAAGGCGGAAAGCGCACGGCGTATCCCGACACGCTTGTCGGCACCGATTCGCACACCACCATGGTCAACGGACTCGGCGTACTGGGCTGGGGCGTGGGCGGCATCGAAGCCGAGGCCGCCATGCTGGGACAGCCTGTATCCATGCTGATTCCGCTGGTTGTCGGCGTGAAGCTCACGGGACGATTGCGCGAAGGCGCGACGGCAACCGACCTGGTCCTTACCATCACCGAGATGCTGCGCAAGCACGGCGTGGTGGGAAAGTTCGTCGAATATTTTGGCCCCGGCCTCGAAGATTTGCCGCTCGCCGATCGCGCCACGATTGCCAACATGGCTCCCGAATACGGCGCCACTTGCGGCATCTTCCCGATTGACAAAGAGAGCCTGCGCTACCTGAAACTCACCGGGCGCAGTGACGAACGGATCGCGCTGGTCGAAGCCTACGCGCGCGAGCAGGGGCTTTTTCACGATGCTAAAACGCCGGAAGCCGAGTATTCCGAGCTGTTGAGTCTCGATCTGGGCACGGTCGAATCGAGTCTCGCCGGACCGAAGCGCCCGCAGGATCGAGTGGCGCTGTCGCAAGCGGGCGAGTCGTTCAAGAAGGCGTTGCCGGGCTTAATAAAGACGAAGGCCACACCAGGCGAGCCGAAACCTTCCGCCCACGGGCAATTGCATCATGGCAGCGTGGTGATTGCCGCGATCACGAGTTGTACGAACACGTCGAATCCGTCGGTGATGCTGGCCGCCGGACTGCTGGCGAAGAAAGCGGTGGAGCACGGCCTGGAAGTGCCTGTGTGGGTGAAAACTTCGCTCGCTCCGGGATCGAGAGTCGTTCTCGACTATCTGCAAAAGGCGGGCCTGATGCCGTATTTGGAGAAGCTGAAGTTCCACATCGTCGGCTATGGCTGCACCACGTGCATCGGAAATTCCGGGCCGCTGCCCGCGGAAGTGTCGAAAGAAATTGACGAGAAAAATCTCGTCGTCGCCTCGGTGCTTTCCGGCAATCGCAATTTTGAAGGCCGGATCAATTCCGAAGTCCGCGCCAATTATCTGATGTCGCCGCCGCTGGTGGTGGCGTTCGCTTTGGCGGGACGCATCGACATTGATCTTCGTAAAGATGCCGTCGGCAAAGGCAAAGACGGCAAAGCCGTTTACCTCGCCGACATCTGGCCTTCGCGGCAGGAAGTCGAAGAGGCGATGGCCAGCGCAATTACGCCGGAGATGTTCCGCAAGAGCTACGCGGAGGTGTACGCGGGAGACGAGCGCTGGCGCGGTCTGCCGGTTCCGAAGGGCGAGACCTACGCTTGGGAAAACGATTCCACCTACATTCGCCAGGCGCCGTACTTCGATGCCATGGCGCTCAAGCCGCCGCCGATTGAGGACATCAAGGGCGCGCGCGTTTTGGCCGTGCTTGGCGACAGCGTCACCACCGACCACATCTCGCCCGCGGGATCGATCAAAAAAGGCGGCCCCGCCGGAAAATATCTGATGGCGCACGGCGTGCATCCGGCGGATTTCAATTCTTACGGATCGCGCCGCGGCAATCACGAGGTCATGGTTCGCGGCACGTTCGCCAACGTCCGGTTGCGCAATAAAATGGTGGACACCGAAGGCGGGTTCACACGCCATTTGCCCGATGGCGCGGAGATGCCGATCTTCGATGCGGCGGAAAAGTATCGCGCCGAAAAAGTGCCGCTCGTGATTCTCGCGGGCAAGGAATACGGGGCCGGAAGCTCGCGCGACTGGGCAGCCAAGGGGCCGCGCCTGCTCGGGGTTCGCGCCGTGATCGCGGAGAGCTACGAGCGCATTCATCGCTCGAACCTGGCCGGCATGGGCATTCTGCCGCTACAGTTTTTGCCGGGAGAAAATGCGGAGACGCTGAAATTGACCGGCGAGGAGGTCTTCGAGATCGCGGGAATTCGCGAAGTGGTGGAGAAATTTTCTTCCGGCCGCAAGATTGCGGTGCGCGTGCAGGGCGGAAAGGCGGCGGGTGTTCAGGCCGCCGAATTTCAGGCTGTCGTGCGCATCGACACGCCGCAAGAGGCGCTGTATTACGCGAACGGAGGCATTCTCCAGTATGTGTTGCGGCAATTGCTGGCGGGGAAGGCTTAGCAGCCCGTGGTGAAAGTGAGAACCCGCAGTTTCACCCTCAATTCACCTGATTTTGTCATCCCGACCCCGAGCGTAGCCGAGGGGGAGGGATCTGTAGTTTGCCGCGAAAATGCAGATCCCTCGCTGCGCTCGGGATGACAATTCATGAATAGTGTTACCCATCCGCTACGTGCCGACTTCCACCACGGGCTGTTAGGCGGCATTTCCTGTAGAGACGCGGCTGGCCGCGTCTCCGCAGCCTGAGACGGGGCAAGCCCCGTCTCTACGGGAGCTTGGTTCTTGCTGGCCGCGTGCTAATCTCGAAGGCGATGTGCGTCGCCGCTCAATACATTCCCGCTGTTTATAGCCTGACCGCGGCGTGGGCCTGGGGCGCCAGCGATTTTCTGGGCGGAGTGGGCACGCGGCGCACGAACACGTTTCTGTTTACGGCCATCGTGCATCTCAGCGGCCTGGTTGCGGTCGGCACGGTTGCGCGCATGACGCACGCGCCATTTCCGGGAAGTTCGAGCCTGATTTGGGCGCTGCTTGCCGGGTCGGTCGGGGGCACCGCGCTGGCGTTGTTCTATCGTTCCCTGGCCAACGGAAACATGGGATTGTTAGCGCCGGTGGCTGCGATCCTGGGCGCCGCGATTCCCACCATCGTCAGCGCTTTCGCGGAAGGCTTTCCGGGCTACCGGCACATGTGCGGTTTTGCGCTCGCGGCAATCGGCGTCTGGCTTATCTCACGCAGCGAAGCTGGCGCCGGCCGTCCCGAAGGCTTGGGGTTGGCCATGCTGGCCGGAATTGGCTTCGCGGGTTTCTATCTCTGCATCCACCAGGCGGGGAACGCCTCCGCGTTGTGGGTTGCGGGCTGCTCGCGATCGGCTTCGTTGCTGGTGACGGCAGCCATTGTTCTCTTCGGAAGACAACTGCGGGCGGTGCCCGCGCCGGTGCTGGGGATTGCCGTGTTTGCCGGGTTCCTCGACATCAGCGCCAGCGCCGCCTTCATTCACGCGTTTCAAATCGGACGCCTGGACGCAGCGGTCGTGCTTAGCTCGCTCTATCCCGCCGCCACTGTGCTGCTGGCCCGCGTGTTTTTGCGCGAACACTTCAGCCGCGCCCGCACCATTGGCATGATTGCCGCGCTCGTGGCCGTGCCCATGATTGCGGGATAACGATTGCGGGATAACGATTGCGGGATGAAGAACGGGTTGGGATGGAACTGGCCTGGCCGACGCGACCAGCTCTAGTCTTTCTTGTGTTTCTTGTGCGAGGTTTCTGTCTTGGGCTTGTCGGCCTTCTTGGTGTCTTTCAACAGACCGTCGCCTTCGTATGAAGACGACGACGCGGAAGCAGTCCCTTTCTTCGCGTAATCCGTCACGTACCATCCCGAGCCTTTGAACTGCACGGCTGGAGCCGAGATCACTTGCTCGAGGACGCCTCCGCATTCGGGGCACTTGCGCAGGTGCTTGTCGGAGAACTTGCGGATTTTTTCAAAGCGATGTCCGCACTGCTTGCACAGGTATTCATAGTTGGGCATGGATGAGTTGATTTTAGAGGCCGGGATTCATCGGCGTCAATTTTGCCGCTGGGCAGGCAGCGGGCCAGGTCGCCGGAAAACGATCCCCGGAATCGGGTGATGTGAACGCCGTTTCAGAGGCGCGACGCCTTTGGGCGCTTGGTTTCGGCCAGGCGGAGTGGGGCTGCGGAGGCCAGTTCCACGCGGTTCCTTCCTTTATTCTTGGCGCGATAGAGGGCCTGGTCGGCGGCCTGGATCACCTGCTCGGGCTGGCGATTGCGGGTGCTGGGCTCGGCCACTCCGATGCTGACGGTTACCGATAAACGATCAAGCGGGTGGCCGGGACTCGCGACAGCGATCTTCTTTTTTGCGGACTCTTTTGTGGGCTTTCTGCGGTCCGACCCACTGGTTCGAAGGTCGTTCCCAAAAAGATCGTGCGCGGGACCGCTGCCGCTGGCGGCGCTTTTCTCCGCTTGTCTTTTTTCCGCACTTCTTTTTTCCGCACTTCTCTCGGCTCTTCTATCGGCGCCACGCACATGAAACGTGGATTTCTCGACGATTTGGCGCAGCGCGTCGAGATGCTCGAAAGCGTCTTTGGCGGAGGTGTTGCGAAAGACGATGGCGAACTCTTCGCCTCCGCAGCGGAAAGCCTGGCCGCCGCCGCCGACCTGGGACAGGCGCTTGGCCACCATGCAGAGGACCTGGTCGCCGACGTCGTGTCCGTAGGTGTCGTTGAACTTTTTGAAATGGTCGATATCGACGATGGCGATGGCGTATTGCTGGTCGAGCGAAAGCAGGGACTCGTTGAAGGCGCGGCGTCCGCGAATGCCGGTGAGATCGTCGTGATAGGCGAGCATGTAGGAAGTCTCGATCATCGAGGCGGCGAGGATGAGGGCGGCGGTGGCGACGTAGGCGTCCGCGGCCTTGCCCAGCGGAGCGAATTGCAGCCACAGGAAAACCGCGGCCACGGACCAGGCAAAGCCGGGCTCGATGGGCTTGCGGGTCTGGAAGAAACGCCGGATGAACACGGCGATGGCGGCGACAAAGGGCAATAGAAGTAGAATCCAGAGCGGGATGGCGGAGGCGCCGGGATGATGCGGATTGGCGAGAGCATTTTGCGGACTATTTCCCGAAATATTTTCCGGACTATTTTCCGGACGACAGAGCACGGCGAAGACGACCGATTCGAGGAAGAGCAATGCGAAGCGGGGCGCGACTCCGGCAATGACGAGGCCGCGCTCGCGCATGGAGGCGAACAGGATGAAGTTCAGCGGGACGAGCAGGGCGGCGAGCGCGACAGCCATGCGTCCGGGGCCGGTGAGAACGGAGCCGGCTTGAAGCTGGCCAGCGGCGAAGAAATCGACGGCGCGATGCGCCAGCAGCAATACAAGCAAGGAGAACAGAACGCGGCTGGAATTGAAACGCCAGGCGAGAAGCAATCCGGCGGCGAACACGGCAAGGTAGTAGAAGGCCAGCGAGGGCGCGACCTGGACGGTCGAAGATGGGAGGAACAGAGAACTGTTGACCAGGGCAGCCACCAGCGCCAACAACAAGCCGCCGGGCACCAGCCACGCTTTCCAGGTTCTCGCGTTCACGCCTTCAGCATACGGCAGGCGGGGCCGCGAGGCGATTGCAAAAAGCGCAAGAATGAGGCACCCTCGTTTTGATACGAAAAACGGGGAATAAACTCTGGAGAAGGTTGGGCCAGCCCGGATGACCATCCGGGAGGTCAAGCATGGAAATCTCGGATTAAGGGCACAAACAAAAATGAGGAAAACAAGAATGATATTTCGCGCAGTTCTATGCGTGGTGGCGTCGCTGGGTATGCTGCACGCCCAGGTGGTGGCAGGGCCGAATCGCCCGGCGAAAGTGCCGGAAGGGTACGTGATCACGCCCTTCGGCTACTTTCATCCCTCCTGTGTCCGGCACCTGGCGGAAGAAGAGACTGTGCTGGCAGATGGGCGTGTCCAACATGCGGATGGAACTGAGGACGCGGAACCTCCCGTTTGTAATTATCCGCGTTACACGCCCACCGGGGAACTTATAACCGCGGATACGGTAAATATTGCAGACGCCGCGGAGGTGAGCGAAACCAAGGCGCCAATAATTAACGGATGGCTGGAATACATATCGGCCACCACGCCCACATCGTACGGCGAAATTTCCGCCACCTGGACCGTGCCGCCGGCGCCAACTTCCAATGATCGCCAAACCATTTTTTTCTTTCCTGGCTTCCAGGACATCAAGAACACTGCTAATGAAAGCATTGTTCAGCCGGTGTTGGGGTGGGATAGCGATTTCTACAACGAGTGGGGTATTGCCAGTTGGAACTGCTGTCTGTCAGGCACTGCAGATGAGAGCTCGCCAGTGCATGTCAGCGTGGGCGATGAAATCCTGGGGACTATCACCTCCATGTGCAGCGCGAGACTGAAATTCTGTTCCAAGTGGAACGTGCTAAGCGAGGATCAGACCACGGGTAAGAGCACAACACTGCGCAAAACCCCTACTGAAGGGCAGGTGTGGAATTGGGCGTTCGGCGCCGTGCTCGAGGTCTACGGTGTTAGAGAATGCAGCGATTACCCCGCGAATACGGATGTCGTATTTAACGTAGAAGTATATGACAAGAACCTGAAGGAGATCTCTAATCCGGGATGGTCAGAGGGTCCCGCCAGTTTGAAGACAACGCCAAAGTGCAACTATGGTTTAAATACGACGGCGACACAAGAGACGCTTGACTACTAAGGGCGGTGGGCCCACCCTAGCTTTGCAAACTCTGGAGGGTGCCACGGCGAAAATCGGCTGGGGCGGGGCCTTTGATCTTCTTTGATCACATCCAACCATGGGTCAGATCGACTTCACCGGAATGGCCATCACATCATCCACCAAGCTGGCTTCCTTCTGCACGAACGGCTCGGCGTAGGTGACGCCGCCCATCATGCCGTAAAAGCGGGCCATGGATTCTACCCGCGCGCGAATTTCTTTGTGCGCGGGAAAGATTCCGCTGCCGGCCTGCTGGTCGGTGAACTGCGACTTGTATGCCATTATCGCCGCGAAGCGCGTTTCGAACTGGCCGGTGATGTCCACGACAAACGTGGGCCGCACATCGCGATACAGGCTGGCATAAATAATCTTGAACGGACGATGGGCGCCAGGCCCTCAGGGGCTAAAGCCCCCAATCCTTCGGCGGCCTCAGCGGCGCGGCTAAAGCCGCGCCCTTTCAAGGCACCTTCGACAGCTTCAGAATCTTCACTCACCTCCAACTTCGCCAGACCCGATAAGAACGCCGCTTCGTATCCGAGCACGGACGCGGTGTAGTGGTCGGGATGGCGCCCTTGCCAATAGGGGAGAATCAGCACGCGGGGACGCTGCTCGCGGATTACGCGGACGATCTTCAGGCGATTCTCCCAGGTATTTTCCACGCGGCCGTCGGGAATATCGAGGGCGTGACGCCAGACGACTTTCAGAATGTGCGCCGCCTCGGCCGCTTCGCGGGCGCGGTCTTCGGCGCTGCCGCGCGTCCCCATTTCACCTTGCGTGAGGTCGAGGATGCCAGTGCGGTATCCGCGCTCGGCCATCTTGAGCAGAGTTCCGGCACAGGTTTGTTCCACGTCGTCGCGGTGCGCGGCCAGGGCGAGAATGTCTATGGGCATTTTGTAATTTGGTAATCGGGTAATTTTGTAATTCTGTAATCTACACCTATTTTGTCATCCCTCGCTGCGCTCGGGATGACAATTCATAAAAAAGTGTAGCTCATGCATTACTCATCACTATTCATGCCGTCTGCTGCGCAAATCACATCTTCGGAGTCTTCACCTTCGGTTCGGGCGCTTCTTTCTCTTTGTCTCTCGCTTTGAGCAGGTCTTTCAGTTCGGTCAGGAATTCCTGCACATCCTTGAAGTCGAGATAGACGGAAGCGAAGCGGACATAGGCGACTTTGTCGAAGCGGCGCAGGCGGTTCATGATAAGCTCGCCGATTTCGCTGGTCTTGCGCTCGCGCTCGGCGGACTCGATGACGAATGTCTCCGCTTCGTTGACGATCTGCTCGAGTTTGCCGATGGGCACCGGGCGCTTTTCGCAGGCGCGCATCAGTCCGTTAAGCACTTTTTGCCGGTCGAAACGCTCGCGGCGCCCGTCTTTCTTCACCACCATGTAGGGGATTTCGTCTATGCGCTCGTAGGTGGTGAAGCGCTTCTCGCACTTCAGGCATTCGCGGCGGCGACGGATGGAATCCGCTTCCTTGCTTTCGCGCGAATCCACGACCTTGTCGTTTTCAAATCCGCAAAAGGGGCATTTCATGCGCTTGCCTGCACTCCAGAATTCAAGACGATTGTAGCAGGGGACACGAATCGGGTGATCTGGCCATCGGGCGATCGGGTGATCGAAACCCGAATTCCCCGCGTTTTTTCGATGGCCCGATGGCCCGATCATCCGATGACCCGATGGAAACGCGCCAGCTTAAGACGCGAGAGCGGCTCCGGGGGCTGCGTCGCGCTTCGAAGTGAGGATCAGAAAAGAATCAGCCGGAATACGGCCAGCCATCTGGAGCCGCTCCTGGTAAAGACAAACATGTCTTGCCCCTTCTCGGTCTTGGTTTGGCCTTTCTGTTCGTAGGTCATCGCCCAGTCATACGTCGCTATGGCAATTTCTCCCCACATGTCAACCGCGTGGTTTGACTCGGCGTATGCGGTGACGTTGGACTGCGCCATGAACTGCACATAGCTTTGGACGGCAGCCTCGCGGCCTCTACACGCCTCTTTCAAGCTCGGTCCCCTCATCACTATGTTTTCATCGAAAAACTCGTTCAAGACATCAAAGCGCCGTTCTTGCCAGGCTCGGTTGATGGCATCCAGCGTTTGGCGGACCCGATCCATTTACGTTACCTCCTCAACCGCTGCGTTTTCCTCGGCCTGCGTGGTTTCAGCGGAGAGCTTGCGCAGCGACAGGCGTTCGTAATGGGAGAGCAGCAATCCGGCGGGAACGACGGAGAAGAACGTCACCAGCCACAGCATGATGCCGCAACTGGCCGTGAGTTCCCTCGGGACAATATGAAAGACGTGGTCGAGCGCGCTGATCGTCGCGAGCTGAGACCCGCCGCCCACTCCAGGCAACTGGACAAGCGAGCCAAGCATGCTGCAGAACATCAGGGGAAGAACCGTGGCGATGCTCATGCTGGCCATGGGCGCGCCATAGGCATGGGTCACTTCCCTGTAAGCCACGGCGATGACCCACCACATCAGCACCGACACGGCCGACAATTGGAAAAACTCGAACGGACCGTGAATGGTGTTGAGTCCGGCGGTGAACTCGCGGATCTTTTGCGCGATGCGATGGCCAAGATTTTCGGCAAGATGGGAAAACCGGTCTTCGACCCACTGCGCGATTCGAGCCCCGCGATAGGCCATCAGCACAGTTGCCGAGAGGAGTCCAAGTACGAGCCCGATCAGCGCGTACCCCGCGAGATGAATCCAGTGTCTGGTTCCCGGCGAGGTGGTTGCCGCTTCCGTAAACGCGCGGAGTTTTGTGGGCAGAAAAATGGCTGACACCAATAAAACGGCGAAACCGCCAAAGTCAAAAATGCGTTCCACCGCCCAGACCGCAACTTGCGAGGCGAAAGGTAGCTTCTCGCGGCGCGCAATCAGATAGGGACGAATCAATTCCCCAGCCCTTCCCAGCAAGGCAATTCCGGTGAATCCGATCACCGTAGGTGAGACCAGTCCCAGGACGGACGATTCTTTGCGCACGGGGCGAAGGAAGATTTTCCATCGCACCGCCCGCAAGAAGTAGGCAAAGTAGGTGAGCGCGACGCCTTGGAAAATGTGGCGCCAATTCAATCTGTACTGCAACAGCCGGGCCCAATCGAAGTTGCGCCAGGTCCTAAACTGCAGATAAATCAGCACGGCCAGCACGAGGAAGACCACGGCATAGGCTGCGTATCGTTTTTTATTCATTCGATTTCATCTTGTGTGGTGACGGGGCTTTGCCCCGTCCAAGCGGGGCCCTTCGGCTTCGCTCAGGGCAGGCTCCGCCCCGCTTCCACACGATAGCTGGCAGTTGTGCGGGCAAGCCCTAGGTTGAAGGTAAATGAGAGACGAAGCAGGGTCAACGCGAGGACGATCAAGACGAGGACGATCAACGCGGGGATTCGGCGGGAGCTGCGGGCTTCGGAGCGCGCTGGGCATGGGCCGGAGCTTTGCTCGCGGATGGAGAGGCGGCCTGCTTCTGTTTCGCTTCTTTTTCCTGGGCGATCTTCTTGGTGTTGTATTCGTGGACGACCCGGGCCACATAGGCGCGGGTTTCGCGAAATGGCGGCACTCCGCGATATCGCTCGACGCGCTTGGGGCCCGCGTTGTAAGCGGCCAGCGCCTTGACCAGATCGAAATTGTAACGCTCCAGAAGTTCGCGCAGATAGCGGCTGCCGCCCGCGACATTGGCTTCGGGATCGAAAGCATTGCCGACGCCGAGTTGGTTGGCGGTCGCGGGCATGAGTTGCATCAGTCCGAGGGCGCCTTTGGGAGACACGGCGCGCACGTTGAATCCGCTTTCGGCGTGGATGACACTGTTCACCAGGTCGGGATCGAGATGGAAAGCGGCGCTGGCCGTGTCCACGACTTGATCCAGAGAGGGCGCGGACTTGCCGGGCTGTGCCGGGGAAAAATCGGAGGCTTGCGGTTCCTCAGGCGCCGGCAACAGGAGATCTTTTTCGTAGCCAGTGATTTCTTCCGTGGGCACGTCGGTGAAGCTGGAATCGTCGGCCGAGAAATAGAGGCGAGTTATGGATCCGATTACCAGGCGATGCTCATGGCGGATGCTGAAGCCGTTACTTAGGATAGCCAGCTCGGAGGCAGCGGCGGGCCGGGCGAGAAGAGCGAAAATTAGGGTACAGAAGAGCGCGACGCGGGCGGCTGCCGGGCTTCGCCCGGCTTGGACGGGCGAGGGCGCCCGTCCCCACACCGGCACTGATAGTCTGCTTCTCATCATCACAAGCTGGTCACGATCGCCGGTCCATCAGTCGTGGGCGCGGTACTAGGTTCACCGGCGACCGCTTCCAGCGCGGTTCCATATAGCACATGCTCGATGGCGGCTGCGACTCCGCTGGCGGCGTTCGAGCGGGTAAGCTGCCAGCCATGGCCGCGCAATTCTTCCGACGCATTTCCCATGATAAAAGGACGGCCGGCGAAGGCCAGCATCTCGATATCATTATAGTTATCGCCAATGGCCATGACCTGCTCGCGGGTAATGCGGCGGTAACCGGCCCAGCGCTCGAGCGCGTGTCCCTTGGAGCAGCCGGCATTGAGCACATCGACAATGGAAAGATCGCGGCCCGCGTACTCGGTGCGCAAGACGGTAATGGGCAGGCCGCAGCCATCGAGGACGTGCAGCGCGCGCCGCATGTCGGCAATGGGGCCGCAGAACATGGCCTGCACGGGATCGGTGGTTAGCGCGTTCTCAATGGGGGCGACGAACTGAATGTGGTCCATGTTCTTCTCGAGCCAGCGCTTGATGCTGCCTTCCAGCTTGTCCAGGCGCTCGATCACGATGCTGCCCGCGCCTTCGCTGTCAAATGTAAGAACGGTTTGACCGCGAAATTCTTGCATCGCGCCTACGAGTTTGCGGCAGGTCGGCTCGGGGAGCAGGTCGCGGTGGAAAGTTTCTCCGGCGAGAGAGCGGGTGATGGCGCCGTTGGAACTGATCAGCCAAAGATCGAACCCCAGTTGTCGAGCTATGGGCAGGGCAAAGGTGTGGCGGCGTCCGGTGACCAGGATGACCTCGATGCCTTGGGCGTGTGCGTGCCGCAGGGTGGCGAGATCGGCCGCGGAAATCTTGAATTCCGGGTTGAGCAGGGTGCCGTCAATATCGATAGCAATGAGGCGGAGAGAAGCGGCGTCCACAGGTAATTTTAACATTGGAGCGTGTGGGACTGGGTCTGCGAGCTGGGCCGCACCCGGCCCCACGGTCCAACGGCGGCGTCCTCCACACCACCGGCCGCGACTTCGCCCGCTTTCCCGGGCTGCGCTGGAAAAATCTAAACGCTTGCGCACGGTGTAATCTATAGGTTACAATCAATAAGATATGTAACTTCGCCGCAAGCAGCCATCCGACATCAAGCGAGCGCTGGAATACCTAAAAGACTATAGGGAGAGGACACCATGAAACGCAAGGCGAGCATATCGCACGACGAAGCGACGGTTCGTGAACTGCGCGACAATCCGGAATTTGCCGCCGAGTACCTGCGTGCTGCGTTGGAGGATGACGACGAGCCGAGCGTGCTTCTGATCGCCCTGCGCCGCATCGCCGAGGCGCGCGGCGGCATTGCCAAGGTCGCCAAAGCCGCCGGCATTGAGCGCGAGAGCCTCTACCGCGCCTTGTCGGCTCGCGGAAACCCCCGGCTTTCCACGCTGGTCGCCGTAACCAAGGCTGTGGGGTTAAAACTCACGGTCGAAGCCACGCAATAAGAGTTGGGCAGTCGGCTGCGCTGGAAATACAAGCTGGGGTAAAAACTTTTTGTATTTTGTAATGTACTAACAACCCCGCCCAAGCTAAGCTTGGATGGGGCACCCTCTATAACCGTGTCGGCGTTGTCAAGAAACACGTGGCAGGACTTTCCTCATTTTTTGGCTTGCTATTCGAGTAGCAGTTCAAGCTGGTAGTTAGGGGGTGGGTCTGGAGGGGGAGGGCTGGGGCTGGAACGGGAGAGGAGGTGGCGGATTCCGTCGGCCAGGGCGTAGAAGCGGAACGGGGGGATGCCGAAGAAACGCTGGGAAATAATCAGGAGTTTTTCGCAGAGGATTTTCAGCTTCAGTTTTTGTCCCAAAAACGCGGTGGCGAAGTAGGCCGCCGCGGTCATCAATAAAACCAGGTTCTTGAGCCGCTGGTAGCGCAGAACTCGAATGTCTTCCAGGAACGAATTTTGCTATGTTGCATCGGGGACGACTCCCTGGCAGAACAGGATTTTTTCGCCAAAACCCTTCTACCACGGATTCCGTCCCCTTCCACTTATCCAAAACCGTAACCCCTGCTCTTCCACCACTTGCCCCCGTTCGCCTCCAAAAACACAGGAAAGTCCTGGAAAAAGGATCTGACTTCGGCGCCATGGCGCGGTGAATTGTCTTTCCCATGTTCCGGTGCTACCATCCGGTGTACAGAGCAATTCAGGAGGCAGTTATGGCCGATCGTGAGGGCAACGGGTTCTTGTGGTTCCTGGCGGGTCTGGGTGTCGGAGCTATCGTCGGCGTGTTGTACGCGCCGCGCTCCGGCGATGAAATGCGCGACGTAATTTGCGCCAAGGCGCAGGAAGGCGGCGAGCGCGCGCGTCAGGCCGCCCGCCGGGCGCGCGAACAGGCAAGTGAATGGGTCGACCGCGGACGCGATGCGCTCAACCAGCAAAAAGAGCAGTTTCGCAACGCCTACGAGGCCGGCAAGCAGGCGTATAACGAGACGACCGCGGCCCCGGCCGAACCACCCAAGAATATCTAGGGGCAACGGCAGCAGGAGCAGCCATGGATGATACTCTCCTAAGAATCTTTATTGCGGTGACAACTCTCGCGGTCGTGATCCAGGCGGGAATTCTGATTGCCCTCTACCGCGCGGTCCGCAAGAGCACGGCGAAAATGGAAGATCTCGCCGCCGAAGTGAAGAGTAAGGCCCTGCCCACCATGGACGCGGTGCGGACCACGATGGGAACAGTGCAGAACATATTGGTCGAGTTGCGCCCGAAGATCGACGTCATCTCCACCAACCTCTCGGAGTCGAGCGCCGTGGTGCGCACGCAGCTTGGCCGCCTCGACGCCACGCTCACCGACGCCCTCGACCGCACCCGGCTGCAAGTCATCCGCGCCGATGAGCTGCTGAATCGCACCATGGACAAGGTCGAAGAAACGAGCGAAGTTATCCACCGGACGGTGATCTCTCCACTGCGCCAGGTCAACGGACTGTTGAACGCGATCACCACCGCATTCGAAGTCCTCCTCGGCCAGAGAAGGCGGAATCCGAAAAACGGCGCGGGCGTCCCGCAAGACGAGATGTTCATCTAGCGGCGCGACCGCATGATTGTTGCCGTTGTTGATCTAGTTTGCCGATGGAGAGCCGGGCGTCCCCGCCCGGCTGGACGGGAGAGACGCCCGTCGCTCCACCATAGGACTTATGACACAGTTAGGCCACTAGCCTGACCGTCCTTCCACACGGCGTACCCGCCTAGTCAACACTTCGATAAAAACCCTGCTTGATTTCTCCCTCCACCGCCTAAAATGTTTCAAACATTCATAGGCACGATTGTTTGAAACAGGACGTGCGCGGAATGCAACAAGAGTTCACATCCAAAGAAGTAATGGCCCTGACCGGAACCACCGCCCGCCAACTGCAATGGTGGGACGAACGGGGCATCGTGGCGCCCGGCCGCCAGGGGCGCCGCCGTATCTACAACTGGGACGAACTCGTCACTGTGGCCGTCATTCGCCAGCTCCGTCGGCGGGGCTTCTCGCTGCAGCGCATGCGCAAAGTGATCGGCTTTCTGCAGCGGGAGTTTGGCACCAGCCTGGCCGCTACGGTCGGCGCGTCGTCCGAGTATCACCTGCTCACCGACGGCGCTCATTTGTATTTGAGAACCTCGGCGCGACAAGTCGTGGACCTGCTAAAGAACGCGCGGCAGCCCATGTTCGATATATGCCTGAGCGACGAAGTCCGAAGGGTGCGAGCGGAGATCCAGTCGCGGAAAAAGGCTGCGGTTTCGGAACGGGTTCGGCCGCTGCGCCGCGCTCGAAGGGCATAACAAGAGCGTAAACGGAAAGTGGGGGGACATGATGATCGGCGAATTGAGCATTATCAGCGAGTGGATTCCCGAGCAGATGGAACCCGGCACCGTGTTCGTGCTGGAAAACGCGGGGGAAGTAGGAGAAAGAGAAGATCCCTACTGGGCGGTACTCTCCTGCCCGTCGTGCGGCACGCTGGGCTTGATTACCCGGAAGCAGATGGCCGGGCTGTTGCCGACAATCTGCGGCTCCTCGATTTGCTCGGCCCAGTTTTTTATCAAGGATGAAGAGATCGCGCCGCGCAAGCCGTTCTGAATTGCCATTAAGGACTTGAGTCCCCGCTGCTCGCATTCAGAGGCTGTCATGCGGCTAAATTCGCCTACGCCACTTCGTTCAGATAGTCTTCGAGGGTTCCCTTGTTTTCTGGACGAGGATCGCTTGCGAACGTTCCATCGGCATAGAGCCAAATGAGACGATCCTCCGGCCCTACGTAGTACGTATCTCTATTGACGTTATGCACCAACCTGAATCTTTTGGCCGCCAGACTTGCCGCCTCGGCCGCAGTCGCCTCAATGCCCGCTTCCCCCATATAGTCCGTGCCACACGCACACAATAATTTTCCATCGGCGTTGTGTTTTATAGTCTGCCCACAGATGCGACATTGATCGTTGCGCCATCGTCTACTCATGTAAAAAGTTTACGCCAGCCGCGCATTAGTTGCCAAACTTATTGAAGATTGCACACTATAGTGACACTTCGGTGGGAAGAATGCACACGTCAAGAAAAAAATTGTCGTTCCGAGCGCCCGGTTTTGGCGCGAGGAATCTGCAGTTTTGCTGCGGGCGAAATGCAGATCCCTCGCTTCGCTCGGGATGACAATCCTGAAAATGTCACTATATTGTGCGAACCTCAGTAAGAACTGGACGAACCAAATTCAGCCACTACCGAGCAGCGTGTTGCAGCCTTTCTGGCGCCTCTCCCTACGCAAGCTTGGACGGGGCGGAGCCCCGTCACCACACGAGCAGCTACGTTTTCGGAACTGAAAAGTTTACCGGGACCTGCTCGACAATCTCGATATTAAATCCTTCCAGCGCGGCCACTCTTCTGGGGTGATTGGTCAACAATCGAATGCGCTTCAAACTCAGATCGGAAAGGATCTGCGCTCCGAGGCCGATATCGCGGTGCATCTTGCGCTCGCTTTCGGGAAGCAAGGGCAAACTCCGTTCGCGATGAAACGTAAGAAACGACTGCTCGCCGATTTTTTCCGCCGAGAAGCCTTTGGACGTTTGGTGCAGGTAGATCAACGCGCCCCGCTCCTCCGCGGCGATCATCTGCAGCGAAGCCTCGAGCGTTTGACGGCAGTCGCAGCCGGTGGCTCCGAACACGTCGCCCAGCAGGCAGTGCGCGTGCATGCGCACCAGCACCGGCAACGACGAAGCGGCGATATCTCCACGAATCAGCGCCAGGTGCGATCCGCCTCCATCCACTTCGCTGTCGTAAGCGATCAGGCGGAATTGCCCGTGCCTGGTTTCGACCAGCGCTTCGCCCACGCGATGCACATAGCGCTCATGCTGCATCCGGTAGCGGATCAATTCCGCCACGGTCAGCATTTTCATGGCATGTTTGCGGCAGAATTCGGTCAGGTCGGGCACGCGGGCCATGGTGCCGTCGTCTTTCATGACTTCGCAGATGACACCCGCCGGAACCATGCCCGCCAGCCGGGCCAAATCCACCGAAGCTTCGGTCTGTCCGGCGCGCACCAGCACTCCGCCCTTGCGCGCGCGCAGCGGAAACACATGCCCCGGCCGCGCCAGGTCCGACGGCCGCGAAGCCGGATCGATGGCCACCTGCACGGTGCGGGCGCGATCGTGCGCCGAGATTCCCGTAGTGACGCCCTCGCGCGCGTCAATCGCTTCGCAAAAAGCCGTCCCGAATTGCGAGGTGTTCTCGCTGGTCATGGGACCGATGCGCAGATGGTCGAGCCGTTCTTCGGTCATGGCCAGGCAGACGAGACCGCGCCCGTGCCTGGCCATGAAGTTGATCGCCTCGGGAGTGACTTTTTCCGCGGCCAGCGTGAGATCGCCTTCGTTCTCGCGGTCCTCGTCGTCAACCACTATGATCATCCGCCCGGCGCGAATCTCTTCGATCGCGGTGGGGACATCGGTAAAGGGAGAATTAGGAGTCATAAGCGTACAATTCTTGATCTTTAAAGATACCGCATAAAATAGGAGAGGGTCGCCTCAAGCGACCCTCACTGTGAAGTCCGTCCCCTGCGCTTACAGGGTGGATTCAATTTCAAAGCCCCAAGCTTCCAGCAAGGGCTCGGGGATGTACTTGGAGTTTTTGTTCCGGCGCGCCCATTCTCGCAATCGCGTGGAGCGCAAATACTGGTCGGGAGTGAGCTTGTACTCGTGCACCACCTGCTCGAACTCCGTAATTGTGGGAGTGACCGGACCAATCGGTTCGGGCTTGCCCCAGTTTGGGTTACCACGTCGTTTAGCCATGAAAAATATTCCCTCTTATGAATGGGATAAGGGCTTCTTGCTTTAAGTCTCTTCCGCTTTGATTCCAAAAAGCGCTCTGGGGGTTCACCGGCAAAAAGGCAACCCAAGGCACAAATCCAAGCCCCCTTGGCCTCTATGGAAACTGTTGATAATAATAGGTTTTTCTGCATAAGTCAATAGGAAAATGGGCCCCATTCTGCAAATTTAGGTATCTCCTTTCAGTACAGCCACTTGCACTTGGCTTCATTTTAGGAGCGCATCCCGGTACCGTCATCGCCGGGCAAATGCGCCCTGGAAAATTGTTACCAAAATAACCTCCGAACTATGCCTTGGCATTGACCATGGAGCCTCATGCACTTAGAGTGCGATCAGGGAATGTAACGCGATCGCCCAATCGGGGAGTATGCGGTTGCCCTCGGCCTCTGGGCGGGTGGGCGTGCCACAAAGCCGTCACCACCATGGGCTAGACCGGGGCCGGGTTCAAAAACCGGTCTGAGTCACGAGTCGAAACATGAGCTTGAATTCTCTACTACTGAGTTCCGATGAGAAGACGGTGCGCATCCTGCGCCGCGTTCTGAGCGACCTAGAGATTGGCGTGGAACATTGTTCGACCGCGGAGGATGCGATCCGCCTGATCAGCCGCCAGCGTTTCGAAGCCATCATTGTGGATGGGGCGAATACGAAGGATGCGGGCAACGTGTTGCTGGGCGCCAAAGCCTCTGCCGTCAACCAGCGGGCCCTCGCCATCATGCTGGTGGAAGCCTCGACCGGACTCAAGGGCGGTTTTGAAATGGGGGCGCATTTCATCCTCCACAAACCTTTCGCGGTCGAGCGCGCCAAATCCAGTTTTCGCGCGGTCCGGGCCCTGATGAAACGGGAGCGGCGGCTGCAGATGAGGGTCGCAGTCGAGATTCCGGTCGCGTGTTTCGGAGCGGCCAGCTACACGGCGAAGACCATCGACTTGTGCGAAGGCGGCATGGCCATCCAGTTTACCGGCCGCGTCGCCATGGAAAGCCCGCTCCGTTTCTCGCTCGATCTGCCGGGCATGGAACAGTCGTTCGAAACCGAGGGAGAACTCGCCTGGAAAGGCAGCGGCGGTCAGGCTGGTGTCCGCTTTACCGACGTCAACGATAAGGACCGCGACATCCTTCGCCAGTGGCTGCAAAAACAGCTTCCCGAACTCGAGGAAGACGATCCAGCGGTGAATTGCCGCCTCACCGACCTTAGCTGCGGCGGCTGCTATCTCACCACCAACTCGCCGTTCCCGCGGGGCACGCGGGTCACCCTTTCGATCAACGCCGCCGGCGTCAAGACCCACGCCGCCGGCATCGTATTGGTCGCGCATCCGGAGTTCGGGATGGGGGTGGAATTCCTTCAGGCCACGACCGAGCACCGGGACCGGGCGCTCCGCCTGATCACGGCTCTGCGCGCCAACGAAGATAAATCTCCCGAGCTGCAGGTCGAACCCGATGGACTGGACACGTCATCGCCCGAGGATGGCATGGTTGCGGTCCAGGCTTCCGCCACCGGCTCCGCATCCGAAGACGGACTTCTCGATCTGTTCCGGTGCCAGTTTCAGGCGCCGGTCGAAACCTTCATGCGCCACATGCGCGAACAACGCCAGCCAACACCAGCAATTAGCGATTAGCACTTAGCAATTAGCCAAGCCCTCTGAGATTGGGCTAAGTGCTAATTGCGAATCGCTAAGTGCTAAGTGCTAATTGCTAAGTGCTAAGTGCTAATTGCTAACGGCTGCTTTCCTACACTTCCGGAATAATTTCGCTCACCGCCCCACGCTGCAGTAAGTACGCTCCCGGCCCCTGCTGCCCGCGGACCGCGCGGCAGAACTCGGTCACAAAAAATCCCGCTTGCAATGCCTCGCCAAACGCCCACCGCGTGGCCTCGCGCCATTCTCGCGCCAGACCCATGTCGGCGCGCTCGACCTCCAGAATGTCGCCGGGAATTTCGATGCTCGCGCGCTGCCGGGCGAGCGCTTCCCCGGGATCGGCCCGTCCCGGTTTCCCGCTGGGATCGAAGCCCACGAGCGGAGACAGCAGGCGCATGGCATCGAGCGTTTCCACGCGCGCGTCCTTGCCCGCCAGGCGGTCCCGCACCCGCCGCGAACCGAGCGCCCACCGCACCCACAGCCGGTCGGTCCCGTTCCGGTGCAGCGCGCTGGAAGTTTCCGGCCCGTAGAAATCCACCTTATAACTGCCGGAAACCACGCCCAGCTTGGAAAAATTAAAGTGCGCGTTTAGACTTTGCAGCGGATCGAAGGTCCACGTCATCTCGCCGATGCCCATGGCCATGGCCCGCTCGCGCTGGGCTTGCTTCAGCCGCCAACCCAGGTCCAGATGCCGGTAGGCGTCGAGTACCGCCAGCATGTGCGAATGGATGGTCGTCCGCCCGTGCTCCCGGCCCAGAAATCCGAACGCGAACCCCACCAGCTTGTCCTGGTCAAACGCCCCGACGAAAATATTCCCCGCCGCCTGGCAGGCAATGGCCAGCGTCAGCGGCAGAGACGTCGTCGTCCGCCACCTCCCAAACTTCCCTCTCTACCGCGTTGAGCTGTCGGAAGTCGTCGATATTGTTGAGATCGCGAATCTCAATCTGGAGCGCGGCGCCGCGGGCCATCATCGCTGACCCTGCGCGCGCTTCGAGTTCTGTTCGTCGGACATGGCAATGGGCATGGCAATCTCCACGCGGCAGACCGCGCTAGACATCTTCGTGTACAGCACCGCTTGCATAGTTGTCAACAGCAATCGAAGCTGCCTGTTTGCGTTCTCCTGTGGTTGAATGGACACTAAGAAGGGCGCCACCGCCCTCCATGTGCTGGATTCGTCCCCGGTTGCGCTTGTGGTGGTGCGATCTTTAGGATGAAGGAACCACAACCAGATGGCGAAACAGGTTTTTTACGATCCCTTGCAAGCGCGCTGGAGGCGGATTCGCCGTTTTGTCGATGCCGCCGCCCTCGCTTTTTCCTTGCTGGTGATCTTCTTCATTTACAGCGCCCTGCGCAGCGAGCCTCTGCCCGACCTCTCCTGGCTGACGGAAAAGAAGCCTTACCACGCTCTCAAGAAAAAGGAAAAGTCGGAAGCGCGCGAGAAGCGCCGTCTGGACACTCTGGCCCGTGCCGGACATCAGCACCAAACCCGCAAAGTTCCTTCCCAACTCACCCTGAACTCCGCGCAAGGGGTGCGGGGCGCCTTCTACGTTTCCGACGACGCTGCCAGTTTCTCTTCCTTGCGCGAGTATGCGCGCCAGATCGACTTGCTCTTCCCCGTCTGGCTGCAAGTGCTCACGCCCGATGGCCACTTGCAAGCCGTGGATACGGAAACGAACACCATGTTCGACGTTATTCACGGGCAAAAGGTCCGTGCCGTGGACGACAAAGTGATGTCGTTTCTCAAGGCGGAAGACACCGAGATGGAAGTGTTTCCGGTGGTGCAGAATGTTGACCGCACCGTCTTTGCCCCGGCCATCGGCGATTTCTTGATTAATCCGGAAGCTCGCGCCAATTTCCGGCGCGAGATCGCTATCTATCTCGCCTCCGACCGCTATCGTGGCTTGATGGTCGACTTCGAATCGTTTCCGAAAAAAGCGCAACCCGGCTATGTGGCCCTGCTGAACGAACTCGCGAGCGACCTGCACGCCAAGGGGATGAAACTGTATGTAAGCGTGCCAGCGCACAACCAGGATTACGACTACAAGACGATTGCGGCCGCCGTGGATGGCGTCGTCATCATGAACTACGACGAGCACTATCCCGGCGGAACGCCCGGCCCCGTCGCCTCGCAGGAATGGTTTACCGGCAATCTCGAAGCTGCGCTCAAGGAGATTCCGAAAGAGAAGCTCATTTGCGCCATCGCCAACTACGGATACGACTGGGTCGAACGCCCGAAGACAGGCAAGCTGCCGCCGGGAGAAGCCGACCAGACCGTTTCCGTGCAGGACGCCTGGGTCGGGGCGCGCGATTCAGAAGAAGACGTCGATTTTGACGGCGACGCGCTCAATCCGCATTTCAGCTACCAGGACGACAATCGCTTCCGTCACGATGTCTGGTTTCTCGACGCGGTAACTGCGCTCAACCAGATGCGCGCCGCGCAGACGCTCGGCATCCAGACTTTCGCCCTGTGGAGGCTGGGCTTTGAAGACCGCTCGCTGTGGCGCGTGTGGGACATGCCCGGCGAAGCCAATGCGTCCGATCGACTAAAGGACGCCCCGCCCGGCCAGGACGTTGACATGGAAGGCGAAGGCGAAATCCTGCACATCGAGGCGCGCCCCGCCGACGGCGAGCGCGAACTCACCATAGACAAGCAGACCGGACTCATCGATGGCGAGGATTTCAAGAGTCTGCCGGAACCATATCGCATGGCCCGCTATGGCGCCAGCAAGAACGAACTCGCCATTACTTTCGACGACGGCCCCGATTCCGAGTGGACCCCGAAAATTCTCGATGTCCTCAAACGCGAGCATGTGCCGGGAGCGTTCTTCCTGATCGGAATCCAGGCGGAGAAGTTCGCCAGTTTGACTCGGCGCATTTACCGCGAAGGTCATGAAATCGGCAACCATACTTTTACCCATCCCGATATCAGCTCGATTGGCAACCGCTACATGCAGGTGGAGCTGAACCTGACCGAGCGCTTGTTCGCCAGCCTCCTGGGCATTCGCACCATGCTGTTCCGTCCGCCGTATTCGGTAGATGCCGAGCCCGACACCGAAGACGAGGTGCGTCCGCTCGAACTCACCCAGGACCTGGGCTACATCACCATCGGCAACAAGATCGACACCAAGGACTGGAACGACGAACCCGCCCTCACGCCCGAACAAATCGCCGCTCGCGTGCTCGACCACTTGCCGCCCTGCCAGGCAAACGATCAGCCGCAGTGCGGCAACATTATTCTCATGCACGATGGCGGCGGCAACCGCGAAAGGACCGTGGAGGCGCTCCCGCTGATTATCGACGGCGCGCGCGCCCGCGGATTTGAGTTCGTCCCCGTGTATCAGTTGATCGGTAAGACGAAAGCCGATGTCATGCCGCCGCTTCCGGCTAGTGAGTATTGGCCGGCGCGCTTGGATTGGATAGGCTTCTGGCTCTTTAGCGCGACGATTACCGGCATCACCGTCATTTTTTTCCTGGGTGACATCCTGATGACCGGCCGCCTGATTTCGGTTGGCGTCCTCGCCATCTATGATCGTCTGCGCTCGCATGTGTATGGCACTCCCGGGCAAATTGCGGCCTATCGGCCGCAGGTCGCCGTCCTCATTCCCGCTTATAACGAGGAAAAAGTCATAGAGCGCACCATCCAGGGCGCGCTCGACTCCGACTATCCCAATCTGCGCGTGATCGTCATCGACGACGGTTCCAGCGATCGTACTTTGGAAATCGCGCGCCGCGCCTTTGCCCCCGAAGAGGCCGCCGGCAAGGTTTTGATTCTCACCCGGCCCAACGGCGGCAAGGCCGCAGCGCTTAACTTTGGACTTGAGCATATCGGCGCTGCGGAATTTTTCGTTGGCATAGACGCCGATACCATCATCGCTCCCGATGCCATCGCGCGCCTCGTGCCGCACTTTCTCAATCCCAAAGTTGCAGCCGTCGCGGGCAATGCCAAGGTCGGCAATCGCCTGAACTTATGGACGCGCTGGCAGGCGCTCGAATACATCACCAGCCAGAATTTCGAGCGGCGCGCGCTCAACACCCTGGGCGCGGTCAGCGTGGTGCCGGGCGCAATCGGAGCCTGGCGCGCGGCGGCGGTCCGCGAAGCCGGCGGCTACCATGTGGATACCGTCGCCGAAGACGCCGATCTAACCATGGCGCTTTTGCGCAACGGCTACCGCGTCGAATACGAGGACCTCGCCCTCGCCTTCACCGAGGCCCCGACGACCGCCAACACGCTCATGCGGCAACGCTTTCGCTGGTCGTTTGGAATTCTGCAGGCCGTTTTTAAGCATCGCGGCGTGTTCGCGCGCAAAGGCGTGCTCGGGTTCGTCGCCCTTCCCAACATTCTCGTGTTCCAGATTCTGCTGCCATTGTTCTCGCCCTTCATCGACCTCATGTTCGCGGTCGGCGTGATCTGGTATTTCCTACAGAAGCACTTTCATCCTGAGTCGAACGATCCGGCCAGCTTCCAGCGCCTGCTGCTCTTCTTCGGCGCCTTTCTGGTGATTGATTTCCTCGCCTCCGCGCTCGCCTTCGCCCTGGAGCGCCGCCAGCCCGAAGCCCGCGAAGACGCCTGGCTGCTCAGCCAAGTCTGGTTGCAGCGCTTTGCCTATCGCCAGGTATTTTCCATCGTTTTGTTCCGCACCCTGAAGCGCGCCATCCAGGGCCGGCCCTTTGCCTGGGACAAACTGGAACGCACGGCAGCGGTAAAATACACGCCCGCCGAACGCAAGGATTCAGTCAAAGTCTGATCGTGTAGGGCGGACACTCCTGTCCGCCGAATGAAAGCAGTATAAGAGGTCGGTTCTCATCCAAGTGATCTACGCCCATTGACATCCGCCGTTCGAAAGGTGTGTCGTAAAATTGAGATATTCCCATGACCCGCACCATCATTGAACCGTTTCGCATCAAAAGCGTCGAACCCATTCGCCGCACCACCCGCGCCCAGCGCGAGCAACTGCTCCGCGCTGCCTTCTACAACCTTTTCCTCTTGCCGGCGGACGACGTCCTCATCGACCTGCTCACCGATTCCGGCACCGGCGCCATGTCCACCCACCAGTGGGCGGCCATCATGGAGGGCGACGAGAGTTACGCCGGCAGCCGCAGCTTCGATCGCTTCCGCTCTTCGGTGCAGGATATTTTCGGCTACAAGCACGTCATCCCCACGCACCAGGGCCGCGCCGCCGAGCGCATTCTCTTCAGCGTCATGTGCAAGAAAGGCGACGTCGTCCCCAACAACACGCACTTCGACACCACGCGCGCCAACGTCGAGTTCGTCGGCGCCGAGGCCTCCGATCTTGTCATCGCCGAGGGCCGCCAGCCCAGCCTCAAGCATCCTTTCAAAGGCAATATGGACGTTGCCGCGCTCGAAACCCTGATTCAAAACGCCGGTCGCGAGCGCGTGCCGCTCGTCATGCTGACCGTCACCAACAACTCCGGCGGCGGCCAGCCCGTCTCCATGGAGAACGTCAAGGCCATCAGCGCGGTTTGCCGCAAGCATCGTATCCCGCTCTACTTCGACGCCTGCCGCTTCGCCGAGAACTCCTACTTCATCAAGCTCCGCGAGCAAGGCTACGCCCATAAAACGCCGAAGGAAATTGCTCAGGAAATGTTCAGCTACGGCGACGGCTGCACCATGTCGGCCAAGAAAGACGGCATGGCGAACATTGGCGGATTTCTTTGCACCAACGATGACGCGCTGGCGCAGCAGGAGAAAAACCTGCTGATTCTCACCGAGGGCTATCCCACCTACGGCGGCCTCGCCGGACGCGATCTTGAAGCCATCGCCGTCGGCGTGCAGGAAGCCCTGCACGAGGATTACCTCGAATACCGCATCGCTTCCACCGCCTATCTCGGCAACCACATTGCCGAAGCGGGCGTGCCCATCGTGCAGCCGCCCGGCGGCCACGCCGTCTACATCGACGCCCGCGCCTTTCTGCCGCACGTTTCGCCCGATCGCTTTCCCGCCGTCGCGCTCGCCAATGAACTCTATCTCGAAGGCGGCATCCGCTCCGTAGAAATTGGCACGCTGATGTTCGGAGCCGCCGCCAAGATGGATCTGGTGCGCCTTGCCATTCCCCGCCGCGTCTACACCCAGAGCCACATAGACTACGTGGTCGAAATCATCCTCGAGGTCTGGAAGAAGCGCCAGCACATCCACGGCATGAAGTTGAGCTACGAAGCCCCATTCCTGCGCCACTTCACCGCCAAGCTGGAGCCGGCAGAAGTGACCGCCGTAAGAAGCTGATTTTGGGTAAGTGCACAGTTTGAAGGGCGCCCGGATATCCTAGGTCTCGAAAAGCGCGCGACTTGGAGCACCCACCGGACGAGCCATTCTGAGGATTCACGCGGGCGAGGGCGCCCGCGCCACACGGGCACTACTGTTTGGGAAGGTCGTCTTGCGGTGGGGTCTGGCTATCCGCGGCCTTCGGATCGCCCGCGGCTGTCGTTGTCGGCGTTGTCGTGTTGTCGTCGTTATTGCGCTTTCGGGATTGAGCAGGCCATCGTGGTTTGGGCCCAGACCGAGTTTGATCAGCGCCCGCGAATCTGGAGTGGTCTTCGACTGCCATCCCTGGTCCGCCTGAAAGCGCTGCATGGCGGCCTGGGTCGAGCTGTCCCACACGCCCGTGGGCTCGCCTTCCAGGTAGTGCCGGCGGATGAGCGCTTCCTGAATTTCCCGGGCGCGGGCCGAGTCAATCCCCTGCTGGCCGCGCTTCTTCGCAACCTGCTTGGGGCTCTTCTTGGGGTGGGGGCGTTTGCGCTTATGCGTCCAGGCGCGAGAAGCAGTATGAGTCGCTGGTTGAGCCAACGAGCCGGCCGATTTGTGAGATGCCGTGCGCGACGGCGCGTGGGCCGGCTTTTGAGACGAAGTTCGCGTTGACGGTGCGGACCAAAGCGCTCTGGCTGGCCGCGCGCCCGTTCGCCGGATGCAATTTAACGGACGCTGCCGCAGCGTTCGCCGGTTTCTTTGGCGGAGTCGTCGTCTGTGCCGCTGCCATGGCCAAGCCAGGCAAAGCCAGGCAGAGCAGGCTCGCCAGCCCAACCCGCCGCCAACGCCGAATTTGATTAGTCGCGTGCATGTTCAGAGCGAATCCAGAGTTGCTGTGACTACAGGCCGCTGCCGAGCTGCGCTCGGCTTGGACGGGCGAGACGCCCGTCCCCACACGAGCACTGCAATCTTGCCTTCCCACAAAAAGCCGGCGAAACCGGGCCACCCTTATCGTCTATCCTCGCCTAAACCGGGATGGAGCGCCAGTTTCGCCGTAAGGTTCCGCGGTTACGGAAGTGTACCGGCCAGGAAAATCGTTCCATCCTCCGCTTTTGCGCCCCGCGGACGCACCAGGAACACCACATCCTGGCCGCTCTTCAGCGACGACTCGATCTTCTTAAAGTCGTCGGGATTGTTTACGGCCTGCTTGTTCACTTCCAGTATCACGTCGCCGCGATGCAGGTCGACATCCTCGGCAAACGACCCCTCCTTCACGTCCTGCACCACCACGCCCTTGCCCTCTGTAATGTTCAGGTGATCGGCCAGATCGGGAGTGATGCTGCGGACCGTGATTCCGAACTTGCTGGCCTTGGGCGCTTCCTCGCTCTGGTCTTCGTCTTCCTCGCCCAGACGGGACGCGAACAGCTTGGAGCGATCGGCGATGGTAACGGTTGTCTCTTCCTTCTTGCCGTTGCGCACAAAACTGAGCTTGGCCTTCGAGCCCGGCTTGCGGGAAGCGATGTCGGCCACCAGATCGTCGCCGCTCTTCACTTCTCTGCCGTCCACGGCGGTGATGGTGTCGCCGACCTTCACGCCCGCCTCTTCCGCGGGACTGCCGGAGGTCACGTTGGTCACGGTCACGCCCGTTCCGTAAACGCGCGCCAGGGCCGGGTTGGGCTGGGCGTCAAACATAATGCCAATGGAGCCGCGCGCCACCCGGTGGTTCGGCCCGATCAACTGGTTGTAAACCTGAATCACCGTGTTGGAAGGCATGGCAAATCCCACGCCCGCGTATGAGCCCGTCTCGGTATAGATGGCGGTATTGATGCCGATCACTTCACCCGCCATATTCACCAGCGGCCCCCCGGAATTGCCCGGGTTAATGGCCGCGTCGGTTTGAATGAAGGATTGGAACTGCCGGGTGGGAATGATGTTGCGGCCCTTGGCGGAAACGATGCCCGCGGTCACGGTTTCCTGCAGTTGGAAGGGACTGCCGATGGCCAGCACCCAATCGCCAACTTCCATGCCGTCGGAGTTGCCCAGTTTGGCCGCCGGCAGCGGACGGTCCAGATCGATCTTGATTACCGCCAGGTCGGTCTCCTGGTCCATGCCGATCACCTTGGCGTCATGGCCGGGCGTGCCTTCGGGCTCACCCTGCAACTTCACGCGAATGCGGTCCGCCTTCTCGACCACATGGCGGTTGGTGACGATGTAGCCCTTCGCATCCACGATCACGCCGGAACCCAGCGAACGTTGGCGGATGGTGGCTGCATCTCCGCCCTGACCACCCTGGCCGCCGAAGAACTTGTCGAAGAAATCCTGTAACTGGTTGTCTTCGTCGCCGCCCCGATCTTCGTCGGGATTGGGACGCGCGGAGCGCCGGTGGTGAGGGTTTTTAATGGTGGACTCGGTATTGATGTTAACCACGGTAGGCTCAAGCTGCTTGGCAATTTGGGAGAAGGCGGTCGAGAGTTGCTGCGGAGCGGGGATGGTCAGCGGGGTCGCGTCCGACGACTTCTGTCCCTCCTTGCCTTTCACTCCGTAGGAGATGACCGTGCCAATCAGAATTCCAACCGTCAGCGTCGCCAAAATCGTGACCGTGTAAGCCCAACGGTTGGCCTTAAAGCGCGCCCAAAAGGCACTTTCGCGCAAATCCATGTCTGCCTCCTAAAACTGCCCAATTATTTATTATACCTTCGCCACAAATAGGCATTGCCGCGAGGGCCGACAAGCAATATGCGCCAGGAGATCGGCCGGAATCGGAGCATCGGGTGATCGGGCCATCGGGCCATCTAAAAATCCGAGCGATTCGCTTCGCCGTCATTATTCGCCTGCTCCCGATAGCGCGAGCATTGTAAGCAGAATGCGTTTTAGACCGAGGTCTCGTCCCTGGCAGTCGTACCATTCTTGCAGCGTGTGCGCGCCGCCCCCGCAGCCGCCCGCGCCGATGGCAATGGCCTCACGACCGAGCGAGAGCGGAATATTGGCGTCCGTCGATGCCCGCTGCACCCTTGCCGTATTGCCGAGTTGCGCATCCACGGCGCGAATTACCTGCAAAATTCGCGCATCCGGCGCCAATTCGCCCGCCGGACGATTACCGATTTCCAGCACCTCGGCCTGCGCCACCTGCGGGCGGCGCGTTCCCTGTTGGGCCGCGACCCGATTTTCCCATGCCACCGCCTGCTCCAGCGCGCCGCGCAGCGCCCGCTCCAACCGGTCGATTTCCGTCGTGGACGTGGAGCGCACATCGATCTTCATGCTGGCCGATTCCGGAATCGAATTCACCGAAGTTCCGCCGCGAATCACGCCCACATTGAACGTGGTCTTCGGCGAGGCCGGCACCGGCGTTTGGCTGAACAATTCGATCGCGCGCGCCAGCGTGATAATCGGATTGGGCGCGCCGAAATCGTTCCACGAGTGCCCGCCCGGCCCGCGCGCGATCGCTTCGAAGCGGCGGCTGCCCAGGGCCTCGGCCACTATTGTGTCGGTCCCGGCGCCATCGACAATCACGCTGTAGGCAATCGCGTCGCGCCAGCGCGGGGTCGCGAAAACGTGCCTCATGCCGCGCAGATCGCCTTCGCCTTCTTCTCCGACGTTCCCTATGAACACGAAGGGCAGCGCATGGCGAATCCCCCCGCTCGCCAGCGCGTTGGCCACGGCCAGCAGCGCCGCAATGCCCGCGCCGTTGTCGGAGACTCCGGGGCCATACAAGCGGCTTCCCTGCTGATGTATGTGCAACGGCGTCGCCGCCGGAAACACGGTGTCGATATGCGCGCTGAGCGCGACGAAACGGCTGCCGCTGCCGGGACGAACGCCGAACACATTGCCGATTTCGTCCACCTGCACTCGCTGAGTCCGGCCTCGCGAAATCGCTCCGCCAGCCAGGCGCCGCGCGCCGCCTCGCCGAATGGAGGCGCGGCCACCCGCGCCGCTTCCATCTGCCACAGCGCATACTGCGCCTCCTGCGAGCGGAAGCCTTCGAACGCCGCGCACACTGCCGGCAAACCGGCAAGCCGCTCCACCTCTTGCTGCACCGCAGGCAATAAATCGGAATCTGCCACTGGCGAAGTGAACTCCCTGCTTTTCGTCCATCTTATAACGCCGCCGCGCGATATCGGCGCGGACGCCGAACGAGTATTTCGTTCGCGCGGCCGCGCGCTAGGGAATCACCATTTCGCCTCCCGGCTTCGACCGCTTGATCAGTAACACACAAGGGATCAAACAAAGGATCACGACCCCGAGCAACCAGAAATTATCGATGTAGGCGAGCATGGCAGCTTGGCGGAGCATATTGGCCTGCATCAACGCATAGGCATGTTGCAGCGCGGTCCCCGGCCCGTAGCCCGGCCCGGCGGCGCCAGCGCCCGCAATAACATGCGTCATGCCGTACAGCGTGGAGCGGAGCTGGGGATTGGCGGCGTTCAGTTTTTCCACCAGTTGCACCTGATGCACCTGCGCGCGGCGGGCCAGCATGGTGGTGACGAAAGAAATCCCGAAGCTGCCGCCAACGTTTCTCGCGAGGTTCATCAAGCCGGCCGCGGCATTGTTTTTATCGCGCGGCAAAAACGCATACGCGGCGATGTTAATGGGCATGAACAGAAAAGCCATTCCCACGGCCTGATAGACGCGCGCCATCATCATCATGTGGAAATCGACGCCCAGGTTGAACGTCGTCATATGGAACAGCGAAAACGAGAGCAGCGACAAGCCAAACAGCATCAGCCAGCGCAAGCTATAGCGCGAAACCAGGAATCCGACAATCGGCATTATCACCATGATCGCGAAACCGCCCGGGGAAAGCGCCATCCCCGATCGTTCGGCCGTGTAACCGAGCAGCGTCTGCATGAACAGCGGCAGCATCAGCGTGCTGCCGAGCAGGACAAATCCCAGCATGAACATCAGGAAGTTGGCGGCGGCGAAGGTGCGCTCGCGAAATAAATGCAGATCGACAATGGGGTCCTTGCAGTGCCACTCCCAGAAGATGACAAAGATCAGCGACGCGGCGGAAATCACGCTCAACCATACGATGAAGTGCGACTCGAACCAGTCTTCGCGCTGCCCTTTGTCGAGCACCACCTGCAGCGTTCCCAGGCCGAGCGCGACAAAACCGAGTCCGATGTAGTCAATCCTGCTTTCGCCCAGTTTGCGGCGCTTGAAGTAGGGAGGGTCCTGGATGAGCTGTTGCGTCAGCAAAAGCGAAAGAATGCCCACCGGGATATTGATGAAAAAAATCCAGCGCCAGCTAAAGTCGTCGGTGATCCAGCCGCCGAGCGTGGGGCCTATGGCCGGCGCCGTCACCACCGCGATGCCATAAACGGCGAATGCCATGCCGCGCTTGGCGTGAGGGAAGGTATCGACGAGGATGGCCTGCGAGACCGGTTGCAAGCCTCCGCCGCCCGCACCCTGAAGAACGCGGAAGAAGATCAACATGCCGAGACTGGGCGCGAGCCCGCACAGAAACGAGCTGATCGTGAACACCGCGACACAGCCCATGTAAAAACGCTTGCGCCCCACGATCGAAGACAGCCAGCCGCTCAACGGCAGCACGATGGCATTGGAGACGAGATACGACGTCAATATCCACGTGCTCTCGTCCTGCCCCGCGGAAAGACTGCCGGCAACGTGGGGCAGCGCCACATTGGCGATGCTGGTGTCGAGCACCTCCATGAACGTGGCCAGCGTCACCACCAGAGCGATGATCCACGGATTGACCGGAGAACGCCATTCGGCGGCGTCATCCATCGTGATTGTCGCTGCGCCCATTGTTCCTTAATCTCGACCGTGAAATCAGGTTTTGTCATCCCGAGCGGAGCGAGGGATCTGCAGTTTGCGGCGAAGTGCAGATCCCTCCCCTTCGACAAGCTCAGGGTCGGGATGACAATTCATAAAAAGTATCGTTCGTACGCCACTCTCCGGCTTTCACCACGCAGCTATTTAATCCACACCTTCGGCGCCACCGACATGCCGGGACGGAGTTCATGTCCGTTGATTTCGCCCTTGTCAAAGACGATCTTCACCGGAATGCGCTGCACCACTTTGACGTAATTGCCGGTGGCATTTTCCGGCGGCAGCAGGCTGAAGCGCGCGCCGCTGGCTCCGGCGATGGAATCGACATGCCCCTTGTAGGTCTTGCCGTTCGCATCGACCGTGATGTCAACCGGCAACCCGGGCTTCATACGCTTAAGCTGCGTCTCCTTGAAGTTCGCTGTGACCCATATATTCGCCTCATCGAGCGGGATGACATTCATCATCTCCTGCCCGGCCTGTACGTTTTGCCCAACCTCGACGGTGCGATTGCCGACCACGCCGCTGACCGGCGCAATCACCTTGGTGTACTGGAGATTGAGTTCCGCCTGGTCCAATTCGGCCTTCCTGCGATCGGCGTTGGCCTGCGCGGCAAGGGCGCGTGCATGTGTGACTCGCATCGTCTGCGGCGCGGTGTCGGCGGTGCGAAGTTCGGCGCCGGCCTGCGCCAGTTTTTCCTGCGCCTGTTCGATCTGCGCCTCGAGCGCGTCGGCGTGGGCCCGCGCCGCTTGCAGAGTGGCGGCGGCGGCCTGGGCGCTGGCCACGGCTTGATCGTACTGCTGCTCGGAAATTTCCTGTTTGTCGATCAGTTGTTTGTAGCGGACAAGATCGCTCTGCGCTTTGGTGTTGTTCGCCTCCGCTTCCGCAGCCTGCGATTTGGCCGCGTCAAACTGCTGGCGGGCCGCCGCGATTCCAGACTTCGCACTGGCGACGCCCGCTTCCGCCCCGCTCACCTGGCTCGAAGTGCTCACATGCGTGATGGGAACGTTGATGCCGGCGGCTGCCGCCTGCGCCTGCGCCTCGGCATACGCAGCGCGCGCCTGCGCCAGCGCGACTTCGTAGTCGGCCGGATCGATTTCCACCAGCACCGTCCCTTTTTCCACATACTGGTTGTCTTCCACGTTCAGCTTCAGCACATGGCCGCCGACCCGCGCGCTCACCGAGTTCACATGCCCGTCAATCTGCGCGTCGTCGGTGGATTCGTAGCTTGCCAGATAGCGCCACAAAAAGAAAACGGCGACCAGCATCACGAGGCTGGTGATAATGACTCCCCGCTTCGTGTGCGGATGGTTCAAAATCGCATCCCGCCGCTCAGCGAAAGATCCGTTACCGGACGGAGACTGCGGCGCGCCGCCCTCCGCTTGCGATTTGCTCTCGGCTGCAACGTTGTTGCTTGTTTCCATGGTTTACTTCCCTTTCAGATATTCGCGGACGCCCTCTTCGGCGCGGCCCAGGGCGCGGGCAAAAGAAACCTTGGCGAGGTTGTGAAGATAGAGGCTTGAAATCAAACTCTCGTGCGCCGCCGCCACCGCTTCCTGCGCTTGAATCACTTCCAGATTATCGGTAACTCCGGCGGAGAAACGGTCCTGCGATTGCCCGAGCGCCTGCTCGGCAAGGTCCACCGAGCTCTGGGCGACTTCCACTTGATCGGCGGACGACTTCAGGTCGAGCAGCGCGTTGCGAATGTCCTGATCGATCTGAGCGCGCACGTCCGCCATCCGCGCCTGCGCCTCCCGCAACTTGGCTTCCGCCTTCAGCACGTCTCCATGCACCCGTCCGCCCTGGAAGATGGGAATATTCAACGTGCCGACGACTCCATATGTCGGCAGCACATCGCCGGGCACCTTGCCGATCTCGCCAAAATTCACCGCCATGTCGATGGTAGGAAAATATCCGGCCGTGGCCGCGCTGCGCTCCAGTTGCGCCGCCACCAGACGCTCCCGCGCCGCTTTGTAATCGGAGCGCAGCTCATAGGCGCGCTGCAAGCTGGTTTCAAGATCGGGAATGGGGAAAGCCTCGTAAGGAGCTTTGTCGGCCAGTTCAAACTCCTGCCCGGCCGCCAGGCCAATCACGCGAGCCAGCGAAATTTTCCGCTTGGCGAAATCGTTCGTGGCCGCGATCAGTTGCTGCCGGCGCGCCTGGGATTCGACCTGCGCGCGGAGCGTGTCGATGGCCGGAGCCACGCCCGCCTGCTGCTGCGCCACTGCCTTCTTGTAGAGCGCCTGCGCCGTCTCCACCTGCGCTTGCGCGGTTTCCACGCGGGCCGCCGCGGCAATCGCCTGCAGATAGGCGTTGCCCGTCGCCAGCACCACCAGATCGCGCGCGTCCTTCAAATTGGACCGGGCCGCGCTTTCGCCCATCGCGGAAGAACGGTAATTCTGGATTGCCTGCCAGTCGAAAACCCGCTCGGTCACCGAGGCGCGCACATCAAAATAAGAGAACGGCCCGATGACGCGAGGAAGAGTAAGACCGGGAAACAGCGGGCCGCGCAGTCCTTCCGCTTCCAGGCTCACCTTCTGCGCGGCTTCCTGTACATCGGCGCCGACGTTTGGCAGCAACGCGCTCAGCTCCTGCCATTTCTGTCCCCGCGCCGCAATCGTGTTGTACTCCGACAAAAGCCCGGCCAGGTTCTGGCGCAGGGCCCGCTCCATGGCTTCGCGGAAAGTCAGCCGCAGAACTCCCGCTGCAGGCTTCGCATCCGGCACGCTGCCAAACACCGGATTCTGCGCCGAGGTCTCGACTTGCAACGCCTGGACTTGTGAGATCTGAGTTGGCATTGCCCCGCCCAGCGCACCCACCGCCGCTGGCGGACTTTGGGCGCAAAGCGCCGCGGCGAAGACGACGATGGTCACGATCGGCAAAACCATCCGAAAAACGGCAGCTCTTTTCATTGTAATTAACCAATTGGTTAGATTTTACCCGATCCGATCCTGTGAAGCAATCCACGGCCGATGGAATCGAAACGGGGCAAGCGGCACATGGCAAATGGACGATCCGGGGAAGTCTTATGGAACTCCCGTTTCCTCCTTGCCGGAAACTATCTTAATAGATCGTCCGCGGGAGGGTCGTGCTTCGCCGTAGAGACGGGGCTTGCCCCGTCTCCTTTCGACGCGACGAGAGACGCGGCAAGCCGCGTCTCTACGGAAGATCAGTCGTCTTCTGCCGTGGGGTCTTCCGCCTCGGCGCACAGCAGCGTCAGGGTGCGGGGAGTGGTTTCGATCGGGACCAATTCCGGAATTTCCGGCGCGCTCGCCGCTTTCAGTTCCGAGAAACGCCGCGCGGAAACCAGGACGCGGCTTTCCAGCGAGCCGACGGCGTCGTTATAAAACTGCACCGCACCATTCAACTTCTCACCGAGATTACCGAGATGACTGGCGAAGGTGCGCAGGCGCTCATGCAGTTCTTTGCCGATCTTACTTATTTCCTGCGCGCTTTCCGCGAGTTTCGCCTGGTCCCACCCATAGGCAACCCCCTTTAGGATTGCAATGAGGGTTGTTGGGGAGGCAAGTATTATGTGCTTATTCACTCCGTACTCGATTAAGTCTGGTTGTTGCGCAAGCGCGGCGCTGAAAAAATTCTCGCCAGGTATGAACATAACTACCAATTCAGGGGCGGGCTGAAACTGGTCGAAATAGGATTTCGAGCCGAGCTTACCCATGTGCACGCGGACCTTCTGGGCGTGTTCGAGCAACTTCGTTTTCCGTACTTCATCATCGGTTGTCTGCGCCGCATCCATGTAGTCCTGCGTGGGTGTTTTTGCGTCGACCACAATGTTTTTTCCGCCGGGCAGCTTCACCACCATATCTGGACGCTGTGGGCCGTCAGCGGTCTTGACCGATACTTGCTCCTCGAAATCGCAATGTTGCAACATCCCTGCGATCTCGACCACCTTCCTCAACTGGATTTCTCCCCAGCGGCCACTGACCGCAGGGTCGCGTAGGGCCTTCACCAGGTTTCCGGTCTCGTCGCGCAATTGGTCTTGTGTTGAAATCAAGGAGCGGACTTGCTCGGTCAGAGTCGAGTAAGCAGTGTTGCGCTTCTCCTCGATCTTCTGGATTTGCTCGTCCACCTTAGTCAGCGATTCTTGGATCGGAGCGACCAGCGTTTTGACGGCCTTCTCGCGGGCTTCCAAATCTCCCTTCGCCTCGGTTTGGTAGCTCTCCAGACGCATCCTCGCTAACTGCAAAAAGGATTCGTTGTTACTGCTTAGAGCATCGGCAGCCAAGGCTTGGAAAGCTTGACGCATTTCCACCGACGCAGAGTTCAAGAGTCGAAGCTTGTCCTCGCTCGTTTTGCGCTCTTGTTCCAGCGTGGATTCTAGCCCTGCAATTTGGGCCGTCAGGCGCAAATTGTCGGAGTTCGCTGTTTTGAGTTCTTCCCGAACAGGACTTAGCGTCTGCTCCAAAGTGGATACTTGCTCGCGCAGCACGGCGGCTCTGGTTCGCAAGACCAGCCAAGTAACAACACTCCCCAGAACGGCGCAACTAACCGCCCCAACCAGTACCGAAAGACTATCCATGTCTGACCTCTGGCGGCCCCAGCCTGCTGGCCATATCGGCAGTGCTGACACTGATCGGTTGGGCGAGCGCGGCACCCGGCAGTATGGTCTCCATAGTAAGTGGCCGATCTGAATTCTAGAAGCTAACCTGACAGATGAAAAGCGGAACTTTGCCGGTGGTCCCAGGTGAAAGTCGATCTGGCCCATGTTATCATCCATCCATTCCAGTGCACTGCCGGCGAAATGCCGCTCCGCGGCGGTGACCAGCGCATCCGTGGGACATGCGATCAATGCGTGGCATGGATAGATGGACAGATAGACACAGGAGAAACCGAAACATGCCTCCATTTCCTTTGCGATCCACGCGCTCGTTTGCCGCAGTGAAAAGCTCGCGGTCGAAGAGTTTTTATTTTTTCTGTCTGGCCGTCGGTTTGGCCTGCGCCTTAGCCGCCGCATCCACGCAGTCCGCACTGGCGGCTGGGCCGCCTACGGGAGAAAACGCGTATTGCGGCAAAGGCAATGTGGCGCAATTTGGCGACAAGGACGGCCCCGCCGAACTTCCGAAGACCTGTTACTACACTGGGATCGACGGCACTCCCTCCCCTGGAAAGTCGATCCATGTGGGGGCAAACTCGGACCTGGCGGAAGCGCTCGATGGCGCCAAATGCGGAGATACGCTGCTGCTTGCGGCGGGCGGGGCTTACTCGATGAAGAGCTTTCCGCGGAAGAAATGCGACGACAAGCATTACATCACCGTGCGCACCGACGCCCCCGACTCCAAGCTGCCACCGGAGGGCACGCGGATCTCGCCCGCATGGGCCGGGGTCGCCAGCCTGCCCGGCAGACCACCGTTTGCTCAGCCCGCCGGAGGCCCCGCCAAGTTGCTCGCTACTCTGGTGGTGCGGCGCAATGAGGGCGTGTCTCCCGGAGATCACGTCCGCTTCATTGGGATTGAGTGGACCACGCCCCCCGATGCCAGCATTCTTCGCATCGTGACCGCCGAACATGCCGACCACGTCATCTTCGATCGCAACTGGATCCACCCTGCCGATGGCAGCGAAGTCGGCCACGGCATTGCCATCGTCCGCGGTTCGCACACCATCGCCGTCGTCAACTCCTACATTGACGGCCTGAATTGCGTCGCACGCACCGGAAAATGCACCGACGCCACCGCCCTTAGTGGCGGCTGGGGCGACGACCCCATCTCCACCCTCAAGTTTTACAACAACTTCGTCGAGTCCTCTGGAGAGGACATTCTATTCGGCGGCGCCGACTCCACCGTTAATCCCACCGACATCGAGATACGCCGCAATCATCTTTTCCGCCCCATGATCTGGAAGGAGGGCGAACCCGGCTACACACCGGCCGCTTCGGGATTCCCCTACATCGTCAAGAACAATTTTGAGCTCAAGAGCGCGGTCCGCGTCTTGTTCGAGGCCAATCTGCTCGAGAATAGCTGGGGCGGATTCAGCCAGTACGGATATTCCATCCTCCTTACCCCCAGGAACCAGGGCGGCAATTGCCCGGTGTGCCGCGTCAACGACGTCACCATCCGTTTCAACCGGATTCGAAATGTTGCCGGAGTCTTGCTGATTGCCAACGCGGCCGCGTTGGTCCGTGGAAGTGCGCCGAATTCCAAAGACCGCCGTGCGGAGTACACCGCTTTACCCGCCGACGGCGGACGCTACAGCATTCATGACCTCTTCGCCGACAATCTGCACGACAAGGATTACAAGGGCTTCGGCAACTTCCTGGTTCTGGTCTCCGACGGCCCACCGCCGCATGACCTCCAGATCGATCATGTAACTGCATTTGTCAGCGGCGTTCTGCTCACGATCATAGACAAGGAAGCGAAGATGCCGGGCTTCACCCTGACCAACAGCGTGTTTTCCCTCGGAAACGATCGGCGGCCGCCGCTGGCTTCGGCTGGCGGAGGGCCCGACAGTTGCGCATCCAAGACCCAAGCGCGGGGCTCTGAAGCTGTCCTCGCAGCGTGTTTCGACCCCTATCGATTCGATAAGAACTTGATCGTCGGCGAACGCGGTTCCTTCCCCAAGGGAAATATCGCCGTCGCATCCCCGGAAGCGGCCGGCATCCGCGACCTCAAAGACACCGTCGCTAAAGATCCCAGGCTCTGCCACGCCCAGGGGCCGGGGTGTAGCAAGGTCTCTCCCGGCGCAGCGGCTGCTTACGATGGCCGCGATATGGGCGCCGACATTGACGCCGTCGAAGCCGCCATTGCGGGTGTGGAATAGAAATCCGTTCCGAGTTTTACATCGTCACGTTCGTTTGACCAGACGGCAGCGCACCATCGCCGTCGTAAATTCGCGCGTCAAGCGGTTGTGAAAATGTCGCAGCTTCTTGATGGGTACAAGTTCCAGGCTGGCGAACTTGAGGGGGCTCGCGGCTATCGACTCTTCAAACTTCGCTACCGTCATTTGGTTCAGACCTCCTGCTACCTCGCTGAATCGCGTTGCCCCATCCGTCTTAAAATCGGACCGCCAACGGATAAGGGCCTCCTCGCCGAATATCAGATGTGCCCACGGAAAAACGGAAAATAAATGACCGCCCAATGGGTGATACCAGGTTGGCCCGAAGCTCACCAGCGCTTCGCCTGCCGGCTGCAGGAGCGCGTTCATAATACGCAAGATTTCCGCGGGGTCGGCGAAATGCTCGAAGGAATCCACGGAGACGACAATGTCCGCAAGCTCCTTCGTCGCAGTTACGAACAGACAAGTATCTTGCACACCCGCGCGGAGCGCCTTCTGTCTTGCCGCTTGCAGTACTTCCTCGCGGTTATCTATGCCGATCACGCGCCTCGCCCCTCTTTCGGCCATCTCCACGGCATCCGCCCCTTCGCCACAGCCGAAGTCGATGACGACCTTCCCTGCAATCCTGGTGAAGATTTCATCCCCCAATTGCACCGCGAGCTTCGACCTGCCTTCGTAAGCCGATCCGCTACAGGAACCTGGGGCTCCGGGAGAAATCCTCTTTAGAATTCGATATTGAACATTGGTGAGCATTTCGCTTCGGTCGTCATCCCTCCCCTGGAGACTGGCCTTCCGCCGTGAACATGACCCTGCCTGTCCGCTTCCGGGTAGATCATTGTAACTTAGGATCTCACATCGCAAACTGCGCAGCCATTGGCGCTGCCGCCCAACCCGCCGCCAGCGTTAACAGTCTGAGTCGAAGCTGAATCCAAGCCTCTGTTGACGGTGACCCGGTTTTAACAGCGGCTGCAAAAGACCTAACCCGCCTCGCGTGATAAGATTTTTTCGGTGCCGATATCCAGCCCAAGCGATCGCAAGCATGCTCCTATTTTCGTGATGGGGTGTCATCGCTCTGGGACGAACCTGCTGTACGACATGCTGTTGTCCTCTGGCGGGTTTGCCATCTACCGCGGAATTCTGCCGATTTATAAAACTCTGATTCCCCGCTTCGGCTCCATGCGGAGCCGCGCGCATCGCGAAAAGATCGTCCAGACCTTTCTCCGCAGCTTTGGTTTCCGGCGCACCGGCCTCGATGCCGGGCCGCTATCGGCGCAAATCCTCAACCAATGCCGCACTGGGGGAGACTTCATCCGCGTTGTCATGGACGCGGTCGCCCGCAGCCAGCAACTGCCGCGCTGGGCCATGTACGACGCCGACAGTGTGCTGCACGTCGAGCGTGCCAAACGAGACCTGCCCGACGCACTGTTTGTCCACATCATCCGCGACGGACGCGACATTGCGCTTTCGCTCAAAAAAATGGGCGGTTTCACTCCTCTGCCCTGGGACCGCGGCCCCACCGAAAGCCTGGTGGCTACGGCGCTGTATTGGGAGTGGATGGTCCGCAAAGGCCGCGCCGGTGGCCGCAAGTTCCCGGCCAACTACATCGAGGTCCGCTACGAAGACCTGATCCTCGACCCGCGCGCAACGCTCGCCAGACTCGGCGGCTTTATCGATCACGATCTGGACTACGATCGGATTCAGCGCGCCAGCCTGGGCCGTCTGTCGGAAACGAACTCTTCCTTTAGCGAAGAAGGCGCTAAGGGCACAAGCAATCCACTCGGCCGCTGGAAACAACGCCTGGCGCGCGCCGATGTCGCCGCCATCGAAGCCACCGTGGGCGAGTGCTTGCAGGAAAATGGCTACGAACTGTCGCTGCCCGCCGCCGAGCGCCGCCGCAGCTTGCGCCATTCGTGGATGCGCGGAATGTATCCCGCCTTTCTCGGCAGCAAGCTGTGGCTGAAGTTGCACACGCCCCTGGGCCGCCTCACTAACCTTTCGGCGCTCGAACTCGAAGCAGCGCCGCCGCCGGTAACCGAGTCGGTCCGGCCCTGAGGTTGGGCTGGTGTGATCGAGGATGGTGTGGCGCGGACCTGCCCTGAGCGAAGCCGAAGGGGCCATCGCCCGCGAACTCTGAGCAGCATCCGAATTCCCTTGACAGACTATTCCATATAAGGAATACTACCCCCATGGCATGGAACGTCGAGTTCACCGGCCAGTTTGAAATCTGGTGGAACTCGCTTTCCGAAGACGAGCAAGTCGAGATCAGCGCCAAGGTTGAACTGTTGCAGGAGCGGGGTCCGACGCTTCCCCGGCCTCATGCGGACGTGATTTCGACTTCCCGCCACGCGAACATGAAGGAGTTGCGCGGCAAAGTGGAGGAGCGCCAGCTACGCGTGCTGTATGCGTTCGATCCTCGCCGCACGGCGCTGCTTTTGCTGGGTGGCGACAAGACGGGTGATCCTAACTGGTACGAGAAGTTTGTTCCGATAGCCGACGATCTATTCGATCGGCATCTAAGGCAAATTGGACGGAAACGACAGCAGTAAGCAGCACAACACGGTCACTGACCGACCAGAGGAGAAGTACGGTGCCCAAGAATTTCAATTCGCTCCGCGCCAAGATGTCTTCCGCCGCTCAGCAACGTTCCCGTTTGCTGGCGGCCACATATCGTTCCGGGATGGCTCTGGACGAACTCCGGCAGGCCCGCGAGCTGACGCAAGTGCATCTTTCCAAAATTCTCGGCGTCAACCAGGCCGCCGTATCCAAGCTCGAACGCCGCGCCGATATGTACGTGAGCACGCTTCAGGACTTTGTCAAAGCCCTGGGCGGAGAATTGAAAATCACCGCGAAGTTTCCGGAAGGAACCGTCGAGATCACCCAGTTTGTGGACGTAAAGAAAGCGGCTGCGGGCAGGGATTGAATCGCGGAATCCCACCCATTGCAAAGTATGCGATGAGTGTGGCGGACGGTCGATCGGCGAGCCGTTCCTTTTAACCTGTGCGCTTGAGAAACTCGTTTATGTAGAATCTAGATTCCTTCTCGGAGCCTAACGCTATATCAATTAGCAGCCGTAGGCCCATAGTCGAGCCGGGAACAATTCCTGCCTCGTCAATTTCCTCTCCGTCAAAGTCTGGATTTGTCGGAATCTCGACGTTGACGATCCACCATCGCCCGATTTTGTCCACAAGAGCAGCGATGTCAGCAAAACAACCAGGCAGGTCCGTTGGAAGCCCCTTCGACAGCATCTGATTGATGCGGTGTGCGACGTCGTTGCGGCATTTTTTTGCTCGCTCAAACACTGTGATGTCCCGATCATCGATAGCCTGCGATTCCTTAAGCCAATCCAAGGAGGCATAAACCTTGCTACGATTCCTCGATAGTACTTGCGTTTGGTATTCAGAATCGACAATCCAGCCGTCGTCCTTCTCAACGTTGTTATCGAAGCCGGTGACATAAAATCCCTTGATTCGCTCGACTATCTCACTTTTCAGAAGCTCGAATGCCGCGATGTAAAGCGCAGCTATTATCAAATTCGGACGTAGAACATCCGGGTTGAGAAAACTCTCCCACGAGTTTTTAACTTTTTCATCCATGTGCTAACCGAGTCTTTGTAACCGGACGTATCACAGTGCTCAGCGGCATATAGCTGCCGAGCTTCGCTCGGCCTGGACGGGCGAGGGTGCCCGTCCCTACACGGACGCCGGTGAATTCACTCCATCCCCAACTCTTTCGCCAGCGCCTTCCACTTGCCGTCGACCAGCGCGCGCGTCTTAGCGTCCATCACAATTTCATCCGGCCAGGGACGCGCGAAGCCCTCGCTTGACCACTTGCGCGTCCCATCTATGCCCATCTTCGAGCCGTAGTCGGGCAGGCGCGAAGCGTGGTCGAGCGAATCGACTGGCCCAAGCGTGAATTGGATGTCGCGCTCGGGATCGATATTATTCAGAACTTTCAGCGTGACATCGGCGACATCCTGCACGTCCACGTCTTCGTCCACTACGACGATGCACTTGGTGAACATCGCCTGCCCCAGCGACCAGATGGCGTTCATCACCTTGCGCGCCTGTCCGGGATAGGACTTGCGAATGGAAACCAGCATCAGGTTGTGGAACACGCCTTCGATGGGCAGGTTGATATCCACCAGTTCGGGGATGGTCAGCTTCATCAGCGGCAGGAAGATGCGCTCGACCGCCTTGCCCATCCAGGCGTCTTCTTGCGGCGGCTTGCCGACGATGGTCGCGGCGTAGATCGGGTCTTTTCGATGCGTCATACACGTGACGTGGAAGACGGGATACTGGTCTTCGAGCGAGTAGAAGCCGGTGTGATCGCCGAAGGGGCCTTCGGTGCGGAGTTCGTCGAGATTGACGTAGCCTTCGAGGATGATCTCGGCGTCGGCGGGCACTTCCAGGTCAACGGTCTCGCACTTCACCAGCTCGACCGGCTTCTGCCGCAGGAATCCGGCGACCAAGTACTCCTCGATATCGGGCGGCGCGGGCACAATGGCGCAGAAGGTCAGCGCCGGTTCGGTGCCGATGGCAACGGCGACATCCATTCTGCCCGGAGGGACGGCCGCCGGGGGCCAGCATTGCGCCTCCCGAGGAGCGCGCCATGATATCGACGGCGGCAGCTTTCCCACGCGCTGCCGGGCTTTGCCCGGCTTGGACGGGGCTGAGCCCCGTCCCTACACCATTCTTTGCGGCTTTGCGCAGGTGCTCGCGATAATGTTCGGCTGCGTCTTTCTGGCGCTGCCAGTGCATGCCGGCGGTACGCTCGTCGTAGACCTGCAAGCGGTACATGCCGGCGTTGCGCTTGCCGGTCTTCGGATCGCGCGTGATGACGCAGGGCAGCGTGATGAAGCGTCCGCCGTCCTTGGGCCAGCATTGCAGGATGGGAAAATCGAGCAGCGAGAAATGGTCGCGCTTGATCACCTCTTTGCACGGGCCGGTCGGGACGGTCTTGGGGAAGAACTTGCCCATTTCGGCGAGCATGGGCAGCATTTTCACTTTGTCGAGAAAACCTTGCGGAGACTTTATGTCGATGAAGGCGCGGATGCGCTCGGCGATTTCATCGAGGGACTCGACTTCGAGCGCGAGCCGCATTCGGCGGGCCGATCCGAACTGGTTGATGAGAAGTTGAGAGCCGGGGTAGCCCTTCAGGTTCTCGAAGAGCAGAGCTTTGCCGCCAACAGTTCCCTGCCGGTCTTTATCTCTGTCTCTGCTTTTCGAAACTCGGTCGGTAATTTCCGTGATCTCCAGAATCGGGTCGGCTTCAGTACGGATGCGCTTCAGCTCGCCGGCCCGGTCGAGTGCTTTGATCCAGTCCCGCAGATCGTGATAGGCCAAAGTTCCTCCTCGAATGAAAGACGATTATATGACGGGCGCGGAGGGACGACATTCCTCTGTCGCAAACGAACTGGTACAAGTGAAAATAGTGTTACTCACTTGACGGCGTGTGCTGAAAGGTAAGGGCCTGATTTCCAACTCTCAACTCGCCATATTTTGTCATCCAGCGTCGTTATGAGATCAAGCGAAGCGAAAGACCCCTACTCCCTAGCCTGCTCTGTGCGCAATAAAGGCATTTTTACCTCGAAGCCGGAACGACACGTGTAGAGCGGACACTCCTGTCCGCTGCCCTTGCCTTTGATTTTGACCCTGCCTTTAATTACTGGAGGGACGAGCGTGCTTGCGGCTGGTCCGCCGCCACCATCGGCGCCTTCCACTTCCGCGCCTTCGCCTGTCTCATGATCGCCCAACTCTTTCGACTGTTCGCCCCAAGTTAATAACAGGCTGCTAGCTGGACGTAGGCCTCGCGCGCCACGCCGGGTTCTTCGATGTGGGTAAGGAAGAGCTTGCGCAGAGCGGCGGTAGTCAGGCGGCCCTCGATGTAGGCGTCGTAGAGATCGGTGCCGGTGAGATATCCGAGCTGCTCGGCCGCGTATTCGAGCTTGCGGCCGGTGAACCGTGGCGCTGCCGCAAGCGCTTCGGAAGCGCGCCGCGCGCGATGTTCGACCAGAAAGTCGAGGACCTCGACGGCGTCCGCGAAGGGCAGCGCAGTCTGCTGTTCCAGGTCTTCACGAGTCACGTCGAACAATTCCGCGATATCGCTATCGCGCAGAGCGGGACGCGCGGGATATAAGATGCGCGATCCTAAAAACGCCAGCGCGTGTTCGAAGACCTCTATGTAAAACGCGTCGTCTTGATCGAGTGGCTTAGCGCCGGGCATCGTGTGCGCTGCGCTGTGCGGCGCTAAAGCCTTGCCGTTCACGAGATTCGGCAAGCCGCGGCACGCTTGATGCAGGAAGCGGGTGGCGTCCTCGGCGGCGGAGACCATGCGGAACCGGCGCACGTACACGGCATTGATTGGCGCGAGATAGACGCTGCCGCGCTCGCCGCCCTGGCGCAGCAGCGACCGGCGCTGTTCGGCGGTGAATCCTCTGCGCGACGACAGGCGGCGCAGCAGCGCGTCGGAACTGCGCGAATAGACCTCGGGCATGAGGTCCACCAATAGCCTGGGCTGCGTCGTGTTGTGCGCCGAGTATTGGTCTATGCCGAGAAAACTCACCATGCCTTCGATCAGGTTGTAGAGCGTGGGGCCGAGGTCGGGCGCGCCGTTATCGTCATCGCCGCGTCCCCAACGGTCAAGGCAGAGGCGGTAATTATCGTATTTTTCCAGCGGCGTGGCGTTGAAGACGCAGAGCACGTTTTCGCGGACGTTTTCCGGACGTCTTTGCGTACTTCGACGGCCTCGACATGGTCGCCCACTTCTCCGGCGGCGCGCCAGTAGAGGGCATCGACATTTTGCAGAACGATCAGCGCTGTTTCCGCGGGCAGCCGCTCGTCGAGCAGCGCCGGCAAGTGTTGCGGCGCCAGGTGCGACTCGCCTACCAGCGCCAGAATGAGCGCGTCTGGATGGCGCTGGCGGATTTCGGCGATCTTATCGGCGGCGTGCCGGTCGCGCGCTCCGATTTTTCGCAAATCTTCGCGAGGCATGCAATCGAGCCCGTAGATCGGCGCGCCGCGCTCGCGGGCGGCGGAGAGCGCTTCGTAAAATGCAGCCCAGTCGTATCCCCAATCGAGATCGAAACGGATGCGCTGGCGCAATTCGCCCTCGTCGATCTCGCCGCCGCGCCACTCGTCGAGAATGTGCTGGTCGCGCGAAAAAATCGTTTCCACTCCCAACACCACGGGGCGGTGGCGCAGCTCGGAATCGCGCAGCAGCGCGGCTGCATAGCGCTGCGAGTTGGGCAGGGCGTGATAGTCGCCGAGCAAGACGATTCCCGCGTTGGCGATTTCGCGGCGCACGCAGCTTGGGGCAATGACTTTTTCGTAGGAGCGGTAGGCATCGAGAAAGTCGCGAAGATATTTGCGTCCGGCGGCGGGATCGATGGCGCGAATTTCACGCTCCACCCCTGGCGATGGCGTGGAGCTGGGCGGCGCTGCGCCGCGATCGTAAGATGCCGGTCGATGCCATAAGTAGAAATTTGTAATTTCTGATTTGTAATTTGCAATTGAACGCATTTACAGGCCGAGCTCGGTTTGCCAATCACAAATCACAAATCACAAATTACAAATTACAAATGCCTCTACTGCCGCCTTGACTTACCCAGCGCTCGTCCCTATCCTCAGTTTTTCGAGGCCGCGTACTCGACTGCGCCTCGTGGAGCGCCAACTTTGCCCCTGCTTCCGCCGGAAAACCTGACTGTTGCCACCACCGGCGCCAGCGGGTCGTTATTTCTCAAGCATTTTCTACTCGCCGTGGAACGCGACGCGCGCGTCAAGGCGGTGAACTTCATCGTTTCCGACAGCGGCCTGCGCGTCCTGGCCGAGGAACTCGGCGTCGAAGGCCGCTCCGATCTTCTACGTCAAATCATCGGCGCGCCTTCCCTAAAGATTCAGCAGCAGTCCAACGCCGATATCGGAGCCAACGTGGCCAGCGGGTCGTATCCTTCCGACGCGATGGTCGTCATACCGTGCAGCGTCGGCACCCTCGGCCGCATCGCCAACGGCACGGCCCCGCGCCTGATCGAGCGCGCCGCCGATGTGACTCTCAAAGAGCGCCGCCCGCTCGTGCTCTGCGTTCGCGAAACCCCGCTCAACAAAATCCACCTCCGCAACATGTCGCTGGCGGCCGACGCTGGCGCGACCATCTTCCCGCTGATTCCAACCTTCTATAACCATCCCTCGAGCGCCGACGCCATGGCGCAGGAGTTCGCCAACCGCGTGCTCGCCCACATAGGCTTGCCCCAATCAGGCGCATACCGCTGGAAAGGCTGAGTCCAGTTCTCAGTTCTCAGTTCTCAGTAAAACCCTCGCTCTGCGGTTCCACAGGTTTTACTGAGAACTGAGAACCGAGAACTGAGAACTTTTTGAAAGATCGATGGCTCGCCGCTGTCCCTCCCCGCCTTGCAGGAGTGCTCTCAGTCTAGGGAACGGTCACTAACGAAGGTAGGTATCTGCCGGGCATGTACTGTGAGTGCCGAAGTCATACAAGACGCTGATTTGTGCAGGTTTTGGGTAGGGCATGGCTTCAGCCATGCCGCCCAGAGCCTACAAAGACGCGGGCTTCAGCCCCTGAGGGATCGGGCGGCTTACTCCTTTGGTTCATTTTCAGATGGCTTCTCGTGCTCGGTATCACTCCCCGGCGCTTCTCACTAAGAGCTGACAGCTTCCACCGCTCTCTTTCATGCCGTTGACACCGGCTCGGCTTTTTTGTACTCTGCCCTTACACCGGGAAGGAGGTGGTCGGATGACAAGTTCTGAAAGTCACAGTAGTAGTACCAGACCAGGTGAGGTGGCTGAGTCTTAGGGCGGTTGCTCTAAGCGGAGTTCTCGAGGAACCTTTGGTCGGGGGAATCGGGAACATCTCTCGCAAACCATCCGTGAGTATGGGCTGATTGATAAAGTCTGATCCGCCGGACACAAGCTGTGTCCGGCACCGGAGTAGGCGAGGGGCCACGAGAGTGACCACCTCAGTCAATCCCAAACAGTCCACCGCGCAGCCCGCAGGCTGAAAAGCTTGCGGGCTGTTCTTTTTTCAGGGGTCGGAGGCAGGTCTCAGGTCTCGGGAAAAGCGGAAAGCGGGCTGCCCCGAAATTCCTTCAGGTATAATTATCGATTCAGTCAACACCGATTCAATCGATCATAAGGAGTTTTCCAGTGGCCACAGTTTTTTATCAGAAAGATGCCAATCCTTCCGCCCTCAAGGGCAAAACCATTGCCGTTTTCGGCTACGGGTCGCAGGGACACGCGCAGGCGCAGAACCTGCGTGACAGCGGATACGACGTGATTGTCGTCGAGCCCGAGCGCGGCGCGGCCCAGCGGGCGCGCGCCGATGGCATGACCGTGGTCGCTTCGTCCGAAGCCGCCCAGCGCGCCGACTGGCTCCAGATTCTCACGCCCGACGAGATCCAGGCCGAATTCTACCAATCGGCCATCAAACCGCATCTGCGCAAAGGCAAGATCCTCGGCTTCTCCCACGGCTTTTCCATTCACTTCAAGACCATCAAGCCTCCGAAAGACGTGGACGTGGTCATGATCGCTCCCAAAGGTCCCGGCCACTTGGTGCGGCGTGTGTATGCGCAAGGCGGCGGCGTGCCCGCGTTGCTTGCCATCCAGCAGGATGCCAGCGGCCACGCGCATGAATACGGGCTCTGCTACGCGCACGGCATCGGCTCCACCCGCGCCGGCGTGTTGCAGACGACCTTCAAGGAAGAAACCGAGAGCGACCTCTTCGGCGAGCAGGCTGTGCTCTGCGGCGGCCTGACTTCGCTGATGCAGAAAGGTTTCGAGACGCTGGTCGCGGCCGGTTACGCTCCCGAGATCGCCTACTTCGAGTGCGTGCACGAGATGAAGCTGATCGTCGACCTCATCTACGAAGGCGGACTGAGCCGCATGCGCTATTCGATTTCGAACACCGCCGAGTACGGCGACCTCACCCGCGGCGAAATGGTTGTCGGAGACGAGACGCGCAAGGCGATGAAGAAAGTGCTCAAGCAAATCCAAAACGGCGCCTTCGCCAAGGAATGGATTGCGGAAAACAAGAAGGGCGGCAAGAAGTTCGCCAAGCTGCGCGAGGCCGCCAAGCAGCACCCAATTGAAAAAGTGGGCGAGCAGTTGCGCGCCATGATGTCGTGGCTGCCCGCGGAGAAAAAGAAAAGCGCGTAAGAACGAGTTCTCAGTTCCCAGTTCTCAGTTGCCGCCACGAAGTCTTTCTGAGAACTGAGAACTGAGAACCGGGAACTGAGAACTGCTTTCTATGGACCTCAAACATCGCAGTCGCAATATCACCGACGGGCGCGACCGGGCTCCGGCGCGCGCCATGTACAAATCCATCGGCTTCACCGACGCAGACCTCGCCAAGCCGCTGATCGCCGTGGCCAACACCTGGATCGAGACCATGCCCTGCAACTTCCACCTGCGCCGCCTTTCGGCCAAGGTGAAAGAAGGCATTCGCGCCGCCGGCGGCACGCCCATGGAGTTCAACACCATCGCCATTTCCGACGGCGAGACCATGGGCACCGAAGGCATGAAGGCCTCGCTCGTCAGCCGCGAGGTGATTGCCGACTCCATCGAACTCGTCTGCCGCGGCCAGCTTTTTGACGCCGCCGTTTGCATTGTCGGCTGCGACAAGACCATCCCCGCCGCCGCCATGGCCCTCGCGCGCATGGACCTCCCCGGCCTCGTGCTCTACGGCGGAACCATCATGGCCGGCAAGTTTCGCGGCAAGGACGTCACCGTTCAGGATGTGTTCGAGGCCGTGGGCGCGAATGCCGCGGGCAAGATGAGCGACGCCGATCTGCTGGCGCTGGAAAACGTGGCCTGTCCCGGAGCGGGCGCGTGCGGCGGCCAATACACCGCCAATACTATGTCCACCGTGATGGAACTCATCGGCCTTTCGCCCATGGGTTTCAACGGCATTCCCGCCATGGATCCGCGCAAGGACGAAGCCGCCTTCCGCTGCGGCGAAGTGGTGATGAATCTTTTGCGGCTCGGGATTCGTCCCAGCGATATTCTCACCCACGCCGCCTTCGAAAACGCGATTGCGGGCGTGGCCACGACCGGCGGCTCGACCAACTCCGTTCTCCACCTGCTGGCGATTGCGCGCGAAATGGGCGTGCCGCTCGATATCGACGATTTTCAGCGGGTCAGTGAACGCACCCCGCTCCTGGCCGACCTCAAGCCTGCGGGCAAATACGTTGCCGCCGATGTGGACGCCGCCGGCGGCATTCCCGTGATCGCCAAGCGCCTGCTCGACGGCAAGTATGCCCATGGTTTGGCGATGACCGTGACCGGAAAGACCTTTGCCGAAGAGGCCAACGCCGCGCAGGAAACCGCCGGACAGGCCGTGATCGCTCCCTTAAGCAAGCCGCTGAAAGCCACCGGCGGCCTGGTGATCGTGAAAGGCAACCTGGCTCCGGGAGGCGGGGTCATAAAAATGACCGGCCACGAACGCCTGTCGCAGACCGGCCCGGCCCGCGTCTTCGATTCCGAAGAAGCCGCCATGCAAGCCGTCACCGCCAAGCAGATCAAAGCGGGAGACGTGGTCGTGATCCGCTACGAAGGCCCCAAAGGCGGCCCCGGCATGAGAGAAATGCTGAGTGTCACCGCCGCGATTGTCGGCGAAGGCTTGGGCGAAAGCGTCGCCCTCATCACCGACGGGCGTTTCAGCGGCGCCACGCGCGGCCTCATGGTCGGCCACGTCGCTCCAGAAGCCGCGCTGGGCGGCCCCATCGCCGCCATCCGCGAAGGCGACCGCGTCACCATCGACACCAAAATCCGAAAGTTGGAGCTGGAAATTTCCGATGCCGAAATTGCCCGCCGCCTGGCGGAATGGAAGCCCCCAGCCCCCCGCTACAAAACCGGCGTCTTCGCCAAGTACGCACCCCAGCCCCCCGCTACAAAACCGGCGTCTTCGCCAAGTACGCCGCCCTGGTTAGGTCGGCATCGGAAGGCGCCATTACCACCCCCAGAATCACGTAGGGACGGACGCAGCCTGGTCCGCCTAAGGCGAACATTTCGCGATAATGTTTCACGTGAAACACTTTGTACTGGCTATATTGTCAATATAATAATGTACATATATTGACGGTAAAGTAGTTATTACACTGTAGTTATTACAAAACTCATTATTGAGTGAGCGGGCCTCCCGGTCGAGTGCCTCCTTCGATGGTGGAATCCAGCGGCGTGTCGTGTCTGCTGGGTGGGACAACCTAACTCCTGCAAGCTACCAAAGAGACCCTAACTCCCGGCCTTGCCTCGGCGCTTCTTTAGAGTTGCGGTCAGCGGGGAGATTAGTTTTTCGTAGCGGCCGAAAAGGTGCTCCACTCGCTGGCGGTCGCCGGGAAACGGATCGGAGCGGTACAGCTTGTCAACGGTATTATCGAGAACGCGATGGGCTTGACGCAGATCGGGTTTCATTGCGTCCGAATCGTAGAGGTCGGCCATCGTGGCCTCGGGAAATCGAGCGCGCGCGTCGAGCACGGCTTGGGCCAAGTTGCGAATGCGGGCTCGCTGCCTGTCGTCGGTCTCTGGCCATGGGAACGTGTTGTAGACGATGCCGATGGAATAGCGGTAGCGGCTTTCAAGCCTACCGCCAATATAGCGGAGCCATGCCATGTGCATGCGCGAGGTGAGAATGCCGAAGTGAAAAAGATCGGCACCCAGCACAACGCGAACTAGATTGCTCGGCACAATTGGCGGCTCAAGCCAACCTATCGGGACATAATCGCGACGCTCTGAACTGACTTCCGGAATGACCAGGAACGGGCGATCTGGAACGACTGTGACGCAGAATTTTGTTGGCTCGTCGGCTATCGCCAGGGTGGACTTGCGTTTGCTCTTTCTCCGAAATTTTTTCACCGCCGAAATACGTGTCATCACTTCCGGCATCGCTCGCAGTTCGCCGGGAGCCACATTTTCGAGGTACAGAATCCAACGTTTTCCGCCATTGATGAACTCTTCCGACCCGACAAAGGGCCGCATGTACTTTTTGGCGTGTGGTTCTTTCTCTAGGAATTCCTTACGCTGATCCGTGTTGAAAATATAGTTGCCGTCCTCAATCGGTTGCGAGCCCATGATGAGTTTGGGTTGACCGCAGAGCGGCTGCGAGGTTTCTTCCACTACCAAATGGCGATCTCCAACTCCGCTGGCGTCGAAGAGGTAGGGTGACAACGAGGCGTGGCGGCTTTCCGTGGGATCGCCATTGATGTCGTCGTAGGTGAAGAGACGTTTTACGGGCGGCTCGTCGTCGCGGCGGCAGAGGCCGATGATTACGACATGTACGTGGGCCTTGCCCCGTGCATCGCTTCCCCAGGCAAAGGTGCGATGGACGAATGAGATCTCCAGCCCGCTACGTCCGAAGAGCACGGGCCAGAGCTGCGCGACCTGTTCGCCTTGCGTGATGGAGTTCGTCCCTACAAAACCGATGCGGGCGTGGCTTTTCTCAAGATACTCACCGGCCTTGATGAACCACGCGGTGACGTAGTCAAGCGTTCCACCCGATCCGCCAAGGCGGGCGATCCTGCGGACTTGGGCGCGTTGTTTTTCGCTCTGGTATTTGGCGCCCCCGAACGGCGGATTGCCGAGGACATAGGAGCATTGCTTCGGCGGAAGAACGCTGGCCCAATCGGTTTCCAGTGCATCCACGGGATGAATATGCGGAGACTTTTTAAGCGGGATGCGGATGTAGGGGCTGAAGAATTCGACCGACAGCCGATTGTTCATAATGTGGTCCATCATCCACAGGGCCACTTCGGCAATACGCGCGGGGAATTCGCTTAATTCGATGCCGTAAAACTGGTCCACATCCACGCGCGAAAACAATTCCATTTGGCCGTCACGCCGCAATTGCTTGAGCACGTCGATTTCAAGCAAACGCAACTCGCGGTAAGCGATGACGAGGAAGTTTCCGCAGCCGCAGGCGGGATCGAAGATGCGGAGCGAAGAGAGCCTTTCATGGTACTCCTGCAGCGCTTTATGCCGGCCCGTGTCCCGCCGTTGAATCAACCGGTCGAGCTCGGAGCGCAGGTCGTCGAGAAACAGCGGTTGAATGACTTTGAGAATGTTCTTCTCGGTTGTGTAGTGCTCGCCCTGAGGAACGTCGTTCCTTGCTTCCGCCCATCACGTATTGGAAGAGCGAACCGAAGATTGCCGGAGAAACGGCTTCCCAACTGAATCCGCAAGCCTCAAGCAGTAGACCGCGCATGGCGGTATCGAAGCTGGGGATGCGCAGGCGTTCTTTGAATAAGTCGCCGTTGATGTAACGAAACTCTTTGAGGTCGCCGTCGAGATTTTGCTCGCGCTCCTCCTCCGGCGTATTCAGCACGTCGAAGAGTTGAGCCAGCCAGCGCCCGAGATCGCTTCCGTCTTCGCGGGTACGATCTTCGATTAGGGCGGCGAAGGTCCCGCGTTCGAAGATTCCGGTGGCGTCCGCAAATAGACAGAAGAGCACTCGTACGAGGAACTGCTCGAGATCGTGCCCTTTGTATCCCGATGCTTTCAGCGCATCGTGCAGCGACCCCATGAGTTCGGATGCACCAATATTGACAGGGTCCTGGTCGCGGAAGGCGCGCTTCTCGACGCCGGCGATGAAGGCGAAGTGTTCGACTTGGCGCGGGAGGTCGCGTAGCGGAAAGCGGACTTCGGTCCCTTCGTCAAGGTCATAGAATTCGAATTGCTGAAAGTCGCTGACGAGAAGATAACGGGGAGTTCGTAATCCTTGAGCTCGGGGAAGTAATCGAGGGCCTGCTCCTTGGCGCGCTTGAGATCTCTGCCTGCGCTCTTTTGCTCGACCAGCAGCTTGCCCTTCCAGAACAGGTCGATAAAGCCGCGTTTGTTTCCTAATCGCTTGACCGGCTCTTCGTAGGTGGCAACGCGGCGGCGGTTGGCGCCGAAGACCTCAAAGAAATCGTTGTAAAAAGATTGTGTTTCGCCGCGCTCGTAGCGGGCGTCTTTCCATTCCTCGGCAAACCTGGCGGCATTCGCCCTGATCTCGGGCCAGCTTAGACGCATACATCATCATGTTTATCACCTCTGTCCGCATCCCGCCAGTTCGTTCGGAGTGCATAGGTGGTTGTGCTGGTGCGGCGGCTGCCCGACCTAAGCAAAGCCCCAAGCCCGCATGGCTCAAGGCGCAAGCTCCCCCTGGGCGACGACTTTCACAGCTTCAAGCGGCTGGCGCGCGGCCTTGATCCGCATACGGCGTACGAATCGGCGCACTGTCCGAACCTCGCCTTTTTCCGCGTCTACTTCAGCGATGCCATATCTATGACGAAACGATATTTCACGTCGCTTTTCAGCAGCCGTTCGTAGGCTTCGTCTATTTGCTCGATGCGGATCAGTTCGATGTCGGCGGTGATGCCATGTTCGGCGCAGAAGTCCAGCATCTCCTGCGTCTCGCGAATGCCGCCAATGAGCGACCCGGCCAACTGCCGCCGCTTAAAAAGCAGCCCAAACGTTAGCACTGGCAGCGGGTTTGAAGGGGCCCCGACCATGGCGAGCGTCCCACCCCGCTGCAGCAGATTGAGATAGGCATTCAAGTCGTGTTCGGCCGACACCGTGTCCAGAATGAAGTCGAAGCTGCCTGCGTGTTTCCGCATCTCCGCTTCGTTCTTCGAGATGACCACTTCGTGAGCGCCGAGCCGCAGCGCGTCCGCCGCCTTGTTCGCGGAAGTGGTAAACAACACGACGCTGGCGCCGAAGGCATGGGCGAATTTCACCGCCATGTGCCCCAGCCCGCCGAGCCCCACCACGCCCACTTTCTGCCCTTTACGCACGTTCCAGTGGCGCAGCGGGGAATAGGTCGTGATGCCCGCGCACACCAACGGAGCCGCCCCGGCAAGATCCAGTTTCTTCGACACGCGCAGGGCAAAATCCTCGACCACTATAATGCTCTGCGAGTAGCCGCCGTAGGTCACGCCCTCCAGGTGCTTGTCAGGCGAGTTATAAGTGAAGGTGGCGAAGTTCTCGCAGAACTGCTCCTCTCCCGCGCGGCAACTCGCGCAAACGCGGCACGAATCCACCATGCAGCCCACCGCCGCCATGTCGCCCTCTTTGAACCTCTTGACCGCGCTGCCCGCCTTCACCACCCGCCCAATGATCTCGTGGCCCGGCACGCAGGGATATACCGTAGGCATGACGCTTTTCCATTCATTGCGGGCGGTGTGCAAATCCGAATGACAAATCCCGCAGTAGAGAATCTCAATCTGCACGTCCTGGGCCCGTGGGTTGCGCCGCTCGATCGAGCCAGGCGTGAACCTCGAAGTTGCGCTGGCAGCCGAATAAGCCTTCGCCGGATAAGTCTTCCGCGTGCCCGGCTTGGCGTCGTCTTGCCCAGCGGTGGTTGAATTCGTCTCGTTCATGTATTTCTCCTTCCTGCACACCTATTCTAAACAACTCCTTCGGCCCGCTTCCTGGCAGAATACCCCAACGTGCTCGCGCAACGCGCCCTTTTTTATTTTCTCGCCGCCCGCTTGCTATACTGCGAAGTCATGCTGAAACAAGTTCTGGAACAGGGACGCGAAGCCGCCGACGCCGCCCTCGATCGGCTCTTGCCGCCGCCCACCGCACATCCAACGTCGATCCATCAAGCCATGCGGCACAGCGTGTTTGCCGGCGGCAAGCGCCTGCGGCCCATCCTCTGCATGGAAGCGGGGCGCATGATTCGGGCTGCTGCGGACATTGAAGATCCCGAACGCTCTGCTTCGCCCGCAGCATCGCTCCCCCGGCATCGCCGACTCGGCGCGGCGCTCGAAATGCTTCACACCTATTCGCTCATCCACGACGACCTGCCCGCGCTCGATAACGACGACCTGCGCCGCGGACGGCCCACCTGCCACAAGGCCTTCGGCGAGGCCATCGCCATTCTTGCCGGAGACGCGCTGCAAACCGCTGGCCTACGAAGCGCTGGCCGGGATCGCGTGCCCAGCCGAAGCGCGCGCCGCCATCATTCGCGAAATCGCCCACGCCACCGGCACCATCGACGGCATGATCGGCGGCCAGGTCGCCGATCTCGCAGCCGAACACAGCAAGCCCAATCTCGCCACCGTCGAATACATTCACCGTTCCAAGACCGCCGCGCTCATCGCCGCCAGCGTGGTCAGCGGAGGCATTTATGCCGGAGCGACGGACGCGGATATTCGCCGCCTCCGCACATTCGGCCAATCCATCGGCTTGGCGTTTCAAATCGTGGACGATGTGCTCGACCTGACCCAGACCTCCGAGCAACTGGGAAAAACCGCGGGCAAGGACGCGGCGGCGGAGAAGGCAACCTATCCGGCATTATTCGGAATCGAGGAATCGGTCCGCCAGGCCGAAGCCCTGGCCGAGCATGCCTGCGCCGAACTTGATCAATACGGAGAGCACGCATCCACACTGAAAGACCTCGCGCGCTTCCTGGTTGAGCGCAAGAAATAATCGTGCGGCCTGAGACGCGGCAAGCCGCGTCTCTACAGAAATTTGATTTCGTTACCGCCCTTCATTTTGTCATCACCGTAGAGACGGGGTATTTCGATTGTGTGGGGACGGGCGCCTTGCGAGCCTGCCCTGAGCGAAGCCGAAGGGTCCAAGCCCGAGATCAGTTCGACGCAACCGCCCCTTGAATCTCCTCCCCTCCGGCGCTATAGTAAAGACGCTCTGGCGGTCTCCCTCCTTTCTTGATCCTCACCAGCAACTTGCGGACAATTGTTGCAGTGCGTGTGCAACTAAAGGCGGTCTGCGGATGGGTGCCACAATATGTGGTGTTTTATTCCTTGACCCGTCCCTGTATTTGCCGTTAGAGTTGTTCAAAAGCGTGCTTGACGTTCTTGCTGCGGCGGAACGCCAGCGCACGCTGCGGCCAGCGAGGAACCTGCGAAGTTAACAGAAGGAAGTTTACTTCCAGCCCCCGCAATTTGCAGCGCACTCCAGCCAGCGCAAGACGAGTTCGCGGACCATAGTGTCCGCCGACGAAGGAGTTACTTTGCTCAAACTCAAGAAGCTGCAAATCCTGGGATTCAAGTCCTTCTGCGACCGCACCGAGCTGAAATTTCACGGCGAAGGCATTGCCGCCATCGTCGGTCCCAACGGCTGCGGCAAGTCGAACATCGCCGACGCCATCTCCTGGGTGCTGGGCGAGCAGTCGGCCAAAACGCTGCGCGGCTCGCGCATGGAAGACGTGATCTTCTCCGGCACGCGCGACCGCAATCCCACCGGCATGGCCGAAGTATCGCTGACGCTGATCGACCCCGAAGTTTACGCCGGGCCGGATATGAACGCGCCCACCGAGATCGAGATTCAAGACGACTTTGCCGCAGCGGGAATTGACTGCGAAGAAAATTGGGATGAAGCCGAACTCCGCGCCCAAAGCCGCCGCGGAAACCGAACGCGCCGTCGAAGAAGCGCAACCCGGAAAAACCGAAGAGGTCGAAGGCGAGTCCGCAGCCGAAACTTCGCCTGCCGAAGCGCCGGCGAACGCGGCAGCGACGAACGCAGCCGCAGCGGCAGTGGCAACGACTGGGCCGCAACTGGTGCTGAAAATCCGCCGCCGCAAGTTCAACCAGCAGCCCCACCACGCCGGCGTGATTTCCGTAACGCGCCGCTTGTTCCGCAGCGGCGACAGCGAATATCTGCTCAATGGCAAACTATGCCGTCTGCGCGACATTCAGGAAATGTTCATGGGAACGGGCCTGGGGCCCGAGTCGTACGCGCTCATCGAGCAGGGACGCATCGGCCAGATTCTGAGCAGCCGTCCCACCGACCGCCGCGCCATCATCGAAGAAGCCGCTGGCATCACGAAATTCAAAACCAGGAAGCGTCTCGCCGAAGCGCGGCTTGAAGACGCCAAAACGAACCTGAACCGCGTCAACGATATTTTCGAAGAAGTCACGCGGCAGATGAATTCGCTGAAACGCCAGGCCAGCAAGGCCGAGCGTTATGTCAAGTTGCGCGACGAGATGCGCGCCAAGCTGCGCGTCGTTGTCGCCAGCAAGTTCACCCAGATGGATCAAGAGAGCGTCACGTTGGATACGCAGGTCCGTCAGTTGGGCGAGGAAATCCAGCAGCAGACCGAGGCGGTGCGCCAGTCCGAAGCCGAGCACGCCGAGCGCACCGAGCGCGGATATGCGATCCAGACCGAGACCCGGCTAAATCGCGACCGTCTGGGCCAGATTGCGCTCGAAGGCGACCGCGGCAAGGCGCGCATCCGCACCAACGAAGAGCGCTGCGCGGAACTGATCGTGCGCACCGCATCCGCCGAAGCGGAACTGGCGCAGGCCCAAGCGCGGCTAACCGCGCTTGAGGAAGAACGCAACGGCCACCGGCAAGTGCTCGATTCGGCGGCGGCGGATCTGGCGGCGGCGCAGCAAGAGCACGCGCTCAGTCAGCGGGAAACGGCCAGCGCAGCCACCAACTTGGCCAGGCTCGAACAGGAGCAGGAAGCGCATCGCGCGGCCATTCTGGAGGCAGTCGGCGGAGCGTCCAATTTACGCAATCGGCTTACGCAGTCCGAGGAGCGGCTGGCGGGCATTGGCCGCGAAGAGCAGCGCCTGCAAGCCGACATTGCAACCGCCGCGGCGCAAGCGGAAACCTTTGGCGGACAACGCGGCCAAATCGCGATTGAATTCGAAAGTGTCTCCCAGCGCGCCAGCGCACTCGCCTCCGAAATCGCGGGCCTGCGCGAGACCATCGAGACCAAGCGCTCCGACGAAAACGACACCAAGAAGCGCCTCGACTCCATCCGCTCCCAATACGCCACGGCGTTTGGCAAAAAGGGATCGCTCGAAGCCGTCATCGCCGAGCACGGTTACTCCACCGAGTCGGTGCGGCGACTGTTTCAATCGGGCGCAATGCAGGGCGGCAACACTCCCGCTGGCGTGCTCGCCGATTTTATCGAGGTTGAACCGCGTTACGAGGGCGTGGTCGAGGACTTCCTGCGCGACGAACTTAACTTCGTCGTCGTCAAGTCGTGGGACGCCGCCGATGAAGGCCTGCGCATGTTGCGCTCCGACGCCAACGGGCGCGCGACCTTCCTCGTCCATCCCGGCGACTCGCAAGCCAAGTTCTCGTTTGTCGCGGATGAAAGCCATCACTACACTCCGCTCAACGACACCGTTATTCCGCTGAAGAACTCGATTCGCGTGCTCAACGGATTCGGCAAGTCGCTCGAAGTGATCCTGCCCAAGCTGGGCAACGGCTACATCGTGCCCGACCCGGCGGTGGCGCGCGAGCTTGCGCTCTCCTGCCCCGACGCGTTTTTTCTCTCGCAAACCGGCGAGTGCTTCCACAACGTGACCGTCACCGGAGGCAAGCAGCGCAGCGAAGGCCCGCTCTCGATGAAGCGCGAGCTGCGCGACGCGCTCCGGCTGCTGGAAGAGCTGGAGCGCGCTCTGCGCGAGAAAGAAATATTCGCGCTCACTTTAGACCGCGAAATCAAAGAGCACGCTTCCCTGCTCAATCGCCTGGAAGAAGAAAAGCGCGAAGCCGAGAAGCAGGCGATGACATCCGGACATTCGCTCAAGCAATTGGACGGCGAAATGTCGCGCGTGCGCGAACGCATGGCAATCGACCAAGGCGAACTGCAACGGCTGGCAGCGGAACGGCAAGAGCAGGAGGGCCTGATCGCAGCGCGCCAAGCGGAGCTGGCCGCCATCGAAAAAGCGCGCGCGCAATGCGAAACCCAGCTTGCCGCCGGTCAAGACCGCCTCGCCGCCCTGCGCGGCCAGCGCGACGCCGCCGCTGAAACCACTTCCCAGCGCGCCGCTCGCGTGGCCACGCTGGAAGAGCGCCATCGTTCCGCCACGGCGCTCGTTCAGCGCATCGAAAGTCTTGTCGCCGAAATGCGCGAGCGGGCAGGCGCTTTGCAATCGCAAATGGAATCGGCAAGCGCCGAGATCGCGCAACGGCAGAACGAAAGCGTGCAACTGGCCGATCAGCTCGCGCAATTCGAGGTCGAGCGCAATGCAGGAGAAGCTCGCGAAGGCCTGCTGCAACTCGAGTCCGAGCAAGTGCGGACGCGACTGGCGGAAATCGACGAGCTGCTCCACAACCTGCGCCAGCAGCTCGATCTGGCGCGCGACCGGCGCGGCGAGCTATCGGCCACGGCAGCCAAGCTGCAATCCGATCTGCAACACCTCGCCGATACGTGCCTGAACGAACTGGGCATGGAGCGCGCAATACTCATGGCCGACACGACGATTCCGGTCCTCGCCGGCGATGAACTCGCCGCCGAAGATCAGGCGCAGCGCGAAATGCGCGCGCGGCTCGACGCCATGGGCCCGGTCAACATGATGGCCCTCGAAGAGTACAAGGAAACGGCGGAGCGCCATCAGTTCCTCGCAACTCAGCGGAAAGACCTGCTCGACGCCATCGAAAACACAGCGGCCACGATTCGCGAAATCGATCAAGTCTCGCGGCAAAAATTCGAGGAAGCGTTCCACAAGATCAACGAGAATTTCCAGGCCACGTTCCGCAAGCTGTTCGGCGGCGGCCACGGCTTCATGCGGCTCACCGACATGGAAAACAGCGCGGAGAGCGGCATTGACGTGGTGGCTTCGCCTCCCGGAAAGAAACTACAGAACGTGCTGCTGCTCTCCGGCGGCGAAAAGGCGCTCACCGCGCTCGCCCTGCTGGTCGCAATCTTCCAGTACACACCCAGCCCGTTCTGCATTCTCGACGAAGTCGACGCTCCGCTCGACGAAGCCAACATCGCCCGCTTCACCGAACTGGTGCGCGAGATGAGCGTGCAGACCCAGTTCATCCTGATCACGCACAGCAAGCGCACCATGAGCATCGCCCCCGTGCTTTATGGCGTGACCATGCAAGAGCCCGGCGTCTCGAAGCTGGTGTCGGTGAGATTCGGGGCGGCGTAGAAAGTATCCACCCCACGAAGGCGATACCGAAACGCCACGACTACGGGATCGTCGCGATGGCGAGGTTCGGCATGAGTCAAAGAGACAAGCAGTCCCGTGGTCGCCACCGGGCCCTCCACGCCTGCCTTCGAAACTCGGCGATAACCGTTCGTTCCAGAGTATTAAGGTGAAAATTCCGTTGCTTTCCCGGTAGAGACCTGTGTGGTATGATAGTAGTATGAAAGAGAAGACTTCTATCACACTCTCTCGCGACCTCCTGGCCGGGATCGATCGCCTGGCTGGAGCCCCAGGGTCGCGCTCCGCATTTATTGAGCGCGTGTTGCGGCGGTATTTGCGGGAGCGGGTGCGGGCGCAGGCCAATGCGCGCGATTTGCAGCGAATCAATCGGGCAGCAGAGCGGCTGAACTCCGAAGCGGACGACGTGCTCGACTATCAAGCGGCCGAGGACTGACCGCCCCATGGGTCAACGTAAAGAGGAGCGAACGTGAAACGTGGAGACCTTTACCGGGTGCACAAACCGCACGGCGATCCGAAGTCTCATCGCGTATTCGTTGTGGTAAGCCGACAGGTGCTCATCGAGTCCCGCTTCTCCACCGTGATCTGCGCTCCCGTTTTCAGCACCGGGGAGGATCTTTCGACCCAAGTCGCCGTGGCAACGGCCGAAGGACTTAAGCATACCAGTTGGATCATGTGTGACAATCTGGTCAGCCTGCGGAAAACCGACCTCACGCAATACATCGGTTCATTGTCCAGAACGAAGATCGCGGAACTCAATGTTGCCCTGAAGATGGCTCTGGAGTTGGCCTAACTCTCCGTGCAGGCCTGGTACCCCGCCCAAGCTCCGCTCGGACGGGGCTTTTCATTAGTGATATTGATGTATTATGTGTACAACTGATGTATAATGTGTACACTATGTCTGAATCTTCGGTTCTCACCCTCCGCTTGGATGCCAAACTCAAGAACCAACTCGACCGTTTGTCGAAAGCGATGAACCGCAGCCGCTCGTTCGTCGCCGCCCAGGCGATCCATGAATTTGTTACCGTGAATGAATGGCAGATCAATGAAATCAAGAAAGGTATAGCCGAGGCCGACGCCGGCGACTTCGCCAGCGGCAAAGAAGTGCAGCAGGTGCTGAAGCGTTGGATGCGTCGTGCGCGTTGAGTGGCTGCGAGCGGCTCTCGACAACTTGAACGCAGTGGCGGAGTATATCTCGCGCGACAACCCCGCCGCTGCCGCCCGCACCGTCGCGGCAATTGTAAATGCGGTCGAGCAACTCAAGCGGTTTCCCGCTTCAGGCCGGCCCGGACGGGTACCCGGCACTCGGGAGTTGGTGGTTTCGGGCACGCCCTATATCGTTCCTTACCGCGTGCGCGGCGATGCGGTAGAGTTGCTGCGCGTCTTCCACGCCGCCCGCAAATGGCCCCGCCGGTTTTGAACCGCTGTCGCGACTGACACGCGATTGACGACTCAGGGGCGAAGTGAAACACGCGTCGCGGTTGACACGTCCGCCGCCTACTTGAAAACCGCCGCCGGGGAGTCCGCGACGCACGAGTGTATCGTGCTTTAAGCTAACTAGGACGGGCCAGAGGCCCGTCACCACACGCCCGTCACCACACAAGCCGTTCTTAGTCGTAGTATTCCAGCCCTAAGTGCGTGATTAGTTCTTCGCCTTTCAGGTGGCGCAGAGTGTTCTTCAGTTTCATGAGTTGGATGAAAAGATCGTGCTCGGGATATAAGCCGGGCGCGGTCATTGGCGATTTGAAATAGAAGCTCAGCCATTCCTGAATGCCCAAGCGGCGCAGCTCCGGCGTGCGCTGCGCCAGGTCGAGGAAGAGCACCAAGTCGAGCACGATGGGCGCGGCCAGGATCGAATCGCGGCACAGGAAGTCGACTTTGATTTGCATGGGATAGCCGAGCCATCCGAAGATGTCGATGTTGTCCCAACCTTCTTTGTTATCGCCGCGCGGCGGGTAATAGTTTATGCGCACTTTGTGGAAGATATTGCCGTAGAGTTCGGGATATAAAGCCGGCTGCAAAATGTGTTCCAGCGCGCCGAGCTTCGATTCCTCCTTCGTCTTGAACGATCCGGGATCGTCGAGCACTTCGCCGTCGCGGTTGCCGAGAATGTTGGTCGAGTACCATCCGCTCAGCCCGAGCAGCCGCGCCTTGAAGGCGGGAGCCAGCACGGTCTTCATCAAAGTCTGGCCCGTCTTGAAGTCTTTGCCGCAGATGGGAAGCTCGCGCTCATGCGCGAGTTCGTGCATCGCCGGTATGTCCACGGTCAGGTTGGGCGCGCCGTTGGCGAAAGGCACACCCTCCATTAACGAGGCGTAGGCGTAGATCATCGAAGGAGCGATGTTCTCGTCGTTCTCTTTCATGGCCTTTTCCAGCGCCTTCAGGCTCTGGTGGGCGGCGCTCGGTCTAATAAAGGTCTCGGTCGATGCGCACCAGATGGTTACCAGGCGGCTGGCTTTGCTCGACTTGCGGAAGTCGCGGATATCCTGCCGCAGCTGCTCGGCCAGGTCCAGCTTGTTCTTGCCCTTCTTCACATTCGGCCCGTCGATCTTCTTGACGTAGTTGCGATCGAAGACGGCCTTCATGGGAGTGATGGCGTTGAGCCGCCCCTTCACTTTGTCGAGCAGGTCGCGCTCCAGCACGCCAGCATTGCGCGCGGCGGCGTACATGTTGTCTTCGAAAATATCCCAGCCGGTGAAGACGAGATCGTTGAGCCCGGCGAGAGGAACGAAATCCTTGATCTTCGGCGAGCGTCTATCCGTGCGCTTGCCGAGACGGATCGCTCCCATCTGGGTGAGCGAACCGATGGGGTGGGCGATTCCCTTGCGCACCGCTTCGACACCCGCGACAAACGTCGTCGCCACCGCGCCCATGCCGGGGATCATCACGCCCAGCTTGCCCTTGGCGGGCGCGATCGCGTGGCCGCTGGCGCCCGGTACATGGCTTGAGGGCCCGGCTGCGATCGACTTCCCTGCCGACTGAACTTCGACGCTCGCGACCTTCCTCACTGCCGTCTTCGCTGCTTGCGTGGGGGACTTTTTCAGCTTCGCCATATTTTGGCTGCTTCCTTGTAGGAACTGTGGGATGCGTGCAAACCAATTATGTTCTCGTATCCGGTGAGCTTATGCAAACGCGCGCGGCTGAATCCACAGAAAAAGCACGCCAATGGCGTCTGGAACGCATTGGGCGGTTTTCATGGAAGGCCAAGCGTCGCCACCTTCGTGGGCGGTAATCGTCTATCGTCTTTGCGCGGTTTCCCTGTGTCTCGACGCTCCGAGCCTACGGTGCCGTCACCGTGAGTGCGACCCTGGTTGTACGATGAGTCAGGCTCCCAGACTTGCCGATGATGGTAATGCTTCTAGACCCGGCTTTTGCCGAACTGCTCGCCGTCAGCGTTAACGTGCTGCTGCTAGTGGCCGGGTTGACGCTGAACGACGCCGTTACTCCTCTCGGCAATCTACCCACGTGTAGAGTCACACTCTGATCGAAAGTGTTCGCTGGGACGATGGTGATCGTGCTTGTTCCGCTTTTGCCTTGCGCAACGGTTAAAGCGTTCGGCGTCGCGGTCAAACTGAAGCCCGGTGGTCTGGACGCTGCGACCAGCGCGTCGATCAAGTTCTGGCCGTTCGGGCTTCCCCATCCGGTCACATCGTCATAGCCGGTAACGGCGTTCCACCATACCGTTTGTCCGCAGCAATGGTTATTTCCGCTGGCAATGTCGTGGAAGTCGCTGTCGTAGTCGAGTCCCTCACCGATCGCGTAGATGGCCGGGTTGATAAAACCCACAGACGAGTAGCCGCCGGCCACGGCCTGCTGATTGACCAGCGCGAGAAAGCCGGCCCAGCGCGGCGCCGCATAGCTGGTGCCGCCATCGCCTCCATAACATCCGCTTTGGTCGGCGCAGGCAAAGTTATCGGTATTACCTTCCGCGGCCACGTCCGGCACATTGCGCAGCGTCGTCGAAGCGTCGTTCGACGAATTTACCACTCCGTCCTGCCAACTCGGAAAGGCGATGCCATTGTCACTGGGGCCGCCGCCGCTGTCCACCCACGCCTTCTCCGATGCCCAGGAGCCGCCAGGGCCACTGGTGGTCAAGTCGGTCGCGCCCACCGCCGTGGTGTAAACGTCGTCCGCCGGATAGACGCCACCGTCGCGATTGTTATTCCCGGTGAAGGCGCCGTTGTCACCGGATGCGACGAGAAAAATCTGGCCCTGCGCCGCCATTTCCTGAAATATGGGATCGTCGATCGCAGGCTGCACATCCGTGCCCCAGGAGCAGCTCAGTTGTTTGGCAATGTTATCCGAAGCCATTTTGTTGAGTATGTCCGCGTCACGCTCGCCGATGTACACAAGAAGCTGGCTCAGGCCGGGGGCCATGGAGATCGCCTGCACGATGTCCAGTACCTGTTCGCTGTCGTCGCAGCGAGGAGAGAGGCAGGATGCACTCATATTATTCAACAGTACGGGGTTAATGGGGACAGAGTTGGTCTGCTCGACAGCGCTAAAGTAGGCATCGACATCGCTCATTTCGTATCCATAGTACTCAAACAGCCCAACCGCCTGGCCGCTGCCGGTGAGCGGTCCGGAGCCGTAGTAGGCGGCCCTCATATCGCTTCCGAGGAATTGGCCGCGTGGTCCGGAGCCAGTCGTGAAGTACGTGTCTTCCGCCCCCACTGCAGCCCTCCTTCGGTGGCTGCGCGGCAGGTGGAAGTTGTCCAGACCCTCGATGTACGACACGGGCACGCTCAATTCGAGCGCGGGCTCGCGGTCCGGCGAATAGAAAGTGCGGTCCTCCGTGGGATGCCGATAGACCATCATCGCCACATGGAAAGCCTTTTCGATTTGCGCCACCGAACCGCTCACATCGACGAGCAGGCGATTCGGGGGTCTGTTGGTCACCGTAAATCCATTGGCCTTGGCGAAATCAACCACGGCTTGATAATCCTGCTCCGTGGGCCCAAACCGTTTGGTGAACTGGGCCACGCTGAAAAATTGGCGGTAGTCGGGGCTGGTGGGGGCATAAAGCCGGTCTAACAAGCTGGTTAGTTCAGCTTGGTTGCGGAGCGGCAGCATAATGGCGAGTTGCAGACGCTGGGTGGAGGGAAGATGACCCACCGGCACAGCCTGCCCGCTGGTAACCACTGCGCGAACGTGATTGTGCAATACCTGTAGCGTTGGTTGTGCTTGTCCTGGGATGGTGCACAACAAGAACGCGGCCGCGCAGACAACCGCGGCCAGTCGTGGCAGAAAGCAGTCATTCTTTCGCATGTTCTTACCCCCTAATTCGGTTCGAAAATTTCATAACCTGCGCGCCGCCTTCGGTTTCCACTCATGCCGGAACGCTGGCGCAGAAACGGCAAACGCGATCGATGGCCGAGATGCCGGTCAGCGTGACTTCGGGCGCGAGGTAATCGGAACGCACCGGCTCGACCTTGGTCAAGTCGGTGCTCAAGTATTTCTTGTTGTCGTCCGTGAATACCGTGGCCACCACCGCGGCCGGGCCCAGCTTTTCCTGCACCTTGAGCGCCGCCAAAAAGTTGCACCCCGATGAAATACCGACGGCCAAGCCAAGGCTCGACGCCAGCTTCTGCGCCATCAAGATCGAGTCTCCGTCGGACACGGCGACGATCGGATCCAAAACCGTGAGATCGACGATGGCCGGAATAAATTCATCGCAGATGCCCTGAACGCGATGCTTGCCCACCTTGTGCCCGGCGGAAAGTGTCGGCGATTCCGCCACTTCCACGGGATGAAGCTTGACGCCCGGGTTATGGGCGCGCAGGCAGCGCCCCACTCCCATCACCGTTCCGCCGGTGCCGACTCCAGCCACAAAGGCGTCTGGGCAAAGTCCCGCCGACTCCAGTTGCTCCCATATCTCCGGGCCGGTCGTGGTTTCATGCGCTTCCGTGTTAGCGAGGTTCGAAAACTGGCGCGGCAGAAAAACATCGGAGCGGCTCGCCGCCAGTTCTTCCGCCATGCGAATACTTCCGCAAAATCCGCCCTGCTCGGCGCTGATCAGAACGATTTCGGCGCCGAAACTGCGAATCAGGTCCTGGCGCTCGTGGCTCATCCAGTTGGGCATGAAGATTTTCACCGGATGCCCCAACGCGCGCCCGATGGCGGCAAACGAGATGCCGGTGTTGCCGCTGGTGGCTTCCGCAATCGTGTCGCCGGGTCGAATCCGTCCCTCGGCATAAGCCCTCTTCATGATGTGCAGCGCCATCCGATCCTTGATGCTGCCGGTCAGGTTAAACTGTTCGGACTTCGCATATATGACCCGCCGTTTGCCGCGGAAACTGCACTCGATTCCGAGCAGCGGAGTGTTGCCAATCATCCGCGACAACCCCTTCAACCGATTGCTTGCGTCCCCATTTGTCCCTGTCATTATTCCTTTCATACTTTCGTGTGATGGCTTGCTCAATTGCGCTGCAAAACCTCGTCTATGGTCACGACATCGGCAAGTCCTAAACAGCCGTAAAGAGCTGGTAATATTTTATCCGCTGGATAAGTGCGTCGCAGTTGCGCGACCCGTTCGGTCCCCGCCCGGTAAGCCGGAAGATACATGCGTCCCAGCAACGGATGCTGCCCCCATGCGCCAGAGAGCTTGTCCGCGCGCTCTTCCGTGACCAGGAAATCCTGGCGAAGAACGGCAGCCACTTCCCGGCGCTGCCATTTTTCTCCCCAGGTCAAATAGGACGACTGGTTTTTGGCGTCGTCTTGCAACAAAGCCAGCAGCACGCCGATCTGTAAGTCTTCGTCGGGCAGTTGCTCCACTTCGGTCACGCCGTGCGCGATGAGGATCGCATTGTTGGCAAGCCCCTCGAACAAAGTGGCGGCGCGGGTGTTCATGCTCAATACGGTGGCTTCGAAGCTGGCTTTCCCGCGCACATATAAATCTTGCAAGTAAGCGAACGTAGTAACATGCCCCGGCACGACCTCGTGGCTGACTAACTGCTCAAACTCGGGAACGGCGATTTGCAGCGAGGCATTGATCTCATAAGTGGCTTCGTATTTTGGGCTGCCGTCCGCCTTCCGCGCCCGGCCGATGTAGTTCATCGAACCCGAGAACCATGCATCCTTAATCGGCAGAAATTTGATGTTAGCGCGAGGCACGGACGCGAGATACTGGGGAAGATAGGGCAGTAAGTTGGCCTCGCTGAGCCGGTCGAAGTAGGCAATGACAGCGGCACCAAGGGCGCGAACGGAAGCCATGGGAACCACCCGGTCGCGCCGCCAGGCATCGACCGCTCCGAGAAGGCCGCCGGAACTGGAGGCCGAGTAACCCGCTCGGCCCAGCAACTCGGCCACGCGCTCACGTTTCGCCTCGGGCATGGAGGCTTCCGGTGGCCGCCCCGTCGAGGCTTCCACACACCGGGCGTATGGCACGGGATCGCCCTTTCCGAGCGCTTCCATGGCAAGGTCCCACATCGTCTCCAGGCAGACAGCTAGACCAAGCAGATACTGGCCGCGCGCGCCAGCGACCTTCTTAGCCTCGACCTTCCCGGCTTCACTGCGAACTCCGGCGATGGCTTGCGGAATGTCCACCTGACGCAGATACTCTTCGACCGCGTGGCGATCGACCTTCTTGCCGGCAACTCCGCCCGTCTCGCGCACGCGCGCCGCCGCCGCCACCGTGTAGGCCGCAGGCAGCGGCTCATCCGAAAACCACGAGTCGGCGATGAATCGTCCCGTGCCAGAGGGACACATCACATCGCCACCCCACAGCGTATCGACGCCGAGAATGGCGTCTGCGACAAATCGTCCTAGGGTATCCATGCGAATTTCCTCATCATTATTGTTTTTCCGCCGGCGCTTTCTTCAGCGAGCTAAACCAAACGTACAGACAGAGGCCCACAAACAACAACGCGGAAACGCTTTGCGACACGGCATCGTTCGAGTAGAAAGACGTTCTGAATCCACTCTTCCTTGAAGTGCGGCAGCACGCGCAGCGCCGCCCCAATCACTCCGCCGAGTGCGCCGCCCGCCATCAAGCCGCCGGCAATGATGATACCGCGCTCGCGGATGGCATTGCCGCGCTCACCGCCGATCTTCCCACCTCGCTTGTTCACCAGGTGCGAGAGGAACCCGCCGGCCAGGATCGGTGTGGTCAGCTGCAGCGGCAAATAGATTCCCAGCGCGAAGACCATGGAAGAGAGCCCGAGCATCTCCAGCACCACGGTGATCATGGCGCCGATGCCGAACAACATATAGGCGACGGGCTGGCCGCTCATGAATCCCTCGACCACGGCTTTCAACGCCGAGGCCTGGGGCGCGACCAGTACCTGCCGCGGGTCGCCGGGCACGGCCTCTCCGAACTGGAAGGCTTTGGCCAGCAGGATGATGGTCAACCCCGCGGTGATGGCCGACGCGACCACCCCTATAAACTTCACCTTCTCCTGCGCCGCAGGCGTGGAACCGAGCCAGTAACCGGCTTTGAGGTCGGTAATGAACTGTCCCGAGGCGCACAGCGCGGTACAGACCATGCCGGCCAACGCCATCACGAAAAACATGCCGGTGGTCCCCGAGAGTCCGAACTTCAGCAACACCACCGCCGAGACGATGACGGTCAGTAACGTCATGCCGCTGGCGGGATTGTTTGCCGTGGTGGCAATGGCGTTGGCCGCCACCGTGGTGAAGAAGAATGCGAAGAGCAGCGTCAGCGCCAGGCCCACGGCGACCACGGTCCACGAAACATGAAGCTGTCCAAAAAACACGGCCACTCCGATCGCTCCCAGCACCACGCCGAGGAGAATCGCGACGATGGAAATGTCCCGGTCGGTGCGTTCCGTGTGCTGCGCTTCGCCGTGGCGGAAGGCGTGCAGCGCGATGCCGAACGATCCGGCCACCACGCGCAGCGACTTGAGGATGCCGACGAGTCCGGCGGTCGCGATGGCGCCCACGCCAATGAAGCGCACATAATTTCGGAAGATGTCCGAGGCCCCCATGTGCGCAATGGGGATGGTAGCGGGATACACCGCGACCTCGCCCATGTGGCTGCCGATGAACCAGATCATGGGGACGAGCACGAAGTTCACCAGAATGCCGCCGGCGCAAAAAATCAGGGAGATGCGCAGGCCCATCACGTAACCCAGGCCGAGGATGAAGCTGACAGCGTCGAAATTGAAGACCATGCGTCCACGGTCGGCCAGCGACCGCACCGCAGGCACGAACTGGAAGTTCAGGTACTCCTTCCAGACGTGGAACGTGGTGACAAAGAAGTCGTAAACCGCGGCGACAACCGTGGCCTGGAGCAGCAGCTTGGCTTGCGATCCGCCTTTCTCTCCGGTGACGAGGACTTCGGTGATGGCGGTGGCCTCGGGAAATGGGAACTTGCCGTGCATTTCACGCACAAAGTAGCGTCGCAATGGAATCAGAAAAAGAACGCCCAGGCATCCGCCCGCCAGGCAAATAAAAATCGTCTGCGCCGGATGCGGGTCGAGGTGGAGAATATAAAGCGCCGGCACGGTGAAGACGGCCCCGGCCACCACGCTGCCAGAGGCGCCGCCCATGCCGGTGACGATCATGTTCTCCAGCACGGTTGACCGCCGCTGATAGACCCGCGCCAAGCCGATGGCGAGGATGGAGATGGGAATCGCCGCCTCCATTCCCTGGCCCACCTTGAGGGCGGAATAGGCCGACGCGACGCTGAAGACGATACACAGCAACGTGCCCCACAGCACCGCGCGCCAGGTCACCTCCGGCGGCGTCATGCTGGCGGGCACCAGCGGCATGTAGACTTCGCCCGGCTGCAACGGCTGGTAGGCGTTCGCGGGAAGTGACTTGGTTTCGACTTCGCTCATTGAAGTGTGGACCTCATCGCCGGGCCAGAGACTGGCTCTCGTCGGCGCCCGGATGGCATTCGCCCCAAGCTGGATCGCGGGGCGCAAAACTGTTCACTGCGCACTGCTCACAGAGAATTCAACACTTGCCGTGCCGTCAAAGCAAGGGCGAAAATCACAATCGCTAGCGCGAGGCCGGCCCGAGAAGCCCTCCCACCGCAAGCTCGACCGCGTCGGCTCTTGTACAATTTAGCTGAAAAGCGAGCCATCGTCATGCCCGTATCGCAAGCCCGTGAAATTATCTCCGCATCCCGCTTGGATAATGTCCGCTATGCCATCCGCGACCTGGCCTGCATTGCCGACGAGGTCGCCCGCCAGGGACACAAAATTCTTCCGCTCAACGTCGGCGACCCGCTCAGCTTCGACTTCCAAACGCCCGCCCACATGATTGAAGCGGTCTATCGAGCCATGCGCGACGGCCATAACGGATATGCGAGTTCTTCCGGCATCCCGCAGGCGCTCGAAGCCATTCGCGGCGAGGCCGCCCGCAAGGGCATCGCCAATGTTCAGGATGTCTTCGTCACCTCGGGCGTCAGCGAGACGGTGGATATCTGCCTGACTGCGCTGCTCAATCCCGGCGACAACCTGCTGACCCCGTGCCCCGACTATCCGCTCTATTCCGCCGTCCTCGCGAAAATCGATATCGCATTGAATACGTATTACCTGAATGAAGAAGACGGCTGGCAGCCCGATCTCGAAGACATCAGGAAAAAGATCACGCCCCGCACCCGTGGCATTGTGCTGATCAATCCCAACAATCCGACCGGCTCGCTGTGTGCGCGCAAGATGCTCGAGCGGATTGCGGAACTGGCGCGCCAACACAACCTGATTATTTTTGCCGATGAGATTTACGACAAGCTGATCATTGATGATATTTCGCACATCGCCATGGCCGCGGTCGCGCCCGATGTGCCGGTGATTACGTTCGGCGGACTGTCGAAGAATTACCTCGCCCCCGGATGGCGCATCGGATGGGGCATTGCCAGCGGCCAGGCTGCCGTCATCAAGCCCTATCTTGAAGGCGTGAACAAACTGCTGCGCGCGCGACTCTGCGCCAACCATCCCGAGCAGTACGCCATCCAGCCCGCGCTCGAAGGCCCGCAGGACCACCTCATCGAAGTCAAGCGCAAGCTGCGCAGCCGCCGCGACCTGACCATGAAGTGGTGCGCCGAAACTCCGCGCGTAAGTTGCGTCGAGCCGCGCGGCGCTTTTTACGCTTTCCCGTGCATTGATATTCCGGAAGGCGACGACGTCTTCGTCACCGAACTCATTCGCCAGAAGTATGTGATGGTCGTGCACGGCTCCGGCTTCGGCCAACGCCCGGGGACGAAACACTTCCGCATCGTTTTTCTGCCCGACGAAAAAACCCTGGCCGCCGCCTACTCGGCGATTGGCGATTTCATGCGCGAGCGGTACAAGTAGAAGACGATCTCCGCTGTAGAGACGGGGCTTGCCCCGTCTCCTGTCTCCGCAGACGCGACGAGAGAGACGCGGCCAGCCGCGTCTCTACGGGAAATCCATCGCGACTTCACGAGCCGGTCGTCGCTACACCATCTCCGTTCCCCACAGATCGTGCAGGTGCACGATCCCGAGCAATCGCCGCTCGTCGCCTGCAACGTTATCCACGACGACGAGCGAAGTGATCTTAATCTCTTCCATGCGCCCGAGCGCCGTGGCTGCGAATTCCCGCGCGCCGATGGTTTTCGGATTGCGCGTCATGCAATCTTGCGCCGTCAGGTCGAGCGCATCCTTGCCGCGCTGCTCCAGCAGCCGCCGCAGATCGCCGTCGCTGATCACGCCCAACAAACGATCGCCTTCGACCACCACCGTCATTCCCAGCTTCTTGCGCGACATTTCATAAATCACGTCCGGCATCTTCGTCTGCGCCGTCACCCGCGGGACCGCGTCGCCCGTGTGCATCAACGACTCGACCCGCGCCAGCCGTTTGCCCAGCTTGCCGCCCGGATGCAGGTTGGCAAAATCTTCCTCCTTGAAACCGCGTTTTTCCGAGAGCGCCACCGCCAGCGCATCGCCCAGCGCCAGCATGGTTGTGGTGGAAGCGGTGGGAGCAAGCCCAAGCGCGCAAGCTTCTTTCGAAATCGAGCAGTCCAAAGCCACATCCGCCGCCGCCGCCAACGTAGAAGCCCGTGTAGAAGCAAGTGTGGTAGCGGGGCTCCGCCCCGCTGGGCCTTCAGCAATGTCGTTACAGGTCACGGAATCGCACGTCATCGCGATAAGCGGAACTTGCAGCCGCTTGATGGTCGCCAGCAACTGCAAAATTTCTTCCGTCTCGCCGCTCGCCGAAAGCGCCAGCACCAGATCGCCGCGCACGATCATCCCCAGATCGCCGTGCAGCGCCTCCACCGGATGCAGGTAGAGCGCGGGCGATCCCGTCGAACTCAGCGTCGCCGCAATCTTGCGCGCGATCAGCCCGCTCTTCCCCATCCCCGTCACGACCACCCGGCCCCGGCAGTTGAACATCAGCTCCAGCGCCCGGTTGAAGTCCGCAGCCATCGCCCCAGCCAGCCGGTCCGCCAGCGCCCGCAACGCCTCCGCCTCGATCCGCACCACGTTCTCGCCTATGTGTTTCATGCAGGGGAAATGTTAGCAGAAGGAGCAGAGCATCGGGAGATTGGGAGATTGCCAACCTCATCAGAAACGACCAAGCGCGAGGTGAGCGTCATCACAGATTTCGCAGACCTGACTCGCTAGAGTTGTGCTTGCCTCCACGAGCCGTGGTGAAGCCTCGTCATAGCGCTTCGCCGGAAAGCTAGACCTCACGATGCCCCAGCTCCGAAGGAAATGTTCGAGAATGCAGCCCCGGAGGGGCGACCCAGCATAGCCATCCCAGATCACAGGGCGGCCCAACACCGAGGCGAAGGAGTCCGGAGGACGACCCAGCTTAGCCCAGCGCTTCAGCACTGGGTGAGCGGTCGAATTGAGAGCAAGTCCCGGAGGGACGGCCCATGTCGCATACTTATTCGAGCCTGCGTATCCATGCGATCTTCAGCACCAAAGAACGGCAAAAGCGCCTGCGCCAGGAAATCCAACCGAAACTCTGGGCCTACATCGCCGGCATCGCCCGCCATCATGGATTCGATCCCATTGAAATCGGAGGCGCCGAAGATCATTGCCACGCTTTGATCCTGTTGCCGCCACCAATGCCGTTGTCAAAGGCAATTCAAACTCTGAAAGGCTGCTCCTCGAAATGGCTCAACGACACCGGTGCGGCGGGAAACAATTTCGCCTGGCAGGAAGGCTACGGCGCATTCAGCGTGAGCGCGTCGCAAACAAACGAAGTGATCGAATACATCAAGAACCAACCGGCGCATCACAAAAAACGAGATTACGAAGAGGAATTTCTGGAGTTGCTCAAACGATATGGCGTCGCCTACGACCCGGCGCACGTCCTGGGATAGATGGGCCGTCCCTCCGGGACTTGGCTTCTTCCCCTTGCCTACCCAGCGCTGAAGCGCTGGGCTAAGCTGGGTCGTCCCTTCGGGACTGGGATCGTCTCTTGGACGACCCTGCGAAACGAAATGTCCGAGAATCCCCGGAGGGCGTCCGAACCTAGCCCATCCCTCCGGGACTAGGTCTTCTTTGCCTGCCTACCCAGCGCTGAAGCGCTGGGCTAAACTGGGTCGTCCCTTCGGGACTGGGTTCGTCTTTTAGGCCCAACCGAACGAAATGCAGCCCCGGAGGGGCGACCGAACTTAGCCCAGCGCTTCAGCGCTGGGTGAGGAGTCGAATTACGAGCAAGTCCCGGAGGGACGGCCCAGACCTCACGCTCTTCACGGCGTGCTATGCGCCGCGTCCAGCGCCTTCTTCACCGCCTGCAATTCTTTCAGCAAGCCGCGCAGGTTGCGCGTGTCGAGCGCGTTGGCGCCGTCGCTTTTCGCTTCTTTGGGATTGTCGTGGACTTCCATGAACACGCCGTCCACCCCCGCCGCAACGGCCGCTCGCGCAAGCACCGGGATAAACTCCGGCTGGCCGCCGCTCACCGCCGGCCGATCTTCGTCACCATGCGACGCCGACGGCAATTGCACCGAATGCGTTGCGTCAAACACCACGGGCGCGAACTTGCGCATGATGGCGAGCGAGCGCATGTCCACAACCAGATTGTTGTAGCCGAAACTCGATCCGCGCTCGGTCACAAACACCCGGCTATTGCCGGCGTCGCGGCACTTTTCGACGGCGTGCTTCATGTCCCAAGGCGAAACGAACTGCCCCTTCTTGATGTTCACCGGACGCCCGCTGAGCGCCGCCGCCACGATCAGATCGGTCTGGCGGCAGAGGAACGCCGGAATCTGCAACACGTCCACCACCTCGGCGACAGCAGCGACATCGGCGGCCTGATGCACATCGGTCAGCACCGGCACGTGTACTTCGTCTTTAACTTTTTTCAGAATGCGCAGACCTTCTTTGATTCCCGGCCCGCGGTAGCTGTGGATGGACGTGCGGTTCGCTTTGTCGTACGACGCCTTGAAAAGGAACGGAAAATTCAGCGAACGCGCCACGCCCTTGACGATCTCCGCCATGCGCAGCGCGTGCTCTTCGCTCTCAATGACGCAGGGCCCGGCGATAAGAAACAGATCGCCCGAGCCGACGCGAACGTTATCGATTTGGAAAGACAGAGTCAAAGAATTTGTAATTTGGTAATTTGTAATTGGTAATTTACACCCACCCGCAACCCCGAAACCGCAGGTTCTCAGATTACAAATTACAAATCACCAATTACAAATTTACTATCTTCTCCCCACTTTTTCCGGGCGCAGGAACATTTTCACCTCCGCCGCGTCTTTCCGCTCTTTGCGTTTCTGTCCGTGTTCGTAGGCAGCGCCCACAAACGCCTTGAACAGCGGATGCGGCTCCAGCGGTTTCGATTTGAATTCCGGATGGAACTGGCATGCGATGAAGAACGGATGCCCCGGTATCTCGACTATCTCGACGTAAGTTGCAGTCGGGCGTCGCGCCGGAAATGCGCAACCCGGCGGCCACCATCGTCTCCTCATACTCGCGGTTGAATTCGTAACGATGCCGGTGGCGCTCGCTGATCTCGGTCTGCCCATACACTTTATACGCCAGCGTTCCCGGCTCGATCTTGCACGGCCATGCCCCCAGCCGCATCGTGCCGCCCAGTTCTTCCACGCCGCGCAGCTCGCGCAGCTTGTAGATCACGCGATGCGGCGTCGCCGGATCGAACTCGCTCGAGTGGGCGTCCGCCAATCCGCAGACGTTGCGCGCGTATTCAATGCAAGCCGTCTGCATGCCCAGGCAGATTCCGAAGAACGGCACACGTTTCTCGCGCGCGTACTGGATCGCCTTCAACATGCCTTCGATGCCGCGCTTGCCGAAGCCGCCGGGCACGAGCAAGCCGTCGTAATCTTCCAGTTGCGCCTCATAACTCTTGTCGGCTTTGCCGGCGGTCTCCAGGCCCTCGGCTTCGATCCAACTCGCTTCCAGCTTCAGATTGTGGGCGAGCGCGCCGTGCACCAGCGCCTCTTTCAGCGACTTATAACTGTCTTCATACTCGACATACTTTCCCACAATGCCGATCTTGACCACATCTTTCGGATTGTAGACGCGATGCACCAGTTCGCTCCACTTCGATAGATCGCGGTCTTTCGCTTCCAGTTTCAGGCGGCGCAGCACCTGCGTGTCCACTTCCTCGTGCGCGAAGACTATTGGCACTTCGTAGATGGATGCGACATCCTTGGCCGTGATCACCGCCTCTTCCTCAACGTTGCAGAAGAGCGAGATCTTCGCCTTGATTTCCTTGGAAAGAAAACGGTCGGTGCGGCAGAGCAGGATGTCGGGCTGAATTCCGGCGCTGAGCAGCTCCTTGACGGAGTGCTGCGTCGGCTTGGTCTTCAATTCCTGCGCCGCGGCGATAAACGGCACCAGCGTCACATGCACGAACAGCACGTTGTCGCGGCCCAGTTCCTGCCGCATCTGGCGGATGGCTTCGATGAAGGGCAGCGACTCGATGTCGCCCACCGTGCCGCCGATTTCGATCAGCGCCACGTCCACATCCTGCGCCACTTTTTTCGCCGCCGCCTTGATTTCGTTGGTCACGTGCGGAATCACCTGCACCGTCTTGCCCAGGTAATCGCCGCGCCGCTCTTTGGCGATGATCTGCTCGTAGATGCGCCCGGTGGTCCAATTGTTGTCGCGAGAAAGCTTGGCGTGGGTGAAGCGCTCGTAGTGGCCCAGGTCGAGGTCGGTTTCCGCGCCGTCGTCGGTCACGAAAACTTCGCCGTGCTGAAACGGCGACATCGTTCCCGGATCGACGTTCAGATACGGGTCGAACTTCATTAGATTGACTTTGAGGCCGCGGCTTTCCAGCAGGCATCCAATCGATGATGCCGCCAATCCCTTGCCCAATGACGACACCACACCGCCGGTTATAAAGACGTACTTCGCCGACATCGCTTCCTCGCTCTGATTTTGTTTGAAAGATTGTGCGGGCTGGGGTGCACGATCAATTATGGCAGAAGTCTTTCTGGAAGGGAATGCGGAAAAAGCGGCGGTCGGCCGTCAGCTCGAACCACTGCCGGCAGCGGATGAACCGGGGTGTCCCAGAGCCTGCCCTGAGCTTGTCGAAGGGTTTCGCGGTTTTCGAAACGTGGGACGCCAACACGGTATTCGTTTTTGGCTTAAGTGCTGCCGGCGGCGGCGCTTGCCGCCAGCGGATTACTGTGCGCTTCGTTTTGCAACGCGTCGTCCACCGCCGCGCGCAGATCGGCCAGCATGCGCAGCGGCTGGCCGGAGGAGTATTCGGCGTGGAACATCACTTTCCACGACCGGCAAATCATGCGCAAACGGCTGATGGGTTCCTCCGCGGAAAATTGCGCGCGCCGGCAATCGATGGCCGCCACGCCGCGCCGCTCCAGTTCGCGCAAGCCGTCCTGAATGGCGTTGAGATCGCCGTGCATGAAGCGGAAAAATATTCGCCGCACCCTGAAGTTGAACCGCGCAAAGGCCACCATCGCCGAGGGCTCGAAATAGCGGTCCGAGTTCTCGGTCTTGAGCTTGCGCCCTTGCTCGAGCGCGCCGTTCTGCAGCAGCTCGCCGAGGCGGCGGCAACTCGCCGCCGACTGCGCGATGGTTTCCAGCGAATCCAACCAGTCCGGCAGCTTCGGATCGAGCGGCCCGAGCGCGGGCTCGAGCACCTGGGCGACACGATCGAGGTCCACGTCGGCGTCTTCCAGTTCCGAGGACGCGCACAGCGAAAAATACTGTACCAGCAGGTAATCGACCTTGTCGCGATCGCTCGCCAGCTTCACCGCCTTCCGCAGGTGATACAGAAGAAGCTGGCGCAGCACCGATTCGCTCGCCAGGGGCGTGGCCTGTAGAAACTGGCGCAACTGATGCACCTGGACCATCGCGTCCACCTGCTGGAACCAGGTTTCGGCTTCCGCCACCGGCGCGGGCGCGAGCGCGAAGCCCTCGTCGATGGGGCAGGCGGGAACTTCAATGGCAAATTCGCGCACCAGAGTGCAATACATGGGTTGCAGAGCGCAGAGCGTGCTGCCTTGCTCCTCGAATGAAGGACGGACAAACGGTTGGCTGGATGCATTCATGATTTCACAATCCAATTGGGAACAGGTTTGAGAGCGCGAGCGCTTGCCTGGTGGGGCACGGTTGACCTCGATATAAAGCAGCCGAGTCTCCCCTCCTCCCGGTTTGGAAAATTCGCGGAGAGACTCGCTCTGGCCTTACAGCATACAGTTATGCAGGAGTTATTCCAAACACTTGAAGGCCATGTCCCTTGGAGCAAGCACAACAAAGATAGGTAGTTATCGGCGCCGCTTGGAGTTATGGCAGATTAGCTTTTTCCCACGCGAGGAAAATCCGTATCGGATTGGAGCAGTCGTCTCAGTTCGCGGGCTATGACGATGCGGAGACTCTGAATTACAGTTAATCTGGAATTGCTGGGTGGCCCACTCAAGCCGGCGGGTGGCCCACTCAAGCCGTCTTTTGGCTTGAGTGGGGCAGTTCCTCGTAGCGCTTTCTCATTGCAGCCTGCTCGGCTGCGACGGCTCTTCTCGGCTGCCTATGCGATAACGCTTTAACTTGCGATAGAGGGTGGCGCGGCTGATGCCCAGCATCTTGCCGGCTAGAGCCTTATCTCCCTTGACATCGGAGAAGACGCGTTCGATGGTGGCGCGTTCGATATCTTCCAGGTCGGTGGCGCGGCCAGAGAATTCCGGCGCCGCTTGCCCAGCTCGGCGCTGCGACTTGGGCCTCCGCGTTGGCGATGGCCGGCGGCAGATCGCCGGCTTCGATGACGCGCTGATCGCCGAGGGCCAGGGCGCGCTCCAGGCAATTTTCCAGCTCGCGGACATTGCCCGGCCAATCGTACGCCAGCAGCGCTTTCATCGCCGGGCTCGAGATCCGCACGCCGCGTCCGGGGGCGAGCCGTTCGAGGAAGAACGCCGCCAGCAGCGGAATGTCGGAACGGCGCTCGCGCAGCGGTGGCAGGGAGATAGTAACTACGTTGAGGCGAAAATAAAGGTCCTTGCGGAAGGTCCCTTTCCTGTATTCGGCGTCGAGATCGCGGTTGGTGGCGGCCATGATGCGCACGTCCACTTTGACCTTTTGACTGCTGCCGACGGGCCGGAATTCCTTGTCCTGGAGAAAGCGCAGGAGCTTGGCTTGCATTTCGAGAGGGAGTTCGCCAACCTCGTCGAAAAAAATGGTCCCGCTGTCGGCCAATTGCAGCAAGCCGGGCTTGGAACGAAGAGCGCCGGTGAAGGCGCCTTTTTCGTAGCCGAACAACTCGCTTTCGATAAGAGCAGGGACGAGCGATCCGCAATCGACGGCGACAAAGGGGCGGGCGGCCATGCTGCCGCGAAAGTGCAGGGCGCGCGCCACCAGTTCCTTGCCCGTTCCGCTTTCGCCGGAAATCAGGACCGGCGTGCGCGTGTCTTTGAGGCGCGAAATGAGGCGCAGCACGTTCTGAATGCCGGTGGAATTGCCGATGATGCCGTGCATGGCGGTCTCGGTTTCGGAGCGTTCGCGGAGATAGAGATTTTCTTCGACGAGAAGAACTTTGTCGGCCATGCGGCGCAGGAAAAGGCGCAGATCGTCGAGCGGAGCGAAGGGCTTGGCTATGTAATCGTAGGCGCCCAGCTTCATCGCCTGCACCGCGGTTTCGACCGAGCCGTGGCCGGTCATGACCGCGACTTCCAGGCGCGGATAGGCGCGCTTGGCTTGCTCCAGGAATTCCAGCCCGGACATGCGCGGCATCACCATGTCGGTGAGCACCATGTGCACCGGCTGTTCCTCGAGCAGCGCCAGGGCGGCGCTGCCGCTCTCGGCTTCCAGACAGGAAAATCCGAGCGACTCGCCGACGGTGATGCAGAGGCGGCGGATGGTCTGCTCGTCATCGACGATGAGCAAGCGGATGCGGAAGTCGCCTTCGTAAATTCGGCCGTCGAATTCCGCGCCGTCGAATTCTCGCTCATGAAGCGCCCTTGCCCATCGTCCGCTCGATCACGGCCATGAAGTCGTTTACGAGAAACGGCTTTTCCACGCAGGGCGCGCCGGTGCGGCGCAGCGTGGCGGCGGTCTCTTCGTTGGCGATGTCGCCGGTGATGAAAACCAGGCGCGACGCGAGTTGCGGGCGGTTGCGGGCGATCCAGGCATAGACCTGGGCGCCATCGACGCCGCCGGGCGTGCGCATGTCCGAGACCACGCCGTGAAATTCGCCGTCCGCCAGCAGCCGCAGGGCTTCGGCGCCGGATTCGGTCGGGACCACGCAGTATCCGTGTCCCTCCAGAACGGCGCGCACCAAGGCCAGGACGGCCGGTTCATCTTCAATCAGCAGCACTGGCGCGCAGGCGGGTTTGCTTCCAGTTGGCGTCATTGTGGTTGCACTCCGGCAACTGCTCCAAAGGATGCCGCCTCGGTTGCCACCGGAAGGCGGACGATAAAGGTCGCTCCTTCGGAGTCCAGGTTGTTGTGACAAGCAATTTCGCCGCCATGTTCGCGGACAATGCCGTAGCAAATACTCAGGCCCAAACCAGTCCCCTTGCCAACGTCTTTGGTGGTGAAAAAAGGATCGAAAATGCGCTCGGGATCGGCGATGCCCGTGCCGTTATCGCGGAAAGAAATCTCGACGAACGGCCCGGCGCAGGACGCTCCTGACCTCAATGCGGGCGGGCCGCCCGCTTTCCCGGACGGCGTCGTACGCGTTGTTCAGGATATTGAGAAACACCTGCTGCAGTTGGTGGGTATCTCCCGACCACCTAGGGCAAGGAATCGTCGAGACGTTCGACCACCTGAATGCCGTGGCTCATGAAATCGTAAGAGCGCAAGTGCACGGTGCGTTGCAGGATGGAGTTGAGCTGGACCGGCTGGCGCTGCGGCGGCATCTGGCGGGCAAAGCTGAGCAGGTTCTGCACGATCTGCTTGGTGCGCTGCGCTTCCTGCAGAATCACGCGCAGATCGCGGCGCGCGCTTTCCGGAAGCTCGGGGTTTTCCATCAACAGGTCGGTGAATCCGAGAATGGCGGTGAGGGGATTGTTGACTTCGTGGGCCACGCCGGAGACCAACTGTCCGACAGCCGCCATTTTCTCGGCGTGCACCAGCTTGGAGCGCAGCAGGGCGGAGTCGGTCACGTCGGTCATGACCACGACGATGCTGCCGACCTGGCCGTCTTCGCCGCCGATGGGGCTGAGATTCACGGAGAACTGGCCGCTCCCGCCGTCGCCGCGGATCAGCGGCAGATCGAAGTTGTCCACCTGTTGGCCGCGGGCCACGGCGGCCAGCGCTTCGCGGAGAGCGGCGCGGCGCGCCGGAACGCAGAGGTCGGACAAGGCATGCCCCAGAATCTGGCTCTGCTGAAAGCCGAGACCGCTCCAGCGCCGGTTGGCATAGCTGATGACGCCTTCGGTGTCGGTGACCAGAATCAGGCTCTGGGTATGGCTGAGGATCTTGCTGGAAAAATCGCGCTCTTTCTGCAATTCGGTTTGCGATTGGTGGAGGCCGGTGACATCGAGCATGAGGCCGCGGTACTGCAGGACGTTGCCGCCCGAATCGCGCACCGCGAAACAGTTGATGAACACATGGACGGGCGATCCATCCTTGCGCCGGAAGATCTCTTCCTGATTGCGCAGTCCGCCCTGGCGTTCGAGCAGTTCCGCCAGTTCGTCCCGCCGCTGCGGAGAGAGATAGACCTGGGTGGGAATGTCGAGCTGAAAGACTTCTTCGCGGCTGTCATAGCCGAGCATGCGCACCAGCGCGTCGTTGACCTCGACGAAGCGGCCCTGGGGCGTGGAGAAGAAAATTCCTTCCTGAATGTTGTCGAACAGTTCGCGATAGCGGCGCTCGGCTTCGCGGCGGTCGGTGATGTCCTTGAGCACGTGCACGGTCTGCAACTGGGCGCTGCTCTGCGGCGTGTATGCGCGAGGTTGAAACCAGGTACGTGCGTTCCAGGACGGGGTGCGACGTATTCGTCCAGCCCCTCGCCGCCGCGGCAGAAGGGGCAGGAATGCGGCGAAGCCGCGGTGGACAGCGCGTCGAGCGCCCGCATGTTGACGCCGATCAACTGCTCGGGGGCGATGCCGACGAAATCGGCCAGCGCGCGATTGACGCGCAGAATGTTGTGCTGCTCGTCGTGCACCACGATGAAGTCGCTGATGGCATCGAAGACTTCCAGCCAATGGCGGTTGGCCTGTTGCATGCGGGTAAACAGGCAGGCATTTTCCAGCGCGATGCTGGCATGGCCGGCGATGGCGCGCAGCAACTGGCCGTCGGCCATGGCGGGCGGAGCGCCGCGGTCGGCGAGGCACAGCACGCCGGCCAGTTCGCCCGACGAGCCCGCCAGACGCACCAGCGTGCAATCGCTCCATCCCAGACCCGAGGCGAGCGCGCTTCCCAGCACGTCGCTGGCCGGGGCGAATACCACGTCCGCCGGGTATTTCGGCAGGGCCGCGCCCAGCGCCTTACCGAAGCGCCGCAGCACGGCCTTGTCTTTGATCTCGATGGCGGCTTCGCCGCTGCCCGCGAGCAGGACGGTATCGGCCTCCGCCGCCTGAAAAAGGCTGAGGGCGGCGGCGCGGCCTCCCAGCAAGGCCGAGGCGCGCTGCGCGAAGTTGCGCATGAACTCGGGCAGATGCAGCACGGTGTTGACTTCGAGCGCGATGGTCGTCAGGGCCTCGGCGCGGCGGCGGTGCTCCTCGGACTGGTGCAGGTTCCGGGTGAGTTCGAGCGCGATGGCTGCGTGCGCCGCCAGAGCGCGGGCCCGGCGTATGTCTTCCTCGTCGATCGGCCCCGGCTCGATGCGGTCGAGCACGCCAAACATCCCCAGCACATCGCCGTTCGACCCGAGCAGGGGAACGGCGAGAAATTGGCGGACATGGAACGCTTCCACGAACTCCAGATTCACGTCCGGAGTTTGTGCCGCGTCCTCGATGAAGAACACTTGTTTATTCTTCAGGGCGCCGGTCGCGGGGCCGTCGTGCAGCGGGACATCGAGCGGCCGGGCGGTCCCGTTTTCCGCTTCCCATCGAATGTGGAAGGCGGCCTCTTCGAGCAGTCCGATGAAGCAGCGTTTGAAGCCCAGAAAACTGGCCGCGCGCACCACCGAGGTCCGCATGAACTCGTCCAGTTTCCCGGCGCAGCCGAGTTCGAAGGAAATCTCGAGAATTTCGTGCAGTTCCTGCGCCTGGGCGCGGGCCATGCCGTACAACTCGGCGTTGGCGACGGCGACCGCGCCAAATCCAGCCAGGGCTGAAACCAGGATTTTGTCTTCCTGCGTGAAGGGGTTGGCGCGGCGCGGGTAAACCAGGATCGCGCCGTGCGAGCGCGAGGCGCGGAAGGGCGCGGCGATCAGAACTCCGGGCGGCGAATCTTCCTCGAAATGCGCGGCGCCGTCGATGCTCACCGTCATGCGCTCGCCGGCAGCTATGGCGCGGGCCGCGATCTCGAGCGCCGAGCGCAGTTCGTCCTGCTGGAAGCGCCCGCGGATGGAGTCGGCGAGCTTCGCGGCCTCGGTCGAAACCGCCTGCAACTGCAGCCCTTTCTCTTGTTGCACGAAGACCAGCACGGCGGGCGAATGCAGCAGCACGCGCAGGCGGTCGGCGACGCTCTCCATCACGGATGCCGTGTCGGGCAAGCTGTGCAGCGCCGTGGCCGCCCGGGAAAGCTCCAGCAGAAGTTTCTGGAACCCTTCGTCAGACTGAGACACGCCGTCACCACCCGAATTACCCGCGTGGGCTGTCAGTGGACACCATCCGCTCTAGCTAAACGCCTGAAAACAATTGGATTACAGATAAAGTTACGCTGTGTTCTCAAATTGAGTCAAGGAAATACCAGGGGGCAGTGCCGAGATGTGAAACGTCACCAAAATGATACGGGCGTCTCATTTTGCTATCGGGCGATCGAATGATCGGGTCATCTAATGGCTTGGTTTCTGAACTTTGATCGCCCGATCACCCGATGATCCGATGACCCGATAATGTGATCACCCGATCGCACTGTCACCAAAGTAATGCAAAACGCAAACTATTGGTATCGCCAAAGTAACCCTTGCAGGAATACTTAGGATAAGTGCGACAGCACAATCGGGAGGCGACGTGTTTACACAAGCCCTGAAGCGTCTGGCTGCGGTGGGTCTGCTCTTGATTGGCGGATGCGCCGCGGTCGGCGGTTCCCTGGCATGGGGACAAACGGAAATCAATCGAAAAGCACAGACTAAGGTTGTGCCCGTGTATCCGGAACTGGCGCGACGCATGAAAATTACCGGCGTGGTGAAGATCCTCGTCACGGTCTCTCCCAACGGGTCGGTCAAGAATGCCAAAGTGGTTGGCGGACATCCGGTGCTGGCGAACGCCGCTCTGGAGGCGGTGAAGCAGTGGCGTTTTCAGGCGGACCCGGTAGAGTCGTCGCAGACTGTGGAATTCCATTTCGATCCGATCCAGTAAGCGGGCGGATCTGGGCCTGAAGTGCCGGCTGAGGAAGGTCTGAGTATGAATATCGGAAGGAAGCTGTTTATAAGTTTCGGCGTCGTTCTAGGCACGGTCCTGTTGCTGCTGGCGATCAACTTGATCGCCGTGGCGCGCGAACACGGGACCAAGGCGGCGGCGCAGCGTTCCATCGACATGGCCGAGGCGACCTCCTCGGTCAGCTTCCAAATGATGCAGAACCGGCTTTACCTGCAAAACTACCTGCTCAGCGGGGACACGCGGGACGTGGACAAAATGAGCGACGGCGAACGCCAGTTGAGCGACGCCCTGCGCCACGCCCAGGACCTGGCCAATTCCGCGCAGCAGAGAAGCAACCTGGAAAAGGTGCAGGGGCTGGAGCAGGCCTGGGCCCACGACTTCGCCAACCCGCTGGTGGACAAGCGCCGCGCCGTCGATGGCGGCAATGCCACCGTGGCCGAACTGCAGATCTTCTATCTGCAAAACGACCCCAACTCCTGGGTCTCGCGTTCCAGCGATGTTCTGGACGACGTTGACCGGGAGAACCGTCAACAGCTAGACAAGCGGCGGAGCAACGACGAAAATGCCGCCGCCTGGACGGTCCTCGCCGCCGTGCTCAGTACCTTGATCGCACTGGCCCTGGGCATCGCCATCGCCTATCGCACCGCCGCCGGCATCACCGGACCGCTGGGCCGGCTGATCCATGTGGCCGACCAGATCGGCCAGTCGGGCGATCTGGAGCACAACATCGACATTCGCGGCACCGATGAGATCGGGCAACTGGCCCGGACTTTCGACTCCATGGTGCGGTACCTGAAGGAAATGGCCGCGGTTTCCGAAGCCATCGCCGGGGGCAATCTGGCGGTCGAAGTCCGTCCCCGCTCCGCCAATGACACGCTGGCGAATGCCTTCACGCGCATGGTGGAAGGCTTGCGCGGCATGGTGCGCCACGTGCGCGATGCCGCCACGCAAGTGGCCAGCGCCTCCACCCAGGTGGCCAGCGCTTCCGACGAGTCGGCGAAAAACAGCCTGCAAACCTCCTCCGCCATCGATGAAGTGACCAGCACCATGCACGAAATGAGCGTCAACGTGCAAAACATGGTGAAGAGCACGCAGACCCAAGCCTCCAGCGTAAGCGAGACTTCCGCCTCCATCGACGAGATGGTGACCTCGATCCAGCGCGTTGCGGATACGGCCAAGGTCCTGCTCGATATTTCCAACCGCTCGCGCGAAGAGGTGCACAACGGCATCGGCACCATGGAGAAGGCGACCGACGGGTTGAACCGGATCAACACCACCATCAGTTCTTCGGGCGAAATCATCGTTGCGCTCGGCGGCGCGGGCGGACGACATCGGCAACATCGTCGAAGTCATCGACGATCTGGCGGAGCAGACCAATCTGCTGGCCTTGAATGCCGCCATCGAAGCCGCGCGCGCGGGCGAGCACGGTCTGGGCTTCGCCGTGGTGGCGGACGAAGTCCGCAAGCTGGCGGAGAAATCCGCGCAGTCCACCAAGGAAATTTCCGAGTTGATCGAGAGCATCCAGAAGGAAGCGCGCAAAGCGGTCGACAACATGGAGAAGAGCACGGCCATCGTCAACGAAGGGTTGAATCTGGGCCAGGAACTGAATGGCGCGCTGCGCAAAATTTCCAACGTGGTCACCGAGGTCTACAAGTTCGCCCAGGAAATCGGGGCCGCCACCAACGAGCAGTCGCACGGCTCCTCGCAAATCGCGCGCGCCACCACGCGTTTGAACGAGATCACGCACGAGATCAGCTCGGCGGTCGAAGAACAATCGATGGGGGCGCAGGCGGTGGTGCAGGCCATGGAGCGCATGCGCGGACTGCTGCAGTCCTCCACCTCCAGTTCCACCGAACTGGCCGCTTCCTCCGATCAGATGTCGAAGATGTCGCGGGGCCTGCTGGATTCGATGGACCGGTTCGCGCTGCGCTCCAGCGATCGGCCGGACAGCCGGACGAACGAGCGGACGAACCAGCGGGCGACCGACGGCGCCCCCGGGCGCGCGAACACGGCCCGGACCGCCGTGGCGGGGTCGCATTGAGGGAGTTCCAATCATGAACCGGGAAACGCACATTGTCGGCTTCCGCGTGGGCCGCGAGACCTATGGCGTGCCCATTGCGTCGCTGCATGAGATCGTCCGCGTGCCCGAGATCACCACCGTGCCGGACGCGCCCGATTATCTGGAAGGGGTCATCAACCTGCGCGGAAAGATCGTCTCGGTGGTGGACCTGCGCAAGCGCTTCGGCCAGCCCTCCACCGCGCTCGACCGGCGCAGCCGCATTCTGGTCGTCGAACACCGGGGCCGGCTCGCGGGCCTGATTGTGGACTCGGCGTCGGAAGTATTGAAGATTCCGGAAAGCGAAATCGAGGCCGCCCCCGCCATGATGCAGGAAGGCGGATTGGACTGCGTCACGGGCCTGGGCAAGTATCGGGGACGGCTTATCGTTCTGCTCGATATCGACAAGGTATTGGCGGCGCGCGGGCCGGGAAACGAAGCGTTGCCAGGGAAGTTGGCGGAAAAACCGGCCGCGGCCGGCAGTGGCAAAGCGGGAACGGAAACAGCGACAGGAACGGCGGCTGGGACGGTGGCCACAACAATATCGAAGACCGCCTCGGCCGGAAAGTAGCCGCAAGGACCTTACCCACATGAATACGAGCGAAACGCCCGCACTCTCCGAAGTGGAATTGAAACTCCTGCAGACCCTGGTCTACCAGGAATGCGGCATGCACTTCGACGAGCGGCGCGCCCCTTTCCTGCAGGACCGCCTGCTGCGCCGCTTGAAGGAGTGCCATCTCGATTCGTTTTACAGCTACTATCGTCTGCTGGTCAGCCAGCCGGGAAAGCAAGAGCTGACGTGCCTGCTGGAAAACCTCACCGTCAACGAGACCAGCTTCTTCCGCAATAAGGCGCAGCTCGACCTGTTTCAGCACGATGTGATGGAAGAAGTTCTGCGGCGCAAGCAGGAGTGCCGCGACTTCAGCGTGCGGATCTGGAGCGCGGGCTGTTCCACCGGGCAGGAACCCTACACCCTGGCCATGCTCGTCTCCGACGCGCTGTCCCACCACTATCTGCAAAATCCTCAGGCGTCCGAAGCGCCGCTCCCCAAGCCTCTGATACCCGCGCCCTGGCGGGTGGAGATTTTGGCCAGCGACATCAACTATTCGGTGCTGCGCACGGCGCAGGAAGCCTCCTACAGCGAGCACCAGATGGCGGGAGTCGACTACCACTACCGCTTGCGCTACTTCGACAAAGTGGGCGAGCGCTACGCGGTGAAGAAGGGCGTCAAGGAACTCGTGCATTTCGACTTTCACAATCTCAAGACGGAATACCTGCCGCAGCACAACGACATTATTTTCTGCCGCAACGTGATGATGTACTTCGACGAAGCCGAGCAGCGGCGGCTGGTCGAGAAGTTTTACCGCTGCCTCAATCCCCAGGGGTATATGTTCGTCGGCCATGCCGAAAGCCTGCTGGGATTGACGGAAAAGTTTCACATGCTGCATAGCAACAGCGGCATGGCCTATCGGCGGGTCGAGGTGCGGATGTGACTCTTCCCCCCGAAGACCGTATGAGCGATCTCCACCAGTTGTTCTTTGAAACCGCGGGCGAACTCGTCCAGAAGCTGAACGACGAAGCCCTGCGGCTGGAAAAATCGCCCGGCGACGCGGAGTCGGCCCGCAGCCTGCGCCGGGCGGTGCATACGCTGAAGGGGGACTCGGCCGCCTGCGGTTTCCGGGAACTCAGCCAACTCGCCCACGAGTTCGAGGACGTGCTGACGCTCGCGGACACGACCGCCGCGGCTTCCGTCCCCGAAATCGCCTTGCGCGCGGCCGACGTGTTTGCCGCCTTGCTGACAGCCTACCGCGCGGGGACAAAACTACCCAACATCCAGTCCTTGCGCGCCGACATTGCCCGTCTGGCCTGCCCGGCAGCGGCTGGCACGGCCCCAGCCACAAAAAAGACAACGAAAACCAGGACCGGCGCGCACCAGGTCCGCTGGTCGGAGTATGAACAACTGGCGATCGCGCGGGCGGCCACCGAGGGCAAGCGCATTCATCACGTGGTGGTGGAGATCGACCCGCAGTGCGCCATGCCCATCGCCGCACGCCAGATGATCCAGTTGGCCCTGGCCTCGCTGGGCGAGGTGCTGGCCTTTTATCCGGCGGAAGGCAGTCTCGATCCCATCAAACAAATCGAAGCGGCGCTGGTGTCGGAAAAACCGGCGGAACAGATCCAGGTCAAGTGCAGCATCCCCACCATTGCTCTGAATGTTAGAGTCAAGCCGTTGCGCGCCTCAGCGCCGTTGCCGCCGCTCCCGCCGGCTCCCGCTGCCGCGGAAGACGCCGTTTCCAGCGGCCCCGACGCGTCCGCATTGCCGCCGCCCTCTGTGTCCAGCGGCCCCGACAACCTGCTGCGCGTGGATGCGGAAAAAATCGACAGTGTGCTCAATCTGGTCGGTGAACTGATCCTGGCGAAATCGATGTTGCAGCAGGCGCTGCTCGAATTTGGCGAGCGCTTCCCGAAAGATGGATTGCGGGGAAAGTTCGCCGACGCCATGGCGTTTCAAGGGCGGGTCCTCAACGACCTGCAGCACTCGGTCATGAAGATCCGCATGGTGCCCGTCGATCAACTGTTCCGCCGCTTCCCGCGCATTGTGCGCGACGTTGCGCGGCAGTGCGGGAAAGAAGTCGAGTTGCTGGTCAGGGGTGGGCAGACCGATCTCGACAAGGGCATTCTGGATGCCATCGCCGAACCCCTGACCCACCTGGTGCGCAATGCCATCGATCACGGCCTCGAGAGCGCCGAGGCGCGGGCCCGCGCCGGCAAACGCGCGCACGGAACATTGCGGCTGGCCGCCTATCACCAGGGGAACCAGGTCGTCATCGAGGTCTCCGACGATGGCCACGGCATCGCTGCGGAAAAAGTAAAGCAGCGCGCCCTCGCCCAGGGATTGCTGAACCCCGGCCAGGCGGCGTGCCTCTCCGAGGCGGAAACACTCGAACTGATCCTGAGGCCGGGATTTTCCACGGCGGAAGAGATCACGGAAATTTCGGGCCGCGGCGTGGGATTGGATGTGGTGCAGACCGTGCTCGCGCGCCTGAAAGGAACGGTGCAGATCGAAACCGCGCCCGGGCGGGGCACGACCTTCCGCCTGCGCCTTCCGTTGACCCTGGCCATCATCCGGGCGCTGCTGTTCCGGGTGGAGCAGCGGCTCTATGCCCTGCCCCTCAACGCGGTGGCGGAAATCGTGCGCACGCTGGAAGAAAATATCCATCAAGTGGAGCACTACGAGGTGCTGCAATTGCGCAACGACGTGTTGCCGCTGCTGCGCCTGGGCGCCAGGCCCGCCAGCGGGCCGGCAACGGCGCGGCGCAAGCTCTTCGTGCTGGTCATTCACGGCGGAGAGCGCAAGTTCGGCGTGGTCGTCGATGGCATGGAGGGCGAAGGCGAATTGGTCATCAAGGCGCTCGACGACCAGTCGATCGCCACCGACCTGGTCAGCGGCGCTTCGATTCTGGGCGATGGGCGGGTGGTCCTCATCCTCAACACGATCGCCCTGATGGACCGCTTCACGCGCGGGCGAAGCGATGCCACCGGCGCGCCCATGGCGGGTCTGCTCACGCATGTCGCCAAGCTCGAAGCCGGCGGCAATGAGGCCAAAACCGCTGCCGCACGGGCCCAAGTCGCGGCCGGAGGCCAGTCATGAACCAGCCTGTGCGGGTGTTGGTGGTCGACGACTCGGCGCTGATGCGCCAGCTTATTCCCAGTATCCTCGCAGCCGACCACAAGATCGAGGTGGTAGGCACGGCCATGGACGGCTATTTCGGGCTGAAGAAAATCGAGGACCTGTCGCCGCAAGTGGTGACGCTCGACCTGGAAATGCCCGGCATGAACGGCATCGATACCCTGAAGGAAATCATGCGGCGCTGGCGGCTGCCAGTGATCGTAGTCAGCTCGCACAGCACCGCCGGGGCGGCGATCACGCTCCAGGCGCTGGAGCTGGGCGCCTTCGATTTCGTGGCCAAGCCGCAGGATGTTGCCGCGCGCATGCCCGAAATCGCCGCCGAGTTGATCGCCAAAATCCACGCTGCGGCGCAGAGCGCGGGGGTGCAGGCGCAGTTCCTGCCGAGAGATGCCAGCGGCGCGCGGACGGGCGGCCTGCGCCCGGTGGCGCCGACGTACATCGTCGCCATCGGCGCTTCCACGGGCGGCCCGAATGCCTTGCACTACCTTTTTTCGCATCTGCCGCCAGACTTTCCCGGCAGCATCCTGGTGGTGCAGCACATGCCGGATGGCTTCACCAAACTGTTTGCCAAGCGCCTGGACGATACCTGCCCCATCCAGGTGAAGGAAGCGCAATCGGGCGACCTGCTGGTGGCTGGACGGGCGCTCGTTTGCCCGGGAAACCGGCACCTGAAAGTGAAGAAAATGCCGTTGGGCAACGTGGCCGTGCTGGGGGATGACATCCCGGTAAACGGGCATCGTCCTTCGGTGGATGTGCTGTTCCACAGCGTAGCCGCGGAGTTTGGTTCGCAAGCCATGGCCGTGTTGATGACCGGCATGGGCGAAGACGGCGCCGCCGGGCTGGGAGAGATTCGCGCTGCCGGAGGGTTCACCGTGGCCCAGAGCCGGAAAACCTGCGTGGTCTTCGGCATGCCCAAGGCGGCCATCGAACGCGGCTACGCCATGCGGATCGCCGACCTCCAGGATCTGCCCAGTGTTTTGCAGGCCCAGTGCCCGCACGACCCCGTCCCTCGCGACCCGCCTGGCGTCAAGCGGGCCATAGGTGCCGGAAGTAACTAGAGTTATCTACCGAAAGTGTGCAGTTCGTGCTTATAGTGATAGTTGTGGGAGGAGTACCATGCCGCAAGAATTTGCGCCCGTAAAACGCAGCGCAGACGGGAAACCGGTTGGCTATCTGATCGTGGACGATTCCGTGTTCGCCCGCAAAAACCTGGCCCGAATGGTTGAGAGCTTCGGCGGGCAGGTGATCGGCGAGGCGGACGACGGTATTTCCGCCATCAGCGAGTACGACCGGCTCACGCCCGACATCGTTCTCATGGATATCACCATGCCAAACATGGAAGGCATCGAGGCCGCCGAGAAGATCGTGCGCGAACATCCCGGCGCCCGCATCATCATGGTGTCGTCGGTCGGCTATCAGGAAAACATCGTCGCCGCCTTGCAGCGCGGCGCCCGCCACTTCGTGCAGAAGCCGGTGAAGCCGGAAGTCCTCTATGAAGTCATCAAGTACGTCATGCGCGACGATGTAGTCGCGGTGCGGGGCGCTGGGGCCTAATCATGCGCATGGACCTGATTCAGCCTTTCATCAATTCGGCCGACGCCGTTCTGGCGCAGGGCCTCGAGTCGCCCGTTTCCATCGAGAACCTGACCATGGAACAAGAGGCCTACCGGCGCAAGGGCGTTGCCGCCAACGTCATCCTCTCGGGTGAGATCGAAGGGCGCATCATTTTCGACGTGGACCCCGGAACATCGTTGCAGCTTGCCAGCCGCCTGGCCGGCGTCGAACTGGCCGAGGCCGACGAGGACCTGGTGCGCGAGGCCGTCTTGGAGCTGGCCAACCAGATCATCGGCAACGCCATAACCGCGCTCAACGACCAGGGATTCCACTTTCGCGTTCGTCCCCCCACCCTGCACACTTCCGAGCAGGGCAGCGCAAGCAGTGAAGACACCGAAGCCCTGGTCATGTGCTTCAATACTTCCAGCGGAAACGTTTTCATGAATGTGGCGCTGCGCTACCACGGCCGCCCGGCAGCGGAAAACGCCGCCGGCGCGCGCTAGAAATTCGCCCTGAGTCGCTCGTCGTTAGTCGTTAGTCGCTCGACTCTGCAACCCATCCAACTCTATTACCGCGCATATTTTCGGGTTGTCATCCTAAGCCTGAGCGGAGCCGAAGGGGAAGGGCCTGCTTTTCTCCGCGAAATGCAAATCCTCCACTTCGCTCGAAGAGAAAAGTCCGGCGCAAGACCGGCAAGCTACGGCCCGGCCAGCAGAAATACCGGATTCTGCGGCGGGTTCTGCTCGTCGAATCGACGCGCGCCCGCTGGCTGGGGCCGTCAATTTCTGAAAATACGTGTCAGTCGAAGTATCTGATGAAGCTGACATTCCCGCCATCGCAACTCGACATGTAGGCGCGCGTGCTGTCGCCGCGCCGCCGCCATCATCATGCGGAAGCGCGTCTGGGCGCAGAAGGGTTCGTAGGCGGAGAATCCGGGGACCGCAATCGTGCTCTCGACGGCATACCTCTTGGCATCGATCACCGTTACTTGTGGGCAGATATTATCGTTCGCATCCTCGTAGTAAGACCCGACATAAGCGCGGCTGCCGTCAGGCAGGGCGGCGACGGCAGCGACCGTCAAAGTCTGCGCGCTGGTGAGCGAGCAGGGGTCGGTGCGCGCGGCGTGAACTGGGTGCGACCGTGGGCATGCAATTTGGCGTCTGCGATGCTTGGCAGGTCGGGATCGGGCCTCCCGCCAGGTATTGTGGCGTAGATTGCGAAACATCCACCATCGCCATCTCTTGCCCACCCGGAATATAAAGCCGGTTCAGGTTGGAATCGTAGGTCATGGTGGTAGCGCCGGGCACGCTAATTGACGACTCAGTCAGCGTGTCGGGGCCTATGGTCGACGTTATGGCGATCGAAGCCAGCGTGCCGTTCGTCTCCAGCACATACACTTGCTGGCTGTCGGTGCGGGCGGCCAGCCAGAGCGGCGCTGAAGTCAACGGGCCGTTGACGGTCCTCGCCGACAGGTCAACGTTGCTAGTGCTTTCAATGATGGTGAAGGCGCTGATCGTGCCGTCGCCCTGGTTGGCCACGTAGAGCTTGCTCCTGTCGGGTGTGACGGCGAGAGCATAGGGATTGCTCCCGACCGGGACCGTCGCAACCATGGTGTCGGTATTGGTGTTAACCGCGCCGACCGAGGGAGGCGAGAAGCCCGGCAGCGTCACATACGCGTAAGTATCCAGCGGGGCTATGGCGACAAAGTTCGGCGCCGAATTCTCCGGCAAACTTATGGTGTTGCTGCTGGCGATGGACGTGCCGTTGAAGTTCAGCCTGGTAATCGAATCGGCTGCCGCGCCCGGAACGGATTGGTTCGCCACCAGAACTACCGTGGCATTCTGTTGCGCCGCGTGCACGGGACGCAGCCCCACGTTGGCCCCGGTCATCTCCGAGTCGCCGGAAACATCGATCGTCATGGCGCTGCCTGGCAGGACGGTCCCGCTAGCGTTGGTGTTATCGTTGATCGACACCACGCTGTGCGAACCCGCCGGGTTGGGAAACACTGGGGGATTCGGATAGATAATCGGGCGGTAAGTCTCGCCGCAGCTAATGCAGATCGCACAAAAAAACAGCACGAACCCCAGCCCGAGAAGCTGCTTCATTCAAACTCCATCTAAAAAATTGGTCTTGCGCCGAATCCGATATTGTATCGGGAACCGGGCCGCGAGGGGAAATCGGACGCGCACCGCCGCAGTTTCTTTCCGCCGCGATCACGCTCCCGCGCCCCACGCCGAGTCTACATTTCCCGCCGCCCTTCCATCGCTTTCAGCATGGTGACTTCGTCGGTGTATTCAATGTCGCTGCCCACCGGAATGCCCATGGCGATCCGGGTCACGCGCAGGCTTCCCTCCGCTTCAGTTGCTGCGCCAGATAAGTCGCCGTGGCTTCTCCCTCGACCGTGGGATTGGTCGCCAGGATGACTTCTTCGATCTCGCCGCCGGCGACCCGGCTCATCAGGTTGGCGATGCGCAACTGCTCCGGCCCCACCCCGTGCAGCGGAGAAATCGAGCCGTGGAGCACGTGATAAACGCCGTTATAATTCCGCGTCTTCTCCACCGCCGCAATGTTGGTCGGCTCCTCCACCACGCACACCAGCTTCCGATTTCGCGTGGGGCTGGTGCAGTACTCGCAGGGATCGGCTTCGGTGATGTTGTTGCAGATGGAGCACAGACGCAGCTTGCTCTTGACGTCTCGCACCGCCGAGGCCAGGGCTTCGGCGTCCTCCCCGCTCGACCGCAGAATGTGAAACGCCAGCCGCTGCGCGCTCTTGCTGCCGATTCCCGGCAGCTTCTTCAGCTCGTCGATCAGCCGCGTCATCGGTTCGGCAAATTTAGACATAGGTATTCGTAATCGGGTGATTTGTCATCGGGCATTTGAAATTCCTGCAGACGCACAGCGGGCTTTTGCAATTTCAAATCACCCAATGGCCAATGACCAAATTCACCCGATCCGCCGAGCATTCCCCCCACGCTCGACTGCATGGCCTGGTCCACCTTGCGTCCCGCTTCATTCACCGCGGCCATCACCAGGTCTTGCAGCATCTCGATGTCGCCGGCCTTCACCGCTTCCGGATCGATCGCAATCCCCACCACCTGCTTGCGGCCATCCATTTTTACCGTGACCGTGCCGCCGCCAGCCGAAGCCTCGACCACGGTCTGCTCCATCTTTTTTTGCAGCGCCTCGTACTGCTGCTTGGCCTGCGTCATCAGTTCCTGCAAATTGAATCCAGACATAAGAAAATTTAATTGGTCATCGGGTGATTGGTAATTTCGAGCCATCTGATCACAAACACAACCGCCTTTGAATTTCGATCACCCGATTGCCCAATTATCCGATCACCCGATAGTTCCAATTTATCCTTTCTCCCGATAGTCGATCACCGTCCGGATTTCCGCTCCGAACTTTTCTTTCATGCGCTGCACGATCGGATCTTGTTCGGCGCGGCTGCGCGCGCTTCCGCTTAATGTTGACGCCCGGCTTGGCCCGCCGCCGCCTGCGCCGTCCCCCCGGACTCGACTTGCAGCTTGAGCGGTCTTCCGGCCAGACCGCTGGCGGCGGCGCTGGCGATGCGCCGCGCCTCGGCGGTAAACGACATTTCGATCATCGTAGCCGACGCCGCTACTTTTGCCGTCAGCGAGTTTCCCGCCAGCGTCCACTCCGCGGTTTCCAGCAGCGAAACCAGCATCTGCCGATCGCCCAGCGCGTTGAGCACGGTGTCGCGCAGCGAGGCGGCATTGACTTCCGTCGTAATCTCGCGTGCAACTGGATGCCGGTCAGGCGCGGGCGATAATTCCTCCACTGCCGGCGCCGCCGATCCCATGATGATCACGTTTCCGCCGGATGCGTGTGTGGCGCGGACCTGCCCTGCGCGAGAGTCGAAGGGGCCCTCGCCCGCGAATGCCGAAACATTGCCCGGCGCTTCCGCCTTCGGAGTGCCCTTGCGCGCGGAATCGGCCGCGAACGGCGATACGGAATTCGCTCGCGCCGATGCCGGCGTCTCCGCGCGTCGAGCTTCCGCCGGCGACCGCTGACCGGGAGCAGGCGGCGCGCCAACCGGCCTCGACGCGGAGCGCGCGGACACAGACCCCGCCGCTTCGCTCAGCAACTGCTCGATGGGCAGCAATCGCTGCGCATGGGCCATCTTCAGCAGTCCCAGTTCCAGATGGAACCGCTGTTCCTGCCGGTAGCCGAGTTCTCCATGCGTGCGCAGCATGATTTGCAAGTGCCGCGCCAGTTCTTCCTCGGTAAACAGCTCGGCAATGCGGCTGACCCGGGCGCGTTCATCGGAGGAAATCTGCAGCAGCGCCGAATCCTTGCCCGCGATCTTCGCCACCGTGACATTTCTCAGAAAGCGCACCAACTGCCGCGCGAAATGCGTGGGGCTGTGTCCTTCGCCGATCAGTTCGTCAACCAGCGCCAGGATTTTTTCGCTCGAACTTTTCTCGGTCGAGCTTTTTTCCGTCGCACCTTCCGCGACCGCCCGCATCACGGTTTCCAGCGCCGCTGCCGGAGCCGAGCCGATCAGGCTGCGCACCGCATCCAGCGCCAGGCGGCCGGAGGTCGAGGCGATGGCCTGGTCGAGAATCGAAAGCGCGTCGCGCATCGAGCCGTCGCCCGCTTCCGCCAGCAGCGCCAGCGCGTCCTCGTCGGCGGGAATCTTCTCTTTCGCCACAATCTCGCGCAGTTGCCCCATGATGTCTTCGAACTTCATGGCGCGAAAACTGAAATGCTGGCAGCGCGAGCGGATGGTCTGCGGAATATCTTCCGGCTGCGTCGTCGCCATCATGAAGATGATGTGGCTGGGCGGCTCTTCCAGCGTCTTCAGCAGCGCGTTGAAGGCGGCGTCGGTGATCTGGTGCGCTTCGTCGAGAATGTAGATTTTGAAGCGGTCGCGCGCCGGGCGATACCGCGCCGCCTCCCTCAATTCGCGGATTTCGTCGATGCCGCGGTTGGTGGCGGCGTCGATTTCAATCACGTCCACCGCGTTCCCGGCGCGAATCTCGGTGCAGGAATCGCAAACCCCGCAGGGTTCCACCGACGGCTTTTCCGCCGCCCGGCAATTCACCGCCATCGCCAAAATCCGCGCCACCGTCGTCTTGCCGATGCCGCGATGCCCGCTGAAAATGTAGCCGTGCGCGATCCGTTCCTGCGCGATCGCATTCTGCAGCGTGCGCGTCACGTGTTCCTGGCCGATCACGTCGGAGAACTTCTGCGGCCGGTATTTCCGCGCCAGTACCTGATAGCTCATGCGAAGCCACGATTATACAATCTCACGCGCGCCCCGTTTAGCCCGCCGAAATCTCCAGTAGAGACGCGGCAAGCCCGGCCTCCACACCGTACTTGGTTGTTAGGTGGCTCGCCGGGCCTCGGTCGAGGCCCGGTCCTGTTTTCTGAGGGTTTCAGCGAGACGCCCGGACCGCCCCGCGGTCAATCGAGGTCTTGCAGCATGATCGGAACCGACGACATGCTGCTGCCGCTCGAGTTGTCATAGAGCACCAGGGTGGTAATCGATCCGGCTGGCTCAGTGTAGTACTGGTTAACGTATGGGTTCGAGGTGCTGCCCTCGAGAAAAACCTCAAACTCATAATTGGCGGAGCTTCCAGCACAGGTGTCGGAATTGTACGACTTGGAAACGTAGGGAATAACTCCCCGGTTCTGAATTGTGCCAATCTTATAAGTGGAGCTTAGGGGTTCGCCACACGGAACCAGATAAACATCCACCGAATTCGTCGTGGCGGACGACGCGTCGATGACGCGGAATTCCACGAGGTTGGAGCCAGATGCCGGCGCCGTGTTGTCATCGGTAACCAGCGTGATGATGTCGGGTTCCAAAATCGCCGTGTACTGGGTCCCGCCGTCCAAGGACAGACTGCTTTCGACGATCGGGTTGGTGGTGGTTCCGGCGGAATACACTGCGATCGTGTCGGTGCCCGACGATACCGACGTGTAGGCGGCGGGCCCGGCCGCCGGTTGCTCGGGCAGAACAGAGCCGAATGTTATGGGCGCGGAGAATGTCTGGGCTCCGTTAAATTCGACATTCACGCCGTTAGTGCCATAGGTGCTGTCCAGGGCATTGAACACACGGACCTGCGTTGATTTGGACCCGAACAAACCGCAGCTAGTGGTCATGATGCACAAGCCGGCAATGGCCAACGCAAGGGGCAGGGGTTTTAACAGGCGAAACATAGGATTCTCCATAAGGCGTTTTGGGCGGAGCGCGAGAACATGGGATGTAAACATCGTAATGGTTGGTTTCATGGTTGTGTGTAAATTTTTGTATGGGCGAATCTAATTTAACATGATTGGCTGGAAAAGGGTCGTTCGCCGCTCGTCGTTAGCTGGTCCATGAACTGGAAAATGCAATCCACGGCAGGGAGAAGGCCCGCGCCCAGCGAGCTGGAGGACAAGCGCGCCCGCATCGTGCGCTCGATTCGCGCCTTGCCGCCGGGAACGGTGTCGAGCTACGGAGCTATCGCCAAGGCCGCGGGCTGGCCCGGGGCAGCCCGTCAAGTGGTGCGCATCCTGCAACAGACGCCGGGATTGCCCTGGCATCGCGTGGTCGGCTCCGCCGGCGCCATCAAGTTGCGCGGAGAAAATGCCGCCGAACAAATATTCCGCCTGCGCATGGAGGGTGTGACCTTTCGCGGGGCCCGCGTGGACATGAAACGCCACGAGTTTCAATTTTATCGGGTGATCTGACCATCGGGTGATCGGATCATCGGGTCAGCGGGTCAGCGGGTCATCTAATAAACTCAAATGCCTTTGATTTCCGATGGCCCGATCACCCGATCACCAGATGGCCCGATCCTCGCGAGGTATCCCGCTCGCCACGGAGCGCGGATTGCTCCGGGATGCGCCAATGTGCTACAAGCAGCTATATGGGCAAATGGATCAGCGACCGCATGAAGCGGCGCAAGAAGACCGGAGACGGTTCCCCCAAGCCAGCCGCCAAAGCGCTCGAGCCTTTGCAGCCCAGGTTCTATGACGATGAGCCAGCGGCCCCGGTCGAAGCTCCAGCCGTCGAGTCGCGCCCGCCGTCGAAACCGGAGCCGGAGCTCGCGATCGAGCATGTTGCCAGCCAAGACTCGCCGTCAACCGCAGTCTCAACCGAAGCATCGACAGTCGCTGAACCGCAACCGCGCCCGTCGCGCCGCCGTCGCAGCCGCGGAGGCCGTGGCGGATCTCGTGCCAAGCCGGAAGCGCCTGCGCCCACAACTGCCGCTGAACCTCCCGCAACGGAAGCAACCGCGCCGGAACTCCTGGCCGCCGAAAAGCCGCCGCTCGAAACTGCGACGGCTGCTGCCGTGCCCGATCATGTTCCGCCCGCTCCAGCAGCGGCGGCGCCCGCCCGACCCAGCAAGGGAACGGTGGTGCTGGCCATCGGGCTGCCGGGATCGGGCAAGAGTTCGTGGTTCAAGCGGCACAACATTCATCCGCTTTCCAGCGATCTGCTGCGCGAACTTCTTTTTGACGACGCGCAGGAGCAGCGCTTTCAGGACCTCGTGTTTTCCAACCTGCGATCCATGCTGAAGGCGCGGCTGATTGCCCGCCGCCCCATGAACTACGTGGACGCGACCAACCTCACGCCCCACGATCGCCATAGCTGGATCAAGCTGGCCAAGGATTACGGCTACGACGTGCAGGGTTTGTTCTTCGATGTCCCGCTGGAGATTTGCCTGGAACGCCATCGGCGTCGTGGCCGCGTGGTGCCGGAAGAGATCATGCACAAGATGGCGGGCAAATTGAAGGCCCCAACCTTCGACGAAGGCTTCTCGAAAATCACCGTCGTCCGCGTGAAACAGAAAGAGGAGGCGGCCGGGTAGTAGAGACGCGGCTTGCCGCGTCTCCGGCGGATGAGACGGGGCAAGCCCCGTCTCTACAGGAAATTTCAGCCCTTCAGATACGGCAGCAGCTCTCGAAACGCGGGCGTGCCCGACGAGCCCAGCAATTCGTAGATTGCCATTTCGGTCGAGGAAAGAATGGCTCCGGCGGCGCGCATACGGTCCAGTCCGATGCGCCAGTTTAATTCCGTCCGCGAGCTGACGGCATCCGCCGCCACATGCACCAGATAGCCTTCCCGCAGCGCCCCCAGCGCCGTCTGCATCACGCAGATGTGCGTTTCCATGCCGCACAGCAGCACGGTCGTTCGCTGCCCCGGCAATCGCTTCAGCAACGAACGGAACACCTCGCTGCCGAAGCAGGAGAACGTCAGCTTGTCGATGGGCGGACTGTCGGGCAACAGCGACCGAATCTCCGGCACCGTGTTGCCCAAGCCCTTGGCGTATTGCACCGTCACCAGCGCCGGGATCTTCAGGATTCCAGCCATGCGAGTCAGCAACTGCACATTTCGCGCCATCCGTTCTTTTTCCCAGATTGCCGGCAGCAATTTCTCCTGCATGTCCACGACGATGAGCGCGCACTGCCCGGCTTCAAGCGGACGGCGCGCCATCTCGGCATAGCCGCTTTCGGCTGGGATGATGGTTCCGGTCAAAGTTTCACTGCTGGGCATAGCAATTCCTCGTACACTCCGGGTAGAGACGCGGCTTGCCGCGTCTCCCGCTGTCCGAGATTCTAACGCGGGGCGTACATTCCGCGCGTCCATCCGCCACAGACGCCGTTTTGCCGCCACCGGAAAATGATTTAGAATCTTCCTACAGCCCGGTCGTTCAACGGTAGGACTGCAGCCTCTGGAGCTGCGTATCGGGGTTCGAATCCCTGCCGGGCTGCCAGCCTTTTTCCCGCCCGTCTAATTCAAAAGGGCAAAGCGCTGCTCCGTGGCAGGGTGGAGTCGAAGCCCGGCCCGAGAACCCGCCCGGAAAAATCAGCCCTGCCGCAGAAACACCCGGATCAAGCAGAAGGTCGCGCCCGCCATCACCGCCGCCGCCGGAATCGTCAACAGCCACGCCCACACAATTCGCGTCGCCACTCCCCAGCGCACCGCCGACAGCCGATTCACCGCGCCCACGCCCACAATCGCGCCCGTAATCGTGTGCGTCGTGCTCACCGGAATCCCCGCCAACGCCGTCGTGAACAGCGTGATGGCCCCGGCGCTCTCGGCGCAAAATCCGCCCACCGGCTTGAGCTTCGTGATCTTCTGCCCCATCGTCTGCACTATCCGCCAGCCTCCGAAATACGTCCCCCCGGCAATGGCCGCATGGGCGGCGAGGATGATGGGCCAGTGCAACCGTCCCCAGTTGCCCAGCATGTCTTGTCTGCTCATAAACCCCGCGGTATACAGCGCCCCCGCCACAATCCCCATCGTCTTTTGCGCGTCGTTGGCGCCGTGTCCCAGGCTGTAGCAGGCGGCCGAGAGCAATTGCACTTTGCGGAACCACTTATCGACTTGTCGCGGCGCTTTGTTCCGCATCAGCCAATAGATGGCGACCATGAACGTGAAGCCCATGACCAATCCCATGATGGGCGCGACCACTATGAAAATCAGCGTCTTGTACCACCCGGCGGCGACGATCACCGAGGGGGCCGAGCGCCATCCGGCATGAATCGCCTCGTGCGTCATGGCGGCGCCGGCGTAGGCGCCAATCAAAGCATGCGACGACGATGTGGGCAGGCCCCACCACCACGTCAGCAGGTCCCAAACAATGGCGCCGAACAACCCGGCCAGCACCACGTATTGGTCCACGGCGTCCAGCCGGATCATGCCCCGGCCTATCGTCTTGGCCACCGCCGTCCCCAGCAAAAACGCGGCCAGAAAGTTGAATGCCGCCGCCCACACCACCGCCAGCCGGGGCGACAGCACCCGCGTCGAAACCACCGTCGCTATGCTGTTGGCCGCATCGTGAAACCCATTGATGAAGTCGAAGATCAGCGCGACCACCACCGTGATCACTACCAGCAGGACTTCCGCGCTCACCTCAATTCGCTCCTTTGCGGCAGTGGCATCGGGATAGGCATGTTCCTTAAGTTGTAGAGACGGGGCTTGCCCCGTCTCCACGGGAAATACGCTTCTTCAGGGGCCGTCCAGCCTATGCGCTCTTCAGCACGATCGCTTCCAACACGTTGGCCGCGTCTTCGGCCTTGTCGGTTGCCGTCTCCAGCACTTCGTAGAGTTCTTTCATCTTGATCAGCTGGATGGGATCTTTCTCGCTTTCGAACAGCGCCCCAATCGCCTTGCGGCTGACCCGATCGGCTTCATCCTCCAGCCGGTTGATTTCGTCGCAGTGCTGCATCACCTTGCCATTCTTTTCCAAAAGCGATACCCCGCGCGCCAGCTCTTCGCTCTGCAGCACCAGTATCCCCGCCAGTTCCGCCGCCGCCGTCGTCGGCTGCGAGATTTTATACATCACCAGGCGCGTGGCCGCCGTATTCATGTAGTCGAGAACGTCGTCTAGCGACGACGCCAGATGATGTATGTCCTCGCGGTCGAAGGGCGTAATGAAGCTCTGGTTCAGCTTCGTCATGATGGCGTGGATCGCCTTGTCGCCCCTATGCTCGATGGCTTGCATCTCTTCGACCCGCATTTCCACGTCGTGCGGGTCTTCCAGAATGCCGCGCAACAGGCGCGCACCCTCGGTCATGGCGGCGGAAAGCTCGGCAAACAGACTCGAAAAACTTGGTTTCGCGCGGAATGAAGACGGATCATGACACCATTAGCTGAGTCAAAGGTTAAGAACGGGCTACTATCTCACGCCACCCCCGCCCCGCGCAAGGAAACCGGTCACGCAAGCTCGTGCGGGGGTGCCAGTGTGGGGACGGGCAACCTCGCCCGTCCAAGCCGAGCGCAGCTCGGCAGTTGCGATCCGGTGCGGCGGAAGAGCTGCGCTACGCCAGCGTGATCCTGAACCGGCAGCGCTTGGCGTTCATGAGCACGGAATCCACCAGCTCCACGTTCACGGATCGCCCAAACCGCCGCTCGTGCATCTCCTTCACGTAGCCCACGGAGCACTGGCAATAGGTAGGCGAGATATCCCCCACCTTCTGCGCCTCGACGGTCGGACACAGGCAGACGTTTTCGGGCGACGCCTTTTGGGTCTCGGCGCTGCCCAGGTACTCGAAGGTGATAACGTCCCCATCCATGCCGTAGCCGTGGTCCTTGGCTCCATCGGCGATCCACTGCCGGATCCGGTCCAGCGGGATCGGTTCGGCCCGCCGGGGCGCGTCGGGAAAGTAGGCGCAGAAGCAGGCCTTGCCGTTTGCGGCCATGAGCTTCAGGCGCGTGGGCTTGTCCACGTTCTCGTCCACGGCCTTGAAGAAGCGGTTAACCCAGCCGTCCACGAACTCCATGCGCTTCGCGGATCGGGCCACCGACTTCTCGCCCGGCTTCGTTTCCGGCAGCTTCTGGGCTTCCGTCGCGGGTGCCGCGGGCTTCGTCTGTTCCGCGGCGGCGAGGACCGTCTGCATGCCGAGCGCCGCACCGCACATGCATCCCATGCCGACGCCACCCAGGCCCGTCATTATGAACTCCTTGCGGTTCATCCTGCCTCCAGCCATATACTCTTCCTCACATAAATTGTACGCATTCGAATCGGTATTTGTTTAACAGCCCGTGGTGCAAGTGCGGTTTGTATCGGGGTATCCTTCAGGCATACCGTAAGTGCCGTGTTATAAGAGCGCCTTTATAGGCTGCGGTCGAACATTTCCCGGCAGACGTTATCGTCGTGGCCGGCAAGATTGTTTCCCAGATGGTGCCTCACGTCTCGCCGGCAAACGTGGGGCGCCCGATTTTGTTTACCCAGAAATGTGGCCCGGTTGCACGTTTTAGAGCCACCCGTCACTTCGCCCGCGGATGCGTCCGATCGTAAACGTCCATCATGTGCTTGACCGAGAGCTGCGTATAGCGTTGCGTGGTCGCCAGGCGCTCGTGGCCCAGCAGTTCCTGAATGGCGCGCAGGTCCGCTCCCTCTTCCAGCATGTGCGTGCCGAAAGCGTGGCGCAGGGTATGTGGATGCACTTCTGGCGACAGCCCCTTGGCCACCGCAATGCGTTTGACGATGCGCCCCACGCTGCGCGTCGTCAGCCGCCCGCCACGCTGGTTGACGAGCAGCGCGGGCGTGCTATTCGCGGACATGCTTTTCGCAGCGCCTGCCTTCATTGACCCGCTTCTCAAAGTCGCAAGCAGTCCTTGCCGCCACGGCAGGTAAACGGTGAGCGCCGCGAGCGCCGAGCCTCCGAACGGAACGTAGCGTTCTTTCTTCCCTTTGCCGCGAATCAGAATGGCTTCGTTGCTCAGGCTGATGTCGTCGAGATTGATGCCGACCAGCTCCGAGTTGCGAATGCCGCAGCCATAGAGCAGTTCAAACATCAGCCGGTCGCGCTCGGGAAACGCCGCCACCTCCGGCATTTTGCCGTCGAGCATGGAATTCATTTCCTCGATCGTCGGCACGCGCGGCAACTTTTTCGCCAGCCGCGGCGTCGACACCAGCTTCGCCGGATTCTGCTCGACCACCCCTTCCTGCCCCAGCCAGCGATAGAGCGAGCGCACCGCCGCCAGCGCGCGCGCAACAGAAGTCTTGCTCAACCCTTTGTCGTAGAGATGCGAAAGAAATCCGCGGATGGCGATGTGGTCGATCGTCTTCCAATCGCGCGAACCAATGTAGGCGGCGAAGTTGTCGAGATCTCCCGGTGTAAGCCTTGATCGTGTGCGCCGAGGCGTTCCGCTCCCGCAAGTGCCGCAGGAAGTCGTCGGTGGCGCGTTCGACGATGGTACGCGAGTGAATCATGAATTTGTAATTTGGTAATTTCTAATTTGTAATCGAAAAACCAGATCGAAGCCGAGGCATCGAGCGCCGTACAAGCCCGGATTCAAATTGCAAATTACAAATCGCCAATTACAAATTGCCCCTCGCTTTCGCCCGCGGATGATGCTTCGCATACACGCTCTTCAGCCGGTCGAGCGCAACGTGGGTATAAATCTGCGTGGTCGAAATGTCGGCGTGGCCAAGGATGGTCTGCACCGTCCGCAGATCGGCCCCATTCTCCACCATGTGCGTCGCGCAGGAGTGGCGCAGCATGTGCGGACTGGCGTGCCGTCCAGAAGGAAGTCCCGCGGCAAGCCCGGCCTTCCCGACCAACTGCCAGAGGCGTTGACGCGTCAAACGCCGCCCTCCGGCGCCCAAAAACAGCAGCGGCGAACTTCTTTTCTTGGCAATCGCTTCCCTGCCGTTTTTCAAGTATTGCTGCAACGCTTGCTGGGCGGGCACTCCGAGCGGCACCATGCGCTCCTTGTCGCCCTTGCCGCGCACCAGAATGTATCCCATTTCCAGCTTCAGGTCTTCCAGACGCGCGTCGGCAACTTCGGAAACGCGCACGCCTCCGGCATAGAGAAGTTCGAGCATGGCGCGATTGCGCAGCGCCAGCGCTTGCCCGCGCGCCGTTTCATTTTGCGGATGCGTTTCGGCCAGCATGGTTTGGCCGAGCATGGTTTGGCCGAGCATGGCCCCGACTTCGTCGCGGCTCAACGCTTTCGGCAGCACCTTCCACTGCTTCGGCAAATCGATGTTCAGCGTCGGATCCTTGTCGATCTTTCCGTCGAGCAGCAAATGCCGGTAAAGCTGGCGGATGGCGGAAAGTTTCCTTCCCACCGAGCGCCCGTCGAGCGAATTCGAAAATAATTCCTGGATGTACTCGCGCACATCTTCGCGCCGCGCTCCGCTCAGAACGCGTGTCGCGCTTCTCCAGAAACTCCGCAAACTGCGCGAGGTCGCTGGCATAAGCGGCAATCGTCAACTTCGCCGATCCGCGCTCGACCCGCAGATAGTCGAGAAAAGCGGAGAGCGTTCGCGCATTGGCATCCGAGGCCATGAGTTCAGTATGCGATGCCAGGCAGAACCGAAAAAGTAACGAGCGGGATGCGCGCTGCCTCGAGATGCTGCGTGTCCGTTGGAACCGGCTTAGCAGGTTGCGGAAAAACTCCAATTCGGACGGGTTTTGGGAAGGGCACGAGTTTACTCGTGCCGCCAAGTCGTTCAAAATGTATCCGCGCTTCAGCGCCTGAGGTGAGCTTTTTGCACCGAGGGTGAATTTTTCCGCAACCTGTTAGGAAACAAGTTCGAGTGAGGGACGGTTATTTCTGGTAGACGGTGGGCTGCGGCCCCTTTTCCAGCGCCGCGCGGTCCCAGATCATGCCTTCGCGGGCGTAGCTCGCGAGTTCGAAATCCTGGGAGAGTTCGAGCGCATCGGTCGGGCAAGCGTCTTCGCACAAGCCGCAGAACATGCAGCGGCTCACGTCGTAGGTGAAGTTCGTAAGTTCTTTGCGGCGGGTCTTTTCATTGCGCTCGCTGGTGACCACGATCAGGTGTTCCGGGCAAGCCAGAGCGCACAGGTCGCAGGCAATGCAGAGGGTCTCGCCGGTGTCTGGGTTGACGTTGAGGCGCGGCGCGCCCCGATAACGCTCGGCCACCTGCGGCCGCTCCAGCGGATACTGCTCGGTATAGATTTCCTTGGGGTCCTGATAGCGGAAGGTCACATTGAGTCCCTCGATCAGGTCCACCAAAAATACTTTGCGAAAAACGCCCGCGATTCCCATAACTTTTTTAGGATATCACCGACGGGAAAATCGGTGCTGTGAGGTGAGTCACAGAACATGGGACGCTGAGGCGGCGCCGAAAAGACTTCAGCGGCGCATTCGGACACCCGCTACAATGGAAACGCCAGTCCACCGACACAAACTCTCAACTGGGAACTGGCAACTGCTTTTCTGGCAACTGGCCACTGGCAACTGACAACTGATTCCCTCAGACGAGCTGTGGATGGAAGAAGCCCTGCGCTGCGCCCAGCGCGCGCTGGAGGCGGGCGAAGTGCCCGTGGGAGCGGTCGTGGTCTGCGCCGGGCGCGTCGTGGGGCGAGGCTGGAACCGCAACCTCGCCGACTGCGATCCCACCGCCCATGCCGAAATCGTGGCGCTGCGCGAGGCGGGACGAAACGCTCGGCAACCACCGGCTCGGCGACTGCGAGCTGTTTGCTACAATTGAACCGTGCGCCATGTGCGCGGGAGCGGCGGTTCATGCCCGCGTCCGCCGCCTGGTGTACGGCGCCGACGACCCGAAGGCGGGCGCCGTCCATTCGATCTGCAGGTGGTGAATCACCCCGGCCTGAATCATCGCATGGAAATCCGGGGCGGAGTGCTGGCCGGGCGTTCGGCGGAAATGGTGCAGGAGTTTTTTCGGAAGCGTCGTTAGTCTTCAGCCTGCGCAGCAGGCCCGGGAGTTTTTACTGGCAACTGATGACTGACGGCTGATAACTGTTTTTCCGGAGAGGTGCGTGAGCGGTTGAAACGATCCGCCTCGAAAGCGGACATACCTTAACGGGTATCGTGGGTTCAAATCCCACCCTCTCCGCCAGACTTTTTGTTTGCTAAGAGTTTGCGGAAAAAACATCTGGGTTCCTGACGGGGTATCGCCTTTAGCGACGCCGCAAGCTCTTCGAAAACACACGACCCTTTAGCAACCGCGCGTTGAATATTGAGTTTTTTCGCAGACTGCCGAGGAACCTTTGAACGATCCCCTGCAAACCCCGTTTGACAGCGTCGAGAACGCCCACGAATACGTGCGGCTTTTGGTCGAGGCCATCGCCGAAGCCAAAGGCGAGATTGAAGCCGATCTCGCCGCGGCCGTAGCGGCCAAGTCCGAGCGCCGCGTGCAGGCCCTCCGCATCGTGCAATTCAAGTTGAACAAACTGGAACAGCACCTGACGACCAGCAGCCGCCTGCTCAACGACCTGCGCACCTTGCGGCGGCTTTTGTTGGACGAACGGCCTGAACCCACCGCATCCAGCCCCGACCAGAATTCCGATTCCAATCCTGATTCCAATTCTTAATGACTAGGACTGCTTTCATAAATGTTTTTGGGCAGGGCGCGGCCTCACAAGCTGCGAAAAAACTCCGCCTCTGACGTTGTTTTGAAGGGGCGCAGCTTCAGCCGCGCCGTTGATGGCCTGAATAAATGCGGGCTTTAGCCCCTGAGGGACGCGCCTTCCTATCTGAAAAGTATCTATGAAACCAGCTCCACATTCCGGGCGTTATACGCGCGGGTTGCGCGCTGCATCTCACGCCCGCAATCTCCCGCCAAATTTCTTTTCCAGTTTTGCCAGCTTTGGCGAGATCGTAAACATGCAATAAGGCTGGCGCGAATTTTCGTTGTAGTAATTTCGATGGTAATCTTCGGCCGCATGGAATTCCTCGGCCGGCTCGACCGCGGTCACAATCGGTTGAGAAAAAATTTGCGCCGCCATCATCTCCGCAATCGCATCCTCGGCGATGCGCTGCTGCTCTTCATTGCTGTAGAAAATGACGGAGCGATATTGCTCGCCCACGTCATTTCCCTGCCGGTTGAGCGTGGTCGGATCGTGCACTGCGAAAAATACATCCAGCAGTTCGCGATAGTTGATTTGCTCGGGATCGAAGATGACGCGCACGACTTCCACATGTCCGGTGCCGCCGTTGCACACTTGCCGATAAGTCGCCTGGTCGGCGCGTCCGCCCATGTATCCGGACTCGACGTGAGTTACTCCAGTGAGACGTTGAAAAACGGCTTCCATACACCAGAAGCACCCGCCGCCGAAAATCGCCGTCTGCTCGTTGGCCATGACGATTAGATGCGCCTGCCTGGAAAGAGTTGTCAGTTCCCAGTTCTCAGTCTCAGTTCTCAGTAAAACCAGCGAACCATAAGGTTTTGGTTTTACTGAGTACTACTGAGAACTTCCCTTACACCGTCACCGTAAACGACGTTTCCGTGCGCGTCACCGGCCTGTAGAACGTGTCGCGCTCCACCGGCTCGCGCCCCGCTTCCGTGATCAAGCGCACCAGTTCGTGCCGCCGCAAACCTTGCGGAGTGGCCGCGCCCGCATCGTGATAAATCTTTTCCTCGACCACCGTGCCGTCTATGTCGTCGGCCCCAAAGCGCAGCGAGATCTGCGCGATCTTCGGCGTCATCATCTGCCAGTAAGACTTGATGTGCGCGAAGTTATCGAGCACCAGGCGGCTGACGGCAATCTGCTTGATGTCGGTCATACCGGTGGTCGTGAAAAGATGCCGCAGCGGCGTATTCGCGGGATGGAAGGCCAGCGGGATGAAAGCCTGAAATCCGCCCGTCTCATCCTGTAAGGCGCGCAGTTTGAGCAGGTGGTCAACGCGGTCTTCGTCGTTTTCGATGTGGCCATAGAGCATGGTGGCGTTCGATTTCAGCCCCATCTGGTGGGCGAGGCGCGCCGTATCGAGCCATTGCTCACCGTCGATCTTGTGATCACAGATAATGCGCCGCACGCGGCCGGCAAAAATTTCCGCGCCGCCGCCGGGCAGCGAATCCACGCCCGCCGCTTTCATTTTTTCGAGCGTCTCGCGGATGGTCAGCTTCGCCCGCTTCGCCAGATACGCGACCTCTACCATCGTAAAAGCCTTCCTATGGACTTGCGGAAAGCGCGCTTTCAATCCGGCAACCAGGTCGAGAAAATATTCGAGCGGCAAATCGGGATGCAGCCCGCCCACAATGTGAAACTCCGTGACCGCCTCGCTGTAGCCGGAAGCGGCCGTCTGGAAGGCTTCTTCGAGCGCCATGGTGTAAGCTCCCGGAGCGTCTTTCTTGCGTCCATAAGCGCACAACCGGCAGGCGGCGATGCAGACATTCGTCGGATTGATATGGCGGTTGACGTTGAAGTACGCCTTGTCGCCGTGCCTCCGCTCCCGCACCCAGTTCGCCATCCAGCCCACGGCGAGGATGTCGCCGGTTCCATAAAGCACAAGCGCATCGCCCTCGTTCAGGCGTTCTCCCGCCAGAACTTTATCTTTGATCGGGACTAGGCGCGGATCGTCTGTTTGAAATGCGTGGGTTTGGAATGGGTGCGAAGCAGGCATTGTCATTGATGATACCGCAGGAAGTGATGGAAATCACAGCAGCAGAAAAGTCGGTAGTGGCTTAATCTGCTTTTTAGAATCATGTTTCGCGGTTGGCCTCTGGTGGGCCACTCTTTTCCCATCGTTCTGGGCCTATCGCAAGTCCGAGTGGTCTGGGAACCCACGAATAACAGAAGCTAGTCTCCCTTTCCTTCTCGAAAAAATCCATATATTTAATGGATCCGTAAAAATGTACGAAGGACTTCCTGTTTTGAATCATTTCTATCTGAAGCTTACTCAGACCGTACAAGCGAACTCCATTATCCTCTGGTTCCGCGAATGGCTTAATGGTTGTTCTATCCGACAAAATATGACCAATGGCGGACTTTTTGTAAGGCGGTTCAGGAGAATCTGTAACCTTACCTTCGGCGTAAGAATCGGTAATAAAAGCCAGCGTGGAACCATCAAACATTACCCTGTAATCGATGGTACAGTCCTCGAACTCAGCGCCGTCTTTGGCGAGAGGGAGTTTAAGCGGCAAAACTTCCACGCTAATTCGCATCCGCTCTTTGTTGATAATGAGCTTTATGTTGTTCTCCATTATCCCCGCTTGACGTTGAATGGCTCTGAGAGTGCGGAACAGAAGCAATACCTGCAAAAAACCGACAACTACCAAGAGTCCACTGAAAACCCAGACACCCCAATCCGCCCAATCTTTTGTTATCGACACGGAGGGAAGTTCTGTGATTTTTACGCCCTGCTCCAAGAGCATAGCCAGCAAAAGTAGTTTCACAGGCAGGTGGGTCACCTCAACGGGGAAGTATAACGCGGATTTGTCCTTTAACATTGACCGAAATAACTGGGGGTGCGCCACCCTTCGACTCGCTTCGCTCGCTCAGGGCAGGCTTCTCGCGCTTTTCGAGAAGTGGCCTGCCGCACCGCGAACGGGTAACACCTTTCATGAATTGTCATCCCGAGCGAAGCGAGGGATCTGCAGTTTGGCCGCGAAAAGCAGATCCCTCGCTTCGCTCGGGATGACAATGTCTGGCGAGCCATGAAATGCGCCCTTTGCCCCCAGAAGGCCGCAAAGTCCGGCCGTCAAATTCTTCATGGCACCATTCGAAAATATTTCATTGACTTTCACCTCCGTTATGCCAACATATAATTATCAAACAATCATCAGCGAGGACTTCCATGCTCGATACCCGTGAAATCCACTCCTTGACCGACTTCCTGCGCGACCATAAGACGCATGTAAAGCGCCTCAAAAAGACGCAAACCCCGGAAGTGCTGACCGTGAACGGCAAGGCCGAGGTCGTTGTCCAGGATGCGGCCAGCTACCAGCTCATGCAAAACCGCTTGCGCTACATGGAGACCCTTGCGGCCATTCAGGAAGGAATGGCGAGCGCGGAACGCGGCGAACTGAAGCCCGCCGCCCAGGTCTTTGACGAGATGCGGACCAAGTATGGCCTATCGCGTTAGTCTCACCGCACCGGCTGAAGCGGATGCGTATGCGGCCTTTGAACGCATACGCGCCGCAGCTCCCAGGCACGCCGAGAAGTGGCTGACACGCTTATTTGCGGCCATTTTCAGCTTGCGCAAGTTTCCCGCCCGCTGTCCCGTCATTCCCGAGGCAAGAGATCTCGGCTATCCCGCCCGGCATTTGCTCTTCGGCAAAGGAAACGGCGTGTATCGAATCATTTTCCATGTCCAGGAAGACGAGCAACATGTGCGTATCTTGCGCGTCTGGCACGCTTCTCGCCATGCCATCACCGCCGCCGACGTGGCGGAGTAACCTGCTCCAAGTGGCCTCCATAGCCATGTTCCGAAGTCAGGTTCCGATTTGTGGACGGCTTCGAAGCACATAGAATCACCGCCCAACTTGACACCCCGCGATATAATAAAAGTGGCTATCGCCCAGCGCGACGGCAGGCGCAATTGGTCTAAGTTCTTTGACATCAAGACTTTGCGAGACGCTCTCGTCGTAACTCCTTGATTCTAAAGGAAGGCGAAGATTTCGGCATCCTAATAACTCATTTGTTGTCAAGACTTTACCTCTAACTCCTTTGTTGTGAAGACTTTGAAAATAACGCCCTTTAGATTCAAGACTTTAGAAAGATAGGGGTAGGGGGGTACCCAAGCCCGGCCGCTGAAATTCAACCGTGCCTCAGCAGCAAATCTCCAGTGACAATCCGGCGACAAAGAACAAAGAACACCATCGAAATCACTCCGTTCTATAGTGAAGAACGCCCAAATGGCCTTCCCTGCCGCCGATCACTGGTCTACATATCAGCCGGATTGTGAATCTACAAAGGAAATGCAGAACGGCTGTTTGCCATCTAGAATGGGTTGTGCCGATTTGAAAGGAGGCAGTTAATGAACCGAGTCCTGATTACAGTCTTAGCCATCGCGTTGCCGTGCGGAAGTCTAATGGCGCAATCGCCGCAGTCGAACAGCGGGACGCCGCCGCAAACCCAGTCCACCGCGCAACCAGCGGCCCCCAGTGCTTCGACCCCAGCCAATGCGGGAGCCGCTCCCGCCAGCGCCCTGCTCAAGCCCGCGGCCGGCAGCGTCCTGCCAGCACAACTCACCAAGAGCGTGGATGCAAAAAAAGCAAAGGTGGGCGATGAGGTCGTGGCCAGGATTACGCAAGACCTTCGAGGCAACGCGGGCGTCGTCGTCCTGGCCAAGGATACGAAGATCTTTGGACATGTGACCCAAGTCCAGGCGCGCAGCCGGGACCAGAAAGAATCGCAACTCGCGATCCTGTTCGACCACGCCGTTCTGAAGAGCGGCGAAACGATACAGATGCCCATGTCAATCCAGGCCATCATCGCTCCTCCCAGTCCCGCCGACTCTTCGCCCAGCAATCCTGTCCGGCCACCGGGCGGAACGCCGCCAGCCGTCGGTGGGCGCACAGGAGCGATGGGAGGAGCAACCCCTCCGGCTGCGATCACCCCACCATCCGCGGTTGGTGCACCGCCGGATGCGTCCGGGCCAACGCCAGCGCAACCGAAGATCACTGGAACCACGCAGGGCGTGGTGGGAATCGAGAACCTGAAACTTGCAGCCGCTCCCGATGCGAAAATGGGGTCGGTGGTGAGTTCGGAAAAAAATAACGTCAAGCTCGAAGAAGGCGTGTTGCTGCTGCTGCGCGTGAACAAGTAAACGCGAACCAGCGACGCTGACGGCGCCAAGCTACGTTCGCAGCAGAAGATCGCCAGCCACGAACAGGAAAAACACCACCGAAATCACCCCGTTCATGGTGAAGAATGCGGCGTTCAGCTTGCTCAAGTCGTCGTGACGCACCAGCGTGTGTTCGTAGAGCAGCAGCGCGGCCACGGCAATTACTCCCGCGGCCGCCAGCTTGCCCAGGCCGAAAGCGACAACCAGCGCGACCAGCAGGCCGAGCATTACGATGTGAAACAAGCGGGCGACGACGAGGGCATTCTTGATTCCAAGGTAACGCGGCAGCGAGTGCAATCCGTGGCTGCTGTCGTAGTCGCGGTCCTGGCAGGCGTAGATTACGTCGAATCCGCCCACCCAGAACGTCACCGCGGCGGTGAGCAGCAGGATGCGCGGATTGAGCGAGCCGCGCACCGCAATCCACGCGGCAGCCGGGGCGATACCGAGCGCGAATCCAAGAAACAGATGCGTCCAGCGCGTAAATCGCTTGCTGTAGGAATACAGAAGGATTACGCCGAGGGCCACCGGCGAAAGCACCAGCGTCAGGCGGTTCAACTGCCAGGCGGCGAGAACAAAGATTCCGCACGCAGCCAGAACGAACGCAGCCACGAAGGCTGGCGTCAACAGGCCAAGCGGCAGAGCGCGGGTCGAGGTGCGGGGATTGGCGGCGTCAATCGAGGCGTCAGCCAAGCGATTAAAGGCCATGGCAGAGGAGCGCGCCGACACCATGGCCACGACGATCCACGCCAGTTGCCGCCACGCCGGCAAGCCGCCGGCGGCCAGCATGGCTCCGCAGAGCGCAAATGGGAGCGCGAAGATCGAGTGCTCCCACTTGATCATCTCCAGCGTGATCTTCAGATTTCGGAGGAAACCCACGACGCAATTGTAAAGCAGCGGACAGTGGAGCGCCGGGCGTCTTCGCCCGGTCAGAGGAACGCCTGCGGGGGCCGGGCGAGGACGCCCGGCGCTCCATCATATGATTCATCGGCCACACACTACGAGACACTGTCCACTGGATCCTCCACCAGCGGCACGAAGCGGCAGCCTTCGAGAATCTTCATGTCGGCCTGTCCTTTGACTTTGCGAATCAACTGCAAGTCCTGACTGAAGGGCGGACCGACTGGAACCATCATGCGTCCGCCTTCGCGCAATTGTGCAAACAGAGCTGGCGGCATTTCGGGCGTGGCGGCGGAAACCAGGATGGCATCGAACGGCGCGTACTCGGCCCATCCTCGGCTGCCATCGCCGACTTTGATTTTCACGTTGCGATATCCCAACCGCTGCAGCGTGCTTTCCGCCGACGCCGCCAGTGGCGCGTGGCGCTCCACCGAATAGACCTCGGCCGAGAGCAGCGAAAGCAATGCCGTCACGTAGCCGGAACCCGTGCCGATTTCGAGGACGCGATCGCCGGCCTGAAGAGCGAGGTATTCAAGCATCGCGGCCACTATATAAGGCTGCGAGATGGTCTGCTCTTCGCCGATGGGGAGCGGGTGATCTTCGTACGCGTCCTGCCGGTAAGCCTCCGCGACAAACTCGTGCCGCGGCACTTGGCGCATGGCGTCGAGCACGCGAAGGTCGCGGATTCCACGCTCTTCAATCTGCACGCGCACCATGGTGCAGCGCCGCGTCTGAAAATCGTCGTGTTGGGAAGTGGAGTCCATGCGGGCTAACGTCTAAACCTTTCACCACAAACATCAAACCTTTCACCACAGAGGACACAGAGAAACACAGAGGGAATCAAACCAGTTTTCCACCTGTGCTCCTCTGTGCTCCCTGTGGTAAAGCCTTACGACGCGCTAGTACGGCCCGATGATACCGCCAATATTGCGTGTCGCGGGCGGCTCTGGCCGCGCTTTCTTCTCTTGCGCTGCGATCATGTCGAGATACTTGCAGGCCGAGCCCGTATTGAAGAGCACGACCGTATCTTCGGCGCGGAAGAAGTCGCTGGCGCGCAGTTTCCGATAAGCGACGAGCGATGCGGCCCCTTCGGGCGCGGCGAATATGCCTTCCACGCTGGCCCAGTGCCGCATGGCCGCGAGAATTTCCTCGTCCGTCGCGGCGACTGCTGCGCCGTGGCTTTTCTTGAGAATATCGAGAATCAAGTAATCGCCATACGCCTTCGGCACGCGCAAACCCGCAGCAAAGGTCGCGGCGCCAGCCCACATTTCGGACGCGCTCTTCCCCGCTTCCCACGCCTTCACGATCGGCGCGCAGCCAGCCGCCTGCACGGTAATCATTTTCGGCCGCGCAGAACCGATCCAGCCCAGTTCCTCCATCTCATCGAAGGCCTTCCACATGCCGATCATGCCCACGCCGCCGCCGGTCGGATAGATGATGCCTTGCGGAAGTCGCCAGCCAAGTTGTTCGGCAACCTCGTAGCCCATCGTCTTCTTGCCTTCGACGCGGAATGGCTCTTTAAGAGTCGAGATATCGAACCATCCTTCTTTGTCCTTGCCTTCGGCAACCTTGCGGCCGCAGTCGCTAATCAGGCCATCGACCAGCGTGACGCGCGCGCCGTAGTAATCGCACTCCATGCGGTTCGCCAGAGGCACATCTTTCGGCATGAAGATGTGGGCCTCGATGCCCGCCGCTGCCGCGTATGCCGCCAGCGCGCCTCCGGCGTTTCCGGCGGAAGGCGCGGCCAGCTTTTTCAAGCCATAATGTCGAGCCATCGTCACGGCAGCCGACATGCCGCGCGCTTTGAACGATCCGGTTGGATTCAGGCCTTCGTCCTTGATGTAAACATTGGCGTGCTCGCGGCTGGCGAGCATGGGAGTGAATCCTTCGCCGAGCGTGACCGGCTTGGCGTCTGGGAGGGCTTCAGGAAGCACTTCGGCGTAGCGCCACATGCTGGCCACGCGGCCTGATAAATCTTCGCGGCGCAACTTCCCTTTCAGGTTGGCAAGATCGTAGCGGACGAAAAGCACGCCGCCATCTTTGGGGCAGACATTCCGCGGACGGTCGGCGGAAAGATGTTCTCCACAGCGCGTGCATTCAAGGTAGGAAATTCGCATCGAGGGAAGGATAGCATTTCGGCGGTTGGCGGTTAGCTCTTGGTTTTTTGCCCGGTCTGCGCGCAGGCGTGGGCGAGTGATCCCACGCCGGTGTAAAATTAAGGGTCGCGTATTTCCGCGCCCAACATCACATCCTGAAAGGAACTCATCATGGCAACTCTGGAAGCACCGCCGCGTCTGCAAGTCCGCCTGCACACAGGCGCGTTCAAGAATGAACCGTTCTTCGATTTCACCAAGGAAGAAAACGTGCGCAAGATGCGCGCGGCCCTCGATAAAGTTCGCGGCCAACTGGGCCGCGAGTACGATCTGATCGTCGGCGGCAAGCGCCTGAAGACCTCCGACAAGATCCGCTCCATCAATCCCGCCAAGCCGTCGGAAGTCGTCGGCGTGCACCAGAAGGCGGGCAAGGAGCAGGTTGAGCCCGCCGTGAACGCCGCTCTGCAGGCGTTTAACCGCTGGAGCCGGACAACGGTCGAGGAGCGGGCGTCGTTCCTGTTCCACCTGGGCGATGTGTTGCGCGAGCGCAAGATGGAATTCATGGCTTGGATGGTGTTTGAAGTTTCAAAGAACTGGGCGGAGGCGGATGGCGATGTTTCCGAGACCATCGATTTCTGCGAGTTCTACGGGCGCGAGGCTTTGCGTCTGGCCAAGGTTGAGCCGCCGGTGCAACTGCCGGGCGAGCGCGACACGCTGACCTACATTCCGCTGGGCGTCGGCGCCGTGATTCCGCCGTGGAACTTCCCCTGCGCCATCATGGCCGGCCTGACGCTGGCTTCGATCGTCAGCGGCAACACCGTTGTGCTGAAGCCGTCGAGCGACTCGCCGACGGTGGCGGCGAAGTTCGTGGAACTGCTCGAAGAATGCGGACTGCCCGAAGGCGTGGTGAATTTCTGCCCCGGCAGCGGCGCGAACTTCGGCGATGCGCTGGTGGCGCATCCCAAGGTGCGCTACATCGGTTTCACCGGCTCGCGCGAGGTTGGATTGCACATCAACCAGACGGCCGCGAAGCAGCAACCGGGCCAGCTCTGGATCAAGCGCACCATCCTCGAAATGGGCGGCAAGGACGCCACCGTGGTCGATGCCGACGCCGACATCGACTCCGCCGTCGAAGGCGTGGCGGCGGCAGCTTTCGGCTTCCAGGGCCAGAAGTGCTCGGCCTGCTCGCGCGCCATCGTGGACGAGCGCGTCTACGACAAGTTTCTCGAAAAGCTGAAAGCCCGCGTCGAGCGCATCACGGTTGGCGATCCCACGGCGAACCCGAACATGGCGGCCGTCATCAACGAAGGCTCGATGAAAGATATTCTCCGTTACATCGAAATCGGCAAGAAAGATGGACGCCTCATCACCGGCGGCGCGCGCGACACCAAAGCCGGCGAAGGCTACTTCATTCAGCCGACCGTGATTGCCGATATCGCGCCGAAGTCGAAGCTGGAGCAGGAGGAAATCTTTGGCCCGGTGCTGGTGGTAATCAAGTCGCGCAACTTCGACCACGGGCTGGAGATCGCCAACGACACCGAGTTCGGACTGACGGGCGCGGCTTATTCGAGTTCGCGCGAGAAACTGGATCGCGCCGTGCGCGAGTTCCACGTCGGCAACCTCTACCTGAACCGCAAGTGCACGGGAGCGATGGTGGGCGCGCATCCTTTCGGCGGCTTCAACATGTCGGGCACCGATTCAAAATCGGGCGGGCCGGACTACCTTTATCTGTTCACGCAAGCCAAGAGCGTGGCCGAGAAAATCTGACACCGTAACTTCGATGGAGCGCCGGCCGGGCTGGCGGGCGCTCCATCGCACAACCGGCCATCATTGCACCTTTCCCGATAAATACATCTCCGCCACCTGGTCCGCAATCGTCTCGGGTTTCGCATCCGCAAGATTGGTCAGAACGACAACCGTAAGTTTGTCGTCCACGTAGCGCGAGATCTGAGTTTCGAAGCCCTGCCATGCGCCTTCGTGCTCAACCACGCGATGGCCGTTCTTGTTCTCGATAAACCATCCGAACCCGTAGTGGCCCGAGTTCGGCTTGCCATTCTTGAGTTTGGCCACAGTCCACATCTTCTCGAGGCTCGACTGCTTGAGAAGTTGCTCGGTATAGAGCGCCGCATCCCATTTGGCCATATCCAGGATGGAGAAGTACAGGCTGCCATCCGCCGTCGTGTTCAAGGTCGGTGCGACCCACTCCTGGTTCCTCAGTTTCTCTTTGACCAACTCGTATCCGGCGGAGCGGTTGGGAATGATGTCGGCTTCGCTGATGATGCGAGTGGTGTTCATGCCGAGCGGATGGAAGATGCGCTCCTGCAGGAAGTCTCCGTAGAACTGGCCCGTGACTTTGTGGATCACGAGGCCAAGAGTGAGATAGCCGAGATTGCTGTAGCTCCAACTCGTGCCCGGCGGGAATGCCCGAGGAGCCCGCTCGACCATTTTGAGCAAGTCCGCCTCGGTGTAATCTTTTCGCATGTCGAAACTTTTCGGATAGTCGGTGAACCCGGCGGTGTGGCTCAGCAGTTCGCGAATCGTGACCTGCTTCCAGGCCAGCGGCGCATCGGGGAAGTATTTCGTCAGCGGGTCTTCGAGGCCGATCTTGCCTTCTTCCACCAGCATCATGACCGCGGTCGCGGTGAATTGCTTGCCCACCGAGCCGGATTGAAAAATCGTTTCGGGCTTGACCGGGACCTGCAACTCGACGTTCGCGAGACCGTAGCCCTGAGCGCGGATGGTTTGGCCTGCGCGCGAGACGAGCAGCGCGAGGCCGGGAATGTGCTGCTTCGCCATTTCGGCGTTGACGTAGGCGTCGATGGCGTCGGGTTGGTCCGCGGCCCATGCCAGGGGCAGTGAGCAGAAAAAAGAAGCGATGAGAATGCAGAGGCGCTGCCTGGGATTGATTTTCATCGTGCCAGAATAACCTATCCTGGTGCGCGATGCCCACTCCAAGGAAGTTAAAAAGGCCGCCCGCGGGCGGCCTTTTATGGTTCGAGCAAAAACGGTCTAGTTAGTGACCCCCACGATCTGCTGCGGCTGTGGGATGGTGGCGGCGGTAGCGGCGGCGGCTTCGTTGAGGATGCGGTGATGAATGGTGAACAGCGCCAGTTCCAGCCGGTCCGACACGCCGATCTTGTCGTAAACGTTGCGCAGGTAGTTTTTGATGACCTGTTCGGTCGTGCCCAACTGGGTGGCAATTTCCTTGTTCTTGTAGCCCTGCACAATGAGCGCCACGATGCGCAGTTCCTTGGCCGTCAAGCGGTCGCGGACGCGCAGGCCGACCATATCGTTTTCGGTCAACTCGCTGGGCACGGCCATGTTCTGCACCCAGTTTTCGCCACGCGCGATCTTGCGGACGCAGTCCACAAGCGCGGGGCTGGTGACGTTGCGATAGACGACGCCCTGGGCGCCTGCCGCCATGTAGCGCTGCGCGCTCTCGCCGGTGTCGGCGAGGACGACCACCCGGGTCTTGTTCTTGCCGGCGGCCGCCAGGACGGAGTTGAAGTCGGAGTGAAAGCCTCCGGCAACGATCAGCACCGCGGCGCGAAACTTGTCCAGCGCCATGAGCATCTGCTCGACAGTTTGCGCCTGGGCCACAATGCGCATTTCGTCTTCAACGGCCAGCACCTTGGCAATGCCGGCGCGGAAAATCGCCTGATTGTCGGCCAAAATAAGCTTCAGCATGGATCGCGCTCCCGATTAACTGTTGCGAACGAATTCATAAGAATCGATCACACAAGCGACGCCCCGGTTGTCCGCGGATTCGGCGCTCGGATTGGGCTCATCGGTCCGCACCACGCGGCCGCGGCACTGTATGACAACATTGTCCTTGCCGCCCGTGACTTCCGGCGGCAGGGTGATTTCAAACTCCACGGGCGAGCCTACCTCCAGCGCAGCGTCGGCGCGGATGTAAACGCCGGCCGCGCTCAAGTTGCCGGTCATGCCGCTGGTGTCATCGGCGGTATTCTCCCTGTGGATCTTGATCGGCAATTGCAGCGGAAACCTTTTCCCGGTACGCGCTTCGGCCACGACTCCTCCTCTGCTCTCGCTCTGCGTTGCAACCCCAAGCCGGGAAACCAGCGACATTCCCAGCCCAAAGCTCAACGAGCAGCTAACGGCGTTATATCACGGAAAATACCCCAATAGAAGCACAGATTACGGAAGTAATCACGGTAGAAACTAGGTACCCCCAGGCCCAGCGCGGGAAGCGGCCCCAAACCAGCCCTCAATGGCAAGAAAATAGGCCTGAAAATCCAGCATTTTCGCGGGCCATCGCAACTCCGGAACCCCGCCCAGGCTGATGCGGAGGGAGTTCCTGATTTCCCGTAGAGGAGCGGCTTGCCGCGTCTTCCGTCACGCCCAGAAGGAGACGGGGCAAGCCCCGTCTCTACCGGCGTAATTTACAAGCCCCGGAGGAATGCTTAAAGTGATTGCAGGAATGCTGACCAAAGAACAAGCCGCCGGTATCTTCGACCGCATTCGCCGCTTCTCGTCCGCCGATGAGGTCGAAGCCCTGTTTACCAGCTCGCGCTTCGCCCTGACTCGCTTCGCCAACAACACCATTCATCAAAATGTGGAGGAAGAGAATTCCATCGTTTCGGTCCGCGCGAATCTTGCCGGACGCACAGCGCGCGCCACCGCCAATCAGTTTGACGACGAGAGTTTGCGCCGGGCCGTCTCCGCCGCGGAGAGTCTCGCCCGAGTGCAGGCGCCCGACCCGGACTTGCTGCCGATGCCCACGGCAGAAGAGGCGGAGGGCCGGATGGGCGAGTCGCCCGTCCCCACACGGTTTTTTGACGAGACGGCAGCCATTACTCCCGCCGATCGCGCCGAGGTGGTCAAGCGTATCGTGTCCATTGCGAGCAAACACAAGCTGACGGCGGCGGGCATCTACTCGAATTCCGCAGCGGAGGAAGGCATCTTCAACTCGCGCGGCCTCGCCAATTGGCATCGCCAGACGTTGGCGGAAATTTCCCTGACCATGCTGGCCGGCGATTCCTCGGGCTGGCAGAAAGCGAATTCGCCCGCTGTGCGTAACCTCGATCCGGCGCGGCTGGCGGAGACGGCGGCGCAAAAGGCGGTCGAATCGGCCCATCCGCGAGAGATTGCGCCGGGCAAGTACACGGTAATTCTCGAACCCGCCGCCGTCCTCGATATGGCCGGCTTCATGTTCTGGGACTTCGGCGGAGTGGCGCTTCTCGACCAGCGATCGTTTCTCAACGACCGCATCGGCACGAAGTTGTTCGGCGAGAACATCAATATTCGCGACGACGCCCAGCATCCGTTGCAGGCGGGCGCGCCGTTCGATGGCGAGGGAATGCGGCGGCAGCCCGTGCAACTGGTCGAGAAGGGCGTGGTGAAGCGCGTGGTCTATGCGCGCGGCACGGCGCGGAAGATGAAGAATTCGGAGTATGCCGCGAAGGCCGGCCCCATCGCGGCTACCGGACACGGATTTCCCCTGCCCAACGAGATGGGCGAGATGCCGATGAATATCGTTTTTGACGCGGCGGAAAATACGCAAAGCGTCAATGAGATGATCGCCTCGACCGAGCGCGGCGTGCTGGTTACGCGACTCTGGTACATCCGCGAGGTCGATCCTTACGAGAAGATCGTGACCGGCATGACGCGCGATGGAACGTTCCTAGTGGAGAACGGCAAGGTGCAGTGCGGTCTGCGCAATTTCCGCTTCAACCAAAGCCTGATCTCGATGTTGTCGAACGTCGAGGCGATGAGCGCCCCGCTTCGCGCCAGCGGAGAAGAAGCGTTCGACATGGTGGTGCCGGCGATGAAGGTGAGGGAGTTTAACTTCACGGAAGCGACGAAGTTCTGAAGGGCAGCAGTTAGCAGTTAGCAGTTAGCATTTAGCATTTAGCAGTTAGCACTTAGCATCTGGGGGCGCCCATGAAGGATTTTCGCGACTTGCACGTATGGGAACGATCTCACCGGCTCACATTGGCAATTTATGCCGCAACCCTGAAATTTCCAAGGGAAGAACTTTATGGCCTGACGAGTCAGATTAGGCGATGCACGGTCTCCATCGGCGCGAACATTGCCGAAGGCTGCGGGAAATCGGGGAACAACGAGTTTCAGCGTTTTCTTCAGATAGCAGCCGGCTCGGCAAGTGAACTGGATTACGAGTTATTGCTCGCCAAGGACTTGGGCTACCTTACCCAATCCGATTACTCGGGAATCGCAAATGAACTTTCGCAGATCCGAAAGATGTTGAGCTCTCTGCTGCGAAAAGTGAATGTCGAACGCAAAGGCTAAACGCTAACGGCTAAATGCTAAATACTAACTGCCAACTGCTGCCTTCCCACCTACGCCCCTAAGTCCCTGTACCAGAGGCACTTCGCCATGCTTGTTTCATGACTTCCGTAACTTTGCTTTGCTCGTGTCGGGGTGTAATCTCGGCCTGAAATGTGCACTTTCTCAAGGGGAGCGGTGCACGGCAAGAAACGGAAGGAAGGTCGGTGCCAACGTGTCTGAAGCCGCCAAGGGAACCGTTGCTGGGGTCGGCAAGAATCGAATGGGCTATGCGGATGTGCAAGGCGCGCCGCGTTTCCCCCTCAAACTGCCGGTGGCATTGAAGTCGGCAGTCAACCACTCTAACGCCGCGGGAAAGCCGGTCGAAACCGAAAATATCTCCGCCAACGGTGTTCTTTTCCGCATGGATGCCGATGTACCAGTAGGCGCGGCTGTAGATTTCACGCTTTCTCTTCCCGCCGATGTGGTGGGCGCGGAAGCGGATGTGCAAGTCGATTGCCGGGGCCGAGTGGTGCGCAGTTTTGCCGATGGTAGCCGACGTGGGGTCGGTGTGGTGATTGACGAGTACCGTTTTGAGCGCAAGTAGTTGGCGCGCAGGCCGGCCGTGCCAGCAGGGCGCGACGGAGGGCGCGAAAAGGGGATAGATGGGCAGCACTTCGGTCAACATTGAGCCGGACGAAAATTTTCAGCCTGAGGGCGGCAAGGACACGATCCGTGTAATTGTGGCGGATACGCAGGCCATTTTTCGCGCCGGACTGCGCAAGATCCTCGCGCTCGAGGACGACATACGGGTGGTGGGTCAGGCCGAGAGCATCGAGCAGACCGTTGCCGCCATGCAAAAATTTTCCGCCGACATTGTGATCTTCGAGGCGGCGCTGGCCCCGAACCCAGCCGACGCCGTTTCCGACCTTCTCCGGCAAAGCGGCAACTGCCGCTTGGTCGTCGTGCTGCAGCAGCCCGACCAGGAGATGACACTGGACTTGTTCCGGCGCGGCGTGCATGGCATCGTTTCGCGCGAAGTCGAGCCCGAGACGCTGGTGGAATGTCTGCGCAAAGTCGCGCATGACGAACCCTGGCTTGAAAGCCAAGCCATCGCATGGGTTATGCAGGCGTATCGCACGCAAGGCTTGCGTCCGGTCGGGGCGCGTTCCAAAGTTTCGCTCACGCCCAAAGAGTCGCACATCGTTTCCTGCGTCACGCAGGGGATGAAGAACAAAGAGATAGCGCTGCGCGTGGGCACCACCGAGCAGGTGGTCAAGAATTATCTGCGCAAGGTTTACGACAAGCTCGGAGTGGCCGATCGCCTGGAACTGGCGTTGTACTGCCTGAATCACCGCGTGGTTGAGAACGTGGGCCAGGCCAAGCCGGCCGCCGCGCAGCCCGCACCACCAGCCAGCGGCCCCGATTCGACGGCGCCGCCAACACCGAACGCCACCGCCGCTGCTGCCGGACACCGCTCCTGATTCGCTTCTTCATAGTACAATTCTTTCTTTAGTTCCCAGTTCTCGGTTCTCAGTTCTCAGTGAAAAACATAACGGTTCCGACTGAGAACTGGGAACCGAGAACTGGGAACTGAGAACTGAGAACCGAGAACTATCCCCAGGAGAGAGGCAAAGCATGAAAGGCGACCCTAAAGTTATTGCCATTCTGAACGAGGCGCTCAAAGCCGAGCTCACCGCCATCAACCAGTATTTCCTGCATGCCGAGATGTGCGAGAACTGGGGCTATGAACGCATGGCCAAGCACACGCGCCAGGAATCCATCGAAGAAATGCGCCATGCCGAGGTCCTGATGGAGCGTATCCTGCACCTCGATGGCGCTCCCAGCATGAGCGACTACTTCAAAATCAATATCGGGCAGACCGTAAAGCAGCAACTGGAGAACGATCTGCATCTCGAATATGCGGCGGCGAAGCGCCTGAACGACGGCATTAGGGCCTGTGCGGCTGCCGGCGACAGCGGCTCGCGCGAGTTGCTGGAGAAGATCCTGCTCGACGAAGAAAATCACATCGACTGGCTGGAAGCGCAACTGCACGCGATTGAAGAGACGACTTACGAGAATTACCTGGCGCAGCAATTGCACAAGCCCGAGGCAAGTTAGGCGCGCAAGCCGACAACCCCAGCCGGTCGTTTGCCGTTTTCGCCTCCGGCTGTCATCCCAACCCTGAGCGAAACCGAAGAAGCGGAGGGCCCGAACTTCGCCGACAGTACACGGCACTGTTAGAATCGAAGCAATCGCTTCGCAGGGCGCCGGAGAGATGGCCGAGTGGCTGAAGGCGCACGCTTGGAAAGCGTGTTTACTCGAAAGGGTAACGTGGGTTCGAATCCCACTCTCTCCGCCATATTTTCAATGGTTTGAGGTTGGTTCCGTGCCGCTAACTACTAAACGCGCCACTTTCCCAGATGCAGCGCTCATTTCATCCGTAACCACAGTGCCGTGGACGTTCATCGTTGTGCGAATTTCCGCGTGACGCATCAGCTTTTGTTGAACGGCTATCGTTGTGCCCACGGCGTCCAGCCAACTGCGGTAGCTGTGGCGCAGTGTATGGGTCCCAAACGTGACCAGTCCCGCGGCTGGGGCAAGGGGTAACGCCCGCCATAAGCCTTCAGTCTTAGCTTCATTTACTCGCCCGGCGACAATGCCGCGTTCTACTGGCAGCGCACCATTGAGCCAATTAACATCGAACCACTTCTCCGCTGGACTACTTTTCGGGGCAGGTCAATTCTATAACCGGTTCCGCTGGCGCAAGGAAAATGTTCTTCCACTTGGACCCCTAATTTCGGAATAGAAGAAGGCGCATGGATACAGTGCAATTCGATCCTGGTGGATCCAGGCGGACACCGCCGGTGGCAACCAGCGGGCAGGTCCCTGCAAGCGTTTGTCCGGTTTTCGTAACAGAAAATTTATCGCCAGTCCCGTAGAACCGGAAGCATATACCATCTCTCCTGACTAAATAGAGGTAGACAAGGACTTCAGTTGAGAACTCAGAATCAGCCCGCGGCCGGCCCCGTTCGAGAGACTTTCGACGCCCGGCGCTGCCCCCGGTTTAAAATTGAAGTCGATATCGGTGTCTATTCCAAGACGTGTGGTTTGCTGAAGGGCCGTACCCTGGACATCAGCGAGTCCGGGATCTCGGCCATGCTGCGCCTTGAAGTTCCCCTTGAAGAGGTTGTGGAGTTGAACTTTACGCTTCCGTCCGGCCCCGTGACGATTTATGCGGTGGTTCGCGAAAGGAACGCTTTTCGCTACGGCTTTCATTTCGTTGAGTCAAACGCCGGAAGATATATTATTCGGTCCACCTGCCGCCAGCTTGCCGTTGAACAACGCGTGATATCGCCTTAGCAGGTTGCGGAAAAAGTCTCTCCCCAGCAAGAGCCGTGACCTCAGCGGCTAAACAGGCTGCGGAAAAAGTCACTCACGGCGCAAAAAGCTCACCTCGGGCGCTGAAGCGCGGACACATTTTGAACGACTTAGCGGCACGAGTAAACTCGTGCCCTTCCCCAAACCCGTCCGAATCGGAGTTTTTCCGCAGCCTGTTAGTGGCACTTTTTGGCACGAAAGGCCTTTTGCTGTGCGTGTGCCGGGAAAAATGATTACGAGGTTAGGTCACACCGACAGCTCGCGGCGGGCAACGGCAAGCGGCGTGCTTCGGCGCTCGGGTATTTCACCCCAGAGGAGTTTGCGCGGAGGAGCGCGGCGTCGTCCGGCTGCGCTCGCCTGGCTCCGTCGTTCGCAGCCGCGCCGCCAGGCGGTGAGAGGGCAGTTACAGGGGCAGCGTTGGAGAACCAGAAACCAGAGAAAGTCTCATTATCCCTGGACAAAAATGGGGGGCAGGTCAGCAGGTGATAGCACGAGAGAATTGGTAGCGCTACCGGGAATCGAACCCGGGTTTGAAGATTGAGAATCTTCCGTCCTAACCCCTAGACGATAGCGCCACGCGGGGGGATGCGGCGAAACTCGAATTATACCAAAGGCTCGCCCTCGCCTAACCGGGTGTCTCAAGCCGGTAGTGTCTCAGTTTGGGAAGGAGGCGATCCAAAGGTGCGACGATTCTTGGCAGGCAGCAGGTCATTCCTCTGCGGATGCCCACTCGGCTCCCTCACCCCATTGCGCCAAAAGTGGGCGCGCTGGGGGCCCCGGTCCGCTCGGGGCTTCGGCAAAACGAGCAGGGCGACAAACGTGATGGGAGCAAGGGGCCTTCGCTGCGCTATGAACTCCTTGCGAAAAGGACTAAGCTCCGGCATAATAACAGCTTGTCTTTACCTCGCCGGATTCTTCCGGGCAAAGGATACTTAAGTCTGTGTTGACGATCCGACTGGCGCGGGTTGGCGCCCGCAAACAACCTTATTACCGTGTGGTGGTGATTGAGAAGGAGCGGGCCCGCAATGGCCGCCCGGTGGAAGTGGTGGGCACGTACAATCCACGCACCAATCCGGCCACTTTCGACTTGCAACGGGAGCGCATTGAGCACTGGGTTGGGAAAGGTGCCCAACTTTCGGACCGCGTAAGGAAACTGCTTGCTTCCCCCGCGCCGGCTGCGTCCGCTCCGGCCGAGCCCGCTCCGGCCGCCTAGCTGCCGCTACACCCGCCAATTCAAGAGCGGGGTTGCGGAGCCGATTCAGGAGCAAAGTTCAGGAGCAAAGCTAAATGATCGAGCCTGCCGCCAGTCCGCGCGCCATGATTGAACACATCGCCAAGGCGATCGTCGACGCCAAGGGCGAGGTTTATACCGACGAGTACGAGGACGGAGACGAAACCGTCATTGAGCTGGAAGTGGCCGAGGCCGACTTGGGCAAAGTCATTGGACGTTCCGGCCGCGTGGCCCGCGCCTTGCGCAACCTGCTGGCGGCGGCGGGCGCGAAGCTGAACAAACGCTACGCGCTCGAGATCATCGAATAGGAGACCGGCGGGCAACCGGCCGGCGCAGAGAAGATCGACGATCGGGAGAAGAGCGCATCGCGGCAGCGGACGCAAGCGGCGAATGGATCAGCTTGGCGGTCGTCGTCAAGACGCAGGGACGCCGCGGAGAAGTCGCGGTCGAATTGCACAGCGACGTTCCGGACCGATTCCGGCAAGACATGCGGCTGTGGGCGCTCGGGAAAGACGGCCAGCGGCGCGAAATGACGGTCGAGGATTTGTGGCCGCATAAGAGTCATCTGGTGCTGAAGTTTGCGGGCATCAAGACGATTTCCGATGCCGAGCCGCTGGTGGGGGCCGAGCTTCAGCTTCCGCGCAGTGAACGCGCCGAGTTGGAGCCGGGTTGGACGTACTTGAGCGATCTGATCGGTTGCACGGTGTTCGACGGCGAGCGCGAGATCGGCCAGATTGAAAACGTGCAGTTCGGGGCCGGAGAAGCGCCGCTGCTGGTGGTCAGAAATAAAGAGCGCGGCGAAGAACAGAAGCCGCTAGCGAAGCTGCCCTACGAGATTCCCTTCGCTGAGGCGTATCTGGAGAAGCTGGATCTGGAGCGGAAGCAGGTTCGGATGAGGCTGCCGGAAGGCTTGCTGGAAGTGAACGAGAAGAACAGTAGCCAGTAACCAGTTGCCAGAAAAACGGCGAACTGGTGTTCATTGAACAAACGGTTTTACTAGCAACCGGCAACTGGCAACCGGCAACTGGTTTATGAAGATCGACATTCTCACGATCTTTCCCGACTTCTTTCGCGGGCCGCTGGATTACGGAATTGTGCGCCGGGCGCGGGAAACTGGCCTAGTGGAAATTGGCATTCACGACCTGCGGGCTTTTACGAAAGACAAGCACCGCACGGTGGACGACCGCCCGTTCGGCGGCGGCGAGGGCATGGTCCTGAAGCCGGAACCGATCTTTGAATGCCTGGAGTCGTTCGGCGATGTGGCTCCGCGTGAAGTGCGCTTGAGCCCGGGCGCGAAGCAGTCGGTGATTTTGCTTTCAGCCCAGGGACGCAGGCTCGATCAGATGTTAGCGACGGAACTTTCCGCGCTCGACTGGATCGTCCTCATCTGCGGACGTTACGAAGGCGTGGACGAACGCATCGGCGAGCACCTGGCGGACCGCGAAGTTTCGATTGGCGACTATGTTCTGAGCGGCGGCGAACTGGGAGCGGCGGTAATTGTGGATGCGGTCACGCGGCTGATTCCGGGCGCGGTGGGCAACCAGAATTCGACGCGGCAGGAGTCGTTCACGGAGACGCGCGCCGAATCGTTTGCCGAGCAGGCTGAGTTGGCTGCCGACGGCCCGAGTTCCACCTGCGTTTCCGGCGGATTGCTCGATTATCCGCATTACACGCGGCCCGCGGATTTTCGCGGCATGGTGGTGCCGGAAGTGCTGATGAACGGCAACCATGACCAGATTCGCAACTGGCGCCGCAAAGCGGCTTTGGCAAAAACGCTGCGCAACCGTCCCGATTTACTGGAGCGGGTTGCGCTGACGGCGGAAGACAGGGAATTCCTGGACCTTATTAAGCTGGATCAGATCAAGCTGGCCCAGGGCGAACTGACGGAGACGGGGCAAGCCTCGTCTCTACAAAATATCGTCTCTAAGAAGATCGACGAGAATAGTTAGGAAGGAAACGTTATGCGCAATCCAATCATCGAAAAACTGCTGGCGAAATCGCGCCGCACCGACATTCCGAAGTTTGGCCCCGGCGACACCATCAAGGTGCAGGTCAAGATCCGAGAAGGCGAAAAGGAGCGGTTGCAGGCGTTCGAAGGCGTCGTCATTGCCCGCAAGCGTGGCGCACAGCCCAGCTTCACCGTCCGCAAGATCAGCTTCGGCCAGGGCGTGGAGCGCATTTTCCCCATAGACTCCAAGGTCATCGACAAGATCGACGTAGTGCGCTCCTCGAAAGTCCGCCGCGCCAAGCTCTACTACCTGCGCGGACTCAAAGGCAAGGCCGCGCGCCTGAAAGAAGTCGAACAACAATAGACGGCGGTGGGTTCTTTTGCCGGCCGGCGCCTGCGCGGCGATTGCCGAGATGCGTGTGGATGGCAAGCTGGTCAGTGAGGCGGTGAAGAAGAAATTGGCGGGGAAGTAGGGATCACTTCCCCCGCTGCCACTCGCGATACGCCTCGCTTTTGCCGATACCGCGCTCTTTGGCGACTTTTTTCAGGGCGGATTTTTCGTCCGACTTTTCTTCGGCCATAATCTCGCGGACGCGCTGGGCTACGCTTACGGTCTCGGTTGTGGACGGGGCTGCTCCTTCTTCGGCTTTCGCGATCAGCAGCGTGATTTCGCCTTTGACGTCTCCTCGGGCTTTGAGTTGTTGGAGAATTTCTCGCGCGCGCCCGCGCAGGAATTCCTCGTGGATTTTCGTGACTTCGCGGGCGACGACCACGTGGCGGTCTTTCCCTAGAACTTCAATCACGTCCGCCAGCGTCTCCAGCAGGCGGTGCGGGGCTTCGTAGAAGACCTGCGTGCGTGGAGAATCTTTTATGCTTTCGAGCAGCTTGCGGCGCTGGCCTGATTTCGCGGGAAGGAAGCCGCTGAAGCGGAAAGAATCGCTGGGCAGGCCGCTGGCGACCAGCGCTGCGAGGAACGCCGACGCTCCGGGGATTGGCACGACCGGCACATGATGACGAATGGCGAGCACGATCAGGCGGAATCCGGGATCGGAGATGCCGGGCATGCCGGCGTCGGTGACGAGAGCAATCTTGGCTCCGCCTTCCAGATCGACGACCAGTTCGGCGGCCTTGGTCATCTCGTTGTGCTCGTGATAGCTGACGGTGCGCGTCTTGATGCCGTAATGGCTGAGCAGCTTCAGGGTCTGGCGCGTGTCTTCGCAGGCGATGAGGTCGACTTCCTTGAGCACGCGCAGGGCGCGCAGGGTGATGTCTTCGAGGTTGCCGATGGGCGTGGCGACCAGATACAGCGACGGGCCTCCGATGGTGGTGGTTCGTTCGGAGCTGCCGGCATTTTTCGTGTCTTGCTGCATGAGGTGAGTCTAGCAAGAAAACCGCTTCACGACGGAGCCACGGAGAAAATCGCTCTTAGCTCTTGGCCTTTGGCTTTTAGCTAAGGGCCAAGAGCTAAGAGCGCGTTCCCTGAACCAGCGCGATCAACTTCATGTTTCGCCTTTTATTCGCTTCGTGCTAAACTGACCAAAAGCAATGTGACAGCCAACACTTCACGCTCCAGCCCGAGGGTGTAGGCTACGGGAGATCGTACCCGGATTCCAGATTCATAAATGAGGAGCAGCCATTATGGCCGAAGATCGGAACGAAAGTCGCAACAACGAGCGGGTCAAGGCAATCGATCTGGCATTCGCGCAGATTGAAAAGCAGTTTGGCAAGGGTTCCATCATGCGGCTGGGGTCGAAGGAAGCCGTCGTCCCCATCGCGGTGATTTCGACAGGCGCGATTTCGTTCGATGCCGCGCTGGGCGTGGGCGGCGTGCCGCGCGGGCGCGTGGTCGAAATTTTCGGCCCGGAGTCTTCCGGCAAAACGACCATTGCCTTGCAGGTGATTGCCGAGGCGCAAAAAGCTGGCGGCATGGCGGCGTTCGTCGACGCCGAACATGCGCTCGATCCGGGCTACGCCAAGAAGTTGGGCGTGGACGTGGACAACCTGCTGGTCTCGCAGCCCGACTACGGCGAGCAGGCGCTGGAGATTGTTGAGGCGCTGGTGCGCTCGAATGCCATTGACGTGCTGGTGGTGGATTCGGTGGCGGCGCTCGTCCCCAAGGCCGAACTCGACGGCGAAATGGGCGACAGCCACATGGGCCTGCAAGCGCGCCTGATGTCGCAGGCGCTGCGCAAGCTGACCGGGACGGTCGCCAAGTCGCGCACCAGCCTGATTTTCATCAACCAGATCCGCGAGAAAATTGGCGTGATGTTCGGCAACCCGGAAACCACGACCGGCGGGCGCGCGCTGAAGTTCTATTCGTCGGTGCGCATCGATATCCGCCGCATTGCGGCCATTAAAGAAGGAGATCTGGTCACCGGCTCGCGCACCCGAGTCAAGATCGTGAAAAACAAAGTGGCCGCGCCGTTCCGCGAGGCGGAGTTCGACATTCTTTATGGCGAAGGCATTTCGCGCGAAGGCGACCTGATCGATCTCGCGGTGAACAACAATATCCTGGAGAAATCGGGCTCGTGGTTCAGCTACAAAGGCGAGCGCATCGGGCAGGGACGCGAGAATGCGCGCGCCTTCCTGAAAGAAAATAAAGACACCATGGCCAAGCTCGATGCCGAAGTGCGCAAAGCTCTGGGGATGGTTCCGTCCGTGGCGGCTCCGGCAGCGGTCCCGGCGCAAGCTACTGGGACGCAGGGACGGGTCACGACGATGCCGACGGCTGCGGAATCTACGAAAGTGCCAGCGGCGAGACGGTAGTTGTCACCAACAGAGTAAGCGAAGGGCCGGGCGCGGACGCCCGGCTCTCCATGCCTCAAGCTGAGTCGCCCGTCGCTGTTGTTGCGGAACGGGTCCGCGGACCTTCCTACGCGGTCGAAAGCTTTCTTGCATTGTGGCGCAGGGAGCGGCCTTCGGAGAGGCCGTGGATTTCTTCCGCCAAATTCTTGGCGTGATCGCCGATGCGCTCCAGCGCCTGGGCGGCGAGAAGGACGGCGAAATTTTTCTGTCCGCTGGGGTTGTTCGGTTCGGCGAGATGCCTTTGAAACAAGGAGCGGTAGAGGCGGTCCACTTCCGGATCGGATTGCAGAACGCTCTGCGCGTGCGCCACCTCGCGCTTGAGGAAGCCTTGATGGACCTGCTCCAGCATGGCGCAAAGCAAGGAAGCCATCTCCGCGAGCTGGCGGGAGTCGGCCGCCGGCAATTTTTCGCGGCGCGATTCGAGATGCATGGCCGCGTTGTAGGCGAGGTCTCCGATGCGCTCCAGGTCGGTGATGAACTTCAGGCAAGCCAGCAACTCGCGCGCTTTGGCTTCGCCCACGCGGGTGATGGCTTCAGGCAGTTCGTCGTCGATTTTGCGTTCGATCTGGTCGAGTTCTTTTTCGCAATCCTTGATGGCGAGCAATGCCAGACGCGAACCGCCGGCGAGAAAGTCGCGGACGTTGAAGACCGCGTCGCGGGCGATCAGGCAGCCCCGGACGACCAGGGATGAGAGTTCGTCTCCGGCGAAATCTTCATTACCGTTGTGGGTATCGGCCGGACGGGTGCGCGCCTCCGCTGTTCGGATCGCGTCGCAGTCGAGCGGCGCTTCGCTTGCCTGGGCGGGGATGGTTGTTTTCGCGCCATGGAAGACTCGCGTAATCCAGATGAACTTAACTATAAAGAAGTTAGCATACAGCGAAAATGTGAAAGTAAGGTAAATGCGCTGCCGCCGACATGGCGCAGCGGCGGATGGGCGGCAGCGGGAGCGGCACACGGGTACACTTATTGCGATGGAGCTGTTGAAGATGGATCGTGCAACGATATGGCGCGTTTGGTAGTGGGCTACTTTGAAATCCGGTCTTTTTTGTGAGCTTGGGAATCTTCCTCTTCGGATGTAGGGAATCGCTCTTTGAGTCGCAAAGCAATGTTGTTAATCTGCCCAAAGATGAGCACAAGCAAAAGCATAATAATACCCATCCCTACCGCAAAAAAGTCAAGTTCCTTATGCGTCATGCTGCTCTTTCCGCCCTCCGCTGCTCGTAGGACTCCCAGAGGGCAACCAAGTCTGACACTTCCCAAAGCCGATCCGTGACGCCAGCGGCCATCGCCGGACTCATACGAAGTGTACGATGAATTTTGATGAAATTGTAGGCGAAATAATAAAGGGCAACCGCCGCCGCATGGTTTTCCAGTTTACGTGAAAAGCCGTTGCTCAGGCGGGTGTAGCGCCTCATACTGGTACGAACGCTCCAATTCTGGCGTTCTACAAACGAAGTTGAAACGTGCCTGAAATCAGGATTCCCGCTCACTTCTTTCACGTTACAGCCGATACACTTTGCTGGGGAATACCGTGTCTCGTTTTCCATCGGCCAACGATACACTTTGTGAAGCTGTGCAAAATCCACTTCCGAACCGAACGCATCCTCAATTACATTCACGTAGGTTTTGAGGGCATCCGTTGTGATTTGTACGCGACCCTTGACTCGCCCCGCCAAGTCTTGCACGAAGTCGGTAGCGGTCACTAGATCGCGCTGTCCGAGCCTCCATGAAGGCACCAGCTTGTTGTCCGCATCCACTGCGACCCACAGCCAAACATCGCCAGCATCGGGGTATTTGCGGGCGATCTCTTCAGTGCGGTTCTTCTCTTTGCAGTAAATCCATGCCCACATCTCATCGAGTTGGAGCCGCTTGCAGCGCAGGTTTCGGAAGGCGCGATCCTGATAATCGGCGCACACTTCGCCAACCTCCACCAGCAGGCGCATGACGGTTTTCTTCGCAACTCCGGTCATGCGAACCGTTGAGCGAATTGAGCAGCCCTCAATTAAACATCCAATAACCTGTGCTCGCGTCATTTGATCTAGTCGATTCATAGTGTCTATATTCTACTCATACGCTTTAGCAGTTGTCAAGGGAAAAGTGCGTCTATGCCGTATATTTATTGATGTCATGCTAAAGCGATATGGCGAAATGTCGGCCACGTGCGCCAATGACGCAATAGACCTTAAATAGCCTCCGGGGAAAACATTCCGGGGTCATCGCATTTTTCCCTTGCGCTTTGATTTTGAATTGTGTTATTACGGGTAGTGACTGGTGGATTCGGCTTTTTGGTTTTGCTGGCCTAAGGCCGAACCCACCGCCAGAAGGCGAGGTGATGGTATGGCTAGATAAACGCCGCCCGTCGAGGGCGGGGGGCGGGGAAACCCGCCCCCATACAAACCTCTCGCTGTTTTTGTGTATACCACGATTTGTGTGTTTTTGAAAGGAAATTTATGGCCGAAGAGAAACTGGATTACACAGCCCAATTTATCAATCAGATAAAGGCTAAAATCACTGCTCTGCAAGCTGTTCTTGCGTCAGTGGAGTCGGCGTCAGCACTGGGGGCATTAGCGCAACCAGAAGAAGGAAGTGGTGGATCGTCTGATGGCCACGGGCGCGGGGATAGCTTCGGAATGCCTGTTGATCTGCCTGACACTGCCTTTAATGGTAAAAGTGTTCCCGCTTGTATTGAACTGTATCTCTCGTCTACCCCGATGAAAAAGAGGAAGAATAAAGAAATCGCTACTGCGCTCCATGAGGGAGGAGTCGAATCCAACGCAAGCAAATTCGACACCATCGTGGCAGGGGCACTCTTTAAGCTGAAAAAAGATGGGAAAGTCCTGCGATTCAAGGATGGATGGGGGCTGTCGTCATGGTATCCGCCGCATATTAGGGGAGCCGCCGATGTGGGATCATCTGGTAAACGGGCAAAGAAGAAAGGAAAAAAGAACGGGCGAAAAATCAAACCAGCCAAGTCTACGGAAGGCAAAGCGACTGACCGCATTATTGAACTTTTACGAACTAAACCAGAGCGTGAATACCCACTCGCAGATATTGCGGCACACGTTGGGATGGGGGTTCGCGGCACCCGCTTGGCACTTGGGAGGCTGGCGAAAGCTGGACGCGTTAAAATGAGCGCCCCAGGAATGTACGCGATTGGAAGGCCGCAACTGATAGCGGCGGCTCAGTAGTCGCAAAATGTAAGGAGATGGTAATGAGTTGGGATGAAGTGGTGGAACGGGTTCTACCCTCTGTCGTGCGAATAGAAACCCCTGCGGGTCATGGTACCGGGTTTCTTTGCTTCTACAATGACAACCGAGCCTTTTGTGGAATTGCGACGGCCCACCACGTTGTTGAGCACGCAGATCAATGGCAACAGCCGATCCGTATAAACCACTACCACTCAAGTACCACAGTGTTTTTGAAAGAATCAGACAGAGTGATATGGGCAGATAAAGCCAAAGACTCAGCGGTCATTATCATTTCGACTGGCCAGCTTAACTTTCCAGAGGTGCCGATACAACTCCTCCCAACTGATCGAAGATTGCCGATTGGCCGGGAGGTCGGTTGGCTGGGATACCCGGCAATCGCGCCTTATACGTTGTGCTTCTTCTCTGGGAGCGTTAGCGCCTCCGAGGAATGGCGCAATGCCTACCTTATCGACGGCGTGGCAATCAACGGCGTTAGCGGAGGCCCGGTCATCTACAGCGATCCGACTGACGGTGTGCAAATCGTCGGTTCGATCTCTGCCTACCGCGCCAATCGCGCCACTGGTGAAGTCTTGCCGGGTCTCTCTATCGCTCAAGATGTATCTCACTTTCAGGCAATGGCAACTACTGTCCGAACTATCGACGAAGCGAATCGCCAGAAGGAGGCGCTAAAAGCGGAGACGCAACAACTACCAACTCAGCAATCGTCGCCCCAACTACAGCAAGTAGATGCCGCACCAAATCCGCCAGCACCAGCCGAACTGCCTGCCGACCCATTGCCTACTGAACAAGTCTGATCCATGATACCCCCAGAGTCAAGAGCGCCCGATACCAACGTAATCAGACAAACTTCCCCCGCTTATCCCAGCGGGCTTTAGCCGCTCGTAACGCCCTCTCCCTGCGCTTCTCTGGTGTCATGGTGACCAAACTGGCCTTTCCGCCGATCTTGCCGCCTTTTCGCCCCATCGCTGACATCACACGCGAAATTTCAGCCTTGGAAGGTCTAGGCGGTTTCTTTACTGGTGCCGGTTCCGGCTCTATAGTGGAACGCTCTCCCATGACGAAAGCGGCTTGGTTTACGTCCGATGGTCTGCTGCTAATGCGTCTTGGCATGGCACCAGTATGCCACGTTCGACAGCCCTGTCAAATTCAAAGTAGCCCACTACCGCGCGTTTGGCTGCCGTTGATCGCGGGGCTGTTGGCTCTCGGCTTTATGTTTCAGTTCGCTCCGGGGCCGCACGGGGTGGCGCGCTGGATCGGTCTGCTGCTCGGTTTGATCGGCCTCGCGGGCGTGATTCTCGCCCGCTACACGCTGGGCCGATCCTTCTCCGTCGTTCCGAAAGCGACCGAGCTGGTCACTCGCGGCATCTACTCGCGCATCCGCAATCCGATTTACATTTCGGGAGAAATCTTTTTGGCCGGGCTGGTTCTCATCTTTTGGCGACTTGACCTGCTCATTGTTCTGCTGGCGATTGCTCCCGTGCAAATCGTGCGGGCACACCGCGAGGCCGCGGTTTTGGAAGCGAAATTCGGCGACGCCTATCGCGAATACCGCAAGCGCACCTGGTTCTGAGGTCTGGTGTGGTGGCGGGGCTTTTGCCCCGCCAAGACGGGGCAGAGCCCCGTCGCCACATCAGCAGCCTGCTATCATTTCAGCGATGCAATCCGCATCGGCCAAACTGCTCCCAGCGTGGTTCTGTCTTCTTCTGGTGGCCCGGCTTCAGGCCGCCGATGAACCCACGTTTGGCCCGCTCCCGGCGCCTGTTTCGAACAATGCGGTCGCCATTTCGCACGACCAGGGCGGACCCAAAATTTTTTCCTTCATGGGCATTGGTCCGAAAAAGACCTGGGATGCGGTCACCACCAGCGCCTACGAAATGGACCCGGCAACCGGCAAGTGGACGGAAAAGCGTCCCGTGCCGGGCGTGGCCGGGCGGCTGGCGGCATCGGCGGTGGCGCTCCACGACCAGGTCTTCATTTTCGGAGGCTACATCCTCGATTCGCTCGGCGGCCAGACCACGGTGCCGGACCTGAACGTTTTTGTCCCCGCGCAAAATCGCTATTATCGCGGCAAAGACATCCCCGAGCCGGTTGCCGACGCCGTGGTTGGCGTCTATCGCGACCGTTACATTTTTCTCATCGGCGGATGGTCGACGGCGAAGGGCAACGCCGTCCGCAACGTTCAGGTGTACGACACCGATAACGATACTTGGACGCAGGCCACGCCGCTGCCCGGCACGCCCGTGTTCGGCCATGCCGGAGCCATCATTGGCAACACCATCGTCTACGTGGACGGCGCCTATAAGAACCCGAGCGCGGCGGGGCCGAAGTTCGTCGCATCGAGCGAGTGCTGGATGGGTGAGATTCCCAGAAAGGGCGATATCACGAAAATTGCGTGGACGCGGCTGGCGGCCCATCCCGGCAACGCGCGTTTTCGCATCGCGGCGGGCGCGGCGCCGCTGGGAAAAAAGGGAGGCAGAATCTATTTTTCCGGCGGCGCCGACATCCCCTATAACTACAACGGAATCGGTTATAACGGCCGGCCGGCTGAACCTTCGCCCGTGAGCTTCGCGTTTAACGACTACACCGGCAATTGGGAAACGCTCGAGGAAGACGCTCCCCAGCCCACCCCCGAGCCTACGATGGACCATCGCGGACTGCTGGTCACGCGCCGCAGCCTCGTCATCGTGGGCGGCATGGACAAGGGCCAACAAGTGACCGCGAAGGTAACGGTTGTCCAGCCTGGGGGCGGGAAATGAGCTTGTCGTGCTCTTCATTTTTGCGCCAACAGACACATTCCGCAGGGGTTATGTGTGTCCAGCGCAGGGTGTTCCCTACCTGCAGCCTGGTGCCCACGCATCACAAAATCCGGTGACGCCAGTCACGGCGGAGCCTCCGCTTCTGGCATCTAATTACTACAGCCGCAGATCTTGCGGCGTCCCATTTTGAAAACCTGTTTAGTTCCTAAAATTAGGAGGCAAGTCTTATGAGTGCTGTCAATGAACCGCCCAAGGGCAATGCTGCGGCGGACTACGTCAATCAAATTCTCAACCTTGTGAAAGCCAAAAACCCAGCCGAGCCGGAATTCCACCAGGCCGTTCTTGAAGTGGTCGAATCCTTGAAGCCCGCGTTGGCGCGTCACCCGGAATACCAAGAATACAAGATCCTGGAACGTGTAACCGAACCCGAACGCGTACTCATGTTCCGCGTGCCCTGGCTCGACGACAAAGGCAAAGTGCAAGTCAATCGCGGGTTCCGCATTGAGATGAACAGCGCCATCGGTCCCTACAAGGGCGGACTGCGCCTGCATCCCTCGGTCAACCTCGGCATCCTGAAGTTCCTGGCGTTCGAACAAGTGTTCAAAAATTCGCTCACCACGCTGCCCATGGGCGGCGGCAAGGGCGGTTCGGATTTCGATCCCAAAGGCAAGAGCGACAACGAAGTGATGCGTTTCTGCCAGAGCTTCATGAGCGAACTGCAGCGCCACATCGGCCCCGACACGGACGTTCCGGCCGGCGACATCGGCGTGGGCGGACGCGAAATCGGCTTCATGTTCGGCCAATACAAGCGCCTGCGCAATGAATTCACCGGCGTCCTTACCGGCAAAGCCCTGGCGTGGGGCGGCTCGCTGATTCGTCCAGAAGCCACTGGCTACGGCTGCGTCTATTTCGCCGACGAAATGTTGAAGACCAAGAAAGACAAGCTGGAAGGCAAAATCTGCCTGGTCTCCGGCAGCGGCAACGTCTATCAATACACCGTCGAAAAGCTGCTCGATTACGGCGCCAAGACGGTCACCGCGTCCGATTCCGACGGCTTCATCCACGACCCCGATGGCGTCGACCGCGAGAAGCTCGCCTACATCCTGGACCTGAAGAACAACCGCCGCGGCCGCATCAAGGAATACGCGACGAAATTCAAGAAGGCCGTTTACACCGCAACCGACAAGAAGGCCGATCACAACGGCATCTGGGCCATCAAGGCCGATTGCGCCTTCCCCAGCGCCACGCAGAACGAAATCAACGCGAAAGACGCCGCCAATCTCATCAAGAATGGCTGCAAGGTTGTCAGCGAAGGCGCCAACATGCCGAGCACCATCGAAGCCACCAAGGCTTTCCTGGAAGCCAAAGTCCTCTACGGACCGGCCAAGGCCGCCAATGCCGGCGGCGTTGCCACCTCCGGACTGGAAATGTCGCAGAACAGCATGCGTCTCTCCTGGACCCGCGAGGAAGTCGACGATCGTTTGCACAAGATCATGATCGCCATCCACAAGAATTGCTTCGAAACGGCCGCAGAGTACGGCACGCCGGGCAACCTGGTGAACGGCGCCAACATCGCGGGCTTCCTGAAAGTCGCGAACTCCATGCTGGATCAGGGCGTGGTCTAAGTTAAACCTGACTTAGTTCAGCCTGGTTGAGTGAAGAGTCGTACTTAGGAAAACCGGCGCGGGAGGGAGCAATCCCTCCCGCGTTTTTCTTTTGTCGCGTCCATGTAGGGCGGACACTCCTGTTCGCCGCTTTTGTTCTTGTTTTTTGCGGGTGCGAAGAAGATCAAGATCAACACCAAGATCAAAGACGGCGGACAAGAGTGTCCGCCCTACACGTTTCCAGTTGTTCGGTCACCCGGGGGCTGGCCCACCCTTTCACTTATCTCGACTCCCGAGGGTGCCCCGCCATTGTCGCGTTTTCTGCGACAGGGCGGGGACTTTGACTTCTTTCATCATCGTACGGACACTGTCCGATTGCACGTGGGCCACTTTAACGCAGAAGTATAACTCCGATCTGTCTTCCTACGTTCACCAAAATAACCGGCGGTACGCCACCGTTCGTCTCCGCTCTACGCCGCCGGGTAGGTCTGTCAACCTTCCCGAAATACAACCGTATCCAGAGTAAGGAAAATGTGTTAAAGTAAGGAAATCGGGAACTCGACATGCAAAAGCAATCCAAAATTACCAGCAAGGGTCAGATCACCGTGCCCATCGAGGTTCGCCGGCTCCTGGGCGTTCGGGCGGGGGACCGGCTGCTATTTGAGAGCGACAGCAGCGGCGTGCACATCCGGCCCCTGCGCAACCAAAGCGCATTCGAAAAATATCGCGGCATCGGCACTCCCGGAATTGGATCGGGCAGAAAGGCCATCAACCGCTGGCTGCGCGAATTGCGTGGAAAGACGCGCGGGGAATAATGACGACTACCGCCCTCGACACCAATGTGGTCGTCGCTTACTGGGGCCCAGACCCGTCACTGAACTTGGCCGTGCAGGCTGCCTTGGAATCGGCCTTTGCGCGCGGAAATGTAACCGTGGCCGCCCCGGTTTTCGCCGAACTCATCGCCGCCCCGGGACGCACCGAAAATTTCGTCAGCGCGTTCTTTGCAGACACGGGAATTGCGGTGGATTGGGATTTGGGTGAGGCGATATGGCGGTCTGCCGGCCGGGCGTTTCGAGCCTACGCAGAACGGCGCCGGAAGTATCGCAATGCCGGCCCTCGCCGTATTCTCGCCGACTTCTTGATCGGAGCTCACGCCGCCACAAACGGTTATCGGCTCTTGACCATGGATGAGCGCCTGTATCGAACCGCGTTTCCGGCTCTGATCGTCGAGAGCATCTAAGCATTCAGTAATGATAAGTTGCAGATCATGAGCGCCAACTCTGCAGCGCCAGGCGCCCGGCAAAAACGCTTCGCGGCTTACCTGGATCGCCTAGCGCATGCCGCGGGACACTTGGATCGGGTAGCCCCTCTGAAGTCCTATTGCACGGGCTTGCTTCTTCCCGGCGAACGCAAGAGCGTGGAACCGATGGCGGCCCGCCTGTGTCCCCCGACAACGTGCGCCAGACCCATCAGTCGTTGCACCATGTCGTAGCCCATGCTCCCTGGAGTGACGAAGACATGCTGGAAGCGGTGCGGCAGTACGCGCTGCCCGTCATGCAGAAGCAAGGACCGGTCGTAGCTTGGGTGGTCGATGACACGGGATTCGTGAAGAAAGGGACGCATTCGGTCGGAGTCACGCGCCAGTACTGTGGACAGGCAGGTAAGCAAGAGAACTGTCGGGGAGGGGTGAGTTTGCCGGTCAGCACGGCGGAAGCGAGTCTGCCCATCGCGATGACGAGAGAAGTGAGTCTGCGTGCGGAAGAATGGCTGTTAATCGAATGGCCGAGCCAGGCGGCAGAACCGACCAAGTACTGGCTCTCCACTCTACCCCAAGTCACCCAACTTACAGATCTGGCACGGATGGCGAAGCATCGCTGGATCATCGAGCGCGACTACGAAGAGCTGAAGCAGGAACTCGGACTTGGTCATTATGAGTGACGAGGCTGGCGCGGCATGATCCCTGGTCGATTGCCACCCTCCGTCAAACCATCGCCCGAGTTCTGCTCCGGCAACTTTCGGGTTGTCCTTTTTGTGGAACTCCATTTTATAACACAGTAGTATTAGGGGCTGGGCATCGGCATCTCAGCGGCGTGTTCTGGGGGAACGCGGCGTCGCATCAAACCACGAGGGACTCGCGGTTTTCAGCCTCTCATGTTCTTTCTCGCAGTGTTCTTCTCGCAATTGCCACGCGCGCGATCCCTTGCAGATCGCTTCTGATCTCAACTTCGGCCCAACTCGACAGCAAGTTGCGCACGCGACCGGCTATCGTCCCGCCGATCTCGAACAGCAGCCAACCACCGGGCCTGAGCGCCGCGCGGGCCTGTGGAACCAGGCGTTCGATGACTTCCATGCCTGTGGGTCCGGCAAACACCGCATGACGCGGCTCGAACTTGCGCACTTCGAGCTGCACGGAATCTTCTTCCGACTCGCCGACATAGGGAGGATTCGACACCACGATGTCGAACCAAGCCGGAGAGAAACCCTCCAGCAAATCGGCCCGGTGAAACTCGATGCGCGAGGTGAGTTCAAGCCGAGCGGCGTTGGCACGGGCAACTTCCAAAGCATCGGCGGAGATATCCGTCGCATGAATTTCCGCGGATGGCAGCTCTTTGGCTAAGGCCAGCGCAATCGCCCCGGCACCCGTACCCACATCGACGATTCGTACGGGCGAGGACGCCCGTCGCTCCACCATCGGAGGTAGCTTGTGGAGAGACGGGCGTCCTCGCCCGTCCGCCTTTGCCCGCTCCAGCACCGCTTCCACCACATGCTCCGTCTCTGGACGAGGAATCAGCACTGCTGGCGATACGATCAAATCCAGTCCCCAGAACTCCTGGTGCCCGGTGATGTACTGCGCCGGAACTCCGGTGGCGCGGCGCGCGAGAGCTTCGTCATAGCGCCGCATTCCGTCGGGAGTAAGCTCCCGCTCGGGATGCGCATAAAGATACGCCCGGTTGCAGTCGAGCGTGAACATGATGAGCAGTTCCGCATTCATGCGCGGAGAGGGAACGCGTGCGGAAGTCAGCCGCTCGATTGCCGCATTTAGAGCCGGGCGAAGTTGCACGCTTCTATTTCACCACGAAGACACAGAGGCACGGGGAAAAACAAATACACGGCGAAAAAAGGTGGATGAGTTTCCATGGCGAATCCAAACGACGCGTTGAGCACGCTGCCGAGCTGCGCTCGGCTTGGACGGGCGAGGTTGCCCGTCCCCACACGAACATCAATTTTAGTACCGCCTCGCGAACGACCAACGACGAACGACTAACGTCCGCCCTCACACCCCTCCGCCGTTTCCGCCTTGAGCTTCTCCGCCTGATAGTGCGTGATGAGCGCGTCGATGATCGGTTGCAGCTTGCCGTCCATTACCTGCTCAAGCTGATGGATGGTCAATCCGATGCGATGGTCGGTGAGCCGGTCCTGGGGGAAATTGTAGGTGCGGATTTTCTCCGAGCGGTCGCCCGAGCCCACCATCTGCTTGCGTTCTTTGGCCAGCGCGTCCTGCTGCTTTTGCATTTCGATTTCATAGAGCCGCGAGCGCAGCACGCGCATGCCTTTTTCGCGGTTCTTGATCTGCGACTTTTCGTCCTGGCAGCTCACCACCGTGCCGGTCGGAATGTGCGTGATGCGCACCGCTGAATAGGTCGTATTCACCGACTGCCCGCCCGGCCCCGACGAACAGAACGTATCGATTCGCAGGTCCTTGGCCTCGATTTTGACGTCGACATCTTCGGCTTCCGGCAGCACAGCGACGGTGATCGCCGAGGTATGGACTCGCCCTTGTTGCTCGGTCGCCGGCACGCGCTGCACGCGATGCACGCCGCTTTCGTATTTCAGCCGCGAGTAGACCCGCTCGCCCTCGATCAGGGCAATTACTTCCTTCAGCCCGCCCACGCCCGACTCCGACGTGGAGAGCACTTCCACCTTCCACTTCTGCGTTTCGGCGTAGCGGTTGTACATGCGGAAGACTTCCGCCACGAACAGCGTAGCCTCATCTCCACCGGTTCCGGCGCGAATTTCCAGTACCACGTTCTTCTCGTCGTTCGGGTCTTTGGGCAGCAGCAGGACCTTGATCTCTTCTTCGACGGTCGCGATGCGCGCTTCGAGCTTGGCCAGTTCTTCTTCGGCGTAGGCGCGCATGTCCGCATCCTTCTCGTCCACGAGAACGGCCCGACTCTCGGCGATGCCGCGCTTCAGGTCCTTGTAATCGCGATACTTCTCGACGATCGCGGCGACTTCGCTGTGCGCCTTGGCGGTCTTCTGGTATTTCGCCGAATCGTTGGTGATGCCGGGCGACAACAGCGCGCGCGTCAGTTCCTCGTAGCGGATTTCGATTTGGTCTAGTCTCTCGAACATTAAGTTCTCAGTCCCTAGTTCTCAGTTCCCAGTTCTCAGTTCTCAGAAAAATCGGTCGACGACAATGATAGCCGCGCAGAATCAGTCCTGTAACGGTTCTCGTGAATTCTATTGTAAGGGGTTTGACTGGGAACTGAGAACTAAGAACTATGCGACCAAAGACTAACGACCGCTACGCAATCACCAACTCGCCGCCACGCTGCTTTTCCAGCTTCATGGCTTCATCCAGCGCAACGATGGCGCACTCGACCTGGCTGTCGTCCGGCGGCTGGGTCGTGATCCGCTGCAACCAGAGGCCCGGCGCCGTCATCAGCGCGAAGAGTGAGCCGCCTCGCTTGTCCGAAAAACGTTTGGCGGCGAAACGGATGATCTCGTAGGAAACGCCCGCAATCAGCGGCAGAAACGCAATCCGGACCGCGAAACGCGCCCAAAACGTGTGCACCGGAATCGTCATGTAGACAATCATCGAGATGATCATCACGGTCATAAGGAAACTGGTCCCGCAGCGCGGATGATAGGTCGAATATTTTTGCACCGTCGCGGTTTCGAGCGCATCGCCATGCTCGAAGGCGAACACCGTTTTGTGCTCGGCCCCGTGATATTCGTACAGACGCCGAATGTCCTTCCACAGCGAAATGCCCCAAACGAACAACAGAAATATCGCGATGCGGATGAGTCCGTCCACCAGATTAAATACGATCTGCTGCCCGAAAACCGGATTCGCCTTCTTCAACTCCGTCGTGGCCAGCAAGGGCAGGTACTTGTACATGAAGATGAAAAAGGCGAAGGAGAAAACGACATTCACTCCCACGATCCAGCCGCTGATTTCCAGCTTCTTGCTTTGAGCTTTGCCGCTCCGATCTTCAGTTCCACTATCGCCATTGCTCTGGTCGGCCGACTGACCGGCCGATATTTCTTCGAGCACCGTGTTGGCGGAAAATTTCAGCGCGCTGAATCCCAGCTTCATCGCCTGTCCCAGCGTCATTACGCCGCGCACCACCGGCCATCCCATCCACTTATGGCGCTCGGAAGGCCGCTCCAGCGGCTCGCTGTGCGTAACTATTTCGCCCGAAGCTTTGCGCACGGCGATTCCCCAGGCGTGCGGCGAGCGCATCATCACGCCTTCCAGCACCGCCTGGCCGCCGACCAGCGTCTCCTCGCCGCTCTCCAGAGCGGGAAGCAACTGCGCCGCCGCCAGTAAGCGCAAGATTTGCCGTACACGCTTTACAGTCAAGTCCCGCATGTTCATTGGATGTGACTCGGGGAGGAATGGCTCCAATCGCCAGCATAGCACAGGAGCAGGCGGCGGCCCGCTTGGGAACCAGGCAACAAGTTATTTGTTCTTTAAGGAAGCTCTGAACAAGTATCTCGTTGCCCCAGGAGCACTGTGAAGATGCGGCTTTTTCGCGGGCGAGGGCGCCCGCGCCACACTTGATCAGAGGTTCCCTAAAAGACAAATCGGAGTTTTCCGCACTCAGTGGGCATCGTCGTTCCCGGCATGGCCCCGCTCGCCGTGCTCTTCTTCCGACGCTGAGATATCCAGCGGCGCGATCGCGCAATTGTGCGCCATCTCGCACGGCGCGTGTTCCAACTGGATCGTCGTATGGTGAATGCCAAACCGCTGCCCAAGTCGCTCGTTGATCTCACGCAGAATCGCGTCGCTCTCCGAAGTCGCCATGTCCGCGATCTTCACGTGCGCCGAAAGCGCGTGGTTTTCCGACCCAATACTCCACAGATGCAGGTCGTGCACAGCGCCGACGCCCGCAATCTTCCGCAGCGCGGATTCGACCGCCTCCAGACTTATGCCGCGCGGCGCGCCCTCGAGCAGAATATTCAGCGTCTCGCGCACTATGGCGAAGCTCGACCACAAAATCAGCGCGCCAATGCCGCACGACAGGGCCGCGTCGATCCAATATTGCCCCGTCCACAGGATGGCAAAACCGCCGGCGATTACGGCCGCGGTCGAAAGCGTGTCGCCCACCTCGTGCAGCAGCGCGCTGCGGACGTTTACATCGCGCCCCGAACGCCACAGCAGCAGCGCGATGGCGCCGTTAATCGCTACGCCCGCCGCCGACACCCCAATCATCACCCCGGCGCGGACATGCGCGGGATGCTGCAAGCGCTGGAACGCCTCATAGAAAATAAAAAACGCCACCAGTACCAGCGACAGCGCATTGATCAGCGCCGCCAGCACTCCGGCGCGCCGGTATCCATAAGTATGGGTCGCCGACGGCGGACGGCCTTCCAGAAAAACCGCCACCAGCGACAACAGCAGCGCCAGAAAGTCGGAGAGGTTATGTCCCGCCTCGGAAAGCAGCGCCAGCGAGTGTGCGCGGATGCCCGCCGCCACCAGCAGCACGATGTAAACCATGGTGACCGCCAGCGAAATGCGCAGCACCCGCCTCGTGCCATATACAGGAGAATTAGATTGTCCGTGTGCGCCGTGCGCGTGCATGTGATTAGGATAGCGCAGACATCAGCGTGTTGAGCACGTGTGGGGACGGGCGGCTCGCCCGTCCACGCAGGGACAACCGCCCTCGGCTGTCCAGCCGGCCGAGGTCCGGCAGCAGGGTGTTGCCGATGAAGCGAAGGTAGGATAGCCTATCACAGTCGAGAGTTGCTAACTTCCAACGCAGTCCCGGACAACCTAGTCCGAAAGGAATGACTATGAAAACGTGCCTTCTTGTGCTTGCGGCGTTGTTGGCGGTGGGCAGCGCAACACACGCGCAGCAGACCCCGGAGTTTGTCTCGATTCCGAACTTCGTGCAGGTCGGCGAGCAATTCTACATCGGCGGCCAACCGGCGATGAATGATTTGGCCCGGCTGAAAGCGAGGGGAATCCGCGCCATCGTGAACCTGCGGGTCCCTGCCGAATACAACGCTGCGGAGGAGGAAGCCAAAGCGAAGGAACTCGGATTGCGCTACTTCAACATCCCTGTTAATCCCGCCAATCTTCAAGATTCACAGGTCGAGCAATTTCTGAAAATCACTTCCGATCGGCAGAACCAGCCGGCCTTCATCCATTGCGCCGGGGGGCCCCGAGCCGCCGCGTTCTGGATGATCCGGCGAGTCATGGTGAGCGGCTGGAAGATCGAAGATGCCGAAACGGAAGCGCAAAAGATGGGCCTGCGCAACCCGGCCCTGCTTGAGTTCGCCCGGAACTACATCGCACGCCACCCAAAAAAGGCGTCCAGTAGTATCAAGTAGTTCACGCCGGGTGCATCAAATCTCGCGGTTATCGAGACCTGGGCCCGCTAGAGATATTGCCAGAAGCAGATTTCGTTTCCATCGGGGTCCTCGACCGACCCGAGCACGCCGGCCGCTTTTCTTTGTGCCGGACCCGTGCGCGCGCCTTTCGCTTGCAGCGCTTTCAGGGCCTGCTCGACATCGGCGACCCGCAAGCAGAGGCGCGCATTCCCAGCGCCCCGAAGCGCGCTCTTGTCAGGCGCGGGGACAAGTTCGAATAGAACACCGTCGATGTCGAAACGAGCGACATCGTCTCGCGAGACGAACCTGAACCCCAACACGTCCCGATAGAAACGAATCGCCCGTTCCATGTCGGAGACATAGTAAGCCACGCAATCGAAGTTGAATTTCACGTCTGACATGCCGTACCTACTCCGACAGCATCCTTTCCAACTCCTCTTCCCCAATCACGCTGACCCCCAACTCGCGGGCCTTGTCCAGCTTCGATCCCGCATCGCTGCCCGCGACCACATAGTCCGTCTTCTTGCTCACCGAGCCGGAAACGCGTCCGCCCGCATCTTCAATCATCTTCTTCGCTTCGTCGCGCGTGTGGCGCACGAGCGTGCCCGTCAGCACAAAAGTCTTTCCCGCCAGCTTCGTGCCTTTTTCTTTTTTCTTGCCGGTGAACGTCAGCCCCGCTTTGCGCAGATCGCTCAACCAGTTTGCGATTGTGCTGATCGGCGAAAAATTCCACGATGCTCTCCGCGATCCGCGGCCCGACTTCGGTTACTTCCTCAAGCGCCTCGGCGCTCGCCTTCATGATCGCGTCCAGCGAGCCGAAGTGCTCCGCCAGAAACTGCGCTGTGCGCTCGCCCACAAAACGTATCCCGAGCCCGTAAATCACGCGCTCGAGCGGCAGCTTCTTTGAGGCTTCGATCTCCGCGAGCACGTTCTCCGCCGACTTTTCGCCCATGCGCTCGAGCTGCAGCAGATCTTCTTTCGTTAGCTGGTAAAGATCGGCGACATTCTTTACCAGGCCGCGTTCGGTAAGCTGATTCACCAGCACCTCGCCCAGCCCGTCGATATTCATCACGGGGCGCGAGGCAAAATGCAGGATCGTCCCTTGCAGCTTCGCCGCGCAATTCGCATTCACGCAGCGATGGTCCACCTCGCCCGGCGTCCGCGCCACGTTGCCGCCGCACACCGGACAATGCTCTGGCATTTCGAACTGCTTGCGGCCGCGAGGATGGTCGTCATCTTCGACCACCTTCACCACTTTCGGAATCACATCGCCGCCGCGTTCCACCTCGACCCAGTCGCCGATCTTGACGCCGAGGCGCTCGATCTCATCCAGGTTGTGCAGCGTGGCGCGCGACACCGTCGTGCCGCCAATCGGAATCGGCTTCAGCGCCGCCACCGGCGTCAGCTTTCCTGTGCGGCCCACCTGCACCAGGATGTCTTCGATCTCGGTCACGCCGCCGCGCGCCGCGTACTTGTACGCAATCGCCCAGCGCGGAGCTTTGCCGGTGAAGCCCAGTTCCCGTTGCCACGCCGTGCGGTCAACCTTGATGACGATGCCGTCAATTTCGTAGGGCAGCGATTCGCGCTTGGCTTCCCAGCTTTGAATGAATTTCCAGACTTCGTCGAGATTTTTCGCCAGCTTGCGATTCGGATTTACCTTGAAGCCCGCCAGCTCCATGGCATCCATCGCTTCGGATTGGCGGTCGAAAAAAAATTGTCCATCCTTCAACAGAAAGTAGGCGAAAAAGTCCATACGGCGCTGCGCAGTAATGGACGGTTCGAGTTGCCGCACGGTTCCCGCCGTGGCGTTGCGCGGATTGGCGAACGCCGATTGTCCCATGCCGTTCGCGCTCCTCATTCATCCTGCGGAAGGCGGCGAGCGGCATAAGCATTTCGCCGCGAACTTCAAAATCCAGACGGGTATTCCGGCCTTCTTCAACTTGTCTTTCGCAATCGACAACGGGATCGAGCGCACCGTCCGCACATTCGAGGTCACGTCTTCGCCGACGCTGCCATCTCCGCGCGTGATGCCTTGTTCCAGACGGCCATTTCTGTAGACGAGCGCCAGCGACATGCCATCCAGCTTCAATTCGCACATGTACTCGATGTCTTTGGAATTGCGCCCGCTCAGCTCATGCACGCGCCGCTCCCAGTCGCGCAGTTCCTCTTCGCTGTAGGCGTTGTCGAGCGAGAGCATCGGAGAAGAATGCCTGGCTTTGACGAAACCCTCGCGCGGCTTGCCGCCCACGCGCTGCGTCGGCGAATCGGGCGTGATGAGGCCGGGATGCTCGGCCTCGATCCGCTTGAGCTCGTTCATCAGGGCGTCGAACTCGGCGTCGGAAATCTCCGGGGCGTCGAGCACGTAATAGCGATACTCGTGGTGGCGGATCTTCTCGCGCAGGGCTTCGATGGCAGAACTGGACATGACTGGGAAATTATAGGGGAGTTCTCAGTTCCCGGTTCTCAGTTCTCAGTAAAACCAAAACCGCCAATTCCGACCCTCGACTCGTCTCGAGGCTTCTGAATTCATTACCCGGAGCACGTGAAGATCACTGCCGTCACGGATCACAGCGGCCACGCCACCAGTGGACGAAGAGTGCCCAAATAGAAACACCTGTTATCTGAGAACTGAGAACCGGGAACTGAGAACTGCCCTACTGCCTCTTCGCCTTGCGAATCCTTCCGCGGCCAAGTGCGGCGCGGCCCACGCTCGATGGGGGTTTCTTCATCCCTTCCAGCAATTCCTTCAACACAGTCGCGTTGTTGCGCTCCACGTTTCGCGACGCATACAACAGCGTGACCTGCGGCTTGGATTCCGCGAGGCGATGCAGCTTCTCCACGGCCGCGGAACCTTTTTCACTCGCCAACTCTTTGAGATAGCGCTTGCGAAACATGCGCCAGGCTTCGGGATTGGGATTCGCGTGGAACCACTGGCGCAACTCGTCAGAAGGCGCGAGGTCGCGCAGCCAGAACTTGGCGGCAGCGGCTTCTTTTGTCAACCCGCGCGGCCACAAACGGTCCACCAGCACGCGCACTCCGTCCGCCGGAGACGCCGCTTCGTAAACGCGTTTGACGGCAATGGCCATGGCTTCCGTATTATCCTACCGCTAACCGGCTGCGGAAAAAGCCGAATTTTGATGTCCATTCCCTAAAGGGGCGGACGAGGGCGTTCGCTCCTACGTGGCAAGTGGAAAAATCCGCTGCTTTGCCGATTAAGGACGAGTGAAATTCCGCCGTGTTTGCTATGATGCTTCTGTCGTTTACGGACTACCTTGCCTAGCCAGAAACAGTTGAAATGGTCGCAGCTGCGCGTGGGACTCACCGTCCTGATCGCCAGCGTCACGCTCGCCGTGCTGATTTTCCTAATGAGCGGGACTGGCGGATGGCTCACGCGCAAGATCACGCTGCGCTCGTACTTCGATAATGCGGGAGAACTGCGCCAAGGCGCGCCGGTGCGGCTGGCGGGCGTCGACATCGGCAACGTGACCGCCATCCGGATCGTGGGCGACAAGCCGCTGACGCCGGTCGAAGTCACGATGAGGGTCAACACCAAGTACAGGTTCAATCTGCGCAAGGATTCGGTGACGATGCTGAGCACGGCCGGAGTCCTGGGCGAGACCTTCGTGGACATCGACAGTTCGACGGCAAAGGGGCCGGAGGCGGCCAACGGCGACACGCTCCCGGCCCGCGACCAGCCCGACCTCCAGGACGTAGTGCGCGCCAGCCAGAGCACGCTGCAAAACATGAATGCGCTGATCAGCCGGCTGGACCACATTGTGGAGTTTGTGGAAAGCGGCAAGGGTTCGCTGGGTAAGGTCATTTACGATCCGGCCTTATACGACCGGCTCAACTCGACGGTGGCCGAGTTCAAGGGATTGGTGGATGACATCCAGAACGGAAAAGGCTCGCTGGGCCCGCTGCTCACCAGCGACGAGGCCTACAGAAAAGCGATGGCCGCCCTTGACAAGCTGAACGAGATGGCCGACGACTTGCAGCAGGGCAAGGGCTCGGCCGGCAAACTGCTCAAGGACCCCGCGCTGTATGAAAACGCCAATAAGGCGATGGCCAACGTTCGCCAGTTGACCGACGACATCAACGCGGGCAAGGGCGCGTTCGGCAAGATGACGCACGACCAGGAATTCGCCGCCAAGCTGCAAACGCTGGTGAGCAACTTGTCGGAACTCTCCGAGCGCCTGCAAAAAGGCGAGGGCACGGCGGGCATGTTGTTCAAAGATCCCACGCTCTACAACAACAGCAATCAAATGCTGGTGGAGACGCGGGAGTTGGTGAAAGCGATCCGCGAAAACCCCAAGAAGTATCTGACGTTCCGGGTAAAAATCTTCTGATGGGAAGAGTCGTTGGTCGTTCGCTGTTGGTCGTTGGATCGGTCATTAGTCGTTATTCGTTGGTCGTTTGGTGAACAGCGTTTATCCCGCCGTTAACATCGGCCTGCTCGTGGGCGTGGTAACTCGAGCGCACGAGCGGGCCCGACTCCACGTGCTTGAAGCCAAATTTCAACGCTTCTTCTTTCAGCGATAAAAACTCGGCGGGCGAGTAGTAACGCGCGACCGGAAGATGATCTTTTGACGGGCGCAGATACTGCCCAATCGTCAAAATATCTACGCCGCGCTCGCCCAAGTCGCGGAAAACTTCGATCAGCTCATCGGTCTCTTCGCCGATTCCCACCATCACGCCGCTCTTGGTAACGGTCGCCGGGTCCCATTTTTTGGCATTGGCCAGCAGATCGAGCGTGCGCTGGTAGCGCGCGCCCGAGCGCACGGCGCGGTAGAGGCGCGGGACGGTCTCGGCATTGTGGTTGAGCACGTTGGGCTTGGCTTCGAGCACGATGCGCAGCGGCGCTTCCAGACCCTGAAAGTCGGGGATCAGCACCTCGACGCGGCACTCCGGCACCAGCTCGCGAATCCGGCGGATGGTATCGGCAAAAATCCTGGCGCCGCCTGCGTTGTCGTCGTCGCGATTCACGCTGGTCACGACGGCATAACGCAGGCCCAGCGTGGCGACGGCTTCGGCCACGCGCCGCGGCTCGTCCCAGTCAATCGGCTGGGGACGCCCCTTGGGCACCGCGCAAAAGCCGCAGCGGCGGGTGCAGATATCGCCCAGCAGCATGAAGGTCGCGGTGCGATGCTGCCAGCATTCTCCGATGTTCGGACACTGCGCCGACTCGCACACCGTATGCAGATCAAGTCCGCGCGCCAGCCGCTTCAAGTTGTGAAAGTTGCCGCCCAGGGGAGCCTGCACCTTGAGCCACGCGGGCTTGGGGCTGCGGACGGCGGGGCCGAGGTCGATCTGGACGAGCTGGGAAGAAGCGGACATGACAAAGGTCGATTTTATCAGTTTGCCAGAAACGCAGCGCAGGCGGCCATTTCCGGCTACCGGAGTCAGGATCATCCGTCGGGCAGGTATAATGTCTGTCGCGGACACTGCCTTTGATTTTTTCCCGCAGCTTCGGTAAGGCAAGGCAGACTCTGCCCGCGAAGCCAGTGATGGCTGAAGTTACAATATCAGGAGTGCGGGTATGCCGATACACTGTAAGCCTTTCCGCGGGTCCGGCTTTCTCTACGTTGTAGCGATCGCTTCCATCCTGTACTCCACGCTGGCTGCGGCCCAAACCTGGTCTGGACTCAAAGTCAGCGGCCAGAATATTGTGGATGCGGACGGCAACAATTTTGTGATCAAGGGATTCGGCCTTGGCGAATGGACGAACACGGAAGCCTACATGCTCGAATGGCCGGACGGGGATGGCAAGTACCTCTGGTACTACGGATATACGCGAATCCACAGCACTCTCGACACGCTGATGGGTGAGGATGACGCCGACCAGTACTGGCAGGCGTGGCAAGCCAACGTGGTCACCGAATCGGACGTCGCCAGGTGGCAGAGTTGGGGAGTCAACGCCGTCCGCTTCTCGATCAACTATCACTGGCTTTCACCGTCGGACGGCGTGTATCTGGACAGCGGCTGGCAGTGGATGGATCAGATGATCGCCTGGTGCAAGGCGCACAATATCTATGTCATTCTGTGCCTGCACGCCGCTCCCGGCGGGCAGAACCCGGAGTTGATGTCTGACACCGTCGATGGCCAGCCTCATCTATGGACTCAGCCTTCGATCTATCAGCCCTGGACGATTCATCTTTGGCAAGCGATTGCACAGCGCTATGCCAATGAGCCCGCTGTCGGTGGCTACGACCTGCTGGACGAGCCTCTGCTAAGTGAGGACAATCCCCTGGAGGGTGGCGCGAAGGTGCGCGCCTTCTATGTCACGACGACACAAGCCATTCGCTCGGTCGATACCAACCACATCATTTTTGCCTGTGGCACCTCATGGTGCGGCTCCCCGGCTGGCGTGCGAGCAATGCTGCCCACGTGGGACGACAACATGGTACTGGTATTTCACAAATACTGGGACCCGAACACTCAGGAAGACATCCGGGGTTACCTCAATCTCCGCAAGCGATACAACGTTCCGCTATGGAATGGAGAAACGGGCGAGAACACCAATAAGTGGGCCAAGAGCATGGTCCATCTTATGGCTAAGAATAACATCGGATGGGTTTGGTGGACTTACAAAAAAGTCAATCAGAGTAGCGAGGCCTGTTCCATTCCCCAGCCTACTGGGTATGACCAGATCCTGCGCTACGTGAATGGGAAGGGTGCGCAACCTACTCAGGAAGACGCTGATACAATCATGCTTCAACTCGCCAGCAACGCCGCAACCTCAAATTGCATATGGAACAACGGCTTGATCGAGGCGCTGTTCGGGGTCCCGGCCAATTAGTACCGTGACCGCATGATTTGTACCGTTTCACCACTGTGAGTAGCGCCACCGTCGCGGCGGCTGTCCGGCGCGCGATTTTGCCTGCCGCGCCGAAGGCGAGACGCCTCTTCGTTAAGCTCAGGGCAGGCCCTCGGGGCAGCCGGCAAGATGCCGGCGCTGCTTGTTTTCCACGTCGTAATCGTTATGCGGTCACGGTACTAGCCGTCGTGAGAAGGTCGAGTGTGTTGAAAGATCTTATGCACTGTAACCCACTCTTTCGCAAAGTGCGTGAAAAGGATGGGGCAGCCGCGTCTTTGGGCGCGGGCGGAGACGCGGCAAGCCGCGTCTCTACGGGGAATTATTTAGGCGCGAAATGGATCGTCTTCGCCTTGCAGTTCGACGCGCAGGCGGCGCAACTCGTCGGGCGCTTGCATCGGGACTCCCACGGTGTTGCCCAACAAGGCATCGATGGTATCGAGCCACTGCATCTGGCTCGCAAAGACGCTGCCGAAGTTTCGCGCGAGCGACTGGGCCACGGCGTGGAGATCGATTTCGCGATGCAATTCTCTTTGCATCGAGGTCACCGGCTTGGCCGCGATTCCGCAGGGAACGATGAGGTCGAAGCAGCTAAGATCGGTATTAACGTTCAGGGCAAAGCCGTGCGAGGTGACGGAGCGGGAGATGTGGACGCCGATGGCGGCGATTTTCGCTTCGGCGGTTGTGTGGTGGCGGGTCTTCGACCCGCCCTGATCGGGCCGAAGGGCAGATTCCACACGGACAGGTTCCGTCCACACGCCGGTAAGGCCGGGGACGCGGTGAGTGGAGATTCCGAAATCGACGCAGGTGCGGATCAGGACTTCTTCCAGGCGGCGGACGTAATCGACCACGCCGAGGGTTTTCTTCAGGGTGGACTTTTCGCGGGCGGGGGCGCACGCGCCACACGGGTGCTGGCGCAGATCATGCTCTCGCAGATCGAGGATGGGATAGGCGACGAGCTGGCCCGGGCCGTGAAAGGTAACATCGCCGCCGCGGTCGCACTCGAAGACTTCGACGCCACGAGCGGCGAGGGCTTCGGGGGACGCGAGCAGGTTGGCGGCTTTGGCGTTGCGTCCGAGGGTGATGACGGGCTTGTGTTCGAGGAGCAGCAGCACATCGCCGATTTGTGCCGCTTGGCGCAGATTGACCAGTTTTTGCTGAAGACGCAGGCCTTCGGCGTAGTCGAGAGAGCCAAGTTGAACGACGGAAATCATGTTGAGAGGATTATAGGAGCGTTAGGCTGTGGCCGCATCGGCCGGGTACCGACAGGCCCTAAAGAGTATGAGTGAGAACTGGGTCGTCCCTC